>BATO01000063.1 GCA_000474255.1 Aquipseudomonas alcaligenes MRY13-0052
GAACTGCACCGCGACTGGCGCAACGACGTGGAAGGCCTGGCCGCCCTGTGCTCCAACCACATCCCCGATTACCGCAACCTGATGACCAGCTATGCGGCGTTGACTGGCAACAAGTGATGGGGTGAAGCGAAGACCGAAATGAAAAGCGGGAGTCTTTTGGGGCTCCCGCTTTTTTTGCTTTTGGGGTCAGTCGATTTCGTTTTCCTGACGCCTGCCGAATTGATCGAGCAAGGGCTGAATCTCCCACAAGAGCGCAAAGGGCTCCGCACCGAGGCTCTGCACGACCAGCAGGAACTCGACCACATCGAGCCGCCTTTCACCGCGCTCGTATTTGGATACGTAGGACTGAGGACGCAGCAGCTTCTCTGACAGTTGCTGTTGGGTCATACCCGACTCATTACGCGCTGCGATGAGCAATTCGAGCAGGCGTTGGTAGGGCGGAGAGTTGATGGTTTTCATGGGGTCACCGGAACGAGGGCCGGTGGTTTGAATAAACCCATTTCAGGCTTATCCCGGAATGGGTTACTCATGATGGGCTGGAGGTGATGCAGCAGAGACATGGGCACATCAGGGGCACGCCAGAGGCAGAGAGTCAGGTTTGCTTTTCATGGTCCTCATCCCATCGGGCTAAAGCTGCTTGCCGCCGAACAGTACCGCTGTTTCAGCCAATCACTCCTGGCCTCTCGGTCGCTCTGATAGCGGCTCTCCCACTTTCTGCACGCCTGCTTGAAATACTGCTTGGCACCTTTTCGGCATTCCCGATAGTCAATCGAGCCGCGCTTGTGGTTGCCGCAGACGCTGCCGCCATCGATGTAGTTATTCACTACGTTCCAGTGGGCGAGGTACTGGCCACCGCCGCTCCATTTGTCGACCCAGTGGCTATCGCTTTCCACGTTTCGGCGGCGTGTCGTTGAGGGTTGCGCGTTCTGTTCGTAGGCGATTGATTGCCTGACCCCTTCCATGCTCACCACATTGTCGGGCTGGCGTGGCGTGTAGTTGTGGTCGTTGAAGTCGGTCTGCCGAGCGCGGGTTTGCTGCTCCTGTTTTTTGACGTTGGCCCAGAACATGTCTTCGGCCTTTGGTTGCGTTGGATCGGTGTCTACGAAGGGCGGCAGCGAGGACTGTTCATAGTGCTGTTGCTGAGCCTGTGCGGCGGGCTTCGGGTCTTGCAGGAGGGGGAGATTGACGCCCGCCAGGTAGAGCAGGCTCAACGCGACGCTGGTTCCGATGACTCCTGCAGCAAGCCATTTGCCGGCTTCTGCTGTTCGTTTGCGATGGAGATAGCGCGGGGCGTCATTTCTGTCGGCTTTCATTGACCACTCCCTGTCAATGTCTGGTGCCTGCGGGCACTCGCTGTTTGCTATTCAGTCTCGTTGCTTTGCTCGCTCGAGACAGGATCGTCCGGGCTGATCTGCCCTACCTCAGGCATCACCTCACCTGTCAGGAGCCACCAGCGGAACTGGGGGTAGACCTTGGCGATTGCCAGGATCTCCTCCTCCTTGATCTCTCTGTTCTTGGAGGGGTTCTTGAGGTTACTCCAGGTGTAGCCGCTGATCCCGGTCAGCTCCTCAAGTTTCGGCAGCCGGATTTCCGACCACGACAGGATGGTGAGAACGCGCTCTTTGATCATCCTTTTTCTTCATTGTCTTGAAGCTAAATGACTCACGTCGTTTAACCCTAACCAGGCCAAAGGCAAATTGACTTTATCCAGGGTTGAGGTGGAATTAAGTTCAGTTTGAGCTCTTCTCATCGAAGTCCGGACTGGTTTGCCCTCCTTCCGGAAGAATTTTCCCACTAGCAATCCAAAGTGCGTACTGAGGGAAAGCGCTCACAAGCACATCGATCTCCTCTGTGCTAACACGCACAGCCCCTTTGCTCACATTGAGCCAGCGACTGTGTTCGGTATCGCTCAATTGGCTAAGTTTTTTTGGGCCGATCTTCTTGATTAGCAGCCTTGCCCTATCTGCAGAGCTTTCCATGTAGTCAGACAAACCGCATTTTTCGAGGTAACTATTGACTTTTAACCGATCAAGTCAATAATTGACCTGGGTAATTATTGACTTGAGTGCCGCTCAAGCCGCTTGAAAGCCAACATAGTGCAGCAAAGGCCAAGGATGTGGAAGGAACCGACCTAACGCTCAAACACCTGATCTGCGCACCTCCGATCATGCCGTGGCGCGAATTCGCCGACTGGATACGCATGGGGGATGAACACAACATCGTCTGGGGATGGATTCGCAACGGCTACATCCCCTCACACAAGCTGGGCAAGCATGTGATGGTCAACGTCGCGTTGCTAACCCGTGAGCTCGTGGAAAAGGAACGGGAGTCGTGAGGGAGAGGGGAGGGCGTCCCGGCGGCTTGCTGCTTAGTGCTCACGCTGAAGTGTCCGTCTGGCCCATGGCGGAAAACATCAACTGGTTGGAATACGGCTGTGGCTCTACCAGGAGTCTGGCCGACTCACGCCGCGCTGGGCATGCTCGTTTTTATGCGAAACGGCTTGATAGCCGAACCAAGGAGTTGCTGCCATGAATGATCCCGATCCGCTTTCACTGACCCATCAACAACGTCGCCTTCGCGAACTGCGCGAGCGGTTGGAGTCGAGGCTGCATACGGTTCAGGTGATCGCCGAGATCATTCTGGATAACGCTGCGTTTCGGGAAGGCTTCCCCGGGCCCTGGTTTGGCGAGTACCGGGAAGGGGCACTGATGGATGCGGTGGTGCAGCTGTCGCGTAGCAATCTCGAAGATTTTTCTCGGTTGCTGGAGATGCAGAGGGCGCAGGAGGAGTGAAGGGAGGTCGGGTTCGAGAAATGCTCGTTGAAATACCATTGCACGAGCTTCGCCAGGTGTATGCGCCTATGCACCCGGGCATAGAAATGCCGTCCTTGGTGACAGGGAATTCTCCGAAGCCATCCACTTGCCCTCGCCCTGGTCCTTTCCCTGTGCTGTCCTCTACCTCAGGAGAAATCGGAGGTACGTTACGTGCAATTACATGAAGGCGTCTGCCGGCTGGGCGATGTGGTGTCGATCAACCTCCTTGATGGGAAGCTGGGGACGCAGGTCATGCGACTGTTGCTGACCCAGGGGATCGAGGTCGAGGTGCTGGAGGTGCGGGGCGATTCGGTGAAGCTGGCAGTGAGAGCGCCAAGCGGGATGCTGATTGTGGAGGAGCTGGGGTTTTCCCCGTAGTCGCGTCTTCTTGCTGTTGCTGTGAGCAAGCTTGTCGGCGCCCAAAGAAAAGCCCCTGGAGATCTCGCGATCCTCAGGGGCTTTGCGTTTGGTGGGCAGTGGTTATTTGAATCTGATCAGTAACTCAGTGATATCTCCCAGGGAAGGACGTTCGTGATTCAGATTGGCTCTGCAGCAAAGGGCTCTTTCGATCTAGAGCTCCGAAGAGGTATCAGCGAACTGCTGTTGATGGTGTCGAGTACGAGATGGAGGCGAGGGTACAGTTTTCCCCCAGCAGCATGATGAGCAAGAAGACTCGAACCAGAGACTAGCGCGAAGTTTCTATTTCCGTTTGAAAGGGGTAATAAAATGCCGCTTTCTAACGTCAAAGCCTATTTTTAGGCACTAAATTGCCTTTTTATGAGGTTTGTCTAGTGGATATCTTGGAGCGTTCCCGCATCTTGAATGAGCTGCAGCAGCAACTGGCTTCCGGTGAGATCACCATTGGGGAAGCTGTCCGGCGCCTGCGAAAAAAGGTGACCGGGCTACAGCAGGCTCGGTTTGCGCAGATGTGCAAGTTGTCGTTGCGAGCCCTGCGGCAACTGGAGCACGACGAAAGTAATCCCACGTTGCAGACGCTTAACAGTGTTTTCAACCCATTCGGCATGCAGGTCGGAATAGTGCCGAAGGCTTCCCGGGCCGGCGTCTAGGCTTCGGAGGGATTGGGTTGATCTGCGCCCAAAGAAAAAGCCCCTGGAGATCTCGCGATCTTCAGGGGCTTTGCGTTTGGTGGAGCCGGGGGGATTTGAACCCCCGTCCGCCAGTGCGCCGCTTTCGGGACTACATGCTTAGCCAAGTCTACTGAGTTAGCTCTTTGCGGCCCGACTGGCAGGGTGCTCAGAGCGAGCTGTATAAGTTTTAGCCGTTACGTCTACAGCGAACTTGGCGGCGATCCTGTTCTATCTGACAGTCATTTCGGGTTTACAGGCATCCCCTTATGACTGCTGGCGGCCGAAGCCACCAGAAGGGTTAGGCCGCGAGGGCCGCCCCGTAGTTGTCGTCGTTGGCAACTATAAGTTTGCAGCAGCTGATTTACGAGGTCTGCTACCAGCTCGGCATGCCCCTAGAGTTTTGTTACCGGCGTCGAATCCTAATCGGCCCCAAAAGCTTCTAGTGGTAAAGCTAGACGGGCGATGGTACGCCAAAGGCGTTGCCGCGTCGACCTTCAGTGCACAATTGGGCTGTCCGCCGGCTTCGCTTATGATTGCCAGCTATTGTCAGGATGTCCCTCAAACGAGTCCTCCGAATGCCGCGCTCCCCCCGTTATCCGTTGCGCCAGTGGATTTGGCGTGCGTTCGTGCAAAGCGCGCTGATCCCACTGATTCTGGTGGAGTCGGTGCTGATCGCCGTCTATCTGCTGACCAACAGTGCGATCCGTGATGCGCAGGTCGATTACCTGCAGCAGAGCGCGCTGGAGGACCTGGGCAGCGCCGTGCGCCGCGAGGGCAAGATCATCGATGGACGGCTGCAGAGCATCGAGGTGCTGGTGCGGTTGTTCCGTGACAGCGCCAGCCGCGCGCTGCTCGATCGCAGCTACCAGCCGGATGCCCTGGAGCATTCGCGCCATCGCCTGAGCGAGGATGGGGTGTTCTACACCCAGAGCGACGATGGCCGCTCGGCCTCCTTCTATGCCAACAGCACGCCGGTGGAGCGCCAGGATCACGAGAAGGCCCTGCGCCTGTCGCAGTTGGACCCCTTGATGCGCTCGATCCGCGAGAGCGACCCCTTGATGGCGGCGGTGTATTTCAACAGCTGGGACAGCTACAACCGCATCTACCCCTTCTTCATGACGCCCGAGCAGTATCCCCATGACATGGTGATACCCGATTACAACTTCTATTACCTCGCCGACGCCGGGCATAACCCGGGGCGCAAGGTGGTCTGGACCGACGTCTACCTCGACCCGGCCGGGCAGGGCTGGATGATGTCGGCGATCTCGCCGGTGTACCGCGACGACTTCCTCGAAGGCGTGGTCGGCCTGGACATCACCGTGGGGCAGATGCTCGGCGCCATCAGCAACCTCAAGGTGCCGTGGCAGGGCTACGCGATGCTGGTGAGCCGCGACAACAGCATCATGGCGCTGCCGGCGGCGGGGGAACGTGATTTCGGCCTGCGCGAGCTGACCCGCTATTCCTACGAGGAGGCGGTGCGCCGCGAGGTGCTCAAGCCCGAGGACTTCAACCTGGCCAAGCACGCCGAGATGCAGCCCATCCTGCAGGCGATGAAGTCCGGCGAGGGCAACATGAAGGAAGTGCTGCTGGGCGGGCGCAAGCAGTTGGTGGCCTGGACCGAGATCCCGCAGACCGGCTGGCGCCTGATGATGGTGGTGGACGAGGCCAATATCTTCCGCGAGACCAACCGTCTCGCCGAGCGTTACCTGCAGATCGGCTACCTGCTGATCGCCGGCCTGGCCTTCTTCTATGCCCTGTTCTTCGCCTGGATGTGGGCCCGTTCGCGGCGCCTGAGCGACGAGCTCTCGGTGCCGCTGGCCGGCATCTCCGGGATGATGCAGCGCATCGGCCAGGGCGACTTCGGTCCCGAGGCGCCGAGCAGCCGGATCATGGAATTGGAGTCCATGGCCCTGGCGGTACAGCAGACCGGCGACCAGTTGCGCGCCAGCGAGGAAGAGCGCGTCGAGGCCCAGCGCAACCTGGAGCTGGTGCTGGAGAGCACCACCGAAAGCCTCTGGGAAGTGGACGCCCGCACGCTGTCGATCAAGATGAGCGGACGCTTCGTGAAACGCTTCGGCCTGCCTTCCGACGAGCTCAGCTTCAACGACTTCAACGACCGCGTGCACCCCGACGATGTGGAGCGCGTGCGCCGGCTGCGGCTGTTCTTCGCCGACAGCGACCAGGACAACTTCGATGCCGAATACCGCTTCGCCGATGCCGATGGCCAGTACGCCTGGCTGCTGAGCCGCGGCAAGGTACTGGAGCGTGACAGCGAAGGCCGCGCCCAGTTGGTGGCGGGCACCCATGTGGACATCACCCGCCTCAAGCAGGTGGAGGATGAGCTGCGTCGTGCCAGCCGCGAGGCCATGGCGGCGAGCCAGGCGAAGAGCCGTTTCCTCTCCAGCATGAGCCACGAGCTGCGCACGCCGCTCAACGCGATCCACGGGTTTGCCCAGCTCATCGGGTTGGAGACCGAGGGCAAGGACGAGCGCCGCGAGGAGGCCGAGTACGCCCAGGAGATCGTCAACGCCAGCCGCCACCTGACCTCACTGGTGGACGACATCCTCGACCTGTCGAGCATCGAGAACCGCCGCCAGCAGCTGCAGCTCAAACCGGTGGAGATCGGCCCCTTGCTGGCCGGCTGCGCCGAGCTGATCCAGCCGGAGCTGCAGACCCGCCAGCTGCACCTGCAGATGATGGCGCCGCCGGAGCCGCCGCTCTTCGTCCTGGCCGATGCCCGGCGCTTGCGCCAGGTGCTGCTCAACCTGCTATCCAACGCGGTGAAGTACAACAACCCGCAAGGCATGGTCAGCCTCGGTTACGAGCTGCGCTCGGCCGGCGTGCGCCTGTGGGTGGCGGACAGCGGCTCGGGGCTCAGCGAGGAGCAGCAGGCCATGCTGTTCCAGCCCTTCCAGCGCCTGGGCCGGGAGAACTCCACCATCCCCGGTACCGGCATCGGCCTGGTGCTGTGCCGCGAGCTGGCGGAGCTGATGGGCGGGGAGATCGGCTTCAGCAGCACCCGCGACATCGGCAGCCGCTTCTGGATCGACCTGCCCAGCGCCGCGCCGCCGAACCAGGCGGACGCCGGCATCCAGGAAAGCCCGCCGGCGCCGGTGCTGGCCCAGGTGCTCTGCGTCGAGGACCACCCGGCCTGCCTCAAGGTGCTCAAGGAAGGCCTGCGCGACATGGCCGAGGTGCGCGGTGCGGGGTCGGTCGGCCGCGCCCTGTCGACCCTGGAGGCACAGACGCCGGCGCTCATGCTGCTGGACCTGGACCTGCCGGATGGCGATGGGCTGGAAGTGCTCGACTACGTCCGGCGCACGCCGCGCCTGCGCAGCATGCCGGTGATGGTGGTGAGCGCCGCGGTGGATGAGGCGAGCCTTTCGGAAGCGCGCCGTCGCGGTGCCGATGCCTGCCTGACCAAGCCGGTGGACCTGCAGCAGGTGCGCCGCCTGGCGCTGTCGCTGCTGGAACGGGAGCCGCCGGCCTTCTGAGGCGGGTGAGCTGCTCCCGGGCTGTGCATGTCGTGCGCAGCCCTTTTTCATTTGAGCGTGGGAAGACACGTCCTTAGGGCGTGGTCATGGTCATCCTGCTTGTGATAATTCGAGCTGAGAGCTGACAGGATGAGCTCGTGCCGTAGGGTGTGCCGCGCGCACCGCCGCACGGTGCTTCCGGTGAGCTCCAGGTGCGCGCAGCACACCCTACGTCCGGACTGAGCGGCGGCTGCATGCTCCGAGGTCTCGTTGCGCCCCTTTACCGGTGACTAAAAGCAAAGCCACGTTCCAAGCGCGTGGATGTATACGGGTGGCGGGCCAGGCTCATTCGCTGGCTTGCAGCATGTCGATGGCTTCCTTGAGTACCTTGGCCGATTCCTCGTGGTTGCCGGCCTTGTGCAGCTCTTCGCCTTCCGCGCGCAGACGCTGGACTTCCGCTAGCAGGGCGGCATCGGAGGGCGGGTCGGTCTTGAGCATTTCGTCGATCTTGGCCATGTCCTGGGGGCAGTGCATGGCCCAGAGCGGGGTGCTGATCAGGGCGGCGGCGATAAAGGCGGCGAGGCGGCGCATGGCGAGGCTCCTGGCGGGGGTGTCCAGGAGTATAGGCAGGGGCTGGGCGTTACGCGGGGCATGAAAAAGCCAGCGCGAGGCTGGCCTTTTCAGCGGGGGCGGGTCACTGGCTGGCGCCGTCGCTACCGCCTTCCTTATTCGGCCCTTGCAGGCGCTGCAGCGCCATGTTGGACGAGTTGATGCAGGCTTCGGTGTCACCGGCGGTCTTGGCCTGTTCGGCCTTCATGCGCAGGTCTTCGACGTCTTTCTTCAGCGGGTCGCCCAGGGTGGTGTTGGTGGCCATGGCGTCACTGATCTTCTGCAGGTTGATGGTGCAGAGGTCATCGGCGAATACCGGGGAGGCCATCAGGGCGGCTGTAATCAACAGGGCAGTACGTTTCATGAGGGGTTCTCCTCTCTCGTGCTTTGGCACTCGGATAGGCCCTTTGTGGAGGCCGAGTGGAACAATGACGTCCGAGACGGATAAGCCCGGGCTTGCCGACGGGCTTGTAAGGATGGACTGCCCGGTGAAACGCGCGGTTCAGTGTTTTTCTGGCGTCGCCAGGAGTGGGGCCGCCGCAGGCCCCGGGCTGAAGCCCGGGCTACGGCAGAGAGGATCGAAGGGGCCGCCCCGGCGCTAAAGCCCTGCCCACGAGATGGGGTCACATGGGCCGGGCTTCAGCACGGGAGCGGATTCGGGGCGTGGCGCTTAGAGGACCTTGAACACCACTTGCAGGTTGACGTAGGCGTTGTCCTGGTCGGAGCGCACCTTGGTCAGGGGCACGCCAAGGGTCACTTCGCCGCTGAGGCGCGAGGTGGCCTGCCAGTTGAAGCCGCCGCCCACGCTGTCGAGTTTCTCCGGCTGGCGGAACGAGGAGTCGATGCGCCCGTAGTCGTAGAAGCCGAAGCCGGTGAGGGCCTGGGTGACTCGGTAGTTGGCCTGCAGGTTGGAGTACATACCACCGTCGCCGGCCAGCTCGCCCTGGCGGTAGCCACGCACGGTGGAGGCGCCGCCGATCTGGAACAGCTGGCTGGAGGGCACGCCCTCGCGGTTGGCGTACTGCCAGGCGCCGCTGGCGTTGAGGTACCAGTCCGCGCTGAGGGCCTGGTAGAACTGCCAGTAGCCGACCCAGAGGCCGTAGTTCTCGCGGATGGCGGTGCCTTCCAGCTCGCTGCGGGCATCCTGGTAACCCAGGCCCACGCGCAGGGAGCGGCCCGGCGCCAGGTACAGCGCGGTGAGGTCGGCCTGGGTGGTGCGCACGCGGTTCTCGTTGAGGAAGACGTCGGCGATGTAGTTCTTGGTGCGCTGCTCGCCATAGGTCAACTGGCCGGTGAGCAGCCAGTCCTGGTTGCTCCACAGCGGGTGGCTGATGAACAGCGAGCCGTTCTTCGAGTCGCTCTCCGAATCCAGGCTGCGGAAGGGCCCGTAGATGACCTTCGCCTTGCTCTTGCCGAGACGCCCGCCGATGCGCCCGCCCAGGGTGTTGAAGGGCGCGTCGTAGGACAGCATGCCCACGCCCGAACCCCGGGAGCCGGAGAGGAAGGCGGAGAACACGTCGTCACGGCCGAGGGCGCCGTAGTGGCGGTACATCATGCCGCCGGTTTCTTCACCGGTGGATTCGTAGCCGTGGTTGTTGGCGAACAGGTCGAGGCTGTTCTGCGGCGGCTCGTTGACGTTCACGTAGACGTCGGTGAGGCCGTAGCCCTTGCCCGGTTGCAGCGAGGCGGAGAGGGTGCCGTTGCTCACGCGGTTGAAGCGCGACAGCTCGGCCTCCAGGCGCTTGGGGTCCACCAGCTCGCCGTTGCCGATGTCCAGGCGCTCGCGGATGAAGTCCTCGTTCATGTAGCTGTTGCCTTCCAGCACCAGCTCGCCGACGCGGCCTTCCACCAGTTGGATGCGCACGCGGCCCTGCTCGATGCGCTGGGGCGGCAGGATGGCGCGGGCGGTGACGTAGCCTTTCTCGTCGTACAGGCGGTTCACTGCCGAGATTAGCTGCTGCAGGTCGGCGAAGCCCACCTTGCGGCCGAGGTAGGGCTTGGCCATCGCCTCCAGTTGCTGGGCGTCGAGGATGGCGGTTTCGCTGAACACCACGGCGTCCAGCTGGAAGGCGAGGTTGGGGTTGTCGGGCAGCTTCTGGTCGCCCACCACCGGCACGTCCAGCGCCGGGGTGTCGTCCTGCGGGCGGGCTTCCTGGCGCTCCTGGGCGCGCTGGGGCTGGCGCAGCAGCTCCGAGCTGATGGCGCCGGGCAGCGCGCCGGAGGGCAGGGCCTCGGCGCTGGCGATGGCGGCGAACAGCAGCCCGGCCGCACCGAGCAGGAAGGGCGCGCGGCTGGCGACGGCCCGCAGGCCGCCGTTGGTGAGGGTCTTAGATGGAGTCATCGTCACTGCTCTGGGTACCGAGGTTGACCGCCAGCGGGGCGGCGGAGATTGCATTGGCACGTTGCAGCGCCGGGCGCACGGGGTAGGCCGCGGAGTAGGCGGGCATCGCCTCCCCGCCGGTCTGGCGCAGGTCGGTGCTGAAGTGCGGGCGGGCCAGGTCGAAGGTGGCGTGGCCGCTGGTGACCATGTTGCGGGTGAATACGCCACGGGCCGAGTTGAACCACATGGGCGCGCGGGAGCCGGTGGCGCCGCGGGTCTCCAGGTCCAGCGAGAAGCCCTTCCAGGGGATGTAGTACTGGAAGTCGCTGGCGTAGCGCAGCGCCGGGGTGGTGTTGTCCATCAGCGCGCTGACGTAGCCGGTGGTGAGCTTCATCTCTTCGCCGATGTGGCCGTTGACGATGTTGAAGCGCACGGCGTTGGAGCGGATGTCGGCGACACGGGCGGCCAGCTGCTCGTTGAGCACGTAGGGCGCGCCGGTGATGCCCAGGTCGATGCGGTCGGCCACGCCGCCCTGCAGGTGGGTGGCCCACAGGCGCAGCGGGGTGGCCTGCACGGTCTGGGTGACCTGGCCGCGGATGCTTTCGGCGCGCAGTTCCAGGTCACGGGCGACGCGCACGTCGGCCAGATCCAGGTCGGTGGTGCCGAGCACGCCGTCGCCATCGCCCACCAGGTGGGCGGAGCCGGTGAGGGCGTGCACGCGCTCGGCACGGGCCTCGCGTTGCAGGTGCAGGTTGACGTCGCCCACCGGGGTCTCGGCGTTGAAGTGGCCGGTGTGCAGGCGGATGGCAGCGCCGTTCTCGCCAATGCCGGTGGCGGCCACCAGGTCGACCTGGCCGGTGCCTTCGTCGGTGGTGCGGATCACCGAATCCTCGTCGTCCATGAGGATCGAGCCGAGGCTGGAGGTGAGGGACACCAGGCCGTCCAGCACGCTGTTGGACATCACTAGGTCGTTCTGCGTGGCGACCACATTGGCACCGAGGCCGAACAGGCCCAGGGCGCCCTGCTTCTGCACGACGTTGAACGGGTTCAGCGCGGTGCCGATGTAGCCGGAGGTCAGGCCGTTGCCGTCCACGGCACGCAGGTTGACCAGGCCGCCGTCGAAGGTGGCGTGGTCGCCCAGGGAGTAGAAGTTGCCGTTGTTGGCCACCAGGTTGGTTTCGCCCTTCACGTCGATCTTGCCGACCACCACGTTGCCGTTGAGCACCACCACGTTGGCGGTGCCCGGGGCTACCAGGCGGTACACGGTGACCGGGTCGTTGCCATTGTTGGTGACCTGGATGGGGTTGTCCGGCGAGCCGATGTTGCGCCCGGCGTCGATGTACAGGCCGCCGGTGACGGCGCCGGCGACGCCGGTGGCGGTCTGGTTGATCACGTCACGGCCGGCATAGACGTAGAGGGTGCCGCCCACGGTGATGTCCTTGAGGATCACGTCCTGGGAGGTGCCCACGTGGTAGTCGCCCTTGGCGTCGATCACCACCGGGTCCTTGGCTTCGACCGCCAGGTCGTAGCGTGGGCGCAGGGTGATGCGCACGGTGTCGCCGTCTACCTGTTCGGATTGCAGCGTGCCCGGCTTGGCCTCGGCGAGGAAGGCCATCAGCTGGCTGGAGCTGTAGCTGTTGCCTTCCGAGGAGGAGAGCTGGGTGACGATGGGCAGGTAGCCGTCGGTGCGCTTGAGGGTGAAGACCAGGGTCTCCGACTCGGGCAGGGCCTGGGTCGGGTCGTTGTTCAGGCGGATCGAGCCCTGGGTGGCGGAGACGTTGGGCAGCGCGCCGGTGGAGGGACGGTCGCCCGCCACCGCGCCGGCGTTGATCACCGTGCCCAGCATGCTCTTGTCCCAGACCGCGCCGTGGGTCATCTGCGCGTACAGCTCGGAGCCGGTGTCCAGGCTGTACTGGAAGTTGGCCGAACGGGTCTGCAGCAGGCCCTGGTCGACGCCCGGCGCGCCGGCCAGGAAGCTCTTCGCCTCCAGGTAGCGGGCCTTCATGGCGCTGTTGATCTCGGCGTCGCTGGCGCTGTGGCCGAGGTTGGCGCTGACCTGCTCGCGGTAGAGGTTCAGGCCCGCGCTGGTCAGGCTGAAGCTGCCGTCCGGGTTGCTGGCGCGCTCGCGGAGGGTCCAGTAGTCGCTGTAGTAGCGCTCCACCAGGTTCTCGTAGCCGTTGATGGTGCTCTGCGCGTGGTTGGCGTCGGTGAGGCCCATGGCCTCCCACTCGGCGATCTTCTCCTGCAGCTTGGCGTCCTGGTCCTCGCCCTTGGGCGCGGCACCGAGGATCTGGCCGCTCGGGGTGTTGAGCTCGACGTTGCCGAACAGCGACTCGATGTAGCCGACGTTCATGTTGCCGCTGCCCTGGGTGAGGGTGACGCTGCCCGGGGCGGAGGCGTTGATCTCGTTGCTCTGGGTGACCAGCGGGTTGTTGACCCCGCCGATGGAGCTGCCCGAGCCCGAGTGCAGGTTGAGCACGTCGCCCCCGATGGACACGCCCACGGCGTCGGCGTGCTGGTAGATGCCGCCGACGGCGTTGACGGTGACGTCGCCCGTGGTCTGGATCGACTTGGCGTAGAAGTCGCCGCTGCTGGCCAGGAAGATGTCGCCCTGGCTGCTGGCGCTGACCGAGGCGCCGGTGACGCGGGAGTCGATCAGCTTCAGCGCGTCGCTGGCGCTGCCGATGCCGGCGCTGGCGTTGAGCACCAGGTCCTTGCCCTGTAGCGAGCCGCCGGCCTGCAGCAGCGAGCCGGTGACGTCGAAGGTGCTGGTGCCGACGTCGTTGCGGATGGTGCCGCCGATCAGCACGTTGGAGCCGGAATCCACCTGCAGGCGCGACTCGCTGTTGCCGACGAAGCGGATCGGGATGGCGTGGTCGGCCTTCACGCTGTTGGTGACGGTCATCTGGATGTCAGTGGCCAGGTCGAAGGTGGCGCCGGCGTAGTAGCCGCCCCACTCGTCGCCGTTGGAGGTGGCGCGCACGGTGGTGTAGCCGATGTTGGCGTCGGCCCACTGCATGAAGGCCTTGTCGTCACCGGTGACGGCACGGACCACCACGTCGCCGGCGCTGGTCAGGTAAGCCTTGCCGTCGGCAGTGGCGATCTCGCTCACCCAGCGGCCCAGGTTGCCGGGGATCTCGTCGCTCTTGCCCGAGATGCCGGTGGGGCCGGTGTAGGTGCGGGTGATGTGGTAGTCCTGGGTCCACTCGTAGCGGGCGCCGGCCTGCGGGTTGTAGGTGAAGTCGCGGCCGATCACGCTCGCCAGGCTGGCGCCGGTGAGGGCGGTGGCGCCGTTGGCGTTGTTGTAGACCGAGACGCTGTCCTGGCCGGCCTGGTTGACGTACCACCAGGTCTGCGCGCGGCCGTCGCCCCAGTGCTTGAGGGTGTCGGTGATGCGCACCACGCTCTGGCCACCGTTGCCCAGGTCGATGTCGGTGAGCATCAGGTCGCGGCCGGTGGTGTTGTTGATCTCGACATCGCCGTAGCCGGAGTTGACGACGATGTTGCCCACCGTGTTGGTGTTGATGATGTTGCCGGTCAGCGACACCGAGCCGCCGCCGGCGGCGTTGATGCGCTGCACCTGGATGCGCTGCTTGTCCGAATCCCAGTACACCACCGGCACCTCGTCGGCACCGTTGCCGTCGGCGATGCCGCTGACGTTGTTCAGGCGCACCAGGCCGTTGCCGTTGGCGATGCTGGCGATCTCGGCGGCCGCGGCGGCGCCCAGGTTCAGCGACCAGTCGGTGCGCGCGCCCACCTCGATGCCGGCGTTGATGTTGATGTTCTTGGCGTTGATCGCCAGGGCGCCGCCCACGCGCAGGGCGCTGGCGGTGGAGCCCGAGGTGTCGGATTGGCCCAGGGCCGCACTGTTCTGCGTCTTGTAGGCCTGCATCATGGTGTAGCGCCAGTCCCACACACCGGTGTTGCCGGTCCAGAAGTCATGGTCGCTGGCCGACATGTTGCCGCTGTATTCGTACCGGGTGTCCTTGTACCAGACGCGGTTGGCGGTGTTGTCGTCGTCGGTCTCCCAGTAACCGCGGACCATGCCGTCGAGGATGATCTGCTGGTCGGTGCCGTTGCCGCTGCCGTAGTTGCGGATCAGGTAGTCGGTGAAGGCTTCCTTGCTGGTGAAGGCGTAGGAGCCGTTGTAGACCACGTTGGCGGCGAACTCGGCGATGGCGTCGGGGACGTTGCGGCCGCTGCTGAGGCTGCTCGGGTTCAGGCCGTTGATGACGTTGGCCCACTCCGACTGCACCGAGGCCAGGTTCCAGCTGCGGCCCGGCAGGCTGACGAACAGGTCGCCGTTGGGCACGTTCATGCTCAGCTGGTAGCTCTCGATGGTGGCGAACTGCGAGACGTTGCCCGAGGTGTTGCTCAGCGAGGTGTTGCCCTTGAGGTTCTCGATGTCGCCGAGCACCAGGATGCCCGGAGCCGGGCTGGTGTTGCCCGCCAGGTTGGTGTCGTAGGTGTTCTCGATGACGATCGAGGGCACGCTCGGGCGCTGGGTGGCATCGTAGTAGTCGGACTGCGAGCGCTTCACCTCGGTCAGGGTGGCGCCGCTGTTGGCCAGCTTGGCCGCGCCGGTGGAGGTGATGCTACCGGTGCCCGCGGCGGAGACCAGGATGCCGTTGGTCACCAGGTAGTCGTCGGAGCTGTTGTGGATGATCACCGTCGGTGCGCCGTAGGCGGTCAGGTTGGCACCGGACTGCTGGATGCGATCGGCACCGACGCGGATGTCACCGGCGCCGGCGATGATGTCGCCGATCACCAGGGTGTCCACGGTGGTGTTGCCGTTGGCGCCGGCGCCCAGGGACTGCGCGGTGCTGGCGCGCATCTGGGTGTAGAGGGCGATCTGGTCGCTCAGGCTGGTGTACGCGGCCGAGCCCGGGGTGAGGCCGGCGAGCTGCTGGTTGAGGCTGGCCAGGGTGGCGTCGATCTCGGCCAGCGGGCGGAACGCGTTGGCGCTGCCGGCGGCCTTGTACTGCACGCTCAGGTCGTTCAGCGAGGACACGGTGCGCAGCTGGTTGCCGTCCCAGTAGACCTCCTGGCGGTTGCCCGCGCCCGCCACCACACGGCTGTTGGCGAGGTTCAGGCTGGCCAACTGGTTGACCCGGTCGGAGCGGGTGGTCTGCTCGCTGGAGAACAGCGCCAGGTAGGGGTTCTTGCCCACGCCGCCGCCGCTGGCGCTGACCGCGCCGTTGGTGGCGATCAGGTCGACGTTGCGCACCGAGCGCAGCAGGGCGCCGGTGCCGAACACCAGGTCGTTGGTGGTGGTCGCGGTGGCGTCGGCATCCAGAACCGCAGTCACCGGGATCAGCGTGTTGTTGACCACCACCGTGCTGGCGGTGGCGCGGATGTCGTTGGCCAGGTTGCCGTCGGCGCTCTGGCCGGCGCGCAGGCCGAGGTTGCCATAGCCGAGCAGGTCGGCGTTGGCGCCGAAGCGGATCAGCTGGGCGGCGGTCAGGTCGATCTTCGAATCACCGCCACCGGCGCCCACCAGGCCGTAGACATCCACGCGGGCATTGGTGCTGGCGCGGGTGGCGCTGTACGCGCCGACCTGCAACAGGCCGCTGCTCTTCATGCTCAGGTTGTCGCCGAAGGTCACCTGGTTGGCGACGTCCACGTCCATCTCGGTGCCGGCGTAGGGCGCGGCGATGGCGCCACCGGCGGAGAGCTTGCCGGTGTCGGCGGCGCGCATGGTGTTGTGGGCGCTCAGGCGCAGGTGGCCCTTGTCGATGTCCAGCGGGCTGCCCACGGTGGCCAGGCCGACGTTGTTGCCGACCTGGATGCGGGTGGTGTCGCGGATGCTGTTGTCGATCAGCACGGCGCTGCCGCTGATCACGCCGCCCGAGCCGGAGAAGGCCTCGGCGCCACCTTGGGTGATGGTGTGGGCTTCGATGTCGAGGCCGTCGAGCGCGGCCACGCGGGCGCCGTCGCGCACCAGCACCTGGGTGGTGGCACCCAGGTCGAGGTCGATGAAGGTGCCCGAGGCACCGACCATGGCGGCCTGGATCGAGTCGCTGTCGGCGGCGTAGTCGAGGCGGTGCTCGGCCAGTACGTCGGTGCGGCCGGTGAGGATGTTGGTGCTGCCCAGCACGTCCACGGTGGTGGCGCTGGTGGCGTCGAGGTTGAGGGTGGAGGCGCTGCCGGCCACCACGCCGCCGCTGCCGGCCACCGCATCACCGCTGATGCCGTTGCTCCCGGTGGCGGAGAGGGCCAGGGTGCCGCCCACCAGGCCGGTGGCGCCGAAGCGCACGCGCTGGGTGGCGTCGATGTCGGCCAGGCCGACGTTGGCGCCGATGGCCAGCAGGCCGCCGACGGCGATGCCGGTGGCGTCGGTCTTGACCCGGGTGGCGTCGCTGGCCTTCACCGCGGCATTGCCGGTGATGGCGAGCTGGGTGCCCTGGCCGATATCGGCGAGCACGTTGGTGTCCAGGTTGGCGCTGGCGACGGTGGCGTTGAGGCCCATCAGGGCACCCCCGCTGGCGCCTACGGCTTGGGCTTCGGCGCTCTGGCTGCGGGTGCGCTGGGCGGCGGCGTCCACGTCCAGCGAGCCGCCGGTGAGGTTCACCGCGCCGGTGCCGGCCTGCACGCTGTTGTCCACCGAGGCGGTGGCGACGCTGGCACCGATGGCGCCGGCGCCCACGGAGGCGCCGATGGCGAAGGCGCGGGTCATCGGGTCGGTGCTGGCGCGGATGCCGATGGCGCCCTGGGTGGTGACGCGGCTGCCATCGTCGACCCAGGCGCGGGCGCTGGTGTGGTCGCTGGCGGTGGCGACCACCGCGTTGCCGGCGACGATGCCGCCGCTGACGCCGACGGCGTCGACGTTGTTGCTGGAGCGCGCGCTGGCATCGACGGCGAGGCTGCCGGCGCTGACCTGCACGTTCTTGCCCACCAGTGCCTGGGCCTGGCCGGTGCTGCTGGAGGTGGCGATGCTGGCGCCCACGGCCACGCCGCCGGCACTGACGCCGACGGTCTGCGCCTTGAGCGCGTGGTCGAGGTCGGCGTCGACGCTGAGGGCGCCGCCAGCGGTGATGTTGGCGCCGTCGAGGATGCGCGCAGTGGTCTGGCTGGATTTCTCGCTCACCGCCACGGCGGCGCCGAGGCCCACCAGACCGCCACCGCCCGCCTGGGCGAGGGCCTGGGTGGTGCCGTCCTGGCCGTCTTCGGCGCTGATGCGCACGTTGCCGCCGGCACGCAGGGTGCCGCCCAGTTCGGCGAGGCTGTGGTCACCGACGTTGATCACCGAGACACCGGCGCCGGCACCCACCAGGCCGCCGGCTACACCGGCTGCCTCGCTGAGGGCATCGGTGCTGTTGTGGGCGCTGACGGTGACGTTGCGGCCGGCGTCCAGGGTGGCGTTGCCCACCCGTGCAGCGGCGGAGTAGGCGGTGCCGTCCGGGGTGCTGAGGAAGGTGTCGTTGGGGCTGATGGATTGCTGGTTGGCGTTGATGTCGGCCTGCAGCTGGCTGGAGCCGGCGAAGCCATTGCCCATCTGGCCGTTGAGGCCGGAGTTGCGAGCGACGCCCTGGGCGTTGCGGATGCTGTTGTCGAGGCTACCGGTGGCCTGGGAGGAGGCGCCGGACGCGACGCTGACCACCGAGACGCCGGCGCCCGCGCCGACGTAGCCACCGCCGGCGGCGGCGATGGAGACGGAGTCGATGTCGCGGCTGTTCTCGGCTTCGACGGTGATGTCGCGGCCGGCCTTGACCGTGGCGCCGTCGCCGACGCTGGCGATGGCGCCGCTGCGCACCACCTGCACGTCGGCGCCGGCACCGACGCCGGCCACGCCGCCGACACCGGCGGTGCCGAGCACGTCGGTGGTTTCGAGGCTGTCCTGGGCGTGCACGCGCACGTCCTGCTGGGCGCCGCCCAGCTGGGTGTTGATCTGGCTGCCCGCGCCGACACCGGCGAGGGTCTGGCCCTTGGCGACCAGCACGTTGACGGTGCCGGCCACGCCGGCGGTGCCGCCACCGGCGCCGGTGAAGCCGACGATGGTCACGTCCTGGGCGGCGCTGGCGTCGATGGCGGTGAGGCCGCTGGCGTCCAGGCGGGTGGCGCCGGAGGTGGAGGCCTCGGTGCGCTGGTTGAGGTCGGTGACGATGATGGTGGCACCGACGCCGGCCACACCGCCGCCTGCTACGCCACCGGCGACGATGTCGAGGTCGTTGTCGGCGTCGGCGGCGATCTCGATGCCACCGGCGTCGCTGCGCAGGTTGGAGCCCTGCACGTTGCTGCGCACGGTGCCGGCCAGGGTGGTGACGGCCACCGAGCCGTTGACTCCGGCGGTACCGCCGATGGCGGCGCCGACGACCACGGCGTTGAGGTCGTGGGTGGCGCGGGCGTTCACGCCAATGCCGGCGTCGCTGCCGAGGGTGGCGTTCGCGACCAGGGCCTGGGTGTCGTGGTCGAGGATGTTGGTAGTGGTGGACACGCCGACCCCGGCGGTGCCACCGCCTGCGCCGGCACCGTTGCCGGTGGTGACGCGGGTGTGGTGGTAGGCGCCGACCTGGGTGGCGGCGTCGCTGTCGAGGGTGGCACCGCTGACCTGGGCCAGGGTGGAGCCGCCGACCCTATTGACGGTGACCGCGCCGGCCACGCCGACGCTGGAACCGCCGCCGACGCTGACGGAAACGGTGTCGATCTCGTCGGTGCTGCTGGCGACGACGCCGATGCCCTTGATGCTTTCCTGCAGGGTGCGATCGCGCAGGTCGCTGCCCATGTTGCCGTTGAGCTGGCCGTTGTCGATGGCGCGGGCGGCGCCCTGGCCGTCGGCGCTCAGGTGGGTGGACGCACCGGTGACCCGGGCGGTGGTGGTGCCTTCGAGCTGGTTGACCGCCACCGCGCCGGACAGGCCGACGCCGGACAGGCCCACGCCCAGGGCGCCGGCCACGGTTTCGATGTCGCTGTCGGAGCGTGCGGTCAGCAGCAGGCTGCCGTCGCTGTGGACCTGGGCACCGTCACCGATCTCGGCCAGGGTGGAGCCGCCGACCCTGTTGACGGCCACCGAGCCGGCGACGCCGACGTTGTTGCCCACCGCAGCACCGGCGGCCAGGGATTGCAGCTGCTGGTTGCGCAGGGCACTGACGCGCAGCAGGTCGCCGGCCTGGAGGTTGCCGCCGTTGATGCCGGCATAGACCGCGCCGGAGATCTGGTTGTAGGAACCGGCGATGCCGATGCCCGCACCCTGGCCACCGTAGGCCAGGGCACCGGTGAGGCTGCGGATGCGCGAGGCGTCCTGGGCGTTCACCAGCAGCGAGCCGTGGCTGGTCAGGCTGGAGTCATCGGTACGGGCGCTGGTGCGGTTGTCGATGGTGTTGATGGCGATGGAGCCGGCCACGGCGGAGGAGCGTGCGGCCACGGCGCCACCGGCGACCAGGGCGTTGATGTCGCTCTGCTGGTTCGCCTGCACGGCGATGCTGGCGGCTTCGGCGTCGCTGTCGAGGATCTCGGCGCTGACGCGGTCGCTGATGGTGTTGTAGCCGAAGCTGGCACCCACGGCGCCGTCGTTGCCGATGGCGGCCGAACCGGAGGCGGTCCAGATGCTGCTGGTGTTGCCGGCGTTCACCGCCAGGGCGCCACCGAGATTGAGGTCGTGGCTGTCGCGCAGGGCGGCGAGGGTGTCGTGGTCCAGCTGGTTGATGGCCACGGCGCCGTCGAAGGCGTACTGGTTGGAGTAGCCCATGGCGGCGGCCACCGAGACCAGGTCGGCGTCGCTGCTGGCGTTGAGGCTGAGGCCGGCGTTGCTGTCGAGGCGGCGCAGGCCATCGGCCACGGCTTCGGTGGCGCCGTCGATGCTGTTGATCGACAGGCCCGCACCGACGCCGGCCTTGCCGCCGAAGCTGGCGGCACCGGCCACGGCGTGGATGCTGGAGTCGTCGCGGGCGCTGACGGTGACGCCGTCGACGGCATCGATGGCGCCGTCGGCGAGGCGCGCGCGAGTGGTGCTGTCGATCGAGTTGACGCTCACCGAGCCGGCCACCTGGTAGCTGCTGGCCGAGGCGCTGGCGGAGACACCGGCGGAGATCGACAGGGCGCTGGCTTCGTTGTCGGCGGCGATGTCGAGGCGGCGCGCGGTGACGTCGCCGGTGGCGGCCAGCTCGGCCTCCACCAGGGAGTCCACGGTGTTCTGGGTGTAGGCACCGGCCAGGCCGACGCCGTTGCCGGTATTGCTGGAGACCGCGGCGCCGCCGGCGATGGCGTGCAGCGCGGTGTCGTCGCTGGCCTGCACGTTGACCGCGCCGGCATCGATGTCGAGGTTGTCGGTGATGCGCGCGCGAACCAGGTTGTCCAGGGTGTTCACCGCCGCCGAACCGGAGACGTTGATGCCGAAGGAACCGGTGCCCTCGCGGGACTGCGCGGCGGGCTGGGTGCTGGGTGCCGGCGGTGCGGTGAGGGCTACGGACAGGGCGTAGTTGCCGATGCGGCCATCGGCGCTGGCGCCGACCTTGAGGCCGCCGGACGCGGCCACGGAGCCGGCGGCGAGCTGGGTGTCGCCGCTGCCCAGCCAGGCTTCGGTGGTGCGGTCGAAGGCGTGCACGCCGACGGCGACGCCGGCGGCCTTGCTGGTGGATTTCACCACGCCGCCGGTGATGGTCAGGCTGTCGGTCTCATCGCTGGCGTTGATGGTGATGTCGCCGCTGCCGCCGTTCTCGTCGGTCACCACCAGGTGGGCGCCGTCGTCGATGCCGGCGCGGGTGACGTTGTCCAGCACGGAGACGGAGACCGAGCCGCTGAGGGCGTTGGTGCCGCCCTTGGAGCCGGCCACCGCGTAGTTGAGGATGTCGACGTCGGTGACGGCGTTGACGTTCAGCTCGCTGGCGTAGAGGTTCACCGCGCCGACGGTGGCCTGGGCGCTGTTGTTGTAGATGCCGGCGATGAGGCCGGCACCGAAGCCGTTCTTGCCGCCTTCGTTGTTGAACAGGCCCGGGTCGGCGGCGACGTTGACCATCTGCGATTCGGTGCGCGCTTCGATGTCGACGGTCTGTTCCTGGCCGCGGTAGGCCAGGTCCTGGTTGATGTTGACGCCATCGGCGACGTCCACCTTGGCGTTGAGGCCGACGTGGTTGATGTCGACCATGCCGCTGAGGGTGGTGCCGCTGTCCTGGGCGCCTTCGCCGGAGACGGCGGTGGCGGCGTTGACCCAGGTGCTGAACATCTGGCCTTCGTTGATGGTCTGCAGGAAGTCGCTGAGGTTGTCGGCGCTGAAGGCCTTGATCAGGTTGGACAGGCGGCTCTGGTCCAGCCACGGCAGGCTGGTCTTGGCGTTGAGGCTGAGGGCCTGCATGGCGTCCAGCTCGGCGCCCGGGCGCACGGTCAGCACCGCGTCGTTGTCCTGGTTGCTGATGAGGATGGCGACGCCCACGCCGTTCTTCTTGCCGGTGCTTTCGGTGCTGAAGTCGAACGGCTTGTCGGCGTTCTTCTTGTCGGAGATCACCGAGGACACGGTGGAGTCCAGCAGGTCGGTGACCTCGGCGTTGAGGCTGGCATCCTGGCCGGCCTTGACCTTGGCCTGGCCGCCCAGGTTCAGCAGCGCCTGGTTGTCGTGGTTGATGTAGGCCAGGGCGCCGGCGGCGCCCAGCTCATCGAGGAAGCCCTTGCTCTGCTCGCTGCCGCCTTTCTCGCCTTCTTCTTCCTCGCCCTTCTCGACGAGCTTCTTCAGCAGCTCCTTGATGCCGTCCTTGGTCTTGGCCTGGAGCAGCTCGGTGGGGTCTTCGCCGGCTTCGCCGATCTTCTCTTCCAGGGTGGCGACGATCTTGTTCTCGTCGCCGAGCATCACCGAGGCTTCGTGGCTGTTGGACTGGGTGTCCACCTTGGCTTCCAGGGAGGCGTTGCCGCCGGCCTCCAGGGTGCCGTTGAAATCGTTGCGGGCCTGCAGGTCGGAGAGGGCGACCAGCACCGAGACGCCGATGGCGCCCTCGGCGTCGCCGGCCTGGGCGCTGACGTCGAACACCTTGACCTGCTCGGCGCTGACGCTGGCGTCGAAGGCGGCCTTGATCAGGCTGCCGGAGCCGACGGTGGTGGTGGCGCGGCCCTTGGCCGAGGTGACGTTGGCGGTGAGGGTGATCGGCAGGCCTTCGAGGGCGCCGGCTTCCACCGCGGTTTCCACGGTGGTGTCGGACTGGCTCTTGAGGTTGACGTTGCCGCCCAGGGATTCGATGCGGACGTTCTGGCCGACGTTGAGCTGGGCGTCGGTGTTGGTCACCGAGACCACGGCGCCCACCGGCAGGTCGGCGACCTCGGCCTGGGCGTTGGTGCTGGCGTGGGACGAGATGTTCACATCGTTGCTGCCGATGATGCTCACGCCGTTGCCGATGTTGACCTTGGACTGGGCATCGAGCACCTGCACCGAGGCCAGCAGGCCACTGCTGGCGAGGGTGTCGAGCAGGCCGCCGAAGAAGTCGCTGCCGCCGTCGTCATCGGTCTGCACACCGGCATCGGCCAGGGCCTGGCGCTGTTCTTCCAGCTCGTCGTCGTCGAGGACCTGGGCGATGGGGTGGCCGTTGGCGTCGACACCGTTGTACAGGCCGTCGCTGGACAGGCTGTCGGTCAGCGCGGTGGAGGATTCGGCGCTGAGGGTGACCTGGCCGCCACGGATCTCGGCGCCGGCGCCCAGGGTGATTTCGGTCTTGTTGCTGCCCACGCCGACGAGGATGCCGGGGGTGAGCAGGGCGCCCTCGGCGGCGATGGCCTTGAGGGTGACGTCGCCGGCTTCGAAGGCGGCGTTGTTGGTATGGGCGTAGAGCTTGGCGTTCTGGCCGAGGACGATGGTCGGCGCTTCCAGAGTGATGTCGCCGGAGTCGCCGACGGAGACCGCGTCGCGGTGCTCCTGCTGGCTGGCGGTCTGGTAGTTGGTGATGTTGCGGGTGGAGATCATCACGCCGTCGGCGACGTTGATCTTCTCCGAGGCCTGCAGGCTGTAGTTCGTGCCGCCCAGGCGCTGGTCCTGGGTGAGGTTGATTTCGCGCGGGTCGATCAGCACGTGGCCGACGGCGCCGCCCTGGCCGGCCTTGGCTTCCAGGGTGCCGGCCCAGGTCACGCTTTCGTCGGCGGAGAGTTCGACCTGGCCGCCGTTGCCGCTGGTGCCGGCGTTGGCCGCCACGGTGCCGCCCTTGGCCAGGGTGCTCTGCTGCTTGGCCTTGATCACGACCTTGCCGCCGTCGGAGTGGGCGCCCTGGCCCGAGGCGGAGACCTTGCCGCCGTCGGCGATGGTGATGTCGTGGCCGGCGCGGATCTCGATCTCGCCGGCAGACTTGCCGGCGACACCGTCGGTGTTCACCTGGCCGGCGATCAGCACGTCGTTCTCGGCGATGATGCGGATCTCGCCGTTGACCTCGGTGATGGCGGCGGCGCTGTCGAGGCCGTCGATGTTCACCAGTTGCTCGATGCGCGGCATGGCCTGCTGGCCGGCGGTGACGCGACCGCTGGCGCCGATGCCGACGTCGCGGGCGCTGAGGGTGACGGCGCCCTTGGCGTTGACCTGGCCACGGATGGACACCAGGCCGGATTCGGAAAGGGGCAGGTTGCCGGACTTCAGCTGGGCCACGGCGAGGTCGTCGATCTTGCCGTCGGCGCCGATCAGGCGCTCAAGGGAGGCGCTGTCGGGGGTGGTGACGGTGAGGGAGCCGACGTTGATCACGCCGGACTCGCCCACGACCATGCCGTGGGGGTTGGCGAAATAGATGTCGCCGCCGATCTGGCCGTTCTTGTAGCCGTTGAGGATGCCGTTGATCTCGCTGCGCTGGTCGCGAACGATGTTGATCAGGGCGTTGGCCGAATCCGGTACATAGAGGTTGGCGGTTTCGCCGCTGCCCACGTTGAACTGCGAGAAGGAGTTGAAGCCGTTGCCGTTGCGGATGGTCTCGGTGCGAATGTCGGTGACCGCGCCGTTCTGCACCACGCTGGTGGCCGTGCGCCCGTCCGTGACGATGCCCTGGGCATAGAGGCCGGGGCTCAGCAGGGCACCGATGGCCAGCAGGCCGGCGCCGCTGGCGGCCTTGCTCGATTTGGTCTTGCCCTGCCGCTTGGTGTTCTCCCCAACGACTTGCCAGACACCTTTGGCGTGGTTCCAGATGGTGCGATAGACGTGGTTCATGGCGCGATCCTTGATGAGGGCCACCAGGGCCTGCCCCGTGGTCGTCGGGCAGTGCCTGCGTAGTGCGGGCCAGGGAAAGGGTTTGGGCGCGAGTATATGAGCGGGTCCCTGGGCCGAAACTGAGCAATGCTGACAATTGGCCATCATTTTTCGAAGTCATGATGGCCAGGCTGGAGGCGCCGTGCTAGATGGGCTGCGCGGTGTTTTCAGGGGTTTTCGCGTGCCGGGTTTCGCGGGCTTCAGGGCTGACATTTCGTCGGGAAGGGGAGGCGGGATGAAACCCATTGCGGATTGCGCCCGGGGTGCCGTTTCGCTTGCCGTTGCGCTTGGCCGGGAGTCGGGTAGAGGCGTTTTTGCCGGGCAAAAAAAGCCCCGCACTGGGCGGGGCGCAATCCGTGCGATGCACGGCAGCTTGAGGTTCAGATGGCCCGTGGGCGGGTGACGCGGTCCACCAGGTAGACCAGGCCGTGGTAGTCGATGCCGCCGTGCTGGGTGAGGCCGATTTCGCAGGTGCGGCTGGTGGAGATGCCTTCTTCGCAGATCTGCACGGCGTCCTTCAGGCTGCGCAGGGCGTGGCCGTTGAGTTCCGGGGTGGTGAAGCCCTTGTCGCCGGCGAAGCCGCAACAGTGGATGCCTTCGGGCACCACCACTTCGCGGGTGCAGCGACGCACCAGGTCGATCAGGCCCTGGGCTTCGCCCAGGTGCTGGGTGCTGCAGGTGACGTGCACGGCGATGGGCTTGTCCTGGGGGGTGAACTCCAGGCGGTCGAGCAGGTGGGTGCGGATGAAGCGCACCGGGTCGAACAGGTCCAGGCGCGAATCGAGGCCGTCCTGCACCAGGCGCAGGGTGCAGGGGCTGGTGTCGCAGTAGATGGGGTCGAGGCCGCCGCGACTGACTTCCAGCAGGGCGTCGATCATCTCGCGGCGTTTGCTTTCGGCCTGCTCGGCGTAGCCCTTGGAGGCGAAGGGCTGGCCGCAGCAGAGGCTTTCCAGCTGGCTGGGGAAGACCACCTGGTAGCCGGCCTTTTCCAGCAGCATGCGGGTCTTGTCCACCAGCGGCACCTGTTCGCCATCGCTGGCGGCGGGGCCCATGGCGCGGGATACGCAGGCGGCCAGGTAGACCACGCGGGGGCGGGCGTCGTTGGCCGGCGGGGTGAACTGGATGGGCTTGGCGGCCTGGGGCAGGGCGGGCGTCCATTGCGGCAGGCGCCCGGCAGAGAGGCGGCGCAGGGTGCCGGAGGTTTTTTCCAGCAGCGGCGCGCCGAGCAGGCGGCGGGCGCCGTCGGCCAGGCGCAGGGTGAGGCGTGCGCCCTTGAGTGCGGTGGCGAAGTGGCCGGCGAGCCAGTCGGCACTGCCGGCGTGGTGGGCCGCGTTGCCACGCAGCTTGCGCACCAAGTCGCCGGTGTTGATGCCGACGGGGCAGCGCTGGGCGCAGAGGCCGGTGGCGGCGCAGGTGTCGACGCCCTGGTAGGCAAAGGCATCTTCCAGCTCGCGGGTGTCGATGCCGGCGCGCTTGCGTGCCTGGATGTCGCGCCAGATGACGATGCGCTGGCGCGGGCTGAGGGTCAGGCCCTTGGAGGGGCAGACCGGTTCGCAGAAGCCGCATTCGATGCACTTGTCGACGATCTCGTCGGCGGCGGGCAGCGGCTTGAGGTTCTTCAGGTGCAGTTCGCGGTCCTCGCTGAGCACCACGTCGGGGTTGAGGATGCCGCGCGGGTCGAGCAGGCGCTTGAGCTGCCACATCAGCTGGTAGGCGTCGTGGCCCCATTCCAGTTCGACGAAGGGCGCCATGTTGCGGCCGGTGCCGTGCTCGGCCTTGAGCGCGCCACCGAATTCCACCGCCACCAGTTGGGCGACGTCCTGCATGAAGGCGTCGTAGCGGGCGACCTGTTCGGGGCTGTCGAAGCCCTGGGTGAAGACGAAGTGCAGGTTTCCTTCCAGGGCGTGGCCGAAGAGGATCGCCTCGTCGTAGCGGTGCTTGTCGAACAGCTCGATCAGGCGGTTGACCCCGGCGGCCAGCTGTTCGACGGGGAAGGTGACGTCTTCGATGATCACCGTGGTGCCGGTCTGGCGCACGGCGCCGACGGCGGGGAAGGTGTCCTTGCGGATCTTCCACAGCTGGTTGTAGACGACCGGGTCTTCGCTGAAGTCGACCTTCTGCTCCACCGGGAAGTCGGCGATGGAGGCAGTGATCTGCGCGAGCTGCTCGTGCAGCAGGCTGGCGCTGGCGGCGCGGGATTCGATGAGCAGGGCGCAGGCGTTGGCGGACAGGCCCTTGACCCAGGCGGGCATGCCGGGCTTCTCCTGCACCGAGCGCAGGCTGCGGCGGTCGAGCAGCTCGACGGCGGAGACGGGCTGGGTCTTGAGCACGGGCACGGCGCGGCAGCAGGTTTCGACGTCGGGGAAGACGATGAGCGCCGAGGCCTTGTGCGGGTGCTCGGGCACGGTGTCGTAGGTCACCGCGCTGATGAAGCCGAGGGTGCCTTCGGAGCCCACCAGCAGGTGGGTGAGGATGTCCAGCGGCTGGTCGTAGTCCACCAGGGCATTGAGGGACAGGCCGGTGGTGTTCTTCAGGCGGTACTTGTGGCGGATCTTCGCGGCCAGTTCGGTGTTGGCGCGGGTCTGCCGGCCCAGTTCGCCGAGCCGCTCCAGCAGCGCGCCGTGGGTGGCGTGGAAGGCGGCGACGCTGAGCGGGTCTTCGCTGTCGAGCAGGGTGCCGTCGGCCAGCACCAGGCGCAGGCCGGCGAGGGTGTGGTAGCTGTTCTGCGCGGTGCCGCAGCACATGCCGCTGGCGTTGTTGGCGACGATGCCGCCGATCTTGCAGGCGTTGATCGAGGCCGGGTCGGGGCCGATCTTGCGGCCGTAGGGGGCGAGCCAGGCGTTGGCCTGGGCGCCGATGACGCCGGGCTGCAGGCGGATCTGCTCGCCGCCCTGGCGGATGTCGCGGCCGTTCCAGTTGTCGCCGAGGACGATGAGCACCGAGTCGCTGATGGCCTGGCCGGAGAGGCTGGTGCCGGCGGCACGGAAGGTCACGGGCACCTGTTCCGCGTGGGCGGCCTTGAGCAGGGCGATGACTTCGGCCTCGCTCTCGACCCGCACGATCAGCTTGGGGATCAGCCGGTAGAAGCTGGCGTCGGTGCCGAAGGCCAGGGTGGAGAGCGGGTCGTCGAAGCGCCGCTCGCGGGGGATCAGGCGCTCGGCGGTCTGGAGGAAGGCGGCGGGCAGGCTCATCGGTCGGGTCCTGTCATCAACGGTTGGCGCGGGCCGCTCGGGCGGCCTCGTCGGTTCGTTATGGGTGGGGCGGATCAGCGGCCGAGTTCGCGTACCAGCGAGTCGGCGCTGATTTCGCTGATGCTCTTGGCGCCGGTGAGCACCATGGCCACGCGCATTTCCTTGTCGATCAATTCCAGCAGATTGCTGACGCCGGCGCCGCCGGCCGCGGCCAGGGCGTAGACGAAGGCACGGCCGAGCATCACGGTGTCGGCGCCGAGGGCGAGCATGCGCACCACATCGAGGCCGGTGCGGATGCCGGAGTCGGCGAGGATCTTCAGCTCGCCCTTCACCGCGTCGGCGATGGCCGGCAGGGCGCGGGCGCTGGAGAGCACGCCGTCGAGCTGGCGGCCGCCGTGGTTGGAGACGACGATGCCGTCGGCGCCGAAGGTGACTGCGTCACGGGCGTCCTCGGGGTCGAGGATGCCCTTGATGACCATGGGGCCGTCCCAGAATTCGCGGATCCACTCCAGGTCCTTCCAGGAGATCGACGGGTCGAAGTTGGCGCCGAGCCAGCCGATGTAGTCGGCCAGGCCCGTGGGGTTGCCCCGGTAGGTGGAGATGTTGCCGAGGTCGTGGGGCTTGCCCAGCAGGCCGACGTCCCAGGCCCAGGCGGGGTGGGTCATGGCTTGCAGCACGCGGCGCATGGCGGCGTTGGGGCCGCTCATGCCGGAGTGGGCGTCGCGGTAGCGGGCGCCGGGCACGGGCATGTCGACGGTGAACACCAGGGTGGTGACGCCGGCGGCCTTGGCGCGCTCCAGGGCGTTCCTCATGAAGCCGCGGTCCTTCAGCACGTAGAGCTGGAACCACATGGGGCGCTGGATGGCCGGGGCCACTTCCTCGATGGGGCACACCGAGACGGTGGAGAGGGTGAAGGGGATGCCCTTGTCCGCCGCCGCCTTGGCCGCCTGCACTTCGCCGCGACGGGCGTACATGCCGGTGAGGCCCACCGGGGCCAGGGCCACCGGCATGGCGAGGGTCTCGCCGAACAGCTGGGTCTCGAGGCTCAGCTCGGACATGTTCTTCAGCACGCGCTGGCGCAGGGCGATGCCGGAGAGGTCCTCGACGTTGCGCCGCATCGTGTATTCGGCGTAGGCGCCGCCATCGATGTAGTGGAACAGGAAGGGCGGCAGCTTGCGCTGGGCGGCGGCGCGGTAGTCGGTGGAGGCGGAGATGATCATGGGGTCCCTACCGTTGAATGAAAGAAGCGTGGCACGTTGCGAGGGTCGAGCGAGCTAGAGCGAGACAAGGCGGAAATGGCCGAGGGAGCGGAGCCTACGACTGTAGGTGAGCATCTCCGAGGCCATTTCCAACGCCGTATCGCCGACGCGCAGCCGATCCGGCTTAGTGGACCAGCATGCCGGTGAAGACATAGGCCTGGGCCAGGGTGATCAGGCCGACGAAGGCGGCGAAGATCAGGCTGTGCTTCAGGGTGAAGCGGAACAGGTCCGATTCCTTGCCGACCATCCCGGTGGCGGCGCAGGCCACGGCGATGGACTGCGGCGAGATCATCTTGCCGGTCACGCCGCCGCTGGTGTTGGCGGCCACCAGCAGGGTGTCGTTGACGCCGATCTGGTGCGCAGTGGTGGATTGCAGGGAGCTGAACAGGGCGTTGGACGAGGTGTCCGAGCCGGTCAGGAAGACCCCCAGCCAGCCAAGGAAGGGCGAGAAGAACGGGAAGGCCGCACCGGTGCCGGCGAGGACCAGCGCCAGGGTGGTGGACATGCCCGAGTAGTTGGTGACGAAGGCGAAGGCCAGCACCATGCCGATGGAGAGGATCGGCCACTTCAGCTCGACCAGGGTTTCGCCAAAAATGGTCAGACCATTTTTAACATTGACCTTGAGTACCAGCATCGACAGCAGCGCGGAGAAGAAGATCGCGGTGCCGGTGGCGGAGATCGGGTCCAGCTTGAACACTGCCGGCATGGCCGTGGTGGCCGCGACGATGGGCGCGCCTTTGAGGACCAACTGGTCCAGGTGCGGGATGGCGAACATGAAGACGAACTGCTCCATGGCGCCGCCCGGGGCGAACATCGCCTTGAAGGGCTTGAGGGTCCAGATGGTCACCAGCACGGTGAGGATCAGGAAGGGTGACCAGGCCTTGAGGATCTCGCCGAAGCTGTAGGGCGAAGGCTCGGTGCTGCGCGGGCCGCCGAAGCCGCCGAGAACCGCTGCGCCGCCGGATACGCCGGCCACTTCGGTGTTCTGCGCGCCGGCCGGTTGCCAGACCTTGAGGAACAGGGTCAGGGAAACCAGGCTGACCAGGGCGGAGGTGATGTCCGGCAGTTCCGGGCCGATGAAGTTGGAGGTGAAGTACTGGGTGATGGCGAAGCTGCCGCCGGCTACCAGGGCCGCGGGCCAGGTTTCCTTCACGCCGCGCCAGCCGTCCATCATCGCCACCAGCCAGAAGGGCACGAGGATCGACAGGAAGGGCAGTTGGCGGCCGGTCATGGCGCCGATCTTGAACGCGTCGATGCCGGTGACCTGGCCCGCAACGATGATCGGGATGCCCAGGGCGCCGAAGGCCACCGGTGCGGTGTTGGCGATCAGGCACAGGCCGGCGGCGTAGAGCGGGTTGAAGCCCAGGCCGACCAGCAGCGCGGCGGTGATGGCCACGGGGGCGCCGAAGCCGGCCGCACCTTCGAGGAAGGCGCCGAAGGAGAAGCCGATCAGCAGCACCTGCAGGCGCTGGTCACCGGTGATCGACAGCACCGAGCTGCGGATCACTTCGAACTGGCCGCTCTTGACCGTGAGTTTGTAGAGGAACACCGCCGCGACGATGATCCAGGCGATCGGCCAGAGGCCATAGGCGAAGCCGTAGCCGGCCGCGGCGAAGGCCATGTCGGCGGGCATGTTGAAGGCGAAGATGGCGACGGCAAGTGCCAGCGCCAGGGTAATGGTGCCGGCGATGTGACCCTTGAGGCGGAACACGGCGAGGGCGAGGAAGAAGAACACGATCGGGATCACGGCGACGGCAGCGGACAGGCCGAGGCTGCCGAGAGGGGTGTAGATCTGTTGCCATGCTTGCATGGTGGTTGGCTCCGTAATTGTTTTTGGAGTGCCTGTGGGCCGTCCGGGTAGGCGCGACGCTTTTGGCGTTGCAGCAGGCATTGGCCGGATCTGGCGTACTTCGTCGAAATTGGTAATACCAATTTACAAAATCGACGGCTCAGGGTAAAAGTCTTACCGTGCGCATGTCAATTTCCTGTCCTACAACTTTGGTCGAGAGGGTTGTGATCGGGCTTTTCTTGTGCGCCGGACGGGGGCTGGTTAGGCTGCCGCCGGATATGCGCGGGCTACCGCGCCAGACTGCCCGGATGGGCTGTGGAAAAGAGGCGGGAGGGGTATGGGATTTGGTCAGGTGCGTCAGCGCCGTCTGTCGGATGACATCGTCAGTCACCTGGAGTCGATGATCCTCGAAGGCACCCTGAAGGCCGGTGAGCGGCTGCCTGCGGAACGCCTGCTGGCGGAGCAGTTCGGGGTGTCCCGGCCGTCGCTGCGCGAGGCGATCCAGAAGCTGGTGGCCAAGGGTTTGCTGATCAGCCGCCAGGGCGGCGGCAACTATGTGTCCGCCGAGCTGGGCTCCACCTTCAGCGATCCGTTGCTGTCGCTGCTGGAAGGCAACCCGGATGCCCAGCGCGACCTGCTGGAGTTCCGCCACACGCTGGAGGGTTCATGCGCCTTCTATGCGGCGCAGCGCGCGACCTCGGTCGATCACGAACGCCTGCGCGAAGCCTTCGAGACGCTGCAGGCCTGCTACACGCCCGGCAGCAAGGCGACCCGGGAAGAGGAGGGTGCCGCCGATGCGCGCTTCCACCTGGCGATCGCCGAAGCCAGCCACAACGCCGTGCTGCTGCACACCATCCGCGGCTTGTTCGAACTGCTCAAGCACAACGTGGTCACCAATATTGGAGGCATGTACCTGCAGCGCGGCGAGACCCGCGACATGCTGATGAGGCAGCACCGGGCGTTGTTCGAGGCGATCGTCGAGCGACGTGCCGAGGAGGCGCGGGAAATCTCGCACCAGCACATCGATTACGTGCAGGAGGTCTTGGCGGAAGGGCAGCTGGAAGCGCTACGGATGGAACGCGCGCAACGCAGGCAGGGAATCTGAAGCATCAGCCTTGCGGCTGGAGCGGCGACCGGCGTGGGTCGGCGCTCAGTCTTCCTTGCCTTTGGTGCGCATGACGCGGGCGATCTCGCGATCGGAGTCGCGCTCCTTCTCGGTGGCGCGCTTGTCGAATTCCTTCTTGCCCTTGACCAGTGCGATCTCGCACTTGACCAGGTGGGCCTTCCAGTAGAGCGACAGTGCCACGCAGGCATAACCCTTCTGCTGGACCGCGCCGATCAGCTTGCTCAGTTCGCGCTTGTGCAGCAGCAGTTTGCGCGTACGGACCGGGTCGGCGATCACGTGGGTGCTGGCGGTTTTCAGGGGCGTGAAGTGGCTGCCGAGCAACCAGGCTTCGCCGTCCTTGAGCAACACGTAGCTGTCCACCAGTTGGGCTTTGCCGGCGCGCAGACTCTTGACCTCCCAGCCTGCGAGAGCCATGCCGGCCTCGAAGCGCTGTTCGACGAAGTAGTCATGCAGAGCCTTCTTGTTCTGCGCGATGGTGCCTTGGGGATGTTTCTTTTGCTTAGCCATAGGCGCGGCATTATAGGGAGTCCCAGGCGAGGCCGCTACGGCGGCGTAGGCTTGAGCGCGAGGGGTGAATCCCTGACAATGCGCGCTCTTTTTTTGACCAGCCGTGTTGCTCGCTCCGGTGCAGCCGACTGACCGACGTTCAGAGGCCCAGATGACCACCCATATCCAGCGCTCCGCTCTGCTGCCGTACCCTGCGCAGGCGCTCTACGATCTGGTCAACGACGTGGCGAGATACCCCGAGTTCCTGCCCTGGTGCTCCTCCAGCGAAGTGCTGGAAGTGAGCGAAACCGAGATGGTCGCCAGCCTCGGTGTGGCCAAGGGCGGGCTCAGTCAGCGCTTCGTCACCCGCAACCGGCTGGTACCGGGGCAGGTGATCGAAATGAACCTGGAAGAAGGCCCATTCAGCGAGCTGCACGGCGTGTGGAACTTCAAGGCGCTGGGCGAGAAGGCCTGCAAGATCAGCCTGGATCTGTCGTTCGACTACGCCGGCCCCATCGTCAAGGCGACCCTCGGGCCGCTGTTCAATCAGGCCGCGAATACCCTGGTCGACGCTTTCTGTCAGCGGGCCAAGCAGCTTCATGGCTGAGTCGATCGGTATCGAAGTCGTCTGTGCGCTGGCCGATCGTCAGCGCTTGCTGAGCCTGGAGGTGGCCGTGGGCGCTACGGCGCGTGCGGCAGTGATGGCGTCAGGGCTGGCGGCGGAGTTCCCCGAGCTGGATCTGGCCACCTGCCCGCTGGGAATTTTTGGCAAGGCGCTGGCCAATCCCGAGTCGCGTGTGCTGGAGGAGGGGGATCGCATCGAGATCTACCGCCCGCTGCTCGCCGACCCGAAGGAAGTGCGCAAGCTCCGCGCGGCCCGTGCCGCCCAGACGCGGTCGGGAGAGGAATAAGGCGGCGGATTGCATAACAGGCGCCCATGAAAAAGCCCGGAACCAGTCCGGGCTTTTTTCTGCGCAGTGATTACTGCGGCGAGGTTTCCAGCGGCTCGGGCGTGGGCACCGGTACGGTTTCCACCTGGTCCACTTCCTTCTGGATCTGCTCGAGCAGCGAGCCGGGCTTCGGCTTCTCTTCCTGCTGTTGCTGGGCAGGCTTCTCGCTCTTCACTTCGGTGCTGCCGTCGCTGCCGAGAATGGCTTCGTCGCGGCTCACGCCAGGCATGAAGTCACCGGCCAGGCCGACCAGTTGGTCGCTGCCGTCGAACACCAGGCTGACGCGCTCCTGCTGGCGCTCACCGCCGCCGGGCTGGATGCTGTAGAGGTAATCCCAACGGTTGGCGTGGAAGGTGTCGGTGATCAGCGGGTTGCCCATGATAAACCTCACTTGTCGCCGGGTCATTCCGGGCTTCAACTGGTCTATCATGTCCTGCGTCACGACATTGCCCTGCTGGATGTCGATTTTGTAAACCCCGGGGAATGAACAGCCGGCGAGTGCGACCAGACCTGCGAAGGTGAGGCTGGTCAGCAAGAGCTTGGTGTTTTGCATCGGTGGGTGACTTCCACTATCTTGGCTGGGCAACGAAAATCCGATCATACCCGCATTAAGGGAAGCTGCGAAGCAGCGTCCACGAGAAAGCTGACCATGGTTGAAAATAACGAACTTCGCAAAGCCGGCCTCAAGGTGACCCTGCCTCGAGTCAAGATCCTGCAGATGCTTGACTCCACCGAGCAGCGCCACATGAGTGCCGAAGATGTCTACAAGGCACTGATGGAGGCGGGTGAGGACGTGGGGTTGGCGACTGTCTACCGCGTGCTGACCCAATTCGAGGCTGCCGGTCTCGTGGTGCGCCACAACTTCGATGGCGGCCACGCCGTCTTCGAGCTGGCCGACGGCGGCCACCACGACCATATGGTCTGTGTCGATAGCGGTGAAGTGATCGAGTTCTTCGATACCGAGATCGAGAAACGCCAGAAAGAGATCGTCAAGGAGCATGGCTTCGAGCTGGTCGATCACAATCTGGTGCTGTACGTGCGCAAGAAAAAATAAGCGCGCTGCCAGCCAGAAACGAAAGAAGGCGACCCTCGGGTCGCCTTCTTCGTTTTCGCGCATTGGGAAGTCAGCCCTGGGCGCTGGTGATCATTTTCCTGGCGTGGGCGATGGATTCGTCGGTGAGGTCGAGTCCGCCAAGCATGCGCGCGATCTCCTCGATGCGCGCGGCTTCGGTGAGGTTGGAGACGGCGGTGCGGGTTTCCTTGCTGCCGCGCAGCTTGTGCACGAACAGGTGGTTGTGACCCTGTGCTGCTACCTGCGGCAAGTGGGTGACGGTGAGCACCTGGCCGCGCTCGCCGAGGCGGCGCAGCAGTTGCCCGACCACTTCGGCGGTGGGGCCGCCGATGCCCACGTCCACTTCGTCGAAGACCAGGGTCGGTACCCGTGAGGTCTGGGCGGTGATCACCTGGATGGCCAGGCTGATACGCGAGAGTTCGCCACCCGAGGCGACCTTCGCCAGTGCCTTGAGGGGTTGGCCGGGGTTGGCGCTGACCAGGAACTCGACCTGCTCCATGCCGTTGGCCTGCGGATCCTGTGCCGGCAACGGGTGCAGCTCGACGGTGAAGCGCCCGCCGGGCATGCCCAGACGCTGCATTTCCACCTCCACGGCCTTGGCCAGCTTGCCGGCGGATTTGCCGCGCAGTTTGCTCAGCTCCGCCGCCTTGGTCTGGTAGTGACGGGTGTAGGACTCGAGTTCTTCGGTCAGGCGCTCGACGGCTTCGTCATCGGCATTCAGCGCTTCGATCTCTTCCAGCAGGGATTGCTGCAGGTTGGCCAGCTCACTCGGGTGTACGCGGTGCTTGCGTGCCAGCGTATAGATGCTGTCGAGGCGCTCTTCCAGTTGCTGCTGGCGCTGCGGGTCGGCGTCGAAGTGATCGATGAAGCGATTGATCTCGCCAACCGCTTCCTCCACCTGGATCTGGGCGCTGGCCAGCAGGTTGACGGCTTCGGCGATGGCACCCTGCTGGGTGTTGAAGGCGGTGAGGCGGTTGAGGCTGGAGGTGAGGGCGCTGAGCACGTTGCCGGCGTCGCTTTCGCTGCACATGTCCAGCACCTGGCGGCAGCCGGCGAGCAGGCTTTCGGCGTTGGAGAGGTTCTTGTGCTCCTGCTCCAGCTGGTCGAGTTCGGATTCGCCGAGGGCCAGGTTCTCCAGCTCTTCCAACTGATAGCTGAGCAACTGGTGGCGGGCACGCTGTTCTTCGCCGCTGCGCGACAGACGCTCCAGCTCCTGGCGGGTCTGCTTCCAGCGCTGCGCGGCGAGCTGGACCTGGCGGGCCAGTTCGCTGGCGCTGGCGAATTCGTCGAGCAGGCGGCGGTGGGTGTCGAGCTTGAGCAGGGACTGGTGCTCGTGCTGGCTGTGGATGTCGATCAGCAGCTCGCCCAGGGTCTTGAGGTCGCCCTGGGGGCAGGGGGTGCCATTTATATACGCGCGCGAGCGGCCTTCGGCGGTGATGACCCGGCGCAGGATGCAGGGGCCGTCGTTGTCCAGGTCGCGCTCGGCGAGCCAGGTGCGGGCCTCGGGGATGTCGTGGAGGTCGAAGCTGGCGAGGATGTCGGCCTTGTCCGCGCCGGGGCGCACCACGCCGCTGTCGGCGCGGTCGCCCAGGGTCAGGCCGAGTGCGTCGAGCATGATCGACTTGCCTGCACCGGTCTCGCCGGTGATCACCGACATGCCGCCGGCGAGTTCGAGATCGAGGTGTTCGACGATGGCGTAGTTGTGAACGGAAAGGTGGACCAGCATGGCGGCACTCCCAGGGCGATGGCTGGGTATTTATACAGTGTTTGTTTTCCGCCTGACAATCACCCCTCCCCCTTGAACCGACAAATTGCGACCCCATATA
>BATO01000062.1 GCA_000474255.1 Aquipseudomonas alcaligenes MRY13-0052
TGCTTCCCAGATGGCGCCGCCTGGTGGATGAAAAGAGCGCCATCCACCCTACCCATCGGTCAGCACGTGGTAGAGGGCAGCGTCGTAGGTTGGTGTCGAGCGCAGCGAGGCCCAACGCCAAAAGCGCTGCATGCTCGGCTGTTTTCGGACGGCGCCTATGCTAAAAAGCTGCCCAGGAATCCGCGGCCGTACGGCGCAGACAAAGGAGCAACGAGCATGGGCAACAGTTCAAGGATTGGCGTGGCATTGGCGCTGCTGCTGGGCGCGACCACGGTGTGGGCCGAAGAGCCGGCGGAAGACGCCAGCACCCTGAAGGAGTCGGCCAAGGCTGCCGTTTCCACCGCCATCTCCGCTGGCAAGAACCTGCTGGGTGGCGCCTCTCAGGGCATCACCGAAGGCCGCGAATCCGCCCAGGGCGCGGACGGTGCCATCGTCATCTCCCAGCTCGACCAGTTGGAAGGCAAGGTCGAGGTCAAGCTGCTCAAGGTCGATACCACCGACGAGAACTTCGGCGCCTTGCTGGGCTTCAAGAACCTCACCGAAAAGCCCGTGCGCCTGATCAACCTGCTGCACAACGGCGCTTTGCTGGCCATCGATCAGGATGACTACTCCAGCAACTTGGTGCCCATGGAAAACCCCGAGGAAGTCACCGTGCCGCCGAAAACCGGCGTACGGCAGCGGTTCGTGTTCCAGGGCCCGGTGGAAGGGCCCAAGGCCGTGCGCCTGTGGGGTCGCGAGTACAGCGTGAAGTAAGCCGCTGCGCATGAATGCCTGCCTCTGCTGGAGGCGGGCGTTGGTGTACCGGAATAGTCACTGCAGCCGCGCCTTCCTCAGTCTTGAGCCCGGCGCGGCGGGCAATCTACGGTCCATTTACCCCGCCGGTATTGCTCGACCAGACCGCCTGAGCCTCAGGCCTGCTTCCGTAGCGGCGGTGACGCTCAGCGCTTCACGCAGACGAACAGGGCATTGCCGGAGGTGCCAGCCCAGGGGGTGATCCGCTCGTAGTCGTGCTCGAACACCTGCACCTCGAAGTGCGGCTGCAACAACTGCTGCAGCTCGGCGAAGGTCAGGGCGACCATGGGGTGTTCGTCCTGCCAGCTCTGGGTGATGCCGGCGGTGGTTTTCTCGATGCTCAGGCGCAGTGCCTGGCGCTCGCCTTCGCCGCTGTAGTACCAGCCGGAGCCGAAGCTGAACCGGCTGCCGTCGTGCTCCGCGCTGTGGCGCACGAAGGAGCGGTTGTCGATCTGCCCCTTGTCCACCGTGTTGAAGCAGAACACGCCGCCCTCCGCCAGCGCGGCGTGGACGCTGGCCAGGCAGGCGCGCAGCTGCTCCAGCCCGGGGTTGTAGTGGATGGAGTAGAGGAAGCAGGTGATCAGGTCCTGGGGCTCGTCGACGCGGAAGCTGGCCATGTCCTGGCAGCTGAACTGCGCGTCCGGGCAGCGCTGCTGGGCGAGGTCGAGCATGGGTTGGTTGATGTCCAGGCCGGCGCTGCGATATCCGAAATCGAGGAAGTGACGCACATGCGGGCCGGTGCCACAGGCCAGGTCCAGGTGACGAAGCCCCGGGGTGCCGAACAGTTGGTGCAGGCGGCGCACGCAGTGGCTTTGCGCCTGGTAGTCGATGTCGGCGCACATCAGGTCGTAGTAGGAGGACAGGTCGGTGTACAGCGCGTTGGAGGACATAAGCAGCCAGGGCGTGGGATTTTCGGCGCGGCATGTTAACCCAGCTGCGGCCAGGGTCTGGCGAAAACCGGACGCGTCGCAGCGTCAGGCGCTAAGGCTTTGGGGCCCCGGTTCGCGCAAGCCGCTTCGCTTTGCTTTACTGGAACAACACCTCCTTGGAGAGGGTTGTGGTCGTGCTGGCTCGAATCCTGGGTTGCTGCTTGTTGTTCGCCGTAAGCGCCGCCAATGCCGATGGGGAGCGCCTGCGCTGGTTGATCAACGATTTCCCTCCATTTACCGAGGTGGGGCCGCAGATGCCCGGCCCGGGCATCGCCGCCGACATGCTGCGCTACCTGCAGCAGCACATGCCGCAATACCACCATGAATTCGAGGAAGCCAGCTTCGCGCGTGCCTATGCGCTGATGGAGCGTGGCGAGCCGGTGTGCCACTCCACCACGCTCAAGTTGCCCGGGCGCGAGAAGGCCATGCTGTTTAGCCGTCCGGTGTTCTTCCTGTCGGCCCAGAAAGTGCTGGTCCGCGAGGACCGCATCCCCCAGGTGGCCCCTTACGTCGATGGCGCGGGGCGGGTGGATGTGCGCCGGTTGCTCGCCGATACCCAGCTGGTTACCGCCGTCAGCGAGCGGCGTGGGTATTCCCCGAAGATCAACGCCGCGCTGCGCGAGGTGGGCTACCCGCCGCAGTTGCTCAAGGCCGGCGTCAACTTCGGGGCGCCGCTGCAGCAGTTGGCGGCTGGCTGGATCGACTACCTGTTCGCCTACCCGCTGGAGGTGGGCTGGTACCAGCGGCAGCACCCGGAAATGGCCGGTACCGCGCTGCGGCAGCTTGCGGTGGCGGGTGACCCGCCCTACACGCTTGGCTACATCGCCTGCGTGCGCAGCGAGTGGGGCGAGCGGGTGATCCGCGACATCGATGCGCAACTGGTCAAGGCCGGGCCACGCCCCCCCTGGATAGACATGTTGATCGACTATCTCCCCCTAGAAGAGCGCCAGAGTTATGAGCAAGCTCTCGTTGAACACAAGCCTTTCGCGCAACCCTGAAACACCGGTTCGCCCCCTGGCGAGGCGGATGCTGGCCTGGGTGCTGCTGATCAGTGCAATCAACGCGGTACTGGCGACGTCCGTGCAGCTGTATCTCGACTATCGACGTGACCTGGCGGACCTCGAAGAGCACCTGAACTTCGTCCGCGACAGCCATCTGCAAGGGCTCGCGGCGGCCGCCTGGAACTTCGACCGCCCCCTGGTGGAGGCGCAGCTCAAGGGGCTGGTGGGCTCGCCCTGGGTGGCTGCCGCAGAGCTGCGCTACGGGCGCACCGATGAGCAGCGCCTGGCCATTGGCGAAAGCCTCGACGGCAAGGAGGGCGTGAAGGCGTTCCCCCTGGAGTACGACCTGGGCCCACGCACAGTGGTAGTCGGCCAACTACGGGTGCTGCCCAACCTGGCCCTGGTCTACCAGCGGACCCTGGATCGCGGGCTGATCGTCGTCCTCACCCAGGGGGTGAAGGCGTTCGTGTTCTCCATCGCATTGCTGTGGCTGTTCCACTGGCTGGTGACGCGCCGGCTGACCCGCCTCAGCACCTTGTTGAGTGGCTTCAGCCCAGGGACGGCGGGCCTGCTGCCGCTGGTGACGGAGGAAGACCGGCGCGCGAACGACGAGCTCAGCGTGCTGGCCGGCACCCTGGAGGATGCGCAGACGCGGCTGGATGCGTACCAGCGCCAGGAAATCGCCCTGCGTGAGGCCTTGGAAGACGAGGTGGCGCGCCGCACCCTGCACCTGGACCAGGCGCTGCTGGAGCAGCAGGCGATCTTCGACAACTCCCTCACCGGTATCGCCTTCATCCGCCAGCGCGTGATCCTGCGTTGCAACGCCAGCTTCGAGCAGATGTTCGGCTACGGCCCCCGTGAGCTGACGGGCAAGTCGACGCGGGTGATCTTCACCAGCGACAAGGCCTTCGAGCAGGAGGCGTCCTTCTTCATGCCGGTGCTGCTGCGCGGCGGCACCTACGTCGGCGATTGCGAGCTGCTGCGCAAGGATGGGCGCACCCGCTGGTTCACCCTGCAGTTCAAGCTGCTGGATGTGGACGATCCCGAGCAGGGCGCGGTGCTGACGCTGCACGATATCACGGTGCGGCGTGACGCCGAGCAGGCCCTGGAGCGGCTGGCCCGGCTCGACGGCCTGACCGGCATCGCCAATCGGCGCACCCTCGACGAAGCGCTGCGGGTGGCCTGCCGCAAGGCCAGCAGGGACAGGAGCCCCTTGAGCGTCGCACTGCTGGATGTCGACTTCTTCAAGCCGTTCAACGACCACTACGGGCATGCGGCCGGCGACACGGCCTTGTGCTCGGTGGCGGATGTGCTGCAGAGCGCCATGCGCCGCCCCTATGACCTGGCGGCGCGTTATGGCGGCGAGGAGTTCGCGATCCTGCTGCCGGCCTGCGAAGACCCCGCGCCCCTGCTGGAGCAGTTGCGCCAGGCGGTGGTGGCCCTGGCCATTCCCCACGGCCACTCCCAGGCCAGCACGGTGGTTTCGGTGAGCATCGGTGCGGTCAGCGTCAGTGGCACCGACCGCTGCGAACCGGGGGACCTGCTCGCGACGGCCGACGCCATGCTCTACAGGGCGAAGGAGGAGGGGCGCAACCGGGTGGTCTGCCAGCTTATGCCGGCAGAGGCGGCGTAGAGAGGCGCAGCGATACGGGACCATTGCGCGCCAACGCACGGCCCGACATAGTGGCCCGCCGCGGCTCGTGGAAGAGCCGCTCGCAACCCCATGAATAGCCTCTAAAGGACTAGCCCATGAGCCCCCGCATCGACATCACGGCAACCCCCAGCGAGGAAGACCGCGCGGCCATCCTCAGGCCGCTCCGGGCCCATAACACGGCCAGCGCCGGGGATCCGCAGCGCGCCACCCTGGCCCTGCTGGTGCGTGACGAGCACAGCGATGAGGTCATCGGCGGGCTCTACGGCGAGATCTTCTATGGCTGGCTGTACATCGAGCTGCTGGCCATCCCCGAACAGGCCCAGGGGCAGGGTACGGGGTCGCGGCTGATGGTCATGGCCGAAGAGGCCGCCCGCGAGAAGGGCTGCGTCGGCATCTGGCTGGACACCTTCGATTTCCAGGCGCCGGACTTCTACCAGAAGCACGGCTATACCGCGTTCGGCGAGATCGCCGATTTCCCGCCGGGGCACACGCGCTTCTACTTCCAGAAGCGCCTCGTTTGATTCGCGCTAATGCCCGTGCTTGAGCGGTGCGGGGGTTCCCTGCTGGCCGTTGCCAGTGGTTAACTCCAGCCCCCGGTGCGCAGGCCTGCGCCCATGCACCGCCGACCCCATCAGCAGTAAGGACGACCGATGTCCCTGATTTCACAGCGCGTGGAAATGGCCCGCAACGGCACCAATGACAAGGTGATCTGCCGCATGCCATCCGGCTGGGCGGTGATGGGGGACGTGCAGTTCCTCACCGGCTATTGCCTGCTGCTGCCCGACCCGGTGGTGCCGAGCCTCAACGACCTGGATATCGAGGCCAGGGCCCAGTACCTGCTCGACATGGCCCGTATCGGCGATGCGGTGCTGCAGGCCACCGGCGCCGCGCGCATGAACTACGAGATTCTCGGCAACTCCGAGCCGGAGCTGCACTGCCACCTGTTCCCGCGCTACCCCACGGAGCCCGAAGAGAAGCGCCGCATGCCCGTGTGGTTCTACGACTGGAAGAACGCGCCGCCCTATGACGAGAACGTGCATGGCGAGCTGCGTAAAAAGATCGCACAATTGCTGCAGGCGTCTGTCTAGGGGCGAACGGAGGAGGGGAAGGGGCCGACTGCACCATTGGGGCCGCTGGTCATCTGTGGTTCATGCAGCCTGGATGCCCGTGTAGAATCCCGCGCCCCAAAATCAGGAGACAACACGTTGGTAATTCACTACTCCTCCTCTCCAGAGACCGCCGCCTGCGGCCGCGCCACCACGAGCCAGAACAGCAGCGCTGATGCCGCCCAGGTATCCTGCAAGCTTTGCCTCCGCTCCATCGAGAAACAGGCCGTAGAACCCGCACGCAAGACCCCGAGCCTCGCCGAGCTGCGGGCCGCCGCCAAGGCCGAGAAGGCTGCTGCGGCGCCGGTCGCTGCGCAAGCCTCCGTTGCTTCCGCTATTCCTGCCAAGCCTGCAAAACCCGCAACTGTCGTCGTTGCCGAAGTGGCGCAACCCGCTTCCGTCAAATCGGCCCGCGCCGAATGGCAGCAGCGCCTGGCGCAGATGCCTGGTCGCAATCGCCTGCCGCGTGGCAAGGCCCGTCAAGCCTTCATCTGACCGGACCTTCGCTGGTGAGCGCCCGCTGCTGAACGCAAGCGGGTGCCCAGCATCGGAAGCACGCGGGCAGGCGTCGCCTTGCCTGCGTGCCGACGGCCCCACTTTCGTTTTTATCCCTATCCGCGGCTTTCATCCTCGACCCCGCATAACACGAGCATTCTGCAGTCACCGAATCGAGCGCGCATGGGCCTCCATGCCGGCTACCCGGTTCGGTTGTGCCCAGTAAATCCTGCTGGCGAGTCTGTGGATCCGCGTCTAGATTGCTGGCTTCAATCCCTGCTTTGGAGCGGATTCATGGACGAGCAGCTCAGCACAATTATCCAATTCGCCGAAACCTACCTGGGGCGTCCGTTGACCGAGGCTGAACTGCAGCAGCTCATCGCCTTCGTGCGCTCCAACCCAGAGCTTCAGCCCGGCAGGCTGCTGGGTGCGGCCGCCGAGGGGAGCCAGCCCGAGGATGCGCTCACAGCGTTCCTGGGCACGCTTTAGCCGGTAGGTCGGGTGCAACCCGGTTTGCTGTGATGGGTTTCGCTGCGCTCTACACCATCCTACGGTGTCGCCCCAACCCACGGTGCTGACCAATATGTAGGGTGGATGACGCTCTTTTCATCCACCAGGCGAGGCCATCGGCGGGCACGTAGTCCCATGGTTTTCGCGGGTTTCACCCGCCCTAGGGTTCAGTCCAGCACGTCATGCAGGACTTCGTAGATCACGCCCGTGGCGATGGTCACCAGCAGCAGGTCGGTGCCGGCTTGCTGCCACTCATAACCCTCGTAATGGGGCAGGCGGCCCAGCAGGCGGCCGTCGAGCTTCCTGGCGATGCCCGGTGGCAGCGGCTTGCCCCGCGCCAGGTTCTTCTGGATGCCGGGCGGCAGCGAGGGATCGGGGTTCCAGTAGCCGCGGTTGTCGTTGAGGATGATCCGCACGCCGCCGATGTCGATCGAGGGGCTGCCCTGCCAGTTGTCCTGGCCATGCTGTCCCTGGTTGCCCTGGTTGCCCTGGTTGCCGTGCTGGCCGCCCTTGTCGTGTTTGCCTTTGCCGTTGCCCGGGTCGGCCAGCAGCGCCGGCGCCGACCCGACCAGGGCAAGGCCGAGAATCACGGATAACACTGCATTACGCTTGAACATCACATCACCTCCGAGGGCACCTGCTGAACGAACCGGCTCTTGCAAGTGTAGTGGGCGCGAGTTTGGTCAGCTATGGATCGCAGCGCGTAGGTCGGGTGCAACCCGGCGTTTGCAGTGATGGGTTTCGCTGCGCTCGCGGAGCGCCGCCCGACCCATCCTACGGTGTCGCCCCAACCCACGGTGCTGACCAATGTGTAGGGTGGATGACGCTCTTTTCATCCACCAAACGATGCAGCCGACGGGCACATGGTTATGGCAACCCAGCGGGTTGCTTGGCGACTGAAGTCGCCCCTACAGGGGGCCTGTAGGTCGGGTGCAACCCGACGGTACGTCCACCAGCCAGCCAGCAGGCAGACCTCCTGTGTGGTGCCATTGGTCTCTACCACAGTGGCACTTGGCCGCCTCACTCGGGTGAATGGGTGAAGGCGGCGTTGCGTGCGGGCTACAGGGTGTTGGCAGGTGCCGAGGCCCGGGCTAGAGCGGGGGAAGAGTCTGCGGGCGGGGCTGTCAAGTAAAAGCTGGCCTAGACCAAAAACATGCATCAGAAGTGTGATTCCGTTGGCATGAGGAGTTGTTGCAAAGCGTGTTGAAACCAAAGCGTCTTTTTCCACCACTAGCGTCGCCTGGGTTCGAACATCTCGCTGCCGGGCGTCATGGAAGCGCTCAGCAGCCTTATGCCACTCATACGACCTGGTGAGTTCCTCGATGATTTCGAAAAGCAGAAGAAGCTTCATCCAGCTGGCGGCCGGCACGGTCGGCGCCACCGTTGCCAGCAGCCTGCTGCCGGCCAGCATCCAGGCGGCGCTGGCGATCCCCGCGCACCGCCGGCACGGCAACCTCAAGGACGTCGAGCATGTGGTGATCCTGATGCAGGAAAACCGCTCCTTCGACCATTACTTCGGCACCCTCAAGGGTGTGCGTGGCTTCGGCGATCGCATGGCCATCCCGCTGCCCGACGGCCAGCGCGTGTGGCACCAGAAGGGCAGCAAGGGCGAGATCCTGCCGTACCACTTCGACACCAGCACCACCAGCGCCCAGCGCGTGGACGGCACCCCGCACACCTGGCCCGATGCCCAGCAGGCCTGGAACGAAGGGCGCATGGACAAGTGGCTGCCGGCCAAGACCGAGCGCTCCCTGGGCTACTACAAGGAGCAGGACATCGCCTTCCAGTTCGCGATGGCCAACGCCTTCACCATCTGCGACGCCTACCACTGCTCCTTCCAGGGCGGCACCAACCCCAACCGCCTGTTCCTCTGGAGCGGTACCAACGACCCGCTCGGCCAGCACGGCGGCCCGGTGACCACCAACGACCACGACAGCAACGGCCCGGTGGAGCAGGGCTACACCTGGACCACCTACCCCGAGCGCCTGCAGGCCGCCGGCATCAGCTGGCGCGTGTACCAGGACATGGCGGACAACTTCTCCGACAACCCGCTGATCGGCTTCCGCCAGTACCGCGCGGCCGGGCCGGACTCGCCCCTGATCGTCAACGGCCTCAGCACCTGGAAGCTCGACGCCCTCAAGCGCGACGTGCTGGCCAACACCCTGCCGCAGGTGTCGTGGATCGTGGCGCCGGCCAAGTACTCCGAGCACCCCGGCCCGTCGAGCCCGATCTGGGGCGCCGAGTACACCGCCTGGGTGCTGGACGCGCTCACCGCCAACCCCGAGGTGTGGAGCAAGACCGCGCTGCTGGTGATGTTCGACGAGAACGACGGCTTCTTCGACCACATGGCGCCGCCGGCCGCACCCAGCCTCAACGCCGACGGCACGCTGAACGGCAAGACCACCGCCGACGCCACCCTCGAATGGCACACCAAGGGCGACACGCGCTACCGCAACCAGCCCTACGGCCTCGGCCCGCGCGTGCCCATGTACGTGATCTCGCCCTGGAGCAAGGGCGGCTGGGTCAACTCCCAGGTGTTCGACCACACCTCGGTGATCCGCCTGCTCGAACAGCGCTTCGGCGTGATGGAGCCCAACATCAGCCCCTGGCGCCGCGCCGTGTGTGGCGACCTGACCTCGGCGTTCGACTTCAGCAAGCCCAACGACGGCGCCTTCCCGGGGCTGCCGGACACCAGCCAGGCCGACGCCATCGTCGCCAGCCAGATCAAGCTGCCGAAACCCAAGCCGCCGGCCGTGGCCGCCATGCCCGTGCAGGAAATGGGCATCCGCCGCGCCCGCGCGCTGCCCTATGAACTCGGCGTGCACGCCCGCTACCGCGCAGGCGAGGAAGCCCTCAGCCTCACCTTCGCCAACACCGGCAAGGCGGGTGCGGTGTTCCAGGTGTTCAACCTGCTGGACAGCGTCAGCGCGCCCAAGCGCTACACCGTCGGCGCACACCGCCGCCTGCACGACAGCTTCCCGGGCAACGCCAGTGGCGACTACCACCTGGAAGTGCACGGCCCAAACGGCTTCCTGCGCGTATTCCGCGGCAACCTGCGCCGCGACGCGGCAGACCGCAAGGCACCGCTGCCGGAAGTGCGTATCGACTACCAGCCGCTGCTCGGCAGGCTGCAGGTGCAACTGATCAACCGTGGCCGCCAGCCGCTGAAGCTGACGATCAAGGACAACGTCTACTTCCGTGGCGAAAGCCAAACCGTCACCGTCCCGCCGGGCCAGCGCAGGGAAGTGCGCTACTCGCTGCGCAGCAGCTGCAACTGGTACGACTTCAGCGTCCGCGCGCAAGGCGTGGAGGGCTTCCTGCGCCGCTTCAGCGGGCGCATGGAAGACGGCCGCACGGGCTTCAGCGACCCGGGAATGGGGCTCGGGTCGTTGACCTTCTGAGGGGGAGGCCTGGCCCGCTTTGGCGGGCCAGGTCGGGGAGGGTGTTATCCGACTCCGGGTGTCTATGCCGGCGTTGTTCCGGGCAGACCTGCGCAGCAGGACTTTCTCTACTTGAGTGCCTTGCGAGAGTACAAGGACTCACGTGCTCGATAGGCTGCTTCGGTGTGTTGGCTCTTCTTGATCACTTCCAGGATCGCAAGCTCACCCGCCATGTCGAACTCACCCAGGATGTAGGCGAGGTGTTCCTGCTGAGAAGAACTCATGGCCTCGACCTGTAGAAGTAACTCGTCAAGGAGTTGCTCACCCCCGGCCTCTATCAGCTCTGTGGCCTCAATGCTCGCTACGTCGTACCAGTAGTCAGAGTCCGATAACGACAGGAGTCCGATCATCCTTTGCATGTGCTGCGATGGGGTCATTGAGGAGTCCTCCTGAAGGCGCCAAGCGATGCGCAGATCAATCCCCTCGAACCCGCTTCAGCCAGTTCCAGAACGGATCGCTCGACTCATCGTCGTCCATGCTCGCGGTGCTCTGGACGATCTCCTTCGCGCGCGTCGGGATGCTCAGCCCCAGCGTGCGCTCGACATGCTCGCGGAACAGCTGCGGAGGCGGTGGGTAGTCGGCGTCTTCGTAGTCGATATCCTTGATCTGCTGGGGCGTCACCCCGAACTGCTCCGGCCAGCAGAGCTCGTCGTAACCGATGGCCAGTAGGCGCAGCAGGTCCTCCACGTTCTGCGTCAGCACGCAGAGCATCACCGACCCGGAGCCCGAGCCCAGGTGCACGATGCGCTGCTGCCCCTCGTCGTCCAGCCACAGCCCCGCCCAGGAACCATCACCGCCGGTTCTCAGGAAGATCCGCAGGCGTTCGTTCACCGCCGGGTCTTCGCTGTTGGTCCAGCTCGCGGTATCGGCCAGGTCCGGCACGTGGAAGGAGGTGGTGGAGATCTCGCTGAATTCGGGCTCGGGGTGCAGGGTCATGTAGCGGGCCCCGCTGCGGAGCGTGCGGACGCAGCCGTGCGCTTCCATCAGTTCGATGGCCTGGCGCAACAGGCTGGGCATCGGATTGGCGGCCGGAAAGGCGGCCGCAACCTCATCGGAGAATCTCATTTCGTCCCTGGTCTGCCCTGTGGTGGATGGCGGGGTGCATATCGGCGCAGATTACCCTGCGCGCTCCTCGGCTGGCGTTACGGGGCTCACATTGCTAATCGAGTCGGGATTCTGGTAGGCGGTGGGGGGCGAGGCTTGATCACTACCGTTCAGGCAGTGTCCTGGGAAGGCAGGTAGGGCAGGAGACGCTCGGTCTCTTTGCGCACCACCGCGTAGCACTCGCAGCTCAACGCTTCGAGCCTGGCCCTGTCCAGCACCCTGATGTGGCCACGGCTGTATTCGATCACGCCCTGGCGTTGCAGATTTCCAGCAGCCTCGGTAACGCCTTCGCGACGCACCCCGAGCATATTGGCGATCAGTTCCTGGGTCATGTTCAGCGAGTTTCCGGACAGCCGGTCCAGCGACAGCAGCAGCCAGCGGCACAGCTGCTGGTCGATGGAATGATGGCGGTTGCAGACGGCGGTCTGGGCCATCTGGGTGATCAGCGCCTGGGTGTAGCGCAGCATCAGTTGCAGCATCTCGCCATGGCGGTTGCATTCGTCCTTCAGACGTTGCCCCGGCAACCGGTAGGCGTAGCCGGCGCTCTGCACGATGGCGCGGCTGGGCGTGCTTTCGCCGCCCATGAACACTGCGATACCGATCATCCCTTCGTTGCCTGCCACCGAGATCTCTGCCGATGCGCCGTTCTCCATGACGTAGAGCAGGGAAACGATGGCGTCGATGGGGAAGAACACATGGCGCATGGCGTCGCCTGATTCGTAGAGCACCTTGCCAAGCGGGAACTCGACGAGCTCAAGGTGGGGCTGCAGACGCTTGCGCGCGTCGTCCGGCAATGCGGACAGCAGGTGGTTCTGCTGGGGCTTGGGTATGCGGGTCATAGTGGTCGCCTAGGGGGAAGTGGAGGCCCCAGGTGGCCCACACTACTCCACTTACTCGTCCACGTACGGTGCCTTCCTGGTCTCCATGGGTGCGCTGGCGTACAGACGCCAGGGGATGGCTCGTGCAACCTACGGGGCTGCGGACAGATCCGCCGCTCCCAGGGGGGCCCATGAAACCTATTACCACCTATCTCGCCAACTCCTTTCCCGAACACAGTGTGACGATGAGCGCGCGACCGGGCGGTAGCCTGGTGGTGTGCCTCGAGCGGGCGGGCAATCGCTACCTGAGAGTAGTTGCCAACGGTGCATTGACCGATGCTGACCAGCTTGACGCCCTGGTCAAGCAGATTCAGCTGGATCTCAAGCTGAGGAAAGGGGGGGAGCTCTGGCTGGCTACGGATGGCCACCGGGCCGGCATTGAGTTGCCCACCTACAGCGGCATGCCGCTGCGCCTTGGCAAGAAACCGTTCATGGCAAGGCCTCAGTGAGGGGGCGACAGGCTAGCGCCTGTCAGGCTTGCCGGGAGTATCCAGGGGCAAGGACAGCTGCCTGTCGTACAGGGCGATTTCGGCGCGCAGTGCTTCAAGGAACTGGCGTTTGTCCTGTGTCGATTTGCGCCGTTCCGGCGGATCGACGGGGCTCGATTCGAGCGCGTCCATGCGGTCTTCCTCTGGCGTGTGCATGAATCCCTCCGTCCGCCGTGGTGGCGGAGCGTTCATTTGAACGTGGGAAACGATCCGGATGGGGCGAGGCAGGTCGGTACCGTGGGCGTGGGACTCTACTCGTAGCGTCGCTCCGGCCAGCAGGCCTTCAGGAGCTCCGCACCGGTCGTCTGACAGGCTTTCGGCTGCAGGGTGCGGATGGCGCGGCGGGCGAGTGATGCCTGCAACGCATCCATGGCGTTGCGTGCCGCTTCGTAACGGGCCTGCAGTTCACTCGCAGCGCTGCTGCGTTCTTCCGGGGAAAGCTCGCAGCGTTTTCTGATGATGGCGTCGATGGCGATCAGGAACTGCTGCAGTTCTTGGGTCCGTCGTGCACGTATCGCCCGTTCCTGAGCGGTTTCGGGTATGTGGCCCGGTGGGGGCGTGGCACTTGCAATCGAAACGGTCATGGTGCTTCCCGGGTCTGGGTTGAGGGTAGTCCGTACAATTGCAGACTTCGCCCATGGGTGTCGGTGCGTTGGAGCACTTATATCGGCCCTAAGCGCCCTAACGCACCGAGGCCGACGGGAGCATCTGCGATGCTCGCCAGGAGCGAGCGCACCTGCGAAGCCTTGTGAGGTAGAGATGAAAAGACATTCCGATCCCAATCTGGTCCGTCGGCCCGGCAAGCCTGTGGCAAGGCGCTTCCCGCTTCAGGTCACCGCAGGACAGTTGCTGCTCAGGCGTTGTCTGGAAACCGACGAGAGGGATATCCATGGGCCTGCGGGCGAGCCGTTACACCAGGGGCCGCAGCCATGAGCGGCCGTGGGCTACAGGGCATCCGGCTTCCTTTCTACTTCGTCATCGACCGGGAAAGCGGCAATGTGATCCGGTTGATACGGCGCGAGAGCGTCCCGGACGACACCCCGACCATCATCCACCTGTTGGCCCCCTGCTCGGGGCGGCGGCGCCATGCGTCGTTGTACGCCTCCGGCAGGGACCTGATCCACGCGTCCCATGTGCTGGATGATTTCGACAGCGCCTGCCTGCGACGCCGGGTTGCCCGTTAAGCGCGCCAACGCACCGAAGTCGCATGCGAGCCTGGCTAAGCTCAAGGCCCCGGAACAAGATCCTGCAGAGCCGGGTTGCCTTCGAGGGCCCCATGAAGATTCCATGCCACAACGATCCCCTGCTCGATATCCTCTTTTCCCATCCTGAGATCGCGGCAGAGCGGGCTCCGCAACGGCCTATCTATTCACGCGCCGAGCGCTATTCCTTCCCGGACCCATCCGATCCCCCCGCAGTCGCCCGGAAGCACCCTCCCGAGCCCTGCATCGCGCCCTTCGTGGGGCCGCCGGCCCCCTGAGCTCCGCCCCGGTCAGGCCTGCTCAAGGCTTGCCGAGGCTGCTCGGTACAGCGCCACGACCTGGTGCTCGCCGCCGTCGTCCCGTAGCACCAGGGTCGCATCGGCCTGCACCTGCCCATCCAGGCTCAGTGAACCGCTGTCGCTGCCGGCCGGGCGGACCTCGATCCGATAACGCGTTGCTCCGAATCGGTAGTGCAGGGTATAGCCCGGCCAATGCGCGGGCAGCAGCGGCTGGATGCGCAGTGTAGTGCCGTTGCGCTGCAGGCCCAGCAGGGACTCGACGATCAAGCGGTACATCCACCCGGCCGAACCCGTGTACCAGCTCCAGCCACCACGGCCTGCATGGGGCGCAGCGCCGTAGACGTCTGCCGCCATTACGTAGGGCTCCACCTTGTAGGTTTCGATCCGCGCGGTGCCGTGCTGGCCGGCCGGGTTGATCATGTGCAGCAGCTCCCAGGCCCGCTTGCTGTCGCCGAGCCGGGCGAAGGCCATGCTTGCCCAGACGGCGGCATGCGAGTACTGGCCGCCGTTTTCCCTGACGCCTGGCACATAGCCCTTGATGTAGCCGGGGTCCAGCGAGCTGTGATCGAACGGTGGGTCCAGCAGTAGCACGATGCCGATATCTCGGCGAACCAGATGCTCGTCCAGTGCGGCCATGGCGCGGCGGGCGCGGTCGTCCGGCGCGACGCCGGAAAGCACCGCCCAGCTCTGGGCGATGGAGTCGATCCGGCACTCCTCGTTGCGGAACGATCCCAGCGCTTGTCCGTTGTCGAAATAGGCACGTCGATACCAGCCTCCGTCCCAGCCATGTTCTTCCAGGCTGGCACTCAGCAGTTGCGCCTGTTCGGTACAGCGTCGGGCGAACGAGGTGTCATCTTGCAGGTGGGCCATCTCGGCAAATCGCAGCAGGACTTCATGGCCGAAGAAGCCCAGCCAAACGCTTTCCCCCTGTCCCTGCTCGCCCACCCGGTTCATGCCGTCGTTCCAGTCACCGCAACCCATCAGGGGCAGTCCGCGTTCACCGCGCGGCAGGCTGTTCTCTATGGCTCGCACGCAGTGCTGGTACAGGTTTTCCTCCAGAGGCGAGTGGCCCGGCAGATCGTAGTAGGACTCTTCGCCCGCGTTCAGCCGACGACCTTCGATATAGCCGACCTTTTCGTGCAGCACAGTGACGTCCCCGGTGACCTGGACATAGCGGCTTGTGGCCAGCGGCAGCCAGAGGAAGTCGTCCGAGCAGCCCGTGCGCACGCCCCTGTTTTGCGGGGGATGCCACCAGTGCTGCACGTCGCCTTCGGGAAACTGGTGCGCGGCGCAGAGCAGCAGGTGACGGCGCGCGGAGCCCGGGTCGGCATGGACCATCGCCATGCAGTCCTGCAGCTGGTCGCGGAAGCCGATGGCACCGCCAGACTGGTAGTAGCCGCTGCGTGCCATGAAGCGGCTGGCGATGACCTGGTACATCAGCCAGCCGTTGGCCATGAAGTCGATGGATGGATCGGGCGTCTCGATACGGACGGCGCCCAGGGTGTCCCGCCAGTACCTGCGCACCTTGTCCAGTTCACTGATGGCGGCCAGGGTGCCCCGATGCTTGAGCAGCAGAAGGTTGGCCGCCTTGGCATCGTTCTCGAAGCCCAGCCGAAAGACGATCTCGCGGCTTTCACCCTCGTCCAGTACCAAGGGCACCTGGAATGCGCCACAAGGGTCCATGCCTGCGCCGGTGCGGCCGGACAGGCGTCCACGTTCCAACGCGGCCGGCGATGCCAGGTTGCCGTTGCGTCCTATGAACTCGGTGCGGTCGCCGGTGAATCCCGGGTTCTCGGCATCGGTGTCGAGGAAGGCCACTCGGCTGGAGAAGTCGATGGAGTAGGCGTTGCGCGCTAGCAGCGCACCGCTGAAGGGGTCAGCTTCGGTGACCAGGTGCATGGCCGATCTGCTGCGCAGGTCGCCGAGCACCCATTCCACGTAGCTGGTCACGGTAAGCCGGCGGGGCCGGCCGGAGCTGTTGCGTACCTTGAGCCGGGAGAACTTGATCGGTGCCTCCAGGGCGACGTAGACCCACAGCTCGGTGTTGATGCCGTTCTCTTCGTGCTCGAAGACGCTGTAGCCGAAGCCGTGGCGAATTCGATATGCGCCGCGGCCCGGGCAGGGCAGGGGGGTTGGCGACCAGTAGTGACCGCTGTCTTCGTCGCGCAGGTAGAGGGCTTCGCCGCTGGGGTCGCTGACCGGGTCGTTGTGCCAGGGCGTGAGCCGGTATTCGTGGGCGTTCTCACCCCAGGTGTATGCGCTGCCGCTTTCGGAGACGACGCTACCGAGCTTCGGGTTCGCCAGTACGTTGACCCAGGGCGCTGGGGTGGGGCGGTCGCGTTGCACGTCGATGATGTACTCGCAGCCGTCGGCACTGAAGCCGCCGTAAGCGTTGGTCAGCACCCGTTGCGGTGGGCGCGGCAGGTCTTGCGGCAGTGCACGTGGTTGCGGGGCTGCGGCGGATGGCTCGAAGCGGCCCAGCGATGGTTCGGCCCGGCGCCTTTGGACCTGCTCGGCGAGGCTGCCCTTGCTGTCGTTGATCACCAGGCGTGCCACGGCGAGGATCAGGGTTCGGTCCTCGCCTGAGAGCTGTTGTGCAGGGCGCACGAAGATACCGCCGGGGCGGTCCACCAGGTTGGCCTCGCTGCCGGAGGTGACCAGCCCCATGATCAGGTCCTGAAGGTGCTGGCGGTAGCCGGCCTGGTCCTCGTTCCAGATCACGAGATCCACCGCCAGGCCTTTCTGCCGCCAGTAGGTGTGGGCCAGCACCATCTGCCTGGCCAGTTCGATGCTGGCAGGAGCGGCGATCTGCAGCAGAACGATAGGTAGGTCGCCGGATATGCCTTGACCCCATAGCCCTGACTGGTTGCGCCGGTTGGCAACCAGCGTCGCCTGGTCGGTGCGCAGTGCGGCATTCGTATAGAGGATGCCAGCCGCCATCTGCTCGAACAGGCGGGCATCCGCCATTGTCGCGTTGAGCTGGCGCAGCAGCACCTGGCTGTGGGTCCAGGCGAGGTCGAAGACGCGATCGGCCAGATGGCGGTCGCGGTATTTCTCGATCAGGTGCAGGCAGTCTTCGCGACTGTCCGCGATGCCGGTCACCAGGTCGATGGTGGCTGTCTGGTTGGGGTCCAGGGTGATGCGGCAGCGGATGGCCACGATGGGGTCCAGTACCGGGCCGGCGGTGCCGGAGAGCTGTTCCGTGCCTTCGGCCAGGGCCGCCGGAGCTACCACCGTGCGTCCCCTGCCGATGAAACGGGCGCGGTCCGTCTCGTAGGAAATGCTGTCGATGTCCACGCCGTGCGCTGCCAGGAGGTGGCACATCCAGGGCACCGCCTCGTCGCTGGCGCGGGGGCGGCGGGTGCAGACGATGGCCTGTAGCGGACGCAGCAGCTCGGTCTGCACGAAGAGGTTGCTGAAGGCCGGGTGCATCGCGTCACTGAGTGCAGGTGCCAGCACCACCTCGCTATAGCTGGTCAGCTCCAGGCTCCGTCTCGTGCGGCTGCGGTTGGTGAGGTGCAGGCGCCTGAGCTCGATGTCGTCCTCCGGGGATACGACGATCTCCATGTGGCTGTCGAAGTCGCATTCGCGAACACGGAATTCAGCTCGTGCGTCGGTGAAGATGGCTTCATGGAATTCCGGGTGGCGCAGGGTCGGCTGGTGCGCAGCCGACCAGTAGGCGCCGCTGGCGACATCCCGCAGGTAGCAGAACATGCCGTAGCCATCCCGGGTGAAGTCTTCCTGCCAGCGGGTGATCGCCAGGTCGCGCCGTTTGCTGTAACCGCCACCGGCGTTGCTCAGCATCACGTGGTAGCGACCGTTGGAGAGCAGCTGCACGGCGGGGCGTTTGCGGCCTGGATCAGCGTAGACGCGCAGCTTGGTTTCGTTTTGGCGCGTGGCTTCGTCAGCCGGCGCGTTGGTGGCGTGGATGTACTCGACCGCGCTCTTGGGGACACGTTCCTGCAGCAGGAGCAGGGTGGCCTGGAACTGCGGCACGGACTCGAAGCGGCGCTGCATCGGGCGGTCGAGTAGCAGGCAGGTGAGTGCCAGCAGGCTCATGCCCTGGTGGTGGGCCATGAAGGAGCGGACGATGGCCGAGGACTGCCCACGGGGCAGGCGCGCCTCTGTGAAGTCCACCGCCTCATAGAGTCCGAAGCGGCCCGCGAGGCCCAGCGACGTCAGGCGCTGGAGGTTACGGCAGGCGGCTTCGGGCGCCACCATCAGGGCCAGGACACTGGCGTAGGGGGCTACCACCCTGTCTTCGCCGAGGCCGCGCTTGAGGCCCAGCCCCGGTACCCCGAAGGCGCGGTACTGGTAGTTGAACTGTGCGTCGAGGGTGTTGTAGCCCGATTCGGAAACCCCCCAGGGAATGCCGTTCTGATTGCCATGTTCGATCTGCCTGGCCACCGCCGCGCGGCAGCTCTGGTCGAGCAGCGTGCCTTCGTAGCCGGGCATCACCAGCAGGGGCATCAGGTACTCGAACATCGAGCCGGACCAGGACAGAAGCACCGGTACCCCACCATTGCTGGTGAGCAGCCGGCCAAGGGTGAACCAACCCTCCTGCGGCAACTGGCCCTGGGCGATGACGACGAAGTTGGTCAGGCGCATCTCGGAAGCGAGCAGGTCATAGAAGGCGGTGTCGAGCCGACGTTCATCGACGTTGTAGCCGATCACGAAAAGGTCTCGGCGTGTGTCGTAGAGGAAGGTGAAATCCATGTCCGCCAGTGCGACCGCCATTTCCGCAAGCCGCTCCAGGGCCTGCACACGCCCGGCGGCGAGCGTGCGCACCGCCTGCACCCTGTCCTGGTGTTCGGGGCTCCAGAGGCGGGCGTCCAGTTGGGCCATCCGGCGCCAGGTGCTGTGTTCCGCATCGCTCGCCTGGAGGGGCTCCGGCAGCTGGAAACGCTGCAGCTCCTGCTGCTGGTCCATGCACTGCCCATGCAACTGGTCGATCCAGAATGCTGCGTCCGTCGTGTCCCCTGGTGACAGGAGGCGGGTGGTATCTGCCGTTCTCTGCAGCAGCCCGATCATCCGGGGAATGTCCGCGAGTCCGCTCTGCAGGCTCATCGCCTCGGCCTCGCCGCGCAGATCGATCAGCGCACGGGTATCAAGGTCGGTTGCGAGGAGCGCGTCGAGAACGGTGTCGATGCCGTCCATCAGGCCACCGGCCACGCGCCGATCCAGCAGTCGTTCATCAGCCAGTGCCATGAGACCGGGACGCAGGGTCAGCAGCAGTCCGGCAAGGTTGCCGCTGTCGACGGTGGAAACGTAGCGCGGCGGCAAGGGCTGGAGGGTGCGGGTGTCGTACCAGTTGTAGAAGTGGCCGCGATGGCGCTCCAGCCCGGCCATGCTGGCCAGCATCCGCTCCAGGCGATCCAGGAGGCAGCCACCGCTCAGGTAGCCGAAGTCATGGGCGGCCAGATGGGATAGCAGCGCCATGCCCATGTTGGTGGGTGAGGTCCGATGAGCGATGGCGGCACGTGGCTGCTCCTGGATATTGTCCGGTGGCAACCAGTTGTCCTCCGGGCCGACATATTGCTCGAAGAAGGCCCAGGTCTTGCGCGCCAGCACATGCAGGAAACGCAGGTCGTCGGTGGAGCAGGAGAAATGTGCGATCGCCGCGGGGCGACTGAGCCACCAGGCCAGGGCCGGGCTGACCAGCCAGATGGTCAGGAAGGGGCTGGCCAGTACCAGCACGTCGGGGTTGGGCAGCAGCAGAGCCAGCAACGACAGCGCCAGCAGTGGGGCGATCCACAGGCTGCGATAAAGGCCGAGGAACGCGTTGCCGGTGGCTCGCTCCACCTCCCGGGAGGCATTCCACTCCAGCAGGTGCCTCCTGCTGACCACCATGCGCCACAGGGTCCGGATGATCGCATCGAGGCTATAGAGCGCTTCGTGAGGCAGCCACGCTAGGTTCAGCAGTGCACGGGTGAAGTGCATGCCGGAGGTTCGAAAGGCCGCCGACAGGTGTTCGCGAAGCGGAATCTCGGGGGCTTTGCGCAGTAGCTCCAGCAATGTGTTCAGCAGCGGTTGGGCGAGCACCAGCAGTACCAGTGCAGAGGTCCAGATGTAGGGCTGGGAGGACACCAGCCAGCCCCAGGCGAGCATGCCCAGGAGCGCCACCTGCTCCAGGCTGCGCCGCAGGTTGTCGAGGATCTTCCAGCGTGCGAGGACGCTCAGGCGGTTGCGTTCGGTGCCGCCTTCGGGGCAGGGCGTCCAGGGCAGCGCCCAGGGCAGCAGTTGCCAGTCACCGCGAATCCAGCGGTGACGGCGCTTGACGTCGGCGCTGTAGCGGGCGGGGTGCTCTTCGTAGAGTTGCACGTCACTGAGCAGGCCTGAGCGCGCGTAGCATCCTTCGATCAGGTCGTGGCTGAGGATGCAGTTTTCCGGGAAGCAACCTTCAAGGGCTTGCTCGAACGCATCGATGCAATAGATGCCTTTGCCAATGAAGGAGCCGTGCTGGAACAGGTCCTGGTAGACATCCGACACGACACGCGTGTAAGGGTCCACACCGGCATCGCTGCCGAAAAGGCGGGCATAGGCCGACCTTGCCGTGCTCGGCAGGCTGATGCCGATGCGTGGCTGGAGAATGGCGTAGCCGCTGCTGATATGTCCCAGGCGCGGGTCGAAGGTCGCACGGTTGAGCGGGTGCTCCATGGCGCCGACGAGCTGGCGGGCAACATCGCGTGGCAGCTGGGTGTCGGTATCCAGGGTGATTACGTAGCGGACCGCAGGCAGCGCGTCGATGTCACCGACTATCAGCGCGAAGCGCTCCCGACCTCGTCCTCGGAGCAGCGCATTGAGTTCCGCGAGCTTACCGCGCTTTCGCTCATACCCCATCCAGGTCCGATCGGACGGGTTCCATTGCCGTGGCCGGTGGAGCAGGAAGAAACGATCTCCCTCGCTGTTCGGGTACTTCGCGTTGAGCGCTTCGATCTGCAGCCGCGCCATGCCCAGCAGGCTAGCGTCCGCGTCGATCACCTCGGTGGGGGCGTCCAGGAAATCAGTGAGCAGCGCGAAGTACAGGTTGCCGTCCCGGTTCGCGAGATAGCGGACTTCCAGGCCTTCGGCCAGTTCCTCGACGTCTCCGGCATGGGCGATCAAGGTGGGTATCACGACCAGGGTGCAGGCATCCCTCGGGATGCCCTTGCTGTAGTCCAGGCGTGGCAAGGGGTTGGGTACGACGGTCAGGGTCACCAGCCAGTTCACCAGGCCGATGGCCAGTCGGCTGGTCATCAGCAGCGCGCCGATGGCGAGCGGTACCAGCAGGTAGGTCGGGACGCCATCGCGCCGCGAGGCGTCGATGAATGGCCAGGCAAACGCCAGCGTGAGGAGCAGGGCGGGCGTCAGAAAGAACGCCAGGGGTGCGCTTCGCAGCAGGCGCTGCCAGCGCTGGGCCATTGGGATGCGCGCCGCGATGCTCCGTTCCAGTTCGGCGAGGCCATGGTCGATCAGGTAGTAACCCACGTGCCCGGTCGGGGCCGTTTCCGGGTTGGCGACGCTGAGCAGGACAGCGGCTTCGGCGACGTCCTCTTCGCTGCGGGCACAGGTCCTGGCCAGGCGTTCGACCTCGTGTCGATAGCGGTCGCGGCTGGCGAAGTCCATGAGCGGGTAGATGCCCGCCGGATCTGTGCGTAGCACCTGTTCGACCTGGCTCAGGTTTTCGACGAATTCACGCCAGTCGGTAGCCGAGAGCAGGCGCAGGCTGCCGATGCTGTTGCCGATCGAGACCTGCTCGGCAGCCTGCTGCTGGGCGTCCAGGCGCACCAGGCGCTCGATGCTGAGGCCTCCTTCGGCAAGTGCCTGCTCGATCCACGTCATGGGCAGGACCAGTGCGGCGCTCTGCCCCTGCAGGCGTCTTGTCAGCTCAGCGACGAAGGACGCGGTGAGCGGAGGGGCGGAGCGCGCCATGTCCGCCACTGTCAGCACCACGCTCTTGGCGTCCCGTTCGGCGGTTTCGATAAGGCGGTCGGCCCAGTCGTTGGCCAGGATGTGCTCGTCCCAGTTGACCATCACCCGCGAGGCGACGCGCCGCAGGTTCTCGATCAGCGCCAGGCGCAGCATTATGGGGATCGCCCATAGCTCGCCCAGGGTCAGGGGCGTGACGCTCTGATAGGCCGCGACGAAGCGGCTCAGGCTCTCGCCGTCGACCCGGCCATCCCCATGGGAAATGGTTTCCAGCGCGATGTCGTAGACCCTGGGCAGGCCCGCCGACGGGCCGCTTGCCAGGCGTGGCAGCTCACGACTGTAGCCTCTTGGCAGATGGCTCTTGGCGGTGCGGATGTGCTCTTCGACCAGGTAGAAGTTGTCCAGCAGCCATTCCGCTGCCGGTGTGACGTTCTGGTTCGGCCCGGGAGCGCTGTTGAGGGCCAGGCAACTGCTCGTCAGGGTGATCTCGTTCTGCGCCAGGCGTGCCAGCAACGTATCGCGGACCGGATGCCGGCCTACATGGTGGTGCTGGGCCAGCCAGGCGCCGTATGCGGCCATCTGCTCGCTGCTGAACAGTTCCGCGCGGAGGATGGGCTCATACTCGAATTTGCGTCGTGAGGTACGCCACTGTGCGTAGCGAAAATGCAGGCGCGCCAGCCAGGCGCGGGTACGAGTGCTGTCCATATGGGTCCCTTGCACGACGCGCCTGCCTATCGAGCGCAGCAGGCGTGGTGGCGGTGAGCCGGGGTAGATGGCTCGATGAAGCGGCGTGTTGCCCGAGGGCAATTTTGAAGGTTGACGAGCCTATCGGGCGGCGTCCGTGTCGTCTGTTCGTTAGCGAACATAGCCGTGTGCGGCGTTGTGGGCAGAGAGGCCGGCTGCGCGCCGGTCCCCTTTGCGGTGTGGCATCGTCCGAAGAAGGTGGCGCCGAGGTGATGACGGCTGGCACAGCTGGCGAAACGAATTCAACTGCTGCGAACAGAGTGAGCCGGCGCTTACACTGGCGGCTCCGCAACCACGGCTTCCGCCCGACACATGGTCAACCGACCGCACATACGACCCGCCCTGGATGGGGACATCGCCGCCCTCTGCGCGCTGGACCCCATCGCCCGCCTGGAACAGGGCCGCAGGCACTTCATCGCCACCGCCGTGGCCGCCGGCCAGTGCTGGGTCGCCACCGAGGCGGACGCTGCATCGGCGCTGCTCGGCTACGGGGTGATCAACGACGCCTTCTTCGAGCAGGACTTCATCCCGCTGCTGGTGGTGAGGGATTCGGCGCGGCGTCGCGGCATCGCCTCCGCCCTGATCGGCGTGCTGGAGGGGCAGGGCACCGGCGCCAAGCTGTTCACCTCCACCAACGCCTCCAACGCGCCGATGCGCGGCCTGCTCGCCAAGCTGGGCTTCGTTCCCAGTGGCCGCATTGACAACCTGGACGAGGGCGACCCCGAGCTGGTCCTGGTCAAGTTCCGCACCCGCACCTAGGGCGCCCAATCAGGCGGGCAACGCTCCACAGGCAGTACGAACGATAAGGACATCGACAGCACCATGAGCAACCGCGAACAACTCCATCGAAACGGCTATGCACTGCTGCGCCAGGCAGTCCCCACCGAGTGGTCAGCTACTACGCCGAGGCGCTGTATGCAACGCATCTGCAGACGGCGGGTTTGCGGGGCATTCGGATGGAGGGGGTGGAGTGGTTTGAGCCTGAAGAGATGTGCCTGATGGGGGGCCTGCAGTGAGTCTGGACCTATATCTCGAGGCTGACGACGTACTCACCGTGGCGGTGCCCGAACGTGCGTTGGAGATGGCTGGAGCCGATGAGATCAACACCGATGGCCAGGCCATCGAAGCTTTATTCGAATCGGGCCTGACATTCAGCACGAGCGCCAGTAATGACCAGGCAATCTACGCAGAAGAAACAAAGGGAGCCACGTTCCTTGTCGCGCTGCGGTGCTACATCAGAATCAAAGGCCCTGCGCCGGAAGGGAGTTCTCCGCTCGACGATCTGGAGCGCATAGCACGGTCCATAGCGGAGGTATGTTTATCTCACTTCCTGATCAGTTTTCAGTTTGAGCAGACGCTGTATTGGCGGGATGAGAACGGGCTGCACTGCAGCGAGTAGGTCGCTTGGGTTGGATGCGTCATGGGCTTAACGAAAAGTCGTGCAATGTCTTATTGAGACGCAGCGCTATCTAATATTTAGACATTAAAATGAAGTCGATTATAGCGATATCACGATTCTGGCTTGTGCTGTCGAGTCTACAAGCGAAGCGGCAGTCTAATGATTTCATGAACTTAAGATATACATCGCGTTTGTCTGGGTGATGCAAGGCATTTTTAATAAAATAACCCTGGATGGATGTTTTTCTGAGCTTGTACTTTAGTGGTGGCAGATGGCTTGCGCCATAAGACAAGGAGGTCAGAATGAAGCTGTCCATTTTTTACTTTTCCCCTCGTCATCACCGCTGTGTCTGGTTGCGGAAACTGGAGCAGCGTCTACCACTTCCCTGATTTCTTTAATAATAATTCTTCCTTGAGATTGTTTCTCTGATTAACTCAATGCTTGATGCGTCGGGTTCGGAGCGCCTTTGCTTTGCAGATCTTTCAGAATTTTCCCGGTCGGTTAAATATGATGAAGTAGGCGGGGTGCAATAGCCCGAGAGAAGGTCCTTGACTACTGCATCGATAATCTTGAAGAGGAGCTAATTGTTTTGATGCCAAAAGGGGCGGTCGCTGGCGCTGCGGGGCTAGTAGGCCTGATATATCCGTATGGAAAGGTGGCGCTTTTCCCAGAGAAACATAGATAGCTAATGGGTCTGTTAAATAGATTCGGGGTCGAGGTGTCGGGGCGAATAAGGTACTTGTCCAAGATGAGCAGGTTGTGCTGTGCGGGAGTTAAATTTTCGGAAAGGATAATTCAGGTATGTATGGGACATTTGCAAAAATACTTGTATTGGTCGGTTTGGTGATTCTGGTTATGGTTTTTTCGGTTAACCCATTAATCGCGCCAATTAAGTCTGATCTTGCTTTTTCCACAATGAAAAATGTGGGCACCAGATATGTAGGTGTAGGCGATCATTCTACTTCGAGATTAAGCAAAACACCTTTTGAGGAACCCCTTCTCCCAAAACAAACCCCGAATCCCCCTCCAACTCACCCGCCTCAGTCTCCTCCAGAGCCCGCTCCATTCCTACCGCTGGTGACATATAGAGCAGACTCCGAGTTCGTAACCGTCCCTTTGACTTCCCCCACCTTTAGGCAAAGTAACGTGGGTAAACAAGCCTACTAGACAGTCGAGGCTTGCCCACGGGACTACTAGCTCTGCGCCGCAAAATGCTCTGCTTGTAGGATTGCGGCCTTGGGCAACTCCATGCGCAAGCTTTCGCGATACTGCTCGGCTGGTGCTTCGTGAGTAACCTCGACGGCGGCATCGTAGCTTTGTCGGATGACCGACTCGATCTCAGCTATGTCCGCTCGGAAGAATTCCTTGCGCCCGTTTACCTTGTTTAGGCGGCCCGCAGCAAAGCGTTCATGCAGTTTTGCCTCCAGCGCCGGGGCGTTATCAGAAAAGACCATTGCGTGCACGTCAAACCAGAACGGCACCGATGCATCTCCCAGTTCATCGACACGATCCATTGGTTCCAGGCGGCGTGTCATACCAATCTTGTAAATCCCCTCGCCGAATGCCCCGATATTCGAGATCACGTACACATAGCCGGCCTTGGCATTTTGTTCGCGATAGTCGATGAGCTTCTCTTCGCTTTCCAGCGCGGTCCGGCCAGCCTCAACTTCAGCAAGCTTGGCCAAAAGGGGTAGGCGGTCCTCTTCGGATTCTGCTTTATCCAGGCGCGCTTGTAGGTCACGCAATGCGGTTGTGAAGTGCTTGCGCTCTTTGGCGATCTTCTCCCGGGCTGCACGAATCTCCTGTTCAAGCTTCTGCTGCTCTCGCAACTCTTCTCGGGCGCGCTTGGCTTCTTCTTTTTCCTCTTGCTTCTTGATCTGAAATTCGTAAGCAAGGTGTAGCTCATCGATTTTTAGGCCTAGGTATTTGCGCGATATTTCCACGTCCATAATTTTGCCTAGGCGGTTGCAGGCTTCGAATGACTTGAGAATGCGCTTCTCGCCCAGCTCTACGTTGTCAAATTTGACGTTGTCTACGCAGTAGTCTGCTTCGTTATTAAACGATCGAATGACCAGCTTGATCATGTCGGTTACAAGCTTGCGCCCTTGGGCTTGGCTGCCATTGACGGTCCAGGCCATGTTTCCGGTAGCCGCCGTGCCAGCCTTTATCATCGTTTTTTGATATTCACGGGTAGAGTCCAGCCGGGACTTGTACTCAAGGCTGGCATTCAGTTTGAATTTGGGTTCGTAGAGCGCGAAGCTCTCCAAAAGCAGCGTTTCCTCCCACACGAGGATCTGCCCTTGCAGATCAGTGGAGCGTTGCGCAAGCGCTGCTACTTCCTGGCCGGCACGTTGGACCTCCTGGCGGACAGCAGCAAGTTTGGCCTTCTCTTGTTCAATCAGCTTCTGGACGTCCAGCACGTCCATAGCACCGATCTTCCTATTGAGCACCTGCAACTGCGCATAGCGTGCCTGAAGTTCGGTAAGTTGGATGTCCAGATCATCAGCCCGCTGTTTATGCGCTGGACCATTCCAGTAGTCACTAAAAGACATAGGTTCCTTCCTCTTTTCTGAATTGCAGATTCTTCAGTTTCAATTGCCAAGAAGCGATTTATAGCGCAATCCTGCGACGATAGTAGCTTCGCGAATTTCTACTGGTAAGGCTGTGAAAGCCCCTCGCGGTGTCCACTCTGATAAGTGATATCAATCGAGACGGGGCTCTGATACCGCGCTCCATATTACTGGTGTAACTCTGGTTGCTACCTGGCGTCTTCTGAGCCTTCCCAAGCGGCAGTTTTAAAGCCTCGCTCAGAGACCCGCCTCGATAAGCAAGTCGGAAGGACTGCACTGCATGGCTGCGGCGATTCGAACGATGTTGAGGAATGTCACATTGCGTTCGCCGCGCTCGATCTTGCCCATGTGCGAACGGTCGATTCCGGCGGCATCGGCGAGCGCTTCTTGCGAGAGGTCGAGCATCTTTCTGCGGGCGCGGACAGCGTTGCCCAGCTTCAAGAGGCTGCCTCCATCGTTAGCGTATTCCACCGACACTCTTTCCATGTAGAAACCTTGCAAGGGAATTGGCAGTTGGAGGTCTGGCTTCAGATCTCCTCAAGCTCCCGACGCAACTGCTCAAGCAGCTCATCCACACCCAGTTCCGGGTCTGCCAGCAGGTAGCTCTTGGCCAGAATCGTCAACGGGTGCACGCCCATGTTCTCCGCCAGCTCGGCCAGCTTGATCACCGAAGGGCTCTTGATGCCGCGCTCCACATCGCTGATGTAGCTCTGGCTCGCTCCCACCGTTTCCTGCGAAAGATCCTTGCTCTTTCTCAGCTCCTTGATGGCTTGCGCCAGCGCTTGCTTCAGTTCCATCCCGCCTACTCGCAAAAAGGAACGATGAAGCCTTCCGTCCGGTCATTAATCTATACTCAAAGGAGTATCTTTGGTCGAGTGAGATTTCCTCTTACGTGTTACCTCTCCAGGCCTAGACAAGGAGATTGCCGGCCAATGCATCCCCACCCCAGAACATGGACCCACGCCATCACCACCATCCTCACCCAGTCCCCTGGTGAGCCCCAGCTGCGTGCCCTGGCCAATTGGCTACACAGCTTCGCTCCCACCGACTACGTCGTGCTGTTCCTCTACGAAGGCAGCCACCTGCCGTTGCCCCTGTTCCACACCATGCCCGCCGAGCTGCGCGCCATCTTTATCGATGACTACCGCACCGGCCCCTATCTGCTCGATCCGTTCTGCCTCGGTTGCCTGTTCGATAACGCCGATGGGCTCTATGGCATGCGCGAGTTGGCGCCGGACAGCTTCCACGGCGGCCATTACTTCGATGCCTATTACCACCGCCTGCGCTTGAGCGATGAGCTGGGCTTTTTAACCACGCCAGCGCCGGGCTGCCGGGCGGTGTTGTCGTTGATGCGCGGGGAGGGTGGGGTGCCGTTCGATAAAGAGGCGCTGCGGCTGCTGCGCGATGCGCGGCCGGTGGTGCAGGAGGTGGTGCGCATGGCTTGGGAGGCGCGGAGCCAGCCGCCGGCGGATGCTGTTCTGCCCACGAGCCATGTGCGTGCGGTGTTCAGTTCCTTCGGGGAGGAGTTGCTGACGCGGCGTGAGCACAAGGTCGCGCAGTTGCTGCTGCAGGGCTATTCCAGCGAGCAGATAGCTGCGCAGTTGCGCATCACCCGGGGCACGGTGAAGGTGCACCGGCGCAACCTGTACGAGAAGCTGGAGATCAACAGCCAGGCAGAGTTCTTCGGGCTGTTCGTGCGGGAGTTGATGACGGAGCCGACCTTCAGCCGACGCAGGCATTCGCGGCGCTAGGCGGCCGCGTGCGCAGCGCCGCGCTGTGCTTCCGGTGAAATCCAGGTGCGCGCAGCACACCCTACGTCCGGAGTGAGCAGTGGCTGGGCGCTTCGAGGTCTGTAGGAGCGAATTCATTCGCGATGGCCAGGCACCCTGCCATTCGCGGTTGAAACCGCTCCCACAAATGCCCCCTGTTGCCTCACACCTGTAGGGGCGACTTCAGTCGCCAAGCAACCCGCAGGGTTGCCGTGGGTGGTTGCAGGGTAACGCCATTGCCCATGGGCCAATGAATTCGCCCCAACCGATAACGGCTACCACCCCCGGCGCTTCTCATAACGGACATCCCGCTCGTCCACGACCCCGGCCAGGGTCCAGCCATGGCGCTGGTAGAAGCCGTTGGCGCGGATGTGCTCGTGGCCATCGGTCACCAGCCAGATGCTGTCGTGGGCCTGGAACAGCGCCTCTTCCGCTGCCTGCAGGAGCATGCGCCCCAGCCCCACGCCTTCGAACTCGGGGCGGATGAACAGGGCGAAGAGTTCACCCTCATCCAGGTCGATCATGGCGAAGCCGGCGGGCACGCCGTCCACCTCGGCGATCCAGCAGCAGGGCCCGGCGGCGATGGCGTCGGCCAGCACGGCCGGGGTGATGCCCAGCTCGGCCATCTGCTCGCGGGAGAGGTGGTTCTGCACGACGCTGGTGCGGATGGCGAAGAGCGCCTCGATATCCCCGGTGGTGGCCAGGCGCAGGGTGCGGGTCATGCTGTCATTCCTTTGCGGGTTGTCCTGTGTGGGGGCGGTCGCCGATGCCGAGTTGCAGCACCTCGCCGGCCGGGCTGATCACCCGCAACCGTGCCGATTGTCGTTCACCCATGGAACGTCCTCTCCCTGGAGTCTTGGCCGTGTCGAGCGGTCGATCAGTGGATGGTCGGGAAGCGCTCTTTCACCAGCGCCTGGGCGTGGAAGGCCATCTGGTCGAGCAGGCGGTCGCGCTTGCTCTCGGCCTCGCTCAGGGCCTTCTGGCCGTTCTGCTTCACCAGGTAGGCGTGGATCTGCCGCACCTCCTTGGATTGGAAGATCGGGGCCAGGTCCTGCACCGCCACCATGCCGTTGGAGCGCTGGGCGCGGGTGTTGAGCAGCACGTGCGGCCCCTGCGCGGCCAGCACGCGGAAGCCGAGGGCCTCGAAGGTGGGCACCTTGCCTGCCGCGCAGGCCAGTTCGGCGTGGGGGCGGTGTTCGAGCATGCGTTGCACCAGGGCGCGGGCGATGCCGTGGCGGCGGTGGCCGGCGGCCACGGCCAGGTAGGCCAGGGTGCAGGCCTCGGCGTCGTCCTGGCTGGGCAGGTACAGGGCGAAACCCAGCACCTGGGACGGGTCTTCGTCCGCCAGGGCGAGCACCAGCCGCGCGCCGCTGGCCTGGGTGCTGTCCATGGCCTGCAGGTACAGGTGCACCTCGTAGCCGATCACGTACTGGTACAGCTGGTAGAGCGGGTTGCTGGGCGTCAGCGGAACCGGGCTGATGTCGCTGAAGTAGTCCACCACCATCTGCAGCACCTGGCTCTTCAGGGACTCGGGCGGCGGGTTATCCAGGGTTACGAGGGTGAACATGTGCAGCTGACTCCGGGCGTGCCCGATCGGGGAAATCGGCGCGGGCGCCATTGTAGCGTCGCCCGCAGCGGGCGGCTCATTTGAAGAAGTTGCTCGGCGTGATGCCGAACTGCTTCTTGAACATGGTGGTGAAGGCGCTGGGGCTTTCGTAGCCGAGCTGGCCGGCCACGTCGATGATCTTCTCGCCCAGGGCGATGCGCTCCAGGGCGAGCAGCAGGCGGGCCTGCTGGCGCCATTGGCCGAAGGTCATCCCGGTGCCTTTCTGGAACAGGCGCTGGATGGTCTTCTCGTCCAGGCCCAGCCGGGCGCTCCAGTCCGCCAGGGTGGAGCCGTCGCTGGGGTCCTGCTGCAGCGCCGCGCAGATGCCCTGGATGCGTCGGTCCGCCGGTTGCGGCAGGTGCAGGGGGAGGTGGGGAGGATCTTCAGCTCATCGAGGATGAGGCTCATCACCCGCCCTTCGCGGGAGTCCGGCGCATAGGACTCGGTGATGCCGATGGAGGCCTGGATCAGTTCGCTGAGCAGCGCCGAGATGCTCACCGCCTTCGATTCGAGGGGCAGGTCCGGGGCGATGTCCGGGCGCACGAACACGCTGCGCATCTTCAGCGCGCCCACGCAGCGGATGGCGTGCACCTGCCCGCAGGGCATCCAGATGCCGCGGCTGGGGGGCACCGTCCACTGGTTCATCGCCGAGTGCACCACCATCACGCCCTGGATGGCGTAGATCAGCTGGTGCTTGTTGTGCGAGTGGGGCTGGATGAACCAGTCCGCCGGGTAGTCGGTGGCGCTGCTGCGCAGGGGCCAGGGCGCGGCATCGATCTCGCTCAGGAAGGTGTCGAGGGGCTTGATCATGATGTCTTTTTCGCGATGGTTGTTGACCGGATTGCGCGAGACAGGCGGTTTGGCGGGCCTTAGGATAGCGCCGAATCCTGAGAACCAGCAGCGTGATTTCACGGCCAAAGCGTCCGTGGAGCGGCGTTGCCTTTGCCTGGAAGCGTGCCATGTCCATCAGTTCCACCGCCTCCCCCCTGGCGGCCCCTTCGGTCGCGAGCCAAGCCAGCCCGCTGGTCATGCGCGTGATCGGCGCCTGCGCGCTGGCGCACCTGATCAACGACCTGATCCAGGCGGTACTGCCGTCGATCTACCCCATGCTCAAGGCCAGCTACGGGCTGAGCTTCACCCAGGTGGGGCTGATCACCCTGACCTTCCAGCTCACCGCCTCGCTGCTGCAGCCCTGGGTGGGCTACTACACCGACCGCCACCCCAAGCCCTGGCTGCTGCCGGTCGGCTCGCTGTGCACCCTGGTGGGCATCCTGCTGCTGGCCGTGGTCGGCTCCTTCCCGGCCATCCTCATGGCTTCTGCGCTGGTGGGCATCGGTTCGTCCACCTTCCACCCGGAGGCCTCGCGCATCGCACGGCTGGCCTCGGGCGGGCGCTTCGGCCTGGCGCAGTCCACCTTCCAGGTGGGCGGCAATGCCGGCAGCGCCTTCGGCCCGTTGCTGGCCGCCGCCATCATCATTCCCTATGGCCAGGACCACGTGGCCTGGTTCGGGCTGTTCGCGGCCTTCTCCATCATCGTGCTCTACGGGCTGAGCCGCTGGTACCGCAACCACCTCAACCTGTTCCGCCTCAAGCAGGGCGGCGTCGCCACCCACGGGCTGTCCAAGCGGCGGGTGACCTTCGCCTTGGTGATCCTGGCGCTGCTGGTGTTCTCCAAGTACTTCTACATGGCCAGCCTCACCAGCTACTTCACCTTCTACCTGATCGAGAAGTTCGATCTCTCGGTGGCCAGCTCGCAGCTCTACCTCTTCCTGTTCCTCGGTGCGGTGGCGGCCGGCACCTTCTTCGGCGGCCCCATCGGCGACCGCATCGGGCGCAAGAAGGTGATCTGGTTTTCCATCCTCGGCGTGGCGCCCTTCACCCTGGCGCTGCCCCACGTCGACCTGTTCTGGACCGGCGTGCTGAGCATGGTCATCGGCTTCATCCTGGCCTCGGCGTTCTCGGCCATCGTGGTCTTCGCCCAGGAACTGGTGCCGGGCAACGTGGGCATGATCGCCGGCGTGTTCTTCGGCCTGATGTTCGGCTTCGGCGGCATCGGCGGCGCGCTGCTCGGCCACCTGGCCGACATCCACGGTATCGAGCACGTGTTCTTCCTCTGCTCCTTCCTGCCGCTGCTGGGCATCCTCACCGTGCTGCTGCCCTCCACCAAGGGGGTGTAGGGCAGGGCGTGCGGCGCGGGTTCAGAGCCAGCGCCGCACCCGTTGGCAGTAGCCCGCGTACTCGCTGCCGAACAACTCGGCCAGGGCGCGTTCCTCCGGGGCGATCTGCAAGCGGTCGAGGTACAGCACGAAGCCGGCCACGCCGAGCAGGCTCAGCGGCGCGGCCAGCAACGCCGCCCAGGCCAGCAGCACCAGGGCGAAACCCAGGTACATGGGGTTGCGCGTGTAGCGGTAGATGCCGCTCTGCACCAGGGCCGTGGCCTGTTCCGGCGCCAGCGGGTTGACCGTGGTCTGCGCCAGCCGGAAGCTCGCCACCCCCGCCAGGCAGATGCCCAGCCCCACCAGCAACAACACCAGCGCCATCACCAGACGCCAGGCCTGCGCCACCCCGATGGGCGGAACCGGTTGCGCCAGCAGCGCCATCAGCAGGGCGAAGGCGCCTGCGACCATCAAGGGGGGAACGCGTTTCTCCAGCCAATCCATCGTCGTTTCTCCTGTGGGCTTTCCGCGCAGCATGAAGGCTGTAGCGACTCCAGGGTCAAGCCTGCGGTCGGCCCACGCCCGCTCTAACTTGCGCTCCGGGGCTCAGCGTCTAGGCTCGACCGTTCTGCTTTTCAGTGATCAGGACGAGTGATGGAACATTCAGGCGCGACGGTTTTCACCAAGGGAGAGTTCAGCGTGGTGCAGTGGTTGGCGGTGCGGCAGGACGGTTCGACGGAAATCCGTGGCTACCGCCTCAAGGGGCCGGGCGCCCCGCAAACCCTGTTGCCCACGGCGGTGATCGCCAGCGCGATGATCCAGGAGCTGACCCGGCGCCGGCCCGGCCTGCGCCTCTGAAACCACCCAGGGCCCTGCAGCGGAGGGACGGCACATGGAGCGATTCAGCGGCGGCTGCCTGTGTGGCCGCGTAAGGCTGGTGGCGAGCGGGCGGCCCTACCGGGTCGGCCTCTGCCACTGCCTGGATTGCCGCAAGCACCACGGCGCGCTGTTCCACGCCTCGGCGATATTCCCCGAAGCCGCCGTGGCCATCGAGGGCGAGGTCCATTACTACGCCGGGCGCTGCTTCTGCCCGCGCTGCGGCTCGTCGGTGTACTCGCGCACGGGTGATGAAATCGAGGTGAACCTCGGCTGCCTCGACGCCCCCGACCAGTTGCTGCCCACCTACGAGAGCTGGGTCACCCGCCGCGAAGCCTGGCTGCCGCCATTCCCGCTCGCCCACCACTACCCCCGCGACCGCGAAGGCACGGGCCGCTCCGAGGACTGACCGGCGTTGTTCTCCGGCACAAAAAAGCGCCCCGTGGGGCGCTTTTTTCATGGTCGCTGGCATCAGCTGCCATTGCGTTTCTTCTCCGAGGCGCTTGCCGGCGGCTCGCTGCGTTTGGCCGGCTGCTGGCCGGCGTCCGCCACTTCGGCGTTCTTCTTGCCCCACAGGCGCTGCTGGTCTTCGCGCACCTTCTGGTTGAACTGGTAGGAACGGTCGAAGCCGTCGCCCCTGGCGAAGGCGGGCGCGCTGCCGAGAGCGAGCAGGGCGATGAGGGCGTAGTGGATCTTTTTCATGGGCAGGCCTCTTGAAGTTCGCATGTCGGATGGGGAGTTGCGATGCGAAGTGGGCCTGATGCTACGGAGGTGAAACTAACAGGGGCATGAGCCGGATATTACATTGCTGCAATCTTGCCGCGCCGACAGCGCAGGACGGGGCCCGGTTGCGGAACCGACAGGACGAACACGTGCCGTAGGGTGTGCCGTGCGCACCGCCGCAAGGTGCTTCCGATGGAGCGCAGGTGCGCGCGGCACACCCTACATCGGGAGTGCGCAGCGGCTGCAAGAAAGCCTGCTCAGGCTCCGCGAATCAACAGGTCGCCGTTACGGAAAATTTCAGAATTGTAATCTTCCAATCATCCTGGCGTTAGCTCCCGGCAGTGACGATAAGGCGCGGTCGCATTCATTCGAACAATCCATAACGGCCCGCCCAGATCAATAAGAACTGCCATTCGCCAGGAGCAATAGATGAACAGAAAAGCCAAGCTGTCGCTTGCCGTCGTGTCCGCCATTCTCGGGGTCAGCCCGCTCGTTCATGCCGAAGAGCAGAAAGAGGGTTTTATCGAAGGCAGCAGCCTGAGCGTCCTCAATCGCAACTTCTACTTCAACCGCGATAACCGCAACGGCGAGGAGGGTGCCGGCGGTGCGGGTTACTCCGAAACCTGGGCACACGCGGTGATCGGCAAATTCGAATCCGGCTTCACCCAGGGCACCGTCGGCTTCGGCGTGGATGCCTTCGCCATGCTCGGCCTGAAGCTGGACACCGGCGGCGGCCGCAACGGCGCGCGCAGCTCCTTCGACGTGCTGCCCGTGGACAGCGCGGGCGATGCGCGGGACGAATACACCAAGGTCGGCGGGGCGGCCAAGGTCCGCGCCTTCGACACCGTGATCAAGGTGGGTGACGTCTTCCCGGTCACGCCGGTGGTGCAGTACGGCGACTCGCGGCTGCTGCCCGAATCCTTCCGCGGCATCACCCTGGCCAACAACAGCATCGATGGGCTGACCCTGCAGGGCGGTCGCCTGCACGCCATGAGCCAGCCGGTGTCGAGCAACATGCGCGACAACTTCGCCACCTTCTATGCCGGTGGCGTCGACTCGCCCTGGGTCGGTTATTTCGGCGGCGACTATGTGCTGAACGACCACGTCAGCCTCAGCGCCTACAGCGCTCGCCTGAAGGATGTCTGGGACCAGTACTACGTCGGCACCTCCCTGAGCTATCCGTTGAACGACCAGGTGTCGCTGATCGGCGGCTTCAACCTCTACAAGGCGGTGGACGAGGGCAGCAAGCAACTCGGCGAGTTCAACAACACCATCTGGAGTGGCAAGGTCGGCGTGCGTTTCGGCGCCCACACCGTGGCGCTGACCCACCAGCGCAACAACGGCGACGACGACTTCGACTACCTGCGCCAGTCGGATTCCATCTACCTCGACAACTCCATCCAGTATTCGGACTTCAACTCGCCGAAGGAGCGCTCCTGGATGGTGCGCTATGACCTGGACATGGCGGCCTTTGGCGTCCCGGGGCTGTCGTTCATGACCCGCTACGGCAAGGGCACCGACGCCGACTACAGCAACGCCAACGCCACCTACATGCGCCGCGACGCGGATGGTAATCCGCTCACCGATCAGAAGCGCTGGGAGCGTGACATCGAGGCGAAGTACGTGGTGCAGAGCGGCTCGCTGAAGGACATGTCGTTCCGCATCCGCCAGGCCAACACCCGCGCCACCCAGTTCGAATCGGACCTGGACGAGTTCCGCCTCATCGTCGAATACCCGCTCAGCTTGCTGTAGCGGGCCTTGGCGAAGATGACGGATTTGTAATTCGCCGACCACGGTCCCGTCATTTTCGCTTTCGCATACTTCCACTCATTCACCTTTGAAGCAGTGATGCTCCTTTGGAAGAGGTGAATCCTTGGGCGCCCTGGTGGGCGCCTTTTTTATGCGCGAAGCATCCGCCCGAGCGGGCGTGGGGTTGATTCGTGCGTAGCCCCGTAGGATGGGTAGAGCGAAGCGAAACCCATGCTGCCGGTGTTGCCAATGGGCACGGTGCGGACGGGGGCCTTGGATTGATGGGTTTCGCTGCGCTCTACGCCATCCTACGGACCCCGCCAATCGGAGGTGTGGCGGGGATGTCGCTCCCTGCTCACCCCCGTGCGGGAAACACCAGGCGGAACAGGGTGAAGCTGCCCGGCAGGCTGCTGGCTTCGACGCTGCCCTGGTGCAGGCTCATGATCGAACGCACGATGGCCAGCCCCAGGCCGGTGCCGCCCTCGGCGCGGGAGCGGCCGCTGTCCACCCTGTAGAAGCGCTCGAAGAGGTGCGGCAGGTGCTGGGCGGGGATGCCGATGCCGGGGTTGCCCACGGCGATGGAGACCTTGTCCGTGTGCCGTTCGATGACGATGGAGATCTGGCTGCCGGCCGGGCTGTGGCGGATGGCGTTGGATAGCAGGTTGGACAGGGCGCGCTGGATCATCAGCCGGTCGCCCCGGGTGGTGCCGCTGCCGGCGACGGCGATGTCGATGCGCCGCTCCTCCGCCGAGATGCTGAACAGGTCGGCCACGCGCCGCGCCTCGTCTTCCAGCGTGATGTTCTCGAAGGGCACCAGGGAAGCGGGGTGGCTGACGTGGGCCAGAAACAGCATGTCGGTGACGATGCGGGTGACCCGCCCCAACTCCTCGGTGCAGCACTCCAGCACCTCCTTGTAGGCCTCCGGCGGCCGCTCGCGGGAGAGGGTCACCTGGGCTTTGCCCATCAGATTGGTGATGGGTGAGCGCAGCTCGTGGGCGAGGTCGTCGGAGAACTGCGAAAGCTGCTGCACGCCGCCGTCCAGGCGGTGGAGCATGAAGTTGATGCCCTGGGCCAGGTCGGCCAGTTCCTGGGGCAGGCGCTCCACGGGGATGCGGTGGGTCAGGTCCTGGGTGGACACCAGCGAGGCCACCTTGCGGAACTGGCGCAACGGGCGCAGCCCACGCTGGACGATCCACCAGGCGCCCATGCCGATCACCAGCAGCAGCAGGGGCAGGGCATAGAGCGTCGAGCGCAGGTAGGCGTTGAGCAGCGTCTGGTCGGCGGTGCGGTCCATGGTCAGCTGGATGATCACCGGCGTGCCGTCATCCAGGCGCACCTTGGTGGCGGCGGTGAGGGTGGCGTGGCCGAAGTCGTCGCGGGCCTCGTGGTAGCGGATCACCTCCGTCACCGCCGGCAGCGGGCCGCTGGCCAGGGCGCGGTCGCTCACGTCCAGCAATAGGCGGCCGTTGGCGCCGGCCTGGTAGATGGCCAGTTGCAGGTTGTCGTGGCCGAGCACCAGGTCGAGCAGGCCGTGGGGCTTGCCGAGCAGGCCGGTGGGGGTGAGGCGGTCTTCCTCCAGGCGGTGTTCGATCTGCTCGATCTTGTCCCGCAGGCCGTCGCGGGCCAGGGACGAGAGTTCGTGGAGCAGCGCGAAATAGGCCGCCACCGCCAGCAGCACCACCAGCGCGGCGCCCATGAGCGCCACCGAAACCCCCAGGCGCAGCGACAGGCTGGCGGGCTTCATGGGCGGTCCTCCAGCACGTAGCCGACGCCGCGCAGGGTGTGGATCAGCTTGTTGTCGAAGGGGTCGTCGATCTTCGCCCGCAGGCGGCGGATGGAGACCTCCACCACGTTGGTGTCGCAGTCGAAGTTCATGTCCCACACCAGCGAGATGATCTGCGTGCGCGACAGCACCTCGCCCGAGCGGCGCATCAGCAGGTGCAGCAGGGCGAACTCCTTGGTGGTCAGGTCGATGCGTTGCTCGCCGCGGAAGGCGCGGTGGCGGCCCGGGTCCAGCTCCAGGTCGGAGACCTTGAGCACGTCGGGGATGGGCACCTGCTCGGTGCGGCGCAGCAGCGAGCGCACCCGCGCCAGCAGTTCGGGGAATTCGAAGGGCTTGACCAAGTAGTCGTCGGCGCCCAGGTCCAGGCCCCGCACCTTGTCCGCCAGGCGGCCCCGGGCGGTGAGCATCATCACCCGCGTGTTGCTGGTGCGGCGGATGTTTTCCAGCACGCCCCAGCCGTCGATCTCGGGCAGGTTCACATCCAGTATCACCAGGTCATAGGCGTGCTGGCGGACCAGGTGAAGGCCATCGATACCGGTGGCGGCACGGTCGGTTACATAGCCACTTTCACTGAGGCCCTGGTGCAAGTAATCGGCAGTTTTAGGCTCGTCCTCGATAATCAGGATTCGCATAGTCAAGTTACCTGGAAGTTCGAGGTTCAATTGATTCAAGCGCGCGGCTTGTATGAATTCATCGCGAGCGGATAGAGGCCGCTTCGTTGTTGTTTCGCGGAGGCTAAAGGCTGTAGTTGCTGCAGGGTCAAGCCCCGCCTGATGCGGCTGGCACGGGTGCGGCAAGCGGTCGCACTTGTCGGCTGGGTGGCGCTGGATCGTCAGTCGCGGGGGCCGAAAAGTTGCGCGGTTATTTGTTACGAGTCATGACGAAGTTCAACGGTCAATCACTCGGCCGGCGCATGTTAATACAGGCACTTTGTTAAATGCCGGTTGATTACATATTTGTAATTTTGCAGTCACCTTGACGATAAGGCCTGCCCACTAGATTGCCCCTCCATTGCGTATCCGGCATTCATCCACCCCTCGGGTGGCCGGTGCCTGTTCTGGGTCTTTGGAGTGGAGCGACCTGTGTCTGTCATCGATCAATTACCGGCCGGTTTCCGGCGCTGCGCCCTGGCGTGCACCCTCGGCCTGGGCCTTTCCCTGGGGCAGGCATTTGCCGCCCCCACCGCCTTGACCCTGGCCGATGCGCTGGAGCAGGCGCAGCGCAACAACCCCGAGCTCGCGGCGGCGGGCTGGGCCCTGGGCATCGCCGAGGGCGAGCGCCAGCAGGCGGCGCTGTTGCCCAACCCGGAGCTTTCCTGGGAACAGGAAGACACCCGCAGTGCCACCCGTACCACCACCGTGCAGATCACCCAGCCCATCGAGCTGGGCGGCAAGCGGGGCGCGAGGACGACGCTCGCCGAGCGGGGCATCGATGCCGCCGGGCTTGAGCTGGAGCGCAGCCGCAATGCGCTGCGGGCTGAGGTCATCCAGGCCTTCCAGGGCCTGTTGCAGGCGCAGGTGCGGGTCGGGTTGGCCGAGCAGTCCCAGGCGCTGGCGGGGCGCGGCGTGGTCATCGCCGAGGGCCGGGTCAAGGCCGGCAAGGTGTCGCCCATCGAACTCACCCGGGCCCAGGTGCAGCGCGCCGAGATCGCCCTGGAGCTGCGCCGTGCCCTGCAGGAGCAGGCCCGTGCGACCACCCAGTTGCAGCGGGTGCTGGGCGCTGACGTCGCCGCGCCGGTGGCCCTGGCCGGCGACTCCGCGGCGCTGCCGGACATTCCGCCTGGCGCCCGCCTGCTGGGCGCGTTGGCCGAGAGTGCCGAGCTGCGCCTGGCGCAGATGGGCATCGACCAGCAGGACGCCGCCTTCGAGCTGGAGAAGGCCCAGCGCATCCCCGACCTCAGCGTCAGCCTCGGCAGCCAGTACAGCGCCGAGGACCGCGAGCGGGTGAACGTGGTGGGGCTGTCCATGCCCATCCCCTTGTTCAACCGTAACCAGGGCAACGTCCTGGCGGCGGCCCGCCGTGCCGACCAGGCGCGGGACCAGCGCCGCGCCGTCGAATGGCGCCTGCGTGGCGAGGTGCGCGAAGCCCTGGAGCAATGGCAGGCGGCGAGCGCCGAGGTGGAAGCCTTCAGCGCCACCATCCTGCCCGCCGCCAGCAGCGCGGTGGACAGCACCAGCCGTGGCTTCGAGATGGGCAAGTTCGCCTTCCTCGATGTGCTGGACGCCCAGCGCACGCTGATCCAGGCACGCAGCGGCTACGTGCAGGCACTGGCCTCGGCCACCGAAGCCTGGGTGCGCCTGGAGCGCATCTACGGCGACGTCACCGCCCTTGGCGGCCCCGGCGCCTGAGGGCCCGGCCCATCCATCACCCGCGTCCCTCGGCGCGGGCCCTGTCTTTTGAATTTCGGGAGTACCTATGAGCAGGAAATTGGTCCTGGCGATCGCCTTCGCAACGGGGATCGGCGTGGTT
>BATO01000061.1 GCA_000474255.1 Aquipseudomonas alcaligenes MRY13-0052
GAAGGCACCCAGTTCCTCGCTGGCGGCCCCCAGGGTGGCGGCGGACGAGCGCGTCTGCCGCACCAGTTGGCCGATCTGCTCGGCGAAGTGGTTGAAGGCCCGCGCCAGGGTGCCCAGCTCGTGGCCGGCGGAAGGGTCCAGGCGGCGGGTCAGGTCGCCTTCGCCCCGGGCGATGTTTTCCATGGTCCGCACCGCCTGGTCCAGGGGCCGATGGATGCTGCGTGCCAACAGGATCGCCAGCGCGGCGATCAGCACCAGCAGGATGGCGGCGGAGGCGGCGCTGCGGATCAGGCTCAGGCGCACGGCACCGGCGAATTCCCGCTCCAGCCCGGCGAGCTGCGTTTCCAGGTCGTCGATGTAGAAGCCGGTGCCCAGGACCCAGTCGCTGTCGGGCATCGGCACCACGTAGGCGAGCTTCGGCGAGGGCTCGCTCTCGCCGGGCCGTGCCCAGCCGTACTCCACGTAGCCGCCACCGGCGGCGCCGGCTTCGACGTATTCGCGCACCAGATGACGGCCTTCGGGGCTGGTGGAGTCCCAGTAGCCCGTGCCTTCACGGGCGGGGTTGTCGGCGCTCATCACCTGCACGCCCTGGCTGTCGTAGGCGAAGAAGTAGCCGTTGCCTCCATCGAAGCGCAGGCTGCGCAGCGCCTCCTTGATGCGCTCGCGGCCCGCTGCCGAGTCGCCATTGGCCAGCGGCGCCACGGCGCTCAGGGCCAACTCCATGTAGTTGGCCAATTGCTCGCGCTTGGCCGCCAGCAACGACTCACGCAGGTCGTCGCGGCTCAGGTCGCGCAGTTCCCGGGCCTGGGATACGAACAGCCAGGCGCTGATCGTGGCCAGCGCCAGGACCGGCAGCAGGGCCAGGAGGAGGATCTTCTGCCTGATGGATAAGCGATTCATCCCGTCATTCCCTCTGTGAGTGTCGACGGGGCCTTCTAGCACGGTGGAATCCTGGACGATGGAGCGCTGCCTGAGCCCGTCATCGTCGCCAGGAAAGGACGCAGGCGCTCACGCGAGCAGCAGGTGCACGGCCTGGCCGTGGCCGGGCGCGAGGGCGTGGGCACAGGCTCACGAAGGGTTCGCACCCGTCCTGCCCCCGGGGCCGGCATGCCCCTACGACGCAATCACCGGCAGGCAGGCGGCTCGCGGGTCAGGTCCCCTGGATCGCGCTCCACACCTGCGAAAGCCCCACCAGGTGCAGCCCGCCCAGCGTCAGGCAGATGGCCGAGCTCCACAGCCAGAAGGCGGCGCTGCGGCCCAGCCCGCGCTTGACCAGCAGCAGCCCGCCGAGCCCCCGCAGCAGGTACACCGCGGTGACCAGGCACAGCACCGGCCGTGTCAGGGGAAGTGGCAGGCCGAGCCCGGCCAGCAGCGCGTAGAGCGCCCAGAGCCCCAGCACCGTGGCGATGGCCAGGGTGACCAGCGTGGCCACCGGGCTGCCGGCCTCAGCCAGGCGCGCCATGCGCTCACCGGCGCCGAAGAACCGATACCAGGGCGCGCCATAGCGGATGCAGCCCAGATGCAACAGCGCGGCGATGGCGCTCAGGGCGCCACCGGCCAGCAGGAAGGGATTAGGGAAAAGGTCGTCCATGGCGAAGCTCCTGTGTAGAGGCCCGCCATTCTGGGGGCCCCAGGCCCCATGCGCCAGCAGCCGGGCGCACTAGCTCGCGAAGCGCCCGAGCCGGTAAGCCTCCAGCCCCGCCATGGCCTGCCCCTGGGCCAGTTGGCCGATGTACTCGGCGGTGACGGCGGCCTGGGTCAGTCCGAGGTGCTGGTGGCCGAAGGCGAGCAGGACGCGACCCTCGCCCACCCGGTCGATGATCGGCAACGAGTCCGGCAGCGAGGGACGGAAGCCCATCCAGGGGCTGGCGCCTGCGGTGTCCAGCTCGTCGCGGAACAGCCCCTGGCTGAGGCGATGCAGCTGCCAGGCACGCTCCATGTTGGCGGGGCGCACCAGGCCGGCGAACTCCACGGTGCCGGCCAGGCGCAGGCCGTCGGCCAGGGGCGTCATGATGAAGCGGCGCTCGAGCGAGGTGACGGCGAAGGGCAGCCGGCCGTGCTCGTGGGGCAGCATCAGGTGATAACCGCGCTCGGTGTCCAGGGGCACCTGCTTGCCCGTGAGGCTGGCGGTCAGCGGGGCCGAGTGGGCGCCACAGGCCACCAGCACCTGGCGCGCCTGCACACTGCCTGCATCGGTGCTCAGCGCCACGCCATCCGCGAGAAGATGGCCACCGTGCACCCGCTGGCGCACGAAGCGCACGCCCAGCCCTTCGGCGGCCGCCGCCAGTTCACGAACCACCCGATGCGGGTCGATGAAGTGCCCGGTGCGAGGGAAGAACAGCCCGCCGCGTATGCGCTCGCTCAACTGGGGCGCCGCCGCGTGCACGGCGGCGCCCTCCCAGAACTCCAGCGGCACGCCCTGCCCGGCCATGCGCGCCTGCACCTGCTGCAGCGCCCGGCGGGATTCCTCGCGCTCATACACCAGCAACGAACCGTCCGCCTTGAGCAGCTCGGGGCGCTGGCTGCTGGCCAGCAGCCGTTGCCAGGCCTCCAGGCTGGCCTCATTGAGCCCGCGCAGGCCGGCCACGGTGCGCTGGAAGGGCGCAGCGCGCAGGTTGAGCAGCAGGCGCAGGAACCAGGGCAGCGCCTGGGGCAGGTACTTCCAGTCGAGGCGCAGCGGGCCCATCGGGTCCATGAGCATGGCCGGCAGGCGCGTGAGGATCGACAGGTCGGCGATGGGGAAGACCTGCTCGGTGGCCAGGTGCCCGGCATTGCCGAACGAGGCGCCCTGCCCCGGCTCCTGCGGATCCAGGACCCGTACGCGCTTGCCCTGCCGCGCCAGTTGCAAGGCGCAGGCGACGCCGATGATGCCGGCGCCGACCACCGCGATATCGATCGCGTCCGAAGCGGGATGATTGCCCATGGCGCTACGCCTCCCGCTGGCCATCGAGCAGGCGGCGCAGCTGCAGCGGGTTGCCCTGCCGGAGCGCCGTGGGCAGCAGCGCATCCGGGAAGCCCTGGTAGCAGACCGGCCGCAGGAAGCGCTGGATGGCGGCGGTGCCCACCGAGGTGCTGCGGGCATCGGAGGTGGCCGGGAAGGGGCCGCCGTGAACCATGGCATCGCACACCTCGACGCCGGTGGGCCAGCCGTTGACCAGCACGCGGCCGGCCTTCAACTCCAGGGTCGGCAGCAGGTCCCGGGCGGCGTCGTGGTCCGCTTCGTCCAGGTGCAGGGTGGCGGTGAGCTGGCCTTCGAGGTGCTCGGCGATGGCGCGCACTTGCCCCGCATCCCGGCACTGCACGATGAGCCCGGCGGCACCGAAGATTTCCGCCTGCAGCGCCGGGTCGGCGAGGAAGGCGTCGGCCTCGGTGACGAACAGCTGCGCCTGGCAGCGGTTGGGTCCATCACCCGGCTGCCCGCTGGCCACCCGGCGCACCTTGGCGTGCCGGGCCAAGGCGCCGACGCTGGAGGCGAAGGCATCGAAAATGCCCGGCGTCAGCATGGTCTGCGCCGGGCTCTTCTCCAGTTGCCCGGTGGCGGCGGCGATAAAGGCATCCAGCGCCTCGCCCCGCTGGGCGATGAGCAGGCCCGGATTGGTGCAGAACTGCCCGGCGCCCTGGGTCAGCGAGGCGACGAAGCCTTCGGCCAACGCCTCGCTCCGGGCGTGCAGGGCAGCAGGGAACAGGAACACCGGGTTGATCGCGCTCATTTCCGCATACACCGGGATCGGCTCCGGCCGCGCCTGGGCCGCCTGGCACAGGGCCAGGCCACCGCTGCGCGAGCCGGTGAAGCCGACGGCCTTGATGCGCGGGTCGCTGATCAGGGCGATGCCCACCTCGTGGCCGGCACCGTACAGCAGCGAGAACACGCCCTCGGGCATCGCGCAGCGCTCCACTGCTCGGGCCACCGCCCGCCCCACCCACTCGCTGGTGCCCGGGTGGGCGCCGTGGGCCTTGACCACCACCGAGCAGCCGGCCGCCAGCGCCGAGGCGGTATCACCACCGGCCACGGAGAAGGCCAGGGGGAAGTTGCTGGCGCCGAACACCGCCACCGGCCCCAGGGCCACCTGGCGCTGGCGCAGGTCCGGGCGTGGCAGGGGCTGGCGTTGCGGCTGGGCGCTGTCGACCCGCACGTCCAGCCATTCACCGGCGCGCAGGGTGTGGGCGAAGGTGCGCAGCTGCTGGCAGGTGCGGCCACGCTCGCCCTGGATGCGTGCCAGGGGCAGGCCGGTTTCAGCCACCGCGCGCTCGATCAGCGCATCCTCCAGGGCCTCGATCTCTTCGGCGATGGTGTCGAGAAACGCCGCGCGCGCCGCTGGCGAGGTTTCCCGGTAGGCGGTGAAGGCTTCCCAGGCCAATGTGCAGGCCTGTTCCACCTGTGCCGGGCTGCCGCCCGGGTAGGCGGGTTCCAGCACGGCACCGGTGGCGGGGTCGATGGCACGGATGGCCGCGCCGCGTCCGGCCACGGCCTGGCGGCCGATCAGCATGTTGCCTGTGAGTGTCATGGTGCTTCCTGTTGTGCGGGGCGCCGCTACGCAGGGGCTGCGCAGCGGCACCTGGGTCAGATGAGGTTCTGTTCCACCGACCAGCTGGCATACCACTGGCGGAACAGCGCGTACTGCTGCTCGGCGTAGCGACGCTGGGCATCGCTGAGGGCATCGCTTTCGTTGAAGTGCAGGCTGTATTCGCGGTCGCCGTTGAGCAACATCAGGTACTTGTAGAACAGCACCAGGTCGCAGCCCTCGTCGAAGGACGAGAGCACATCCAGTGCCTCGCTCAACTCCAGGGCCAGGCGCCGCGCGCGGGTGTCGCCCGCAGCGGCCTGGCGGCTCAGGGCCACCAGTTGCAGCACTTCGCGGGGCAGCACGTTGCCGATGCCGGTGATGGTGCCGGCGGCATTGCAGTGGACGTAGCCGTGGAACACCTGGGTGTCGACGCCCGCGACGAGGATGACCTCGTCGTCGCGGGAGGTGATGTGTTCGGCGGCGTAGCGCATGGCCTCGGCGCCACCGAACTCCTTGAAGCCGATCAGATTGGAGAACTGGCTGCGCAGGTCGAAGAACAGCTCAGCGCGGGTGGAGAAGCTGTAGTAGGGGCTGTTGTAGATCACCGAGGGCAGCTGCGGCGCGGCGCCGAGCACGGCGGCGAAGTGCGCCTTCTGTGCGGCGGGCGAAGCGGCGCGGGACAGCAGGCGCGGGATCACCATCAGGCCCTGGGCGCCCACCTTGGCGGCGTGCGCGGCGTGGGCGACCGCCTCGCGGGTGTTCACCGCGCCGGTGCCGACCACCGTGGGCACGCCGGCCTGCACCAGGCGCGCCACGCCCTCCTGGCGCTGGGCCTCGCTGAGCAGCGGCCAGTCACCCATGGAGCCGCAGTACACCACCCCGCTCATGCCCAGCTCGACCAGCTCACGGCCCTTGGCGACCAGGGCGTCGAAGTCCGGCTGGCGGGCGGCGGTGCAGGGTGTCATCAGGGCGGGGATGCAACCGGTGAAGATGTCGTGATTCATGGTTCTGCTCCTTGGTGCAGGGAAATGGAGAGGCATGCGCGGGTTCAGATGCCCCACGCGAAGGGGTCCTGTTCGTCGATGAGCAGGACGCAGTCGGCGGTGATATGGGCGCGCCCGGTGATGAAGGGGCGGATGCGCTCGCCCTCCCACTCGTAGCGGCCCTCGAAGCGGCTGCCGGTGATGCCGGCCTGGACCCAGGTCTCGCCCGGGGCGAGCTTGCCGTCGGCCGCCAGGCACGCCAGCTTGGCGCTGGTGCCGGTGCCGCAGGGGGAGCGGTCGTAGGCCTTGCCCGGGCACATGACGAAGTTGCGGCTGTCGCCGTGTTCGTCCTCGGCGAACAGCTCGACATGGTCGATCAGCGCGCCGCCTTCGCCCTGGATGCCTTGCGCCTCCAGGGCCCTGAGCATCGCCCAGGTGAAGGCGGTGAGGGCTTCGACGTTGTCCAGCTGCAGGCGCTGGCCGTGCTCGGCCACGAGGAAGAACCAGTTGCCGCCCCAGGCGATATCGCCCAGGAAGGTGCCGTGGCCGGGCACCTCCACCGGCACCTGGGTGCGGTAGCGGTAGGACGGCACATTGCCGATGGTCACGCGGCCATCCTCGTGGAGGGTGGCGCTGACGGTGCCCACCGGGGTGTCGATGCGGTGCTCGCCCGGGTCGATCAGCCCCTGGTGGTGCAGGGAGACCACCAGGCCGATGGTGCCGTGCCCGCACATGCCGAGGTAGCCGGCGTTGTTGAAGAAGATCACCCCGCAGGTGGCGCCGGGCGACAGCGGCGGGCAGTGCAGCGCCCCCACCAGCACATCGTTGCCGCGCGGCTCCAGCAGGCAGGCGCGGCGCCAGTGGTCGTGGTGCTCGCGCAGGCTGTCGCGCTGCTCGGCCAGGGTGCGGCCGGCGGGTTCGGGGAAGCCTTGCATCACCAGGCGCGTGGGTTCGCCGCCGGTGTGGGAGTCGATCACATGTATGCGCTTCATGGGCGGTTCCATTCAGGGAGACAGGTGGGTGGCCGGGGCGCTAGGCCGCCAGCCGCTCGATATCGTCCAGCAGGGTTTTCGCCACCCAGACGCCGTCACGCGCGCTGCGCTGGCGGGCATCGAAGCGGCGTTGCGAAGGCAGGCGTGCGCCCTGCCCGGTGATGGCGGCGAACAACTGCTCGGCGCGGCGTTGCCCCTCCTCCAGGGCGCCGCCGAGGAAGCGCGCCGGGTCGAAGGCCAGCAGCAGTTCGCCATGGCAGGGCGTGGCCCCGGCGCCGGCATCGAAGGCCAGCGATTCGGCGCTGGTGAGGTCGCCGATCAGCGCGCCGGCCATCAGCTCGATCATCGCCGCCAGGGCCGAGCCCTTGTGGCCGCCGAAGGTCTGCATGGCGCCTTCCAGCACGGCGCGGCCGTCGGTGCTGGGCCGCCCTTCGGCATCCAGGCCCCAGCCCAGGGGAATGGGCTTGCCCTGGCGGGCGTGCAGCTCGATGTCGCCCCGGGCGATGGCGCTGGTGGCGAAGTCGAAGACGAAGGGTTCGCGCCCCGCGCGCGGCCAGGCGAAGGCCAGCGGGTTGGTGCCGAACACGCCCTGGCTGCCGCCCTCCGGCGCCACCCAGGCGTGGCTGGGGGTCATGGCCAGGCCCACCAGCCCTTCAGCGGCGATGGCCTCCACCTCCGGCCAGAGCGCGGAGAAGTGGAAGCAGTTGCGGATCACCAGGGCGGCGACGCCCAGCTCGCGGGCCTGCTCCACCAGCAGCGGCAGCCCGGTCTGCAGGGCCAGCAGCGAGTAGCCGCGGTGGGCATCGACGCTGACGATGGCCGGTGCCGGCCGGCTCAGGGTCGGCCGGGCGTTGGGGTCGACCTTGCCGGAGCGCAGCGAGTGCACGCACACCAGCACGCGGTAGAGGCCATGGGAGTGGCACTCGTCGCGCTGCCCCTGGGTGATGGTGTCGGCGATGGCCCGGGCGTGATCCTCGCCCATGCCGTTGCCGATCAGCGTGCGCAGGGCCAGGTCATGGACCTGCTCGAGGCTGAGGTTGATGAGCTCGCTCATATCCGTACTCCTTCTTGCGGCTATCAGGACAGGGCCTGGCTGGGGGCCGCGGCCGGTCGCAGGCCCTGCTCGGTGTCGGCGGCCTCCTCGCTTTCATCCTCGCCACTGAGGATGATCAGCTCGGCCGGCACGCCCGTGGCCGCGCCCCAGTAGTAGATCGCGGTGGCGCAGGCCGCCACGGCGAGGGTGTCGAAGGGGTGGGCCAGCAGGCCCAGGCCGCCGAAGCTGCCGAGCCAGGAGAGCAGCAGGGTCACGGCGTAGAAGCCGATCAGCCAGGCGGACGAGCGCACCTGCTGGGCCAGGCTCAGGTGCTCGGTGGGCACGAAGCGGCGGCACAGCAGGTAGATGACGAACATCAGGATCTGCAGGCTGAGCAGCCAGGACACGGTGTTCCAGCCCGACCAGTAGACGATCAGCGCGGCGATGACGAAGGACAGCGGCCCCATCACCGCCATGCCCCGGACGCGGAACGGCCGCGGCATGCCGGGGGCGTTGCGCCGCAGCGCGGCGACGGTGACCGGGGCCACGGCGTAGCTGAGGATCAGCGCCGCAGAGACGACATTGATCAGCGCCTCCCAGGAGGGGAACGGCAGGGTCCAGAACACCGACAGGCCGAAGGTCAGCCACAGCGCCGGGCGCGGGATGCCGGACTTTTCATCGATGCGGGTGAAGAGGCGGAAGAAGGTGCCGGTCTGCGCCCAGCCGTAGATCACCCGTGGCGTGGCGTTCATGTAGATGTTGCCGCAGCCGCTGGGCGAGACCACTGCGTCGGCCACCACCAGGTAGGCCAGCCAGCCCACGCCGAGCACCAGGGCGATGTCGCGGTACGGCAGTGCGAACTCCTTGGACATCCCGGCCCAGCCGTTGGCCAGCAGCTCGGTCGGCACCGCGCCGAGGAAGGCCACCTGCAGCAGCACGTAGATGGCGGTGGAGAGCAGCACCGAGAGGATCAGCGCGAAGGGGATGGTGCGCTGCGGGTTCTTCACCTCGCTGGCCACCGAGATGATCGGCGTCAGCCCCAGGTACGCGAAGATGATGCCTCCCGCCGACACCGCCATCTCGATGCCCGAGAGGCCGAACGGCGCGAAGCCCTGGGCCTGGAAGTTCTCCGGATTGAAGAAGGCGAAGAGCACGCCGATGACCAGCAGCGGCACGATGAACTTGAACACGCTGACCAGGTTGTTGGCCCGGGCGAAGGTCTTCACGCTGCGGTAGTTGAGCCAGAAGAACAGGCACAGCAGGCCGAACTGCACCAGCCAGCCGCTGAGTGTCGGGTTGCTCGAACCGGCCTCGGTCAGCCCCGGGAACCAGGCCGCGGCGTACTGGCGGGAAGCGACCACCTCGATGGCCACCAGGCTGGAGAAGGCGATCAGGGTGATGAAGCCCATCAGGTAGCCCAGCAGCGGGCCGTGGGAGAACACCGGGTAGCGCACCACGCCACCGGCACGGGGCAGCGCCGCGCCCAGTTCGCAGTAGATGATGCCGAGCAGCAGCACGGCGAAGCCGCCGATGAACCAGGAGATGATCCCCGCCGGGCCGGCGATGGCGGAGACGTGGCTGGCGGCGAACAGCCAGCCGGAGCCGAAGATGGCCCCCAGGCCGATGAAGGTGAGGTCCGTCAGGGACAGCTGTTTCTTGAACTTTCCAGACATGGCGTAGCCTTCTTGTGCGTTATTGGATGGGCTGGAAGATCACGCTGCGGTACCGCTGCGAAAGACGATCCGGGCACTCCCGGCCCTTCGTCCACCGGCGCCATGCCGCATGCGATAGCAATAGAGTGGACTGGCCAGGTGGTGCGGGGCTTGATGCTTTTCCCCAGCTCCGATGACGAAATCAGCACAATGGAGCGGGATGGCACGAGGCAGCTCGACAGCCACTCCGGGCTGCGGCACTCTCCTGCCGGTCAGGCTTCGAACGAGGTGAAAGGCATGGTGCGAAGAGCACTGGCGGCACTGGCCGCGATAGAGCCCCAGCGCCGTCCGGCATCCCTGGACGAACTGCTGGCCAGCGCCGATTTGCTGTTGCCGGTGCTGGATGCGATTCCCAATGCGGCGGTCTTCATCAAGGACACCCAGGCCCGTTACGTCCTGGCCAACCGTACCCTGGTGCAGCGTTGCGGCCTCAAGCAATTGCAGCCGCTGCTGGGCAGGACCAGCGCAGAGGTCTTCCCCGCCCAGCTCGGCCCCGGCTACACCGAACAGGACCGCCGCGTCCTGGAGAAAGGCCAGGTGCTGGAGGACCAGCTCGAACTGCACCTCTATGGCAGCCACGAACCCGGCTGGTGCCTGACCCACAAGCGCCCACTGCTGAGCCGCAGCGACGCCATCATCGGCCTGGTGGGCATCTCGGTGGACTTGCAGTCGGCCGCCACCGCCCACCCCGCCTACGCGCGCCTCGCAGAAGTGGACGAGTACATCCGCCAGCACTTCCACGAGCCCATCACCCTGGACACCCTGACCCGCATCGCCGGGCTTTCGGTCGCTCAGCTGGAGCGCTACTGCACCCGCGCGTTCCAGCTGACGCCACGGCAGATGATCACCAAGGCGCGCCTCGAACACGCCCATCGCCTGCTGCAGACGGAGTTACCCATCACCGATGTCGCCCTGCAATGCGGCTACACCGACCACAGCGCCTTCAGCCGCCAATTCAAGCAACTCACGGGCTTCACCCCCCGGCAATACCGGCAGGCGATGGGTGGCGGCACCTGAGAACGCCCGCCGCTGGCTGTACCGAAGGTGGCGGGCCTCAGCCCTCCTCCCCCAGCAAGGTGCGCAGGGTGCGCGCCGGGTTGGCGAGGAAGCCACGGCTGACCTGCACGTGCTCGGTGTCGTCGTAGGCGGTGAGCGTGAAGCCCTCCGGCCCGCACTGGTAGATCCAGGCGTCCGGGTAGGCCATGAGGATGGGCGAATGGGTGGCGATGACGAACTGCGAATCGTCCTTCACCAGGTCGTGGATGCGCGCCAGCATGGCCAGTTGGCGCTGGGGCGAGAGCGCCGCCTCGGGTTCGTCGAGGAGGTACAGGCCCTTGCCGCCGAAGCGGTTCATCAACAGCGCGAGGAAGGATTCACCATGGGACTGCTCGTGCAGCGAGCGGCCGCCGTAGGCGTCGATCACCGGCGGCGCGGCGGAAGGCTCGGCGTCCAGGTGCTCGATCTCGGTGGCCAGGTTGAAGAAGCTCTCGGCACGCAGGAAGAAGCCATCCCGCGCGCGGCGCACGCCCCGGCTGACGCGCAACGCGCGGTGCAGCTCGGAATGGGAGGCGCGGGTGCCGAAGTTGAAGTTGCGGGTGCCGCCTTCGGGGTTGAAGCCCAGGGCCACCGCCAGGGCTTCCATCAGGGTGGACTTGCCCGAGCCGTTCTCGCCCACCAGGAAAGTCACCTTGGGGTGGAACTCCAGGCGCTCCAGGCTGCGCACCGCCGGCAGGACATAGGGGTAGCGGGAGAAGGAGTCCACCTTGTCCCGCTTCAGCAGCATCTCGATCAGGTAACGCGTGTCCATCGGTGGGGTCCTTGCTCTGGGGCGACCATCCTAGAGCCCGCCGGGCCCGCCGTCACTCCGGCCGTGGCGTGCTCGCGGTGCTGGCCGGCAGGATCGGGTAGCTGACATCCGGCTGACGCCCCGATAGCCCGTGGAGGAAGGCGGTGATCGCGGCCACTTCCTTGTCCTTGAGTTCGCGGCCCAGCTGGCTGTTGCCCATGATCGCCACCGCCTCCTTCAGCTCCCAGACCTGGCCGCTGTGGAAGTACGGTGCGGTAAGGGCGATGTTGCGCAGGGGCGCGGCGCGGAATACATAGGCGTCGCTGGAGGTCTTGGTCACTGCGAAGCGCCCCTTGTCGCCGATGGGCAGGATGTCTTCGGTGGGCTTGCGCACCAGGCCGAAGGGGAAGTACGCCTGGCCGCCGAAGTTGACGCCGTTGTGGCAGGCGCTGCAGCCGCTGTCGATGAACAGCGCCAGGCCTTCCTTCTGCTGGGCGTCCAGGGCCTTGTCATCCCCCGCCAGGTAGCGGTCGAAGGGCGAGTCCGGGGTGGTCAGGGTCGCCTCGAAGGCCTCGATGGCCAGGGCCATGTTGTCGAAGCTCACCGGTTTCTCCGCCTTGGGGAAGGCCCTGGAGAAGGCCGCCACATACTCGGGGATGCTGGCCAGGGTCTGCTCCACGCGCTCGGGTGTGTTGTTCATCTCCACGCTGGCCTGGATCGGGCCCTTGGCCTGGGCTTGCAGGTCTTCGGCGCGGCCGTCCCAGAACTGCGCGGCGTTGAACACCGCGTTGAACACCGTCGGTGAGTTCCGCGGCCCTTTCTGCCAGCCGTGGCCGACCGAGGTGGGCACGTTGTCCGCCCCTCCGGTGCCGATGTTGTGGCAGGTGTTGCAGCTGATGATGTGGCTGCGGGAGAGGCGCGGTTCGAAGAACAGTTGCTTGCCGAGGGCGATCTGCGCCTCGGTGAGCGTGCGCCCCTGGGTCTGCGAGACCGTGGCCGGCACCGGCTTGAACAGCGCGGAGGCCTTGTCGCGCAGGGGATCCGCCGTGGCCTCCCAGGGCAATGCCGCTGCGAACGTAAGACCACCGAGCACTAACATCTGTATAGGGCGCATACGGGTGACTCCTCAGGCTTTCTTCTGGTTTGCCTCAGGAGAGTTCAGCCAGCCACCCCGCTTGTTGATTTGCATCAAAACGCCGCCGCAGGCGCAGCGGCGCGATTGTCGCAGCCGGGGCTGTCGGCGCCTCTAGCCAGTGGATAGACTTCTCCCCCATTGCGGCCCCAGCACAAGGATGTTCGATGCGCTCCCCCCTCAGCCTCACCCCGGCCCTGCTCGCCTGCGCCCTGCTCCTCGCGCCCCTGGCGCCGGCCTCCGCCGCCATCTACAAATGCCAGGCCGCCAACGGCGCCACCCAGTTCTCCGACCGCCCCTGCGGCACGGCGGAGAACCAGGAAGAGATCGCCCACGAGAGCCCCGCACCGCCAGCTCCCAGCAGCACGGAGCAAACCGGCAAGGCCACCTTGCCGCTGGACGATATCCAGGCGAGCTACGCGGCGGCCGAGCAGGCCAACCCGCCGCTGCTGACCCTGGCCGACCTGCAGGGCACCTGGTCGGACCTGGACTTCGACTCGCCCCTGCGCGGCTATTGGGTGTTCGGCTCCAGCACCGTGCGCATGGACCGCAAGGGCATGGAAATCCGTGATCGCGTGAAGATCACCGTCCGCTTCAGGCTCAAGGGCAATCTGCTGACCTACATTCATGAGCCCGATTCCTTCCGCAATAAGCGCTGGGAAGAGAAGGTCGTGATCGAGCGCTACGAACCTGGCCGGCTGATCGACTTCGGCTCCGTGGTGCTCTATCGCGTCAGGTAGCGCATCGCCCGGCTACGCTGAACCCAAGAGTTTTCGAGACCGCCTCATGAAAGGGCTTTTCACCCGCTTGCTGCTCAGCGCCGCGCTTGCCATCCAGGCCGCAGGCGCCGCCGAGCTGCGCCTGCTCACTGACAACCACCCGCCCCTGCATTTCGAGCGCGATGGCGAGCTGGTGGGCTTCGCCGTGGACCTGGTGCGCGAACTCGCCCGAGAGACCGGTGACAGCATCCAGCTGGAGCGCCTGCCATTGCTGCGTGCCCTGGTGATCGCCCGCGAAGGTCCGGACGTGGCCGTCTTCACCATCCTGCGCACCCCGGAACGCGAGGCCGACTACCGACTGGTGGGCCCGGTGCTGGAGGTGGAAACCGCGCTCTACGCCCTCGCCGACCACACCCCCGCCATCGCCGGCCTGGACAACGCGCGCAAGGTGCAGCACATCGCCATGCCGCGCAAATGGCTGGTCTACCGCCGACTGCAGGAAATGGGCTTCACCAACCTCTACGGCGTCGACACCCCCGAGCAGATGATGCGCCTGCTGCGCCTGGGCCGCACCGAACTGGTGGCCGCCGACACCCTCAGCGTCGCCACCCTGGCCCGCGAGGAAGGCCTCGCCCCGCAGCAATTGCGCTACGTGGCGCCGGTGATGCACCAGGGCAGCTACATCGCCTTCTCCCGGCAGACCGATGCCCAGGTCGTCGCCCGCTGGCAGCAAGCGCTGGAGAAGGTGCGTGCGGATGGACGGCTGGTGAAGCTGGAGCGGAAGTGGCTGGGTGGGCCGAGGTAGCGTCATTGGCCCCCACCACCCGGCGTTGCCGGGTGGATATGCAGGGAACCGGCATCGACGCGCTCGTCGCGTCGCAGCACAGTCAGGGCCCAATCATCGTCCAGTACTTCGCGCCCCACTGACGAAGGGGTGATCTCCCGTATGCCCTTGCTCTCGCTCGAGAGCGTCCAGCCAATGCGTTCGGCGGGTATCACCAGGCCGCGGGGATGCAGCAGGTAGAGATAAAGGGACGAATGGTCCGGCCCGTACCTCTTCACCATGCGAACTTCACTGCCCTCGAACGGGAACCTGTACACCTCAGCGTCCGGCACCGTTTGCAGCGCCTGCAGCAGCTTGGCCGCGCGCGCCTCCGTGCGGTGGGCCGCCAGCGCCTGGTAATAGGCGTATACCGCGCTCGCCCGGCAGTAGCGCGTGCCGTTGTAGAAGAACCATGTACTGCCCGAGGTATCACAGGCCAGCCCCTGGTTGAACCAGGCATTGGCCAGCAGCCTGGCGTCCTTGCTGCTGTCGATCAGCGCCTGCCCGGCCTGCAGCGAAAGGCCAAGATCGCCATCGCGCAGCGCCACCAGGGAGAGGTCGCTCAGGGCACGCTCGTTATGCGGCTGGATATTGATCGCCAGGTTCAGCTTGCGCAGCGCCAGCTTCAGATCGCCTGCGCCATAGGCCTTCTCGCCCTCCAGCACCAGCCGCTTGGCACGCGCCTGCAAGGCCTCGTCCGTAGGCGGCTGCAGCAATGCTTCGACCTCCGCCAACTGGGCCGGGGCGATGTTCGGGTTTGGCTCCTCGGCATTCGCCGCGGTGTATCGGTTGAGCCAGTCCAGCGGCGTACTCCCCTCCTCCCCCTCGCGATGGGCCTGGATGAAGGGCTCGGCCCCGTTGTTCACCAGCAGCCTCACCAATGCTGGCGAGGCGTAGCGTGCCGCATAGTGCAGTGCGGTCATGTTGCGGGTGGTGATGCTGTAGTAGCAGTCGTCCTCGGGGATGACGGTCACCGCATTGGGGTTGGCGCCCTGCTCCAACAGGATGCGCGCGGACTCGGGCTGGTTGTAATGGGCGGCGTACATCAGCGCCGTCTTGCCGAAGGCGTTGGCCTGGTTGACGTCGGTGCCCCGCTCGATCAGGTACTCGAGCGCCGCGGGGTATTCGATGGCGATGGACAGGTCACGGACCTGGCCTTCGATGGCGCGGATTTCGTCCATGGGGCGATGGGCGAGGATGGCGTTGCGCAGGGCCAACTCGGAATCAGGGAAGAAGCGGTTGCGGTCAGAGGAGGAGAACCCCATCCCGCTGCTGATGGCCGACTGCAAGGCCATGCTGGACATCGCCTGCGCCTGCTGTGGCGACCAGCCGAAACGCTGCTTGTAGAAGCCCGCCACAGCCTTAATGGCCTGGTCCATTTTCGCCTGGTAGTCCTGCGTCGCCCGGTATTCCAGTACACCCGTGGCGGCCCAACGCTGCAGGGCCACAAGGTTGAACGCATAGGGCGCATCACCGGTGCCAGACAGGCCACGGGCCCAGGGCCGGTAATACACCTCAGCCGTGCTCAATCCCCTCTTCTCGTCCCTGAGCCAGTTCGGGGACAGGCTTCCACAGCCATAGCCATAACCCCGGCTCCACCCGGACGAAGCGTGCGACAGCTCCGACAAGGCTCGCCTCACCTCGGCCGGCACGTTGCCGGTCAACGCCGATCCGTCGGGGATCACACGGATACGGCAGGCATTGCCCCAGCGCAGGTCGCCCTGCAGTTCGTTTATTTCGAGCGTGCCAGGGTCGTCGTCGCTCTGGCTGGCGATGCTGTAGAACCCGCCCTTGTCACGCCGAAACAAACTCAGGTGGCGCGCCGGCGACGGCCCCTGCTGCGCCAGCCTGCTGAGTTCGTCCCATCGACCGGCATCCCGCAGGGCCTCCCGGGAGGCCACCACCTGGTAGCGCTCACAGCCACCCCCGCACCCGGGGTGGGTATAGGTGTTGAATACCAGCGGCCCCTGGCCGTCGTTGAGCTGGGCAGGCGTGCCATACACCGCTTCGAAGCCACGCATCGAGAAGTCGGCCCAGCGCCCACGCGTGAGGAAGTACGCCTTCGCCTCCTTCAACGCCTGCTCACAGAACGCCCCCTTGCCCTCGACCAGGGTCGGGGTGAACCAGGTTTTATGCGGTACCGGAGGGACATATCCTTCGGCAGCCTGGACGGCACCGAACAGCAACATCAGGGAAAGGCAAAGCAACGACTTGAAGCGCATGGAACACCTTGTACTCGGAAACATGCTCAGGACTGAGCACTCATATGAACAAGTGGGCATGCTTGTGCCTTCGATCAGTACCGGGGTGAACCAAGGCCTGACCAACACAGGGCGTGCAAGCTCCTCAGCGGCCTTTGTGGCGCCAAGCAAGAACATCATGGGACGGTAAAACAGCAAGCGGTGGCGCATCGAACATCCTTGTATCGGGGGCTTGATCAGGGCCGCTGTATAGCGTTTTCGGCCCTGGGCCGGCAATGAATCAGAACAGCCGTCTGGCATCACGCGTCCCGGCTCCCGTCTCATCCTCCTCGGTCAGCACCTCACCACAGTTCGAGGCCGCAACGCTCCATTGGTGGTCGACCAGGCCGCGGTCGAAGGACTCCCGCCATTCCCAGTATTCGCGGCGCTTTCTAGCCAGGTAGTCCGGGTGCGGCTCGCCGGCATGCGCACTGTCGCAGCAATCCGTATCGAGGAAGGTGTAGCTCACGCGATAGAAGTGCCGACCGAAGCCACGGAACCGTTCATAAAGGCTCGGGCTGTAGTCCAGCTTCGCCGTGGCGACCGGGTCGAGCCTTTCTACGCGGCGGGTATCCAGGAGGCTGGCGCTGCCTGAATCATCTTTCCGATAGCTCACCAGCACGTAGGGCTCATGCAGGCTACGCGGGTCGAAGCCGGGGCGCCGCGGTGCAATCGGCTCGATGGAAAAATTAGCCTCGAACGAGCGGTCGTTGTGCGAGAACGCCTCCATGAGCGCCGGGAAGTCATAGCGCGGCGGATTGCGGATGACACCGGTCTTGAGCTTCTGCCCACCCAGGTACTCGTCATGGGTGCGGCTGTTCTCCATTGCCAGGCGCACCAGGTTGCGCAGCAAGGCCTGGCGATGCTCCTCGGTGCTGAGGGCACGATCCACGGCCATGCAGATGCCCCCATCGAGGCGCTGGACTCGATACAAGGAATAGGCGGCAAGTGACAGCAACGGCACCAGCGCAACGGCCAGTGCAGCCGCAAGTAATCGCTTTCCGAATCGGTTGTTTGAAACTGACATTGATCATCCTTGACTGCATGTAAAGCGCCGGCTCCTGCCAGCACATCGAAACCGGTCCTGTGGCAACAGCCGGGACAGGTGGATACCGAAGGTCTATCACTCGATGTCTTCCACTTCCCGACGAACTTCCCTCATGAACCGCCTGGCCCGATTGCTCCCGCTGGCTCCAGGCTCATCGACCTAGTGGAGGCAATTATCACAGAACAGCTGGATCCGCCTGAGCCCCTGAGTGCGCGCGTCATTCAACTCCACCTGGCAAGCCTTTAGAAACAGCGCATGCTGGTTCTCCGGGTCACGATAACCCCGAGCCCCCACCGACTGGACGGCACATTCGCGGCGGCGGAACTCCAGCCAGGCATGTTGGGCCGCATCAAACAACTGGAGGTCCACCTTCAAACGAGTGCGGATACCTTGCACCGTCGCATTGAGTTCATCTTCTGAGCGTTGATAAAGCGGCTCGACGCACATCACCACCTGATCACTGCTCAGGTTAAAGCAACCCGCAACCTCACCCCCAGCTTCCTCGGCCTGCACGCTCCCGCAAACCGCGAATACAAAAGTGATCAACGTCGTACGCATATCCATTCGCTTGGAGCTCCTCAATGTGCAAATCCTTCTCATGAATCAAACTCGCGACGTCGCATCAATTCTGGATAGCGCCCACTTCCCTGCGGACCGTTTCCATGATCACGTGCCAATTCACCAAAGCGCTGTACTCGAAGAAGACCCGAACCTGCAGCCCTGAGCCCAGGTAGTAGTACGCTCTGCAATGACCGTTTCTCAGGACTGGGTCCTTTGGCCAGGCCACGCTGCAAAAGAACTCCCTGCCATTCCCGCGCGGCCCATCTGACGGCACATAGACATAGGTTCCAGAGTATTCAGCCTCTGCAGCAGGCCCTTTCAGTGGGTACTCCGCAAGGCCCAGCGCTGGGCGAACGATCGGCGCCTCGGCCCTCTCCTTCTCACCCTCGAAATAGGATTTCCCGTTGGGGTCTCCCATTCTCGAAATCTCGACCCTGATCCTGCTGTCCCGAGCGGTTGGAACGGGGTTTCCCTTGTGAAGCCCTGCCTGGTCGATGAAGAGGTGCAAGGTCAGTTCATCGGCCTTGCCCGGACGAATGTCTCCAGCCGAATAGACATCGAACTCCAAATCACTTGGCACTCGAAACGGCACACCGCTGACCTCGACCCTGTTGTCCCCGCCTTCGACCAGTCCGTGCGCCGCTCGGTACTCGGGAGTATGGGTCGCGGGCCTTTCCTTTCCGCATGCAACCAATGCGAAGCAAATAAAAAGCATGAGCAGGCAGGTGCCACGCTCTCCACTTCCAACATTCCGGGCAAGCAACGCTGTCGTCATGGCCACTTCACTTCTCCCAGGCAACTGGCATGACGATGCACTGCAACTCGGACGGGCCGTTTCGGTGCATTGAAAATACGAAAACCTCAGGCGGAGCAAAGGTACGCGTCGGGACAGACACAAAGACCGGCCCCTTGTGGAGCCTGTACACCGCCCAATAGGCACTGGACCCCAGCCCGACATTTCTAACCAGGCGATTCCTCTGCCGCCCATATATCGACTGCCCGGACTGCGCATCACCCGTGGCCTGTCCAATCGGATCCTGTCGGGTGGAAACCCATTCCTCCGCCAGCCTGCTGTTCGCCGGTAGATTCATTACATGCTGAATCAGCCCGGCTGCGGTGCCACACCTGCCTTTCTTGCCTTGCCACTTCAAGCAATCAGGACCATATGGGAGCAGCTTGTCAGGCCTCTCATGAAGGGCCTCATCCGTGATCATCAACTGCTGAGTGCCATGCTCCCGGACAATTCCAGTCCTCCTGTAGATCTGCTCAATCGATCCATCGCCATCCACGTCCATCGACACGTACTCCAAGGCGCGCTCCACCCCCGTCCATTCAGGCATCGCCCTGGACTCTTCCAGTGGCTGGAACGCCAACCTGCGACTGGAGCTGGAGAGCCACTCAAAGAGATTGCCCGCCGATACACCCTCTTTGTTCATGTCCTCCAGGAACTCGGCACAAAGCGCTTCGTCCCGAACACCCGCCAGTTGATAAAAACCCGCTGGCCGCTTCGTTGACAAAAGGGTCTTGATCTTCGCCCCGCCCTTCACCAGGACCGTTTTCCTGATGTCCGAATAGAAGGCATTTCTGTGGGGCACTTCTTCAGTGATCGACGCCTTATCCAGGTGAGCTTCCGCTGCAAACAGAGCGTTTGAGAACGGCAAGAAAAATACCAGCCCCATCAAAGGAAGAAGAAGCCGTGGAGGAGCGGTAAGCCTGGGACGTCCAAAACCAATAAACATGCGCCTACTGCCTCTTCGGCTTCAAAAACGACACACCGCATAAGCGGGAAAACCACATGGAAACAGCCCGCCATAAGGCGGGCTGCTCCAGTCGCTACATCTTCACACTCACTGCCAGTTGGCGGCGATCACCACATTGAGCTGATCCCGCTGGGCCTGGGACAGGTTCATCTCCCCGCCCGTGGGCGCGCCGAAGGCGGCCATGGCGTTGACCAGGTTGTCCAGCTGGTTGGCGTAGAGCGTGGAGCTGCCGGCTTGCACCGCGTCCAGTTTCTGCGCCGCCCCCGCGTACCAGTCCTGCACGGTGATGGCGTCGGCCGAACCCAGCACGTCGATCACCAGGTTGTTGCCCTGGCGGGACAGCCAGAGGTTCTCGCGGGTGATGCCTTCGATGCTCAGCACATCGTTGTCGGCGGGCTTGTTCGACAGGTTGTTGATGACGTCCTGGCCGTCGCCAGCGGCGAAGCGGTAGGTGTCGTTGCCGTCCCCGCCGATCAGGTAGTCATTACCCTTGTTGCCGCGCAGCGTGTCGTTGCCTGCACCACCGTCGATCAGGTCGGCGTCCGAGGAACCGAGGATGTTCTGATCGCCCGCCTGGCCGGCCAGGACGGTGCCGAAGCTGCGGTCGTCCGGGACGTTCAGGTAGTTCGGCGAACCGACGGTGTCGGGGTTGGTGAGCCCGAAGGCGCTGAACACCTGGGCAGCGGTCAGTTGCCCGCCGGCGGCGAAGGTGATCACGTCGACGACGGCGTCACCGCCCAGGAACCAGTTCTTCAGGGTGACCTGATCGCTGCCACCGTTAACCTTGAGCACCAGATCGTTACCGCTCTTCATTAAGCCACTGGAGACTTGATTGAAGGCGATGCCTTCGAAGCGCAGCGTGTCGTAGCCGCCACCGGTGTTGTCGATGACGTCCTGCCCGCTGCCGGCGCTGAAGACGTAGGTGTCGTCGCCGCGACCACCAAGCAGGGTGTCGTTGCCCTGACCACCGACGAGGGTGTCGTTGCCATTGCCCCCTTCCAGGCGATCGTTGCCGGCACCGCCGGACAGCGAGTCGTTGCCGTTGTAGCCGAGCAGCAGGTCGCGCTGGGCGGTGCCGTTGAGGGCTGCGTCGTTGCCCGCCGTGCCCTGCACGGTGTTGTCGAAGGCCGCTACCGGCGTTGGCATGGCGATACCGAACGCGCCGAAGATCTGTGCGGCGGTGAGCTGGCCACCGGTCTCGAAGGTGAAGGTTTCCACCAGGTTGTCGCCACCCAGGAAGAAATCCTTCAGCGTCACCTGGTTGGTGGTGCTGCCGTTGACCTTGAGGATCAGGTCGTTGCCCGACTTGGACAGGCCCGAGCCCACCTGGTTGTAGGTGATGCCACCGGCGAAGCGCAGGGTATCCGCTGCGCCGCCCGCCTCCTCGATCACGTCCAGCCCGGCGGTGTAGACGTAGGTGTCGTCACCCACGCCGCCCAGCAGGCGGTCGTTGCCCGCCGCGCCGGCCAGGGTGTCGTTGCCGGCCCCACCGACCAGCACGTCGTTGCCGGCGGTGCCGGTGAGCGAGTCGGCACCGCCCAGGCCGGGAACCGGCGGTTGCCCGGTGCCAGGGTCGGTGGGCGTGCCCGGGTCGGTCGGTTCCGGGTCCACCGGGCCGGGGGTGCCGGTGCCGTCCGGGAAGGCGGTGATCATGCCGGCGATCTGCGCGGTGGTGAGGTAGCTGCCGCCGTCGTCCGGCTGCACGTAGTCGATGGCCGAGTCACCGCCCAGGAAGTGGTTGGTGATGCGCAGCTGGTGGGCCATGTCCTTGTCGACGAGGATGACCAGGTCATTGCCGTCGCGGTGGAAGCTCAGGCGCGCACGGGCCACGCCATTGAGCACGAAGACGCCGTCGAAGCCGCCACCGGTGTTATCGATGACGTCCTTGCCGCCACCGGCGCGGTAGTAGTACTTGTCGTCACCGGTGCCACCCACCAGACGGTCGTTGCCGTCTTCACCGTCCAGCACATCGTTGCCCGCGCCGCCGATGATCACATCGTCGCCGGAGCCTGCATTACCGCCGTTGCCACCGGAGAGGTAGTCGTTGCCGTCACCGCCCTCCAGCTGGTCGTTGCCGGCCATGCCGAACAGGGTGTCGTTGCCGGCCAGGCCGCGCAGCAGGTCGCGACCGTCGTAGCCGGAGAGGCGATCCGCCGCCGTACCGCCGTCGATCACCGCCTCGTAGCCACCGGCCACGCCGTTGGCCGCGGCCATATGGCCGATGCGCGCGGCGGTGAGCATGAAGCCGCCCTCCGGCTGCACATAGCTGATGGCCTTGTCGCCACCGAGGAAGTGCCCCAGCACGCGCACCGACTGCTGCGCATCGCCGTCCACCAGGATCAGCAGATCGTCGCTGTCGCGGCGGAAGCTCAGCCGGTCCTGGGTGATGCCGCCGGAGAAGAACACGCCGTCGTTGCCGCCGCCGGTGTTGTCGATGACGTCCGCACCGTCGCCCAGGCTGTAGACGTACTTGTCGTCCCCGGTACCGCCGATGAGGCGGTCGGCGCCTGCACCGCCGTCAAGCTGGTCGTTGCCGGAACCGCCGAGGATCAGGTCATCGCCGTCCTCGCCTTCGAGGTAGTCGTTGCCGCCCTCGCCGAGAATGGTGTCGTTGCCGGCACGCCCCCAGACCTTGTCGTCACCGGCACCCAGGTGGATGGTGTCGGCGAGGTTGCGGTAACCGAGGATGCTGTCGGCGTTGTCGGTGCCGTGGTGGATCACGCGGTTTTCGACATCCGCCTGACTCAGCGAGCTGCCATCGGCGAAGGTCAGGCTGTCCAGCTTGAAGTGGTCGGTAGGCTCCTTGAACCAGTTCTGCACGGTGATGCGATCAGTGCCGTTGGCGTGCTCGATGATCAGGTCCAGGCCACGACGGTGGAAGCCCAGGTCCGCTGCGCTGATGCCTTCACCGAAGCTCAGGGTGTCGAAGCTCGGCGTGATGTTGCTGAAGGCCTCGTTGGCGCGACGCTCGATCAGCAGGTCCTGGCCGTCACCGAGGTTGAAGCGGTAGGTGTCGTCACCGAAGGAGCCGTAGATCGTGTCGTTGCCGGTGCCGCCTTCGATAACGCTGGCGTTGCCGCTCCAGGCATCGTTGCGCGCGACGATCAGGTCATTGCCCGCCCCACCGATCAGGGTGTCGGAGCCCTGGCCATGGAGCGTGTCGTTGCCATCGCCGCCCAGCAGCTCGCCGTAGCCTTCCAGCAGGTCGTCGCCGCTGCCGCCATCGAGCAGGCCATTGCCCTGCAGGGTGTCGTTGCCGGCGTCACCGAACAGCTGGTCATTGCCGCCGCCACCGATCAGCGAGTCATGGCCCTCGCCACCGCGCAGGGTGTCATTGCCATCGCCACCGTCGAGCAGGTCATCGCCCGCATCGCCGGCCAGCAGATCGGCCTGGTAACCACCAAACAGGGAGTCGTTGCCATCGCCGCCGGAGAGCTGGTTCTCGCCCTCTTCGCCGTACAGCTGGTCGTCGCCTGCGCCGCCGGAGAGCGTGTCGTTGCCCGCTTCGCCATGCAGGGTGTCATTGCCTTCGCCACCCAGCACCTGGTCGCTGCCGAAGCCGGCCTGGGCGAGGTCGTTGCCCAGGCCCGCGTCGATCACATCGTCGTCGGCGTGGCCGTAGATGGCGTCGTCCTGGGCGGTGCCTTCCAGGGCCTTGAGCTTGATGGTGTCGAAGTCCCAGGTGAGGCCGCCGTCGAAGATGAATTGCTCGATGGGCGTATAACCCTGTGCGCCGGCCTGGTAAGAGAAGTGCCCCTGGATCCGCAGGCGGTCGCCCGTCAGCTCGTTGGTGACGATCAGGTCGTTGCCGTCGCGGCGCAGCAGTAGATCCGCGGGAGCAACTCCCACGAATTGGACGCTGTCGACACCGGCCGCATCGGAGATGACGTCGTCTCCCCAGTTGGGGGAGAACCGATACTGGTCATTGCCCGATGCGCCTTCCAGGCGATCGTTCCCGGCGCCACCGTCAATGATGTCGTCGCCCTCACCGGCATAGAGGGTGTCGTTGCCCGCCCCGCCTTCGATGAGGTCATTGCCCTCGTCGGCGCTCAGCCAGTCGTTGCCCTCGCCACCGCGCAGGGTGTCGTTACCCGCACCGGCGTACACCGTGTCGTCGCCACCCAGCGCCTCGATGAGGTCGTTGCCGGAATAGGCGTTGATCAGGTCAGGCGCCTCGGTACCTGCCAGCGTCAGCAGACGCAGTTGCCCCGGATCGATCAGCGCCTCCTGGCCTTCGCCGTAGCGCAGGCGGATGCCGCTGAGCGGGAACTCGTCGCGGAAGAAGGACGACAGGGTCAGCAGGTCGCCCTGGCTGTCCGGGAAGGAGACTTCGAGGCTGGAGCCATTGCGACGGAACACCAGGGTGTCCAGCGGCAGGTCAGAGAGGTAGATGGTCACCACGCCCTCATAGGCATCGGCGATCACATCCTGGCCATCACCCCGGGCGAACAGGTAGTTGTTGGTGCCACCACCGCCATCGAGGCGGTCGTTGCCCTGGCCACCGGCCAGGAAGTCATCACCGGCACCGCCCACCAGCACGTCATCGCCCATGCCGCCCTGGAGGGTATCGCGCCCGGCACCGCCGGTGAGGTAGTCGTCGCCCGCACCCCCGATCAGGGTGTCATCGCCGACGCCACCGTCGAGCTGGTCATGGCCATCGCCACCGTCCAGGTAGTCGCTACCTTCGCCGCCCAGCAGCGTGTCGTCACCGACCTCGCCAAGCAGCCTGTCGTCGCCAATGCCGCCGTCAAGGTGGTCGCGGCCCTCACCGCCCAGCAGGGTGTCGTTGCCGGCGTAGCCGTACAGCAGGTCATCGCCGTCCAGGCCAGACAGCTGGTCGCTGGTCACATAGCCTTCGATCACATCGTTGCCGGCCGTGGCCTGCAGCACCAGGCCCTTGACGTCCTCGATGCTCCAGACGATGCCGTTGTGGAACTCGATGCGGTCGACGGCGATGCCGTTGACCCCTTCCGCGCTGAAGTAGTTGCTCAGCCGCACGCTGTCGCCGGGGGACGTGTACAGCACCAGGTCGTAGCCGCTGCGTCGTGCGGTGACATTGAGCGGCTCGATACCGGTGCCGAACAGCACGCGGTCGAACTTGCCACCGGTTGCATCGGCGGCGTTGTCGATCACGTCATTGCCGTGGCCGACCTCGAACAGGTAGGTGTCGTTGCCACGGCCGCCGATAAGCGAGTCGTTGCCGCTGCCACCGACCAGCGTGTCGTTGCCGTCGTCGCCCATCAGTACGTCGTCGCCAGCACCGCCGGAGAGCTGATCGTTGCCACCCAGCCCATGAATGCTGTCGTTACCCGCCAGGGCGTCGATGCTGTCACCAGCGGCGGTGCCGAACACCAGGTCATTGCCAGCGGTCAGCGACGAGGCCGTGAGCAGGTCGAGGATCTGCTGCTGATCCAGGCCACCGCCATTGGCGAAGCGGATCGCCTCGATGGCGCCGAAGTCCAGCGTGCCGTCGAAGTCGAAGAAGTTATCGATGCGTACGGAGCCGGCATCGCTGCCGTCGGTGTTCTTGACGTGGACCCACACAGTGGTGGCATTGCGCGAGAACACCAGGTCGCCCTGGCCGATGCCGGCACCGAAGACGATCTGGTCGAGGCCACCCCGGTCGAGAATCGCGTCGTTGCCCTGGCCGCGCGCGAAGTGGTAGCTGTCGACGCCGGAATAGCCATACAGGCGGTCATCGCCGCCCGCACCGTAGAAGATGGTCCCGGACTGGATGCCGTAAAGCGTGTCGTTGCCCGAGGTGCCGATACGGGTGGAGAAGTCGAAGAACGGCGCCAGCTCGACATTGGACGCGGTGATGGCCTGGAACGCCGCGTCGCGCTTGGCTCGGTAAGCCGGCGAATAGGTGCCCAGGTCATTGAGGATGGTGATGATGTCACGGACACGCTCGGGTTTGCCCTCGGCGAGCAACCCGCTCAGCTTGCCCTGCAGCGCGTTCCAGTCGACGGCGATGCTCTGCGCGTCGGAGCCGAAGCCGGACCGGATGATGTCCAGCTCGTTGGCGTATTCGGTCTGCGCCATGATCTGCGCGGCAGTGAAGCGCTTGAACTCCAGGTACTCGGCCACCAGGATCGGAGCCGCCTGCCCGTGAGGATTTGGGTCGCGCTCGCCCCAGCACCAGGTGCCCAGGTAGGGGCGCCCCACCAGGTTCTCCAGGGTGACCAGTTGGCGTGCGTCCATCACATGGCCGTAGACCTTCTTGGGATCACGGCTGAACGGATCGACACCTTCGGCGCCGGCCCAGCGGTAGATCAGGGTGTCGAGCAGTGCATCGCGCTGGCTCGGCGCTGCGGCGACATACTGCGCCAGCAGGTCCTTGAGGCCGGCATCCAGTGCCATGGCCTGGCGCAGGTCCTGGACCTTGCCGAAGCCCTTGGCGTTGGCCAGGGTCAACACGTCTCTCGGCAGCACGATGTCGCCGCTGTTGATGCGGCGGGTACTGTCGACCTTGAACCAGACGTCGGCCGCCGTGGAGGCAATGCCGTTGGCCAGCATCACGGTGCCGATCTGGCGGTGCTCATGGCCGTTGGCATCGATATGGCTGGAGGTGCTGTAGCCGGTGCCGATGGAGACGACGCCCGCAGCGGCCAGCCCCTGCAGTTCGCCATCATCGCTGACGCCGTTGCCGTTGAGGTCGCGCCACACCTGCAGCGTCGAGTACGCCGCGTCCTGGGCGTTGATCAGGCCATCGCCGTTGCTGTCGTACTCGGCCAGGGCCTGGAAGCCGTTCTCGGCCTTGTTGCCATTGCTCAACAGGCTGTGGTTGCCGAACAGCTCGGTGCCATTGCTGATGCGCCCGTCACCGTTGCGGTCATGCACCAGCAGGCCGTCGTCGGGGCTGACCCAGCCGGACATTTCGCTGAGGCCGTCACCGTCCAGGTCGAAGTAGCTCGCCCCCACTTTCAGGGTCTCGATGCCATCGCCGTCCAGGTCGATGACGATGGGCGAGGTGCGCTGTTCGGCGTCGTCGGTTTCCGGCTCTTCCTCTTCCTCCTCGTCGGTGAGGACGATCTGCAGCGAGCTCTTGTCCTTGTGGTAGTTGAGGATGGTGAGGCCGCCGTTGACGGTCAGCGTGCTGCCGCTGAGCACGTAGACGTTGCCGCGCTTGTCCTTGTAGATGTTCTCCGGGTCGCTTTCCTTGCGCGTACCACCGGCCAGCACCTGGTTGCCGAGGTAGACCTGGCCCCTGCCGGCATCGTCGTCCTCGATCACGTCCTGCTTGTCGGCGAAGTAGGTGTCGAAGTCCGCACCGCCGCGCAGCGTGTCCTGCCCGGCGCCACCGACCAGGATGTCGTTGCCGACGCCGCCGGTGATCAGGTCGTTGCCGATGCCGCCGTCGAGGTAGTCGAGGCCGCCATCGCCGTAGAGGGTGTCGTTCCCTTCCCGGGCGAAGATATTGTCGTCGTTATCCCCCCCGTAGATCGTGTCGTTACCGCCATTACCGTAGATCAGGTCCTCACCGGCTTCGCCCCGCAGGAGGTTGTTGCCGGCGTTGCCACGAATCTCGTTGTCCAGGCTGTTGCCGGTGCCGTTGATGTCGTCGCTTCCGGTGAGTTCGAGGTTCTCGACGTTCGCGGACAGGGTGTGGGTGACGCTCGACTTGACCAGGTCGGTGCCGGCATTGGCACCTTCGACCACGGTGTCGCCTTCGTCGTCGACGATGTAGGTGTCGTCGCCGGAACCACCCTCCATGCTGTCGGCGCCGCCACGGCCGTCAAGATGGTCGTTGCCGTCACCACCAAAGAGCTGGTCTTTGCTATAGCCGGTACCGAACAACGTGTCGTTGCCCTTGCCGGCGATCACCGCAGCGCCCTTGTAGGGGAGGATTTCGGTGATGTTCATCATCAGCATGGGGTCGATGACCCCGTTGTTGTTCACGTCGCGGCCGTCATAGACGACATAGCGCCCTTCGGGGTCTTCGTAGGTGATGATGTTACTGGCGACCAGACGGGCATGGATCTCGGCAAACAAGCCAGCAAAATACTGCGGCTTGAGACCGAACTGGGCCATGTTCAGAATTTCTGCGGCATCGGCCAACTTGTTCTTTATGTCCAGGCCGTACCAGTCTTCACCCGTCAGGACCAGCTTCTGCGCAACGGATCCGGTGAACGTGATCGGCACCGTCCTGCCGATGCCGGAGGGATCGATCTGCTCCTTGGTGAGGTCGTTGGCGATCTGAATCAGCTTATTGCCACCGATGTAGTCGAAGTTCTCGTCTACCGGTTCCACGCAGATGTCGATGATTTCCCGGGAGCCGTCCTCGTTCACATAGAACCGGGCTTCTTTGTTGATCTTGTATTCGCCAGATCCAAAGATATAAGCGCGCTCGATAAAGTCGCTTTCCAGAACACCCTGAATGTAGCCATTGATCGCGAGAATCCCGTCCTTGCTGGGGTTCTTGCCATACGCCTGAAGCAACTGCTCGGCGGTGTAGACACCGGCCGCAAGCTTCTTTCCGGCCCCCAGGTAAGCGTCATCGTGGCCGCCCAGGAAGTTGCGGACGTACCTGAAGCGCTCGACACCGACGAAGCGCCCCGCTCCGGCTGTCATGAAGTCGTTCTTGTCCACTTCGAGGACCTTGCCGACCTGCCCAGCCGGGCGTATCAGGGCGTCGTTCTTCAGGTTGGCGGGCGGTGTATCCGTATCGAATAGGTAGCGCGAAACGATCTGTTCAATCGAGGGCAAACTCATGGTCTATTTCCTTACAGTCCAGTCCATTTGATGTTTCGGGTTCCAACTCCGTTATCACTGTCTTGCGTCAGCAATTCCCCGCAATTGGATACCGTGGCCGTGCGCGTATGCGTCGCGATCCCCTTGGCCATGGTCGCCAACGTTTCCTGATAGGCAGCGCGATTGCCCGCCAGCACCTCTGCACGCGGCCGCCCGTAGGGCGTGCTGTCGCAGCAGGCGATGCCGACGAAGCTGTAGGTCACGCTGTAGTAGGTATTGCCGAAACCACGGAAGCGCTCGTAGAGGCTAGGCTGGCCGAACTCCTGCACCACGTCCGCCTTCGCGCGGGCCACGATGAGGCGGCTGTCGGTGAAGGTCGCTATCCCATCGGCGGCGGCGCGGTAGCTCACCAGCACGAAGGGCTCGCGGACGCTCGCCGCATTGAACTGCCGCCGAGGGGCCACGGGTTCGATGGTGAAGTTTTCCTCGAAGGTCTTCTCGTTGCCTTGCATCCGCTCCATCAGGGCCTTGAAGTCCAGCACCGGCGGGTTGCGGATGATGCCCGTGCGGTCTGCCTGGGTGCGGAACAGGTCGTCATGGCGCTGGCTGTTGAGGGCGTCGAGACGAATTAGGTTGCGCAGCAATGCCTGGCGATGCTGCTCAGGGCTCAGCACCCGGTTCGCGGCGAGGCACAGCCCGGAGTCGTTCTGGGTGATGCGGTAAGCCACGAACGCCGACGCCGCCAGTACCGGGAGCACCGCCAGGGCACCAATGAGGATCGGCAGGCGAAGGCGTCGCGGCTTGTAGGGTGGGTGCATCGAGACGGGTCCTTTTATCAAGCATGGGAGTGGGCGCCCGGCCTGAACGACAGGCAGGCGAAAGCGCGGCCGACCTGGCTGGGCAGGTGCCGGGCATTGCACGGGACGGATGAAAGGCCGCCCTGCGGGCAGCCAACACGGGAGGTGGGCATGTTCATCCTTGAAGCGGAATGTTCGCCGACGATCCTGTCGGCTTCCGGGGAGATGGCGTAGAAGACGCCTTTGCAGGAGCAGCGTCAATCGGGCTCACGCTGATTCTGTGAAGCCGTTCAGGGAACCCCTAAATTCCTTGGATGCACCGTGAAAACACCGTGCCAGAGCGCGTCGGCCGGATACCACCGACCGTCAGTACGGGCAGCCAGGGCCACCCGACCTAGCCTCCTGGCTCACCCCGCTGCCGTCATGCCTGGAACGCGCTGGGTGACATCCGCAGCCGCCAGGGTGCCCGCAACGCCCCACGCCTCTACGTGATCACGTGCGCGCACCGCACCTGGCGGGACCGCAATCAAATCCTGAACGTATCCACCAGTTGCTTGAGCCGGCTGACCTGCTGATCCAGCTCGGTACAGGCCTTCAGGCTGGCCTGCAGGTTGTGCACGCCGTCCTGGTTGAGGACGTTGATCTCGGTGATGTCCATGTTCAGGCTTTCGATCACCGAGGTCTGTTCCTCGGTGGCGGTGGCCACGGACTGGTTCATGCCGTCGATCTCGCCGATGCGGCGGGTGACGCCGCGCAGGTTTTCGCCGGCCTGGCCGCCGATGCGCACGCTGTCGTCGCTGAAGTGGCGGCTTTCGCCCATGGTCGCCACGGCGTCGCGGGCACCGGTCTGCAGCTGCTCGATCATCTGCTGGATCTCCAGCGCCGAACTCTGGGTGCGCTGGGCCAGGTTGCGCACTTCGTCGGCCACCACGGCGAAGCCGCGTCCCGCCTCGCCGGCGCGGGCGGCTTCGATGGCGGCGTTGAGCGCCAGCAGGTTGGTCTGCTCGGAGATGCCCTTGATCACGTCGAGGATCTGGCCGATGTCGTTGCTCTTCTGGCTGAGCACTTCGATGTGGTTGCTGGATGCCTGGATCTTCTCCGACAGCTCGCCCATCGCCACCAGGGTGCGTTCGACCATGCCCTGCCCTTCCTCGGCATCGCGGCGTGCGTCGCTTGCCTGTTCCGAGGCATCGGCGGCGTTGCGGGCGATCTCCTGGGCAGCGGCGCCCAGTTCGTTGATGGCGGCGGCCACACTGTCGGTGCGGGCGGCCTGCTCGCTGGAGTTGGTCATGGAGGCGTTCGACGCCTGCACCACGGTGCTCACCCGCTCGTGCACCTCGCGCGTGGCGGACGCCACTTCGCGGATCGATTTGTGGATGCGCTCGACGAAGCGGTTGAAGGCATCGGCCAGCTCGCCGAACTCGTCACGGGAGTCGATCGACAGGCGCTGAGTCAGGTCGCCCTCGCCCTCGGCGATGCCGCTCATGGCGTGGCTCATCACGTGCAGCGGGCGCAGCAGGATGCGGATCAGCCCGCCCAGCAGCAGGAGGATGGCGACCACGCCGATGATGGTCGACATCAGGGCGGAAACGCGGAACTCCTGCAGGGCGGCGAAGGCCTTGGACTCGTCGACGGACAGGCCCACGTACCAGCGCACCCCGGTCAGCCCCTCCACCGGCAGGAAGGTCACGATCCGCGCCTCGCCGTTGCGGTCGCTCACGCTCTGCAGGGCGGACTCCAGGCGCGGCGCCGCGCCGGCGAACAGGTCCGGCAGCTTCTTCAGGACCAGCTGCTGGTCGGGGTGGACCAGCACCGTGCCCTTGTCGTCCACCAGGAAGGCGTAGCCCATGCCGCCCAGGTCGAAGGAGTTGAGGATCTCGTCGACCGTCTTCAGCTTGAGGTCACCGCCGACGACGCCCTGCAGGGCGCCCGATGCGTTCACCGGGCGGGTGATGGTGATCAGCAGGCCGTCGCGCGGGTCGGCGGCCAGGTAGGGCTCGGTCAGGCCGGGGCCGCTGGTCTGTGCCGCCTGCTTGTACCAGGGCCGCTGGCGCGGGTCGTAGCCGGCGGGCAGTTCGCTGGGCGGGAACTGGGTGTAGGTACCACTCGCCTGGCCGTAGTAGGCATAGAGGAAGGCGGCGGCGATGCTGCGGTGCTGCAGGCTCTTGGCCAAGGCGGCCTCGCTGGCGTCGTCCTCGATGGACTCGGCCAGGTTCTCCAGCAATTGCATGCGGCCCACCAGCCAGTGCTGGATGTTGCCCGTGGAGACCTGGCCCACATCGTTGAGGTAGTTGGCAAGGTTCTGGCGGATGGCGTTCCGCTGCAGGTAATCGTTGTACAGCGCGAAGGACGCGAAGGCAGCGATCACCACCAGGGAGGCTGCCACCATGATCTTGTGGCTGAATTTCAGGGTTCGCATGGAGGAACTCACTCAAAAAGGTGCAAAGGCATGAGGTGGCCACAGGCATTGTCGGCGTCCGGTCGGCAATCGACCGGGCACGGACGCAGGGCCGTCCTCTGCTATCGGCGTTAGCACGTTCTTCTTAAGCGGTTTATCAGCCATTTATGTGCGGGCGTTCAGGTATTTTCTGAAAACACCGTGCACCACTCGTCCGGCCCGAGCACGCGGAGCCCTCCCCGCTCCGCGTGCCCTGCTGCCGTTACAGCATCTCCAGCCTGGCCATCAGGTCCTCCAGCCGCGCGGCCTTCTCCTCGGTGACGACGCTGCCTTCCAGCGAGTCGATGTAGCTCGCCAGTTCCTCCACCGTGCTGCACTCGAACATGGCCCGCAGGGGCACGTTGCGCTGCAGGGTTTTCTGCACGCGGGAGGCGATCTGGGTGGCGAGCAGGGAGTGGCCGCCGAGCTCGAAGAAGTTGTCGCGCACGCCGACCCGCTCGACCTTGAGCACCTCGGCCCAGATGCCCGCCAGGGTGGTTTCCAGTTCGCTGCGCGGGGCCAGGTAGTCCTGGGCTTGCAGCGGGCCGAATTCCAGGGGCGGCAGGGCCTTGCGGTCGAGCTTGCCGTTGGCGTTCAGCGGCAGGCGCTCGAGCACGAGCCAGTGCAGCGGCACCATGTAGTCCGGCAGGTCGCCACGCAGTTGCTGCTTGATGGCTTCGAACCAGGCGCCCTCTTCCGCCAGGCGGCTGGCCGGCGAGCTGGCGCTGGCGAAGCGCTCGGCCTCGCGTGGCACCAGGTAGCCCACCAGGTATTTGCCGGTGGGGCCTTCCTGCACGCTGACGGCGGCGTCGCGCACGTCCGGGCGTTCGAACAGGCGGGCTTCGATCTCGCCCAGTTCGATGCGGTAGCCACGGATCTTCACCTGGTGGTCGACGCGGCCGACGTATTCCAGCACGCCGTCGGCGCGGCGGCGGGCCAGGTCGCCGGTGCGGTAGAGGCGTTCGCCCGGCGCGCCGAAGGGGTTGGGTACGAAGGCCTGGGCGGTGCGCAGCGGGTCGCCGACGTAGCCACGGCCGACACCGGTGCCGGCGACGCAGAGTTCGCCCACGGCGCCCAGGGGCGCCAGTTCGAAGGCGTCGTCCAGCAGGTACAGGCGGTTGTTGTCGGTGGGGCTGCCGATGGGCAGGTAGGTGCCTTCGGTGGAGGCGGCGTCGACGCGGAAGAAGGCCACGTCGTCCGAGCACTCGGCCGGGCCGTAGGCGTTGACCAGCCCCACCTGCGGGTAGCGCTCCAGCCACTGGCGCGCCAACTCCGGCGGCATGGCTTCACCGGTGGGCAGCATCCAGCGCAGGGCGCCGAGTACGGCAAGGGCCTCGGCGAGCATGCCCTGGATCAGCGAGGGCACGCTCTCCAGCACCGTGATGCCGCGCTCGCGCACATGGGCCAGCAACGCCTGCGGGTCGTGGGCGATGGCGTTGGGGACGATCTCGGTGCAGGCGCCGAACAGCGGTGCGGCGAGGAACTGCCAGACCGAGATATCGAAGCTCTGCGAGGCGGTCTGGGCGATCACGTCCGCCTCGGTGAGATCCAGGTACGGCACCTTGCTCAGCTGGTTGTTGAGCATGCCGGCCTGCTCGACCATCACGCCCTTGGGCAGGCCGGTGGAGCCGGAGGTGTAGATGACGTAGGCGAGGTTGGCCGGGCCGCTGTGGATGCCCAGGTCCTGCTCCGGCCAGGCGCCCTGCAGCACGTCCTCCCACACCAGCAGGCGCGGACGCTGGCCGCAGCCGAGCTCCTCCAGCAACGCCATCGCCTGGTCGCGGCAGGCGCGGGTGGCCACCAGCGCCGGGGCACGGCTGAGTTCGAGGATGCGCGTCAGGCGCGGGGTGGGCAGCGCCGGGTCCAGCGGCAGGTAGCCGGCGCCAGCCTTGAAGGTGCCGACCATCATGCCCAGCAGGTCGAGCCCACGCTCACCCAGCAGCGCCACCGGCTGGTCGAGGCTGACGCCGGCGGTGCCCAGGGCGTGGCCCAGGCGGTTGGCGTGGCGGTTCAGCTCGGCGTAGCTCCACTGGCGGTCGAGGCAGCGGACGGCGATGCGCGCTGGGTGCGCGGCGACGCGGGCCTCGAACAGGCGCACGTAGCCCTGCTCCAGCGGGTAGTCGCGGGCGCTTTCATTGACGCCGTTGAGCAGCAGCTCGCGCTCGGCCTCGCCCAGCAGCGGCAGCTCGCTCATGTCGCCTTCGATGCGCTCGCCGAGGGCCAGCAGCAGGCGTTTGAATTCGCCCAGCAGGCGGTCGATGGTCGCTTCCTCGAAGTAGCGCTGGTCGTAGGACAGGTGCAGGCCCAGGTCATCGCCCGGGTAGCAGACCACGGTGAGCGGGAAGTTGGTGTGGGTGCGGCCGGAATCCGAGCTGGCGGAGAGGCTCTGCGCACGGTCCAGCACCGCGACTTCCACCGGCGCGTTTTCGAACACGAAGAGGCTGTCGAACAGCGGCTGGCCCTTGGGCAGCTCGCTGCATTCCTGGATGGCCACCAGCGGCAGGTACTCGTGCTCGCGCAGTTCCAGGTTGCTGGCCAGCAGCCCCTGCAGCCAGTCACGCACGCTCAGGCGCTGACCCGGCGCGGGCAGCTTCACCCGCAGGGCGATGCTGTTGATGAACAGGCCGACGGTGCGCTGCATCTCCGGCAGGCCCACCGGGCGCCCGGCCACGGTGACGCCGAACACCAGGTCGCGCTCGCCGCTGTAGCGCGCCAGCACCAGGGCCCAGGCCGCCTGGGCCAGGGTGTTGATGGTGAGCTGGTGACGCTGCGCCAGTTCCCGCAGCCGCGCGCCATCGGCGGCATCCAGGCGGGTGATGCGGTCGCCCACCTGCATGCCGCCGCTGTCGTTGGCGTGCTCGCGGAGGATCGGCCGGTCGCTCGGCAGGTGCGTGGTGCGTTCGAAGCCGGCCAGGTTGCCCTGCCACCAGGCGCGGGACTGGCCCAGGTCCTGGCGCTGCAGCCAGCCGATGTAGTCGCGGTAGCGCGGCGCTAGCGGCAGTTGTGGCTCGCGGCCCTCGCCCAGGGCGGCGTAGATCTCGAAGAAGTCGCTCATCAGCAGGCCACGGCACCAGGCGTCGATGAGGATGTGGTGGTTGCTCATCATGAACCAGTAGCGCGCCTCGCCCAGGCGGATCAGCCGCAGGTGGAAGGGCGGCTGGTGCAGCAGGTCGAAGCCGGCCTCGCGCTCCGTGCGGTGCAGCGCCTGCAGGCGCTCCTCGTGGCCGTCCTCGGGGAGGTCGCTCCAGTCCAGCAGGTCCACCTCGGTGGTGCCGGGCTTGTGGATCACCTGCAGCATGGTTTCGCCGGCGTTCCACACGAAGGAGGCCCGCAGCGCTTCGTGCCGCGCCACCACGGCGCGCCAGGCGCGGGTGAAGCGCTCCACGTCCAGCGCACTGTTGATGCGGTAGCGGTCCTGCATGTAGTAGATGCCGGTGCCCGGCTCCAGCAGGGTGTGCAGCAGCAGGCCTTCCTGCATGGGCGTGAGCGGGTAGATGTCGTCGATGGCGGCGGCCGGTACCGGCAGCTGGTCGATCTGCTCCTGGCTCAGGTGCGCCAAGGGGAAGTCCGACGGCGTCGGGCCACCGGCGCCCTCCTCCAGGCAATGGGCGATGAGCGCCTGCAGCTCGGCGATGAAGGCCTCGCCCAGGCCCTGCACCGTGGCGCGGTCGTAGCGCGCCTGGCTGTAGGTCCAGTTGAGCAGCAGTTCGCCGCCGAACACCTGGCCGTCCACGCTCAGCCAGTTGGGCAGCGTGGCGTCGGCGTCGTGGGCCGGGCCGGCGCTCTCCTCCAGCGGGCGCAGCAGCGCGCCCTCGGCGAAGCTGCCGTCGAACTGGCCCAGGTAGTTGAAGGTGATGCGCGCCGGCGGCAGCGCCGCCATGGCGGCGCGGGTGGCCGGGTCGGCCAGGTGGCGCAGCACGCCGTAACCCAGGCCCTTGTGGGGCACCTGGCGCAGCTGTTCCTTGATCGCCTTGATGGCAGCGCCGAGCCCCTCGGCCGGTGCCAGGCGCAGCGCATAGGCGCTGGTGAACCAGCCGACGGTGCGGCTCAGGTCGATGTCGTCGAACAGCGGTTCGCGGCCATGGCCTTCCAGTTGCACGAGCACCGAGTCACGCGAATCCCAGCGGCATAGTACGCGGGCCAGGGCGGTGAGCAGCAGGTCGTCGACGCGGGTGCGGTAAGCGGCGGGCGCCTGTTGCAGCAGTTGGCGGGTGCGCTCGGCATCCAGGCGCAGGGTGATGCGCTGGGCGTCGCGCTCCAGGTCCTGTTCGGCGTTGCGGTCGCAGGGCAGCGGCGCGTCCTGGCCGCTGAGCTGCGCCTGCCACCAGCCCAACTCCTCGCGCAGCGGCTCGCTGCCGGCGTAGGCCGCCAGGCGTTCGCCCCAGGCCTTGAAGGCGCTGGTGCGCGCCGGCAACGCCAGGGGCTGCCCGGCCTGCAACTGGCGATAGGCGGTTTGCAGGTCGTCCAGCAGCACGCGCCAGGAGACGCCGTCTACCACCAGGTGGTGGATGGCCAGCAGCAGTTTCTGGCGGCCGTCCGGGCCTTCCAGCAGCAAGGCGCGCAGCAGCGGGCCATGGGCCAGGTCGAGGCTGCGCTGGGCATCGGCCAGCAGGGTTTCCGCCTCGGCGAGATCGCCCACCTGCGCCTGCCACAGCAGGCCATCGGCTTCGCTGGCGGGTGCATGGTGCTCGGCGTGCCAGGTGTCGCCGTCACGGCTGAAGGACAGGCGCAAGGCATCGTGGTGTTCCACCAGGCACTGCAGGGCCTGCTCAAGATGCCCCGCATCCAGGCGCTCGCCGGCCTCCAGCAGCAGCGACTGGTTCCAGTGGGCGACGTTTTCCGGGGCCTGCTGGAAGAACCAGTGCTGGATGGGCGTCAGCGGCATGCTGCCGGTCACCGGACCCTGGTCCACCTGGGTCAGCGCCTCACGCCGGGCGACGGCAGCCAGGGTCTGCACCGTCTGGTGCTGGAACAGGTCGCGCGGGCTGAAGTGGATGCCCTGCTGGCGGGCACGGCTGACCACCTGGATGGAGAGGATGGAGTCGCCGCCCAGCTCGAAGAAGTTGTCGGCGAGCCCGACCTGCTCGACGTTGAGCACCTCGCGCCAGATGGCGGCCAGGCTTTGCTCCAGCTCGCTGGTCGGTGCCAGGTACTGCTGGCGGTTGTGCTCCGGGTCCGGCGCGGGCAGCGCGCGGCGGTCGAGCTTGCCGTTGGGGGTCAGCGGCAGGCTGGCGAGCAGCACCAGGTGCGCGGGCACCATGTGCTCCGGCAGCTGGGTGCGCAGGTGCGCCTTGAAGGTTTCGCGCAGCGCCTGTTGTGCATCGGCGCCCTCCTCTGCGGCGGCACAGGCCACGTAGCCGGCCAGTTGCTTGCCGCTGGGGCTGTCCAGGGCCAGCACCACGGCTTCGCGCACCGCCGGGTGTTCCAGCAGGCGTGCTTCGATCTCGCCCAGCTCGATGCGGAAGCCGCGCACCTTCACCTGCTGGTCGATGCGGCCGAGGTATTCCAGCTGGCCATCGTCGCGCTGGCGCACCAGGTCGCCGGTGCGATAGAGGCGCCCGCCATCGGTGGCGAAGGGGTTGGGCACGAAGCGCTCGGCGGTGAGGCCCGGCCGCTGGTGGTAGCCACGGGCGAGCCCGGCGCCGCCGACATAGAGCTCGCCGATGGCGCCCGGTGGCACCAGGGCCAGGTCGACGTCGAGGATGCAGGCCACCCGCGCACCGACCATGCGGCCGATGGGCACGCTGGCGGCGCCCTCCTCCAGCTGCGCCGGGGCCAGGGCGGCCAGGGGCATGACCACCGTCTCGGTGGGGCCGTAGGCGTTGAAGAAGGCCTGGGGCGCGAAGCCCGCGCGGATGCGCTGCAGGTGCTCGGCGGTCAGCGCCTCGCCCCCGGTGATCACCAGGCGCACCGGCAGGGTTTCGCCCCGGGCGCCGAGCCACTGGGCCAGCTGGCTGCCGTAGCTGGGGGTGAAGCCGAGGATGGTGACGCCCTGCTCGCGGATCAGCTGGCAGATATCCTCGGCGCCCCACTGGCCCTGGGCCCGCAGCACCAGGCGCGCGCCGCACAGCAGCGGCGTCAGCAGGCGTTCGCTGGCGGCGTCGAAGTTGATGGAATAGAAGTGCAGCTCGCAGTCGTCGGCGCGCATGCCGAAGCGGCGGATCACCGCCTGGCAGTGCATGGCGATCTCGCCGTGGCTGACCGCCACGCCCTTGGGCTTGCCGGTGGAGCCGGAGGTGTAGATGAGGTACGCCTGGTGTTGCGGCAGCGCGAGGTCGACCGGTGCGTGGGCGGGGTAGCCGGCCAGTGCGGCCTCGTCCTCCTCCAGGCACCAGCGGCCGACGCCGGCCGGCAGTTCACCGAGGGTGTCGAACAGCGCAGCCTGGCCCAGCAGCAGGACGATGCCGCTGTCTTCGATCATGTAGTGCAGGCGTTCGGTGGGGTATTCCGGGTCCAGCGGCACGTAGGCGCCGCCAGCCTTGAGGATCGCCAGCAAGCCGACCACCATGGCCGCCGAGCGCTCCAGGGCCAGGCCGACGCGCACCTCGGGGCCGACGCCGCGCTCGCGCAGCAGGTGAGCCAGGCGGTTGGCGCGGGCGTCCAGGGTGGCGTAGTCGAGGGTTTCCCCGGCGAAGGTCAGCGCCGGTGCCGTGGGCGTGCGCGCGGCCTGCTCGGCGAACAGGCGGTGGATGCTGCCGTCGAGGCGGTGCTCGCCGGGCTCTTCGCCCAGGCTGGCGAGCTGCGCCAGGCGCTCGTCGTCACTTAGCAGCGGCAGTTCGGCCAGGCGCTGTTCGGGGTCGCCCAGCAGCGCTTCCAACAGGTTGCACAGGTGAGTGGCCATGCGCGCGATGCGCGGCTCGTCGAACAGGTCGGAGCTGTAGGTGAAGCAGCAGCCGAGGCGATGGTCGAGGTCGGTGACCTCCAGGTTGAGGTCGAACTTGGTGGCGCGGGCGTCGTTGGCGATGTACTCGACCTTCATCCCGGCCAGCTCGCGGGTTTGCTGGAACTCCCAGCGCTGCACGTTGCACATCACCTGGAACAGCGGGTTGTAGGCGCTGCTGCGCGGCGGCTGCAGGGCCTCGACGAGCTGGTCGAAGGGCAGGTCCTGGTGCGACTGGCCCTCGATCACGGTGTGGCGCACCTGCTCCAGCAGCGCGGCGACGCTCATCTGCCCGTCGAGCTGGCAACGCAGCACCTGGGTGTTGAGGAAAGCGCCGATCAGCCCTTCGCTTTCCGGGCGGATGCGGTTGGCCACCGGCGCGCCGATGCGCAGGTCCTGCTGACCGCTGTAGCGGTGCAGCAGCACAGCCAGGGTGGCGGTCATGGTGATGAACAGGGTCAGGCCGTTGGCCGCGTTGAAGGCGCGCACACGCTCGGCCAGCGCGGCCGGCAGGTCGAAGCGGTAGAGCTCGCCCCGGTGGCTCTGGGCCGGCGGGCGTGGGCGATCCGAGGGCAGTTCCAGCAGCGGGTGCTCGTGGCCCAGCTGGGCCGTCCAGTAGTCCAGCTGGCGCTGGCGTTCGCCGGCTTCCAGCCATTGGCGCTGCCAGGCGCTGTAGTCGAGGTACTGCACCGGCAACGGCGCCAGGGGCGACTCACGGTCATCGAGGAAGGCCTCGTAGAGCGCGCCCAGCTCACGGGCGAAGATGTCCATCGCCCAGCCTTCGGTGACGATGTGGTGCAGGGTCACCACCAGGTGGTGCTCGCGCTCGCCGCCCTTGACCATCACCACCCGCAGCAGCGGGCCGGTCTCCAGGTCGAACGGCCGATGGGCCTCGTCATCGGCCAGGGCCTGCAGGTGGGCCTGGCGGGTGTCGGCATCCAGAGCGGAGAAATCCTCCCAGCCCATCACCAGGGACGATTGCTCGGCCACCTGCTGGCGGGCCACGCCGCTCTCGCTGGGGAAGGTGGTGCGCAGGGTTTCGTGGCGCTGTACCAGGGCCTGCAACGCGGCCTCGAAGCGGGCCACATCCAGCGGGCCGCTGAGGCGTGCCAGGCCACCGACGTTATAGGCGGGGCTGTCCGGCTCCAGCTGCCAGAGGAACCACATGCGTTGCTGGGAGTAGGACAGCGGCACCGGGCGGCTGCGGTCGACATGGGCGATCACGCCCTGGCTGTCCACCTGGCCGCTGGCCTGGATGCGCGCCACCTCGGTGCAGAAGCCTTCCAGGGTGCTGGCTTCGAACAGCGCGCGCAGCGGCAGCTCGACGTCGCAGGCCTGGCGGGTGCGGGAGACGATCTGGGTGGCCAGCAGCGAGTGGCCGCCGAGGGCGAAGAAGTCGTCGTCCAAGCCCAGACGCTGGATGCCCAGCACCTCGCGCCAGATGGCGGCGACCTGCTGCTCCAGTGCGCTGACGGGCTCGCGGTGCTCGGCCTGCTGCCAGGCCGGCTCGGGCAGCGCGCGGCGGTCCAGCTTGCCGCTGGGGCCGACGGGCAGTGCTTCCAGGCGCATCAGTTGCGCCGGC
>BATO01000060.1 GCA_000474255.1 Aquipseudomonas alcaligenes MRY13-0052
GGCGACGGCGGCCATGGCGGCGTCGCTGCCGGCGATCACCTGCTGGTTGTCGGCGTTGATATTGGCCAGGAACACCGGGCCTTCGGCCTCCGCGATCAGGCGTTCGAGGGTGCCCAGGTCGAGCCCGCCGATGGCGGTCATGCCGAAGCCCTGTGGATAAGCCTGTTGCATCAACTCGCCGCGCAGGGCCACCAGGCGCAGCGCATCGGCGAATTCCAGGGCACCGGCAACCACCGCCGCCCCGTAGGCGCCGATGGACAGGCCGGCCACGTAATCCGGCACCGGGCTTTCCTCCAGCAGCAGGCGGGCGCAGGCAACGCCGGTGATCAGCAGGCACAGCTGCACGGCACGGGTGCCTTGCAGCGCCTCGGCCGAGTCCAGCGCCAGCACGTCTTCACCCAGCGCTGCGCTGGCCTCGTCCAGGCAGGCGCGTGCCTCGGGGGGCAGCTGGTGGAGCATGCCCACCTGCTGCGCGCCCTGGCCGGGGAAGGCGAAGAGGCTGCTCACGCCGCGTGCTCCAGGGCCTGCCAGGGGTTATCCACAAGGCGCGCGCCCTCTGCGCACTTGAGCAGCACGCGGCGGGAATCACCGGCCCATTCGCGCAGGGCGATGGCGCCGAACGGGGTTTCCAGTTGCAGGTCGATGCGGCAGCAGGCGCGGTCGAGCAGCGCCAGCAGCTCACGGGCGCGCTGGCGCTCGAAGGGTTCGGGAGTGTGCAGCAGCAGGTCGAGGTCGCTTTCGCCATGCAGCACCGGCACGCCGGTGGCCAGCTCGAACCCGACGCCGCCGGTGGGGCCCCAGGCGAGGCCGGTGGCCTCCAGCACGGGGGCAACCTCCACCAGCGCGCGCAGCGCCGGCCAATGCCCGGCTGTACGCGGGCGCAGCTGTTCCGGGCTGATGCAGCGCTGGATGGCGGCAAGGGGCATCAGCGTGGCGAAGCGCTGTTCGCGGCTGGCGCCACGCACACCCACGGCAACCCGGCCCGGCTCGCACAGGGCGCGGCGCACCACCACCGGCAGGCCGGCGGCGAGCACCTGCCGCGCCCAGGCCGGGGCCTCGGCGGGCAGTTGCTCCGGGGCGAGGCCCCAGAGGAGATCGTGAGGATGATTGGCCTTCATGGTCCGCTCCTGTGCGAGGGCCTTACCACTGCGCCCGCAGCATCGCCCGCACCTTCGCCGAGGCCGCGCGGTTCTCGGCGCCGAGGCGCCCGCGCAGGTCGGTGGTGGTGCCGATATCCGCCACCGCCCGCACCAGGCAATCGCGCACCCGGGCGACATCGGCGGCAGCGGGCTGCTCGACGTTATCCACAGCCAGGCGCTCCCAGAGCAGGCCGAGGGAGGCGTAGTTGTCGAGGTCGTAAGCCATGGGCGGGATGGTCGCGGCGAGGGCTTCGAGGTCGTCGACGCTGCGCAGGGTGATGCGCGCGGCGGCGGCCTTGCCCATGGCGTGGACCATCACCCCGGCGTCGTCCAGGGCGATCAGGCGCTGGGCCTGGTAGCCGTGGGCGAGGAAGGCGCCGGACATGGCCTTGCCCACCAACAGGCCGATCACCGGGTGCCCGGCGAGACGGGCGCGGGCATAGGCGTCCACTGCGCCGGCCAGGGCCTGGTGGATGCCCAGGGCCTCTTCGCGGCGGCCGTAGGCCTGGCTGGGTACGTCCACCACCGCCACCAGCACGCGCTTGGTGCCGCGCCCGGCGTCGGCTTCGATGGCGTCATCCACGGCCTTGGCCAGGCCCCAGCCTTCCAGCAGCCCCACCTCGCCGTTGCGGGCGCGGGGGAAGGGGTTGGCGGCATCCGCCACCACGGCGATGAAGCGCGCGGCGCGGCTGCCCACCTCGCCATCGATGACCTTCAACGAAGCCGGATAGCCGGCTTGTTCGCTGTCGCCTGCCAGGGCGTGCAGCCACTGCATTCCACGGCTCATTGCGGTTCTCCCGTGTAGAGGGCGCGCACGGCGGCGGCGTCCAGTTGTGCGCAGTCATCGCCCAGGCGCGCCAGGCGTTCGAGGAACCAGGCATGCCGGCGGCTGCGGGGCAACGGCGGCTCGTCGCTGGCCAGCAGGCCGCCGAGGGCCTCGCGGATGGCGTCGATATCGTCGGCGACATAGCCATCCACCAGCTTGCTGGCCATGCGCTGCTCGCCACCGGTGAGGCTCCAGATGAAGGGCCGGTCGCGGGAGTCGTATTCCTCGATGCCGGCTTCCTGCTCGATCACCTGCGGGCCGTTGAGGCCCAGGCGCGCTTCGCGGGTCACCAGCAGGTGGCTGCACAGCCCGGCGGCGATGGACATGCCACCGAAGCAGCCCACCGGCCCGGCCACCAGGCCGACCACCGGCTGGTACTGGCGCAGCTCGACGATGGCGGCCTGGATCTCGGCGATGGCCGCCAGGCCCAGGTTGGCCTCCTGCAGGCGCACGCCACCGGTTTCCAGCAGCAGCACGGCGCAGGTGGGAATGCCCTTGCGGTTGTCCTCGGCGGCCAGCTCCAGCAGGCCGGCGATCTTGGCGCCGCCCACCTCGCCCATGCTGCCGCCCTGGAAGGCGCCCTCGATGGCGGCGATCACCGCCGGCAGGCCATTGATGCTGCCCTTGGCCACCACCACGCCGTCGTCGGCCTGGGGCACGATGCCCTGGCGCGACAGCCAGGGGGAGACCAGCCGTTCGAAGGGCCCGACCAGCTCGCGGAACGAGCCCGGGTCGAGCAATTCGCGGGCGCGCTGGCGGGCGCCCAGTTCGACGAAGCTGCGGGTGGCCAGCAGGCGTGCGTTGTCAGTCATGGGTCACCTCCTCCAGGGCCTGCTCCAGGCGCAGGCGCACCACGCCGGGGGTGGCGCCGAAATCGTGGATGTCGATGCACAGGGCCGGCAGCGACTGGCCGACGAACATGCGCTCGAACAGGTGCCGCCAGCGGGCTTCGCTGCCGTTCACCGAGGTCACCACCTGGATCGACAATTTGCCGGCGAGGCCGGGCTCCAGCAGCACTTCCAGGTCGCCGGAGCCGACGCAGCCCACCAGCGCGCGGCCAAAGGCGGGTTGCCCGGCGGGGAATTCGAAAGACAGGGTTTCCATGGTCAGCTCCCGACTCGGTCGATGAACAAACAGGCGGCGAGCAGATCGGCCGCGCCGCCCGGCGAGGCATTGAGCCCCAGCAAACGGGTTTCCAGTTCGCGCAGCCGGCGACGCCCGTCGAGGCTGGCGCAGCCCCCGGCGTCGAGCACCGCGCGGGCGCCCCGCTGCATGGCGGCGAGCCCTTCCGGGCCGGCGCGCCAGAGCACGCAGGTGTCGGCCAGCTCGGCCATGATCGCCAGCAGCGCATCGAGCCGGGCGTTCTGCTCGCCGCTGCCCTGGGCGCGGCTGCGCTGCAGCTGCGGCAGGCCGTGCAAGCGCAAGGCGGGGAAGCCCAGCTGGGCCTCCTCCCGCGCGCCCCGGGCGCCGTAGCGCTGGGCGACCCGGTGGCCGTGGCTGTCCTGCCGGGGCGCGGCGCGGTCATCGATCAGGGCGATGCGTGCGGCGCGGGTGGTGATGCCTGCGGCTTCGGCCTTGGCCGGTTCCAGTGCGACGGCAGCCACCAGCAGGCCGAGGGCCCAGATGGCGCCACGGTGGGTGTTGACCCCGCCGGTGACGGCGAGCATGGCGGCCTCGCCTTCACGGCCGATGCGGCCCAGGGCCTCGCGCAGCGGCTGGCCGACGTCGCCGAACGCCACCGCCGCCTCGGCCATGGCCTTGAACGCCGGCCACAACGACAGCGCCGAGGCGTGCATCAGGCCCAGGTGCAGGTCGCTGTGGGCGCCGCTGCCACGCCGGTCCACCAGCGCGGGCTTGGGCGAGAGGTCGGCTTCGTCGATCAGCGCATCGACGGCCTGGTCCGCCAGCCACTCGGCCAGGGGCAGCCCGGTACTTTTCGCGATCAGTGCACTCATCACCAGCTCCTGAACTTGGCCGGGGGGTTGTAGAGGCCGCCGGACCAGTCCACCAGCTCGGCGATGCTCTTGGCGGCGAGCAGTTCGCGGGTCGCATCGGTGCGGCGGATGCCGAGGTCCTCGGGCAGGGCGATCAGCCCTTCGCGGCGCATGCGCTCGGTGTCCTTGGGGTCATGGCGCAGGCCGATGGCGGTGACCCCGGCGACGGCGGCGATCATGGCGCGGCGCTCTTCCACCGTGCGCGCCTTGTACAGGTAGGCGATGCCTTCCTCGGTGAGCAGGTGCGTGACGTCGTCGCCGTAGATCATGATCGGCGCCAGGGGCATGCCGCTCTTCTTCGCCACCTCCACCGCGTCCAGGGTCTCGACGAAGGTGGGTTTGCCGCCCTCCTGGAAGGTCTCGACCATCTGCACCACCAGCTTCTTGCCCCGCGCCAGCAGGGCCTCGGGCTCGGGGCGCATGTCCAGCCAGGCCGGGGTGGAGTGACGGCGGCCACGCGGGTCGTGGCCCATGTTCGGCGCGCCACCGAAGCCCGCCAGGCGACCCCGGGTGACGGTGGAGGAATGGCCGTCGCCATCCACCTGCAGGGTGGCGCCGATGAACAGGTCCACCGCGTACTGCCCGGCCAGCTGGCACATCATGCGGTTGGAGCGCATGGAGCCGTCGCGGCCGGTGAAGAACACGTCCGGGCGCTGGGCGATGTAGCCCTCCATGCCCAGCTCGGTGCCGAAGCAGTGCACGCTTTCCACCCAGCCGGTCTCGATGGCGGGGATCAGCGTCGGGTGCGGGTTGAGCGTCCAGTTGCGGCAGATCTTGCCCTTCAGCCCCAGGGATTCGCCGTAGGTGGGCAGGATCAGTTCGATGGCGGCGGTGTTGAAGCCGATGCCGTGGTTGAGCGACTGGACCTTGTGCTTCTCGTAGATGCCGCGGATCGCCATCATCGCCATCAGCACGTGCACCGGCTTGATGTGGCGCGGGTCGCGGGTGAACAGCGGCTCGATGTAGAACGGCTTGTCGGCCACCACCACGAAGTCGACCCAGGAGGCGGGGATATCCACGCGCGGCAGGTCGCCGACGTCGTCCACCAGCTCGTTGACCTGGACGATGACGATGCCGTCGGAGAAGGCCGTGGGCTCCACCAGGGCCGGGGTGTCCTCGGTGCTGGGGCCGGTGTAGATGTTGCCGTGGCGGTCGGCCATGAAGCCGGCCACCAGCGCGACGTTGGGGATCAGGTCCACCAGCAGGCGCGAGTACAGCTCGATGTAGGTGTGGATGGCACCGACTTCCAGCAGGCCGTCTTCCAGCAGCTGGCTGATGCGCAGGCTCTGCGGGCCGGCGAAGGAGAAGTCGAGCTTGCGGGCGATGCCGCGTTCGAACAGGTCCAGGTGCTCGGCGCGGCTGACGCTGGGCATGATCATGTGCAGGTCGTGCAGGCGCCCGGGATCGGCCTTGGCCAGGGAGCGGGAGAGGAAGTCCGCCTGCTTCTGGTTGTTGCCTTCGAGCACCACCCGGTCACCGGGGGCGATCAGCGCCTCCAGGGCGGCGACGATGCGCTCGCTGGGCAGCACCACGCCGTCGGCGAGGGATCGCACCTGGTCGAGGCGACGCTGCTTTTCCGCACGCCGACGCGACCATTGCGGCGGTGGGGAGATTGTCGTTGTCATTGGATGCTCCACGGGTTCCGCTGTCGTGGAGCGAACCTTAGGAGCGCGACCGGTGGGTCATCAATCAAGCCCGGGGACGGATCGTTACGGCGAGGTTAACGATCCGCTGCGGTGCGATGCCGGATGCAGGGTGGACCCCGCTTCATCGGTCCACCATGCGGGGTCGACCGGGGCTCTTGTTGTGGGAGCGGATTCATCCGCGATGGAGTGCAACGCGCTCCCGCCTTTTACGGCACCTTGCATGCAGCGAGGTCAACCGGGGGCTCCGCTGGTGGACGTAAAGAGCGACGTCCACCCGCAGGCCTTCAACGTCTTGTGCTGCGGGTTCGGGATCGCCGTGTTGAGCCTCGCTGCGCTCGGCGCCAACCTACGGTCATGCACCGTGCTCGGTGTGATGCCGGTGGACCACGCTTCACCGCTCCACCGTGCGGGGCGGATCGGGGCTTAGAACTCCAGGGTGCTGGAGAGCTGCACCAGGCGCGGGTCGCCGACCGAGACGTTCCACTGGTTCACCGAGGAGCTGTAGTAGGTCTTGTCGAAGATGTTCTTCAGGTTCAGCTGCAGCTTGAGACGCTTGTCGTTACCCAAGGGCGTCTCGTAGGCGGCGAAGGCGTCGGCTACCGCGTAGTGAGGCAGGTTGAAGCTGTTGGCGACATCGCCCTCACGGGAGCCGATGTAGCGACCACCAAAGCCAGCACGCAAACGATCACCCTCGAACACCTGGCCGAAGTCATAGACCGCCGAGAGCGAGCCACTGCGCTTGGCAACGTTCTGCAGTTCGTTGCCCTTGTAGAGCGGGTCCTTGGTCAGCTCCGCATCCAGCCACGCAAAGGTGCCGATCAGGCTGAGGTTGTCGGTGACCTGGCCGGTGACATCCAGCTCAATGCCACGTGAGCGGACTTCACCCACTGCTCGGTTGGAGCCATCGAGTTCGGTCACGGCGACGTTCTCCTTGACGATATCGAACAGCGCCAGGGTGCCGGTGATGCGGCCCGGCATATCCAGCTTGGCGCCGATCTCCCAGCTCTTGCCCTCCTCCGGAGCCATCGCGTTCACCGATCCGGTCCCGCTCAGCGGCGCAATGGTGGAGTTCGGCTTAAAGGACTCGGTGTAGCCGCCGTAGAGGGACAGCTCGTCGGTCATCTTGTAGACCAGGCCAACACGGGGCACCCAGAGCTGACCGTCGATATCGGTGTTCTTGGTGAACGGACGGCCGCGACCGGCGAGCTGGTCGTAGAGCTGGTAGCGAGCACCGGCGATGAAGATCCACTGCTCGTTGAGGTGCACCGAGTCCTGGAAGAAGGCGGATTGGCTCACCACGCGATCGGTCTGGTCGCTGTCGCCGGCGGCCACCGTGGTGGGCACCGGCACCTGGCCATAGACCGGGTTCCAGGGGTTGAAGCTGAGACTGGTGGTCTGGCGGATCAGGTCCTCACGGTAGAACTTGCGGTACTCGTGGTCCACGCCCATCAACAGGTCATGCTGCATGCCGGCCAGTTGCACCTTGCCGTCCAAGTCGAAGGTGGCGAAATGCTCGGTGCTCACCGCGCCCCGGGTGCCATCCAGGCGACGCCTCAGCGTGCCGTTGGCGTTCTGGCTTTGCACCCGCGCCTGGTAGTCGTCGTAGGTGTCGCGGTTGTAGCTGTAGGCGAAGTGGGCTTTCCAGGCCTCGTTCAACTGGTGTTCGAGGTCGAGGATCATCAGGTCCGAGCGGCCCTCGGTGACGTTGTAGGGCTCGTCCAGGCGGCGGGTGGCCGGCACTGCCAGGGGCTTGCCGTTGATGAAGACCGTGCCGCGGTCGAAGGGCACCGAGTACTCGCGGTGCTCGAAGCTGAGGTTCACCGTGGTGTCTTCGCCGTACCAGGCGAAGGAGGGGGCGAAGGTCTTGTCGCGGTTGTGGCCGAAGTTGCGCCAATAGTCGGCGTCGTCGTAGTCGGCGATCACGCGGTAGGCCAGGCCGGAATCCCCCAGGGGGCCGGTGACGTCGAGGGTGCCGCCGCTGCCGTTCTTGCCATCGCCATAGGTGGAGGCGCGTCCGGTGATGGCGCGGTAGTCCTCCAGCAGCGGCTTCTTGCTGACCACGTTGATCACGCCGCCCGGGTCGAGGATGCCGTAGAGCATCGAGGACGGGCCCTTGAGCACTTCCACCCGCTCGGCGGTGGCGGTGAGGTTGCGGCCCTGGATGGTGCGCATGCCGTCGCGCAGGATCGAGCCGTCGCGGTTGTCGCCGAAGCCGCGCTTCATCACCGCATCCAGGGTGCTGCCGAGGGTGTTGGCCTGGGTGATGCCGCTGACGTTGGCCAGGGCGTCGTCGAGGTTCTGCGGCTGCTGGTCGAGCAGCGCCTGCTGGGGCACCACGGCCACCGCCTGGGGGATTTCCAGCAGCGGCGTTTCCGAGCGCATCAGGCGCGTGGTGGGCGGCGGCTGGTAACTGGTGGCGGCCAGCTGGCGGGAGTTGATGTTCACCGCATCGAGGTTCAGCGCACCGTCGTTGGCGCGGGGCACCAGGGTGAGGGTGCCGGGGTTGACCTGTGCATAACCCAGCCCGCTGCCGGCCAGCAGCTGCGCCAGGGCCTGCTCGGCACTCATGCGGCCGTTCACCGCCGGCGCCTGGACCTGGTAGGCGGCATCCTCGGTGTAGACCAGCGCCAGCCCGGTGACGCGGGTGAAGGCGGCCAGGGCCTGGGGCAGCGGCTGCGCGGCGATGGCGAACTCATGCACGCTGGCCAGCGCGGCGGCGGGCGCCTCGGCATCGGCGGCATGGGCCAGCGGCAGCACGCCCACGTGGCCGAGGGCGAGCAATGCCGAAACCAGACCGAGGCGCTTGAACGCGCCGCCCTGCAACCGCGATGTCCTGTACTTCATGGGTATGACCTGCCCCCTGGCTGATGGGTTTCTTTGCGAATAAATCGCATTCCACCTCCTACACGGAGCCCGCGAGCGGATACCTCACCTGAAATTGAAAATAATTTTGAAAAAAATAAAACCGCCTGCCGGACAGCAGCTTTGTGTAGGGGCGAATTCATTCGCCAAGGGCAGCACAGCTGCCCCGCAGGGCTCCGTGTGGCAGGCCTTCGGCCTGCTGGGCGAATGAATTCGCCCCTACAGAACATGCACCAAACAGCTAGCGCAACACGATCAACCGGCCCAGCACCTCGTGCTGGCGGAAGCCGACCACGGCGCGCAGGGAGTCGAGGATGGCGTGGGGGTCGTTGCTGGGGAAGCTGCCGCTGATGCGCCGCGCGGCCAGTTCGTCATCCAGCAGGACGATGCGCCCCGGGTAGTAGCGCGCCAGCTCGGCCAGCACATCGGCCAGGGGCGTCTTGTAGAAGGTCAGCCGCCCTTCCCGCCAGGACAGTTGCGCCTGGGCGTCCACCGTCCAGGTCTCACCGGCCTTGCCTTCGCCATAGACCAGTTGCTGGTTGGCGGCGAGCACGTCCTGGGGCTGGCCGGGCGCGGCGGTGACGCCCACCCTGCCCTGCTCCACCGTGACCCGCGCGCCGCCGTGGCGCAGCCGCACGCCGAAGCGGGTGCCGAGCACCCGGGCTTCGCCACCGGCGGCGTAGACCACGAACGGCACCTCGCCATGGCTGACCTGGAAGAAGGCCGCGCCGCGACGCAGCTCGACATGGCGCTCGTCCGCGCGCAGCTCGACGCTCACCGCGCTGTCGGCATCCAGGGTGATCACCGAGCCGTCGGCCAGTTCCAGCGTGCGCACCTCACCGGGCGCGGACACGTAGTCGGCGCCCAGGTCCTGCAGCCAGTCGACGGGTTTCCAGCCGCCGCCCCAGACCACCAGCGCCAGGCTCGCGGCCATCGCCAGCAGGGCGCCCCAGCGCCGCCCACGAGCAGGCGGCACGGCCATGCGCTCCAGGTACTGGCGCAGGCGCGCGTCTTCCTCGGCGGCGATGGCATTGGCCGCGGGCCAGGTACGGCGCCACAGCTCCTGGGCCTGGGCGTAGGCCTCGATATGGGTGACATCGGCATAGAGCCAGCGCTCGAAGGCCTCGCGCTGGGCCGGCGAAGGCCGCCCCTGCATGCGTCCGATCCACAGCCAGGCCGCCTGCTCGACGGCATGCTGGCTGCTGGTGGCGGCGACGGGCCGCTGCTGATCGAGACTCATGGTTTCGCGCTCCCCGGCGAGATGGTGGCCGGCCTGTCCTGCAGGCTGGCCTTGCAGGCTTCCAAGGCACGCATCATATGTTTTTCCACGGCGGACTGGGAAAGCCCCATGGCGCGCGCGATGTCGCCATAGGTGCTGCCGTGGAGGCGGTTGAGCAGGAAGATCTGGCGTGTGCGCTCCGGCAGCGAGCGCAAGGCCGCTTCAACGTGACGCAGGTCGTTGCCGGCCTCCAGCGCCGCTTCCGGGGGCGGCGCCTCGCCCTGTTCGAGCAGCAGGCCGGCCTCGTTGCGGGTGCGCGCGCCTTCGCTGCGCATGTGGTCGATGGCCAGGTTGTGGGCGCTGCGCAACAGGTAGGTGGCGAGGTCCTCCACCGGTGCCGCCGGGCGGCGCCAGAAGCGCAGGAACAGGTCCTGGACCAGGTCCGCCGCCGTAGCGCGGCAGCCTACACGGCGGCTGACCAGCGCCTCCATCCGCTCCCGCTGGGCGAGGAACACGCGCAACAGATCCTCGCGCCGCACGGGCTCGTCAGGAGAGTGCGGCCGGGGTTCGGCCAGGGCGTCGGGTTCGGACATCGGATCACTGCTGAGGGACGCGCCCCGGATATGACCGGGGCGTCGAATTGCAGCGAATGATAATTCTTATCAAGAAGCCTGCATAGAAAACCGCCGCGCCGGCCGTCCAGCGGTGCGGCGAATCCTCAGGCCAATCCCTCTGCGGCCAGTGCTTCGCGCACGGCCGGCCGGGCGAGGAAGGCCTGGCGCAGGCGCGCGACGGCGGTGAGCTGCTCGAACTCGCCACCGATGCGGGCGATCCACAGGCTGAACACACCCAGGTAGGCGTCGGCGAGGGTGAAGCGCTCGCCCACCAGCCACTGGCGGTTCTCGAGGTGGCGTTCGATGTGCTCGAACGCTCGGTACAGCTGGACCCGTGCCTGGGCGCGGATGCCGTCGTGGGCGCCGGTGTCGGCGGAATAGCGTTCGGGGCGGTTCAGCGGGCGGAAGGAGGTGGTGTGCACCTCCGCAGCCAGGTAGCCGAGCCAGCCCTGGATCTGAGCACGCTCGACGCTGCCGGCCGGGGCGAACAGCGGGGTGCCCGGCACCTGGTCGGCGAGGTACGGAAGGATCGCGCTGTTCTCGGTGAGCACGGTGCCGTCGTCCAGTTGCAGCGCCGGTACGCGGCCCAGGGGGTTGATGGCGTGGATGGGCGAGTCCGCGGTACGCAACGCCACGCGCTCGACCTGGATCGGCAGCCCCAGCTCGCGCACCGCGATGTGGGAAGCCAGCGAGCAGGCGCCCGGGGAAGTGAACAGGGTGGTCATTGCGGTTCCTCTAATAAAAAGGCCACCTCCCCCCTGCCTGAAGGGAGGCGGCCAAAGCTGTCAGCGGGCGGTGATCACCGCCAGCTTGGTGATCCCGGCGCGTTCGATGGAGGCCATGGCCTTGGCCACCGCGCCGTAGTCGACCTTGTCGTCCGCCTGCAGCTGCACGCGCAGCTCCGGGTCCTTGGCCTTGGCGGCCTCCAGGTTGGCCTGCAGCAGGTCGGGCTGGATCTCGTCCTTGTTGATGAACAGCTTGCCTTCACCGTCGATGCTCACCACCAGCGGGTCCTTCTGGTCCGGCGGGGCGACCGCTTCGGTCTTCGGCAGGTTGATCGGGATGGCGTTGGTGAGCAGGGGCGCGGTGACGATGAACACCACCAGCAGCACCAGCATCACGTCCACCAGCGGGGTGACGTTGATCTCGGAAAGAACCTCGTCGCTGTCCTGTGTGGAGAAGGCCATGTCAGGACGCCTCCTTCACTTTCTGCGCGGCGCCGTGCTTGCCGGCGCTCGGGGAGACGATGACCTTGAAGGCGCTCTTCTGGGCCAGGCTGTAGAAGTCGTGGGCGAAGTCGTCGAGGTCCGCAGCGGTGAGCTTGAGGCTGCGCAGGAAGTAGTTGTAGACCAGCACCGCAGGCACCGCGACGGCGATGCCGACGCCGGTGGCGACCAGGGCCGCGCCGATGGGGCCGGCCACGGTTTCCAGGCTGGCGGAGCCGGCCAGGCTGATACCCTTGAGCGCTTCCATGATCCCCCACACGGTGCCGAACAGGCCGATGAAGGGCGAGGTGGAGCCGATGGAGGCGACCACCGCCAGGCCGGATTCCAGGGAGCGGCGCTCACGCTGGATCTGCTGGCGCAGGGCACGTTCGAGGCGGTCCTGGTGGTTGATCGCCTGGCTCAGGTCGCCTGGCTGGCTGCCGTCGATCACCTGGATCGCGGCGAAGCCGGCCTGGGCCACGTGAGCGGCGGCGCCGTTGTTGCCCTGGACCAGGTCAGCGGCGCTGTCGAGGCTGGTGGCGCTCCAGAACAGCTTCTGGAACTTGCGGTCCTGGTGCTTGAGGCGGGCGAACTGGATGGCCTTGACCAGGGCCAGGCCCCAGGTGATGACCGAGAAGCCGATCAGCAGCCAGATGACCACGTGTTCGACCGATGCGAAGGGGTTGGTAAGCAAGTCCATGGGGCAATCCTCTGTGTTGCGCTAACGCGTGAATTCGGTCTGTTTCAGTTCAATTTGAAGTCGATCGGGACGCTGACCCAGCCATCCAGCGCCTGGTCGCCGCGCTTGGAGGGCACGAAGGTCCAACGCTTGACGGCCTTGACCGCCGCTTCGTCCAGCAGGTCGCGCCCACTGGTTTTCTGGATCTGGATCTCGCTGGGCAAGCCGCTGGCCAGTACATGCACCCGCAGCAGCACCGTGCCTTCCCAACCGCGCCGCTGGGCGAAGGAGGGGTATTCCGGCGCCGGGTTGCGCAGGTAGCCGGCGTTGGCCGACGGCGGCGTGACCGGTGCCGGCGCGGGCGGAGCCGGGGGCGCTGGCGGGGCTTCGGCCTTGGGTGGTGCGGGCGGCGGCGGCTCGACCGGTTTCGGCGCGGGCTTGGGCACCGGCTTCGGTGGTTGCGGCTTGGGCTTGGGCACCGGTTTGGGCGGCGGCGGCTTGACGGCCAGTTCCTCCACCACCGGTGGTGGCGGCTCGATCACGGGCGGCGGCGGCTCCGGCGGTGGCGGCTCCACCACGGGCGGTGCCGGGGTGGTGAATTCGATGGTCATGGGCGGAATCTGCGGCGGCACTTCCGGCAGCGGCGGCGTGGACTTCTGGCTCGCCCAGTAGAGAACGCCGGTGTGCAGCACCAGGGCGAACACGCCGAGCAGCACCGCTTCGCGGCGCCCCAGTACACGCGAGCCCGGTCGCTGGAAGCGCCCGAGCCCCAGGGCATGCCGCAACGGCACACCGAGGTCGAGCACCTCACCGGGGCTGCGTACTTCACGCCACAGCACGTTGCCTGCGCTGTCGGCTTTGAGGACATTGCCCATCGGCAAGACTCCTGGATAAAAAAGTCCGGCCTGTGCACCGGACATTGAACGGGTTGCAGCCTCCGGGGCTGCATGAGGGCCGTCCCAGAGCGGTCGGCCACGGAGAGATGATTGGTTTTTGGGCTTATCTCTTAAAGTAATTTTTAACGATTCATTAATTACTTTAAGGAATATAAATTTATAACTGATTGATAAATAAGGATTTATAAATCGTGATGCTTGGAAGGCATTGAAAATATGCCTGCAAGGCATTGAAAGCGGCGGGATGGAGGCGGTGCTGCGCACAAACCCGCAGGTTGGCGCCGAGCGCAGCGAGGCCCGACACGGCGGCGTCGATTTCTTCGCGAGTAAACATCCACGTTCTTAGAACCTGGCTTTGCTTTTGGCTCCCTGGAAGGGGGCGCAATCAGACCTCGGAACATGCAGCCGCCATTCACTCCGGACGTAGGGTGTGCTGCGCGCACCTCAGACTCGCCGGCAGCACCGCGCGGAGGTGCGCACGGCACACCCTACGGCACGCGTTCATCCTGCCGGGTTCTCAATTCAAATCGCCACAGGCAGAGCCGATGACTCATGACCACGCCCTAAGGACGTGGTTTCCCACGTTCAAATGAAGGCGCACCCACGGGGACTGGCGAGCCCCGATGGCGGGCCATCGGGGCGGGGGATCAGAAGGGGCGGCTGCCGCTGAGGCTGATGCGCTTCATGCGGCGCTTTTCGGTGGCGGGGAAGCCGTTGCGGGCGTGGAGGACGGCCTGGTTGTCCCACCAGACGATGTCACCCGGCTGCCAGGCATGGGCGTAGTGGAAGCGCGGGTTCTCCAGGTGCTCGCGCAGCCGGCCGATCAGCGCCTTGCCGTATTCCGGGTCGGCGCCGGGGATTTCCACCTCGGTGTGCACGCCGAGGAACAGCAGGCGCTTGCCGCTTTCCGGGTGGGTGCGCACCAGCGGGTGCTCGGTGCCCTGGATGGCGGGGATGTCCGGGGTGCGGTAGGTGACGAAGCCGCCGTTGTAGCCGCCGCTCTTGAGGCGGATGAAGGGGTTGTAGTTGATCAGCCGCAGCGGGTCGATCTCGCGGCGGGTGGCCTCATCCAGCGCGCTGTAGGCCAGGGCCAGGTTGGTGAAGCGGGTCTCACCGCCCCTGGAGGGCACTTCCAGCGCGTAGAGGAAGGAGCCGGAGGACGGCGTCGGCGTCCAGTGGTGGTCGACGTGGGCGGGAATGGCGGTGTTGCCCAGCTCGCCATCCTCAGTGTTGGCCACCTTGACGATCTCCGGCGCCTTGCCGTCGGCACCGGAGGACAGCACCGGGATGTCCGCCGGCGGCTGGAACACCGCGCCGAAGTGGGTGGCGAAGGCCAGGTACTGGGCGTCGTCCAGGTGCTGGTCGCGGAACACCAGGATGTGATGCTCACGCTGGGCCTGCTTGAGGGCCAGCACCTGCTCGGGGGTGATGCGGGTGGCGTCGAAGCCGCTGACCACCGCACCCAGGGGCGCGGCCAGCGGGGTGACGGTGAAGGGCTGCTCGGGGTGGATCGATGGGGCGGGCTCGTCGTGGCGCTGGGCGGCCAGTGTCATGGTGGCTCTCCTGATTCGGTGTATTCGGTCAACGGGGCGCGGCGGGTGGCCGCGCCCCGGGCATTCGGAAGTTGGCCTTCAGCCCTTCCTCGTGGTGCGGCTGAGCTGGCCGTCGATGCCCACCGGCACTTCGCCGGCCAGGGTCACGCGGCGCACGATGCGCGGCTGGGTGTCGTAGTCGTCCACGGCGTAGTGCTGGGTGGAGCGGTTGTCCCAGATGGCCACGTCGCCCTGCTGCCAGCGCCAGCGCACGGTGTTTTCCAGACGCGTCACGTGGCTCTGCAGCACAGCGAAGATGTGCGCCGAATCGGCCTGGGAGAGGCCCTTGATGCGTTTGACGAAGTGCCCCAGCAGCAGGCTGCGCTCGCCGCTGATGGGGTGCACGCGCACCACCGGGTGCTCGGTCTCGTAGACGGTGGAGGCGAACACCTTGCGGTATTCCTCGAGCTTCTCCACGGACACGCTGGGGCGCACGCCGGCGTAGTCGTATTCGTTGCTGTGCACGGCCCAGAGCGAGTCGGCCAGCGCGCGCAGCGGCTCGGGCAGGTCGGCGTAGGCGCTGGCGGCGTTGGCCCAGACGGTGTCGCCGCCGGCGGCCGGGGCCACCACGCTGCGCAGGATCGAGGCCTTGGGGTAGGCGTCGACGAAGGTCACGTCGGTGTGCCAGGAGTTGGCCCGCTGGCCTTCGGCGCCGTCGAGCTGAAGCAGGTAGCGGGTGCCTTCGCGCACCGGCACGGTGGGGTGGGCGATGGGGTCGCCGAGAAGCTTGGCGAAGGCTTCCTGGCCCTGGTCGTCGAGGTGGGCCTGGCCGCGGAAGAACACGACCTTGTGCTGGACCAGGGCGGCCTGGATGGCCTCGACCGTGGCGGCGTCCAGGTCGCCGGAGAGGGTCACGCCGCGGATCTCGGCGCCGATGCGCCCGGCGATGGGGTGGATGTCCAGCTGGAGCTCGGTCTGCTGGGTGGCCAGTGCTGCGTTGCTCATGGTGCGGTCCTCGCGTTGGGGTGGGTGCTGCTGGGGGTCAGAAGTCGTAGCGCAGGGAGACGCCGGCGGTGCGCGGAGCGCCCACCGAGGCCGTGTAGGCGCCGTTCAGGTAGGCGAAGGCGCTGAGGTAGTAGTCGGTGTCGGTGGCGTTGCGCACCCAGATGGAGGCGTCCACCTGGCCGTCGCCCAGGTCGCGACGCACGCCGGCCGAGAGGTTGACCAGGCCGTAGCCGTCGATCTTCGAGAGGTCGGAGTTGTCCAGGGTGCCTTCGGCCTCGGAGCGGTACGAATAGCTGGCGGTGAGGTAGGGCTCGATGCGGTTCTCCAGCTGCCATTTGTATTCGCCGCTGAGGTTGGCGATCCATTTCGAGGCGCCGACCACGCGCTCGCCGGTGAGGTCGCAGGTGGCCGGGGCGCCGGGGGCGGTGCTCACCTCGCCGGGGCACGGGGCGTCCTTGAAGCTGAGGTAGGTGACGTCGTTGTAGGAGCCGTTGACGTTCAGGGTGAGGCCGCGCACGGGCAGTGCGGTGGCTTCGAACTCCAGGCCGCGCGAGCGCACGCTGCCGGCGTTGGCCAGCACCTGCACGACGTTGGTGGAGCCCGGCGCCTGGTACAGGGTGGTGGCCTGGTAGCCGTGGATGCCGGTCCAGAACAGGTTGGCGTTGAGCAGCAGGCGGCGGTCCAGCAGCGTGCTCTTGAAGCCCAGCTCGGCGTCGTTGGCGCGCTCCGGCCCGACCAGCAGCGAGTCGGCGCCGGCCACCGGTGCCGAGCCCACCGCCAGGTTCACCCCGCCGGATTTCTCGCCATGGGCCAGGGAGGCGTAGCCCAGCAGATCGTCATCGAACTTGTAGGCCAGGCTCAGCAGGAAGGACGGTGCGGCGTTGTGCAGGCTGAGGTCGCCCGAGTCATAGGCCCCCAGTTGCGCCGCGCGGATGGCGGCGGCCTGGCCGGTGACGGCAGCGCCGCCCACGGGGGCGAAGCGCTTGATGTTGGCGTCCTTCTCCTCGTAGGTGCCGCGCAGGCCGGCGGTGAAGTCGAGGCGGTCGGTGAGGTGCCAGGTGCCCTGGGCGAACAGCGCGTAGCTGTCGGTCTCGATCTTGCCGTTGGCCTTGGTACTGACGTTGTTGATGGCGCCCAGATTGGCGCCGAGCAGGAACAGGTCGGCCTGGGAGCCGTAGTCGGTGAAGGTCTTGTTGCCGAGGTTCTGGTTGAACACGTAGGCGCCGAGCACGTAGTCGAAGGCGCCGCCGGTGGGCGAGGCCAGGCGGATCTCCTGGGAGAACTGGCGGTCGTGCACCTCCACCCCGGTGTTGAGCAGCGCCGGCACGTTGAGGCTCTCGTCGTTGGCCGGGGTGAAGTGCCAGTAGCGGTAGGCGCTGATGGAGGTGAGCGTGTAGCCGCCGGCGAGGTTCCAGTTGGCCTCCACCGAGCTGCCGCCCTGGTGCACGCTGACGCTCTGGCGGCCGTCGATGTTGACCTTCTTGTCGTCCGGGTCGCGCAGCGGGGACGCGCCCGCCAGGGCCGCGCGCTGCCAGTAACGCGCCGGCGCGCCGTAGACGACCATGGTTCCGGTGCTGGAATCCTCCTCGTTGTAGTCGTTGATCCAGCGCAGGCTGAAGTCCTCGTTGGGCTCGAAGAGGAACTGCCCGCGCACGCCCTGACGCTCGCCACCGTTGAGGTCGTCGCCGTTGTGGATGTTCTTGATGAAGCCGTCGTCGCGGGTGCGGTAGGCCGACAGGCGCGCGGCGAGGGTTTCGCTGAGGGCGCCGTTGACCGTGCCCTTGGCCTGGAAGTAACCGTCCTGGCCACCGGAGACCTCCACCGTGCGCTCGGGGCTGAAGGTGGGTGCGCGGGTGCTGATGTTGAGCACGCCGGCGGTGGTGTTCTTGCCGAACAGGGTGCCCTGGGGGCCACGCAGCAATTCCAGCTGCTCGATGTCCAGCAGGTCGAACACCGCCATGCCCGGGCGGCCGAGGTAGACGTTGTCCAGGTAGACCCCGGCGCTGCCTTCGAGGCCATCGCTGGCCGGGTTGTTGCCGATGCCGCGCACCGCGACGCTGGACTGGCGCGAGTGGATGAAGGCGACGTTGACGCTGGGCAGCACCTGCTGCAGGTCCTGCACCTTGTACACGCGCTGGGTTTCCAGGGTGGCGCCGCTGAGGGTGGTGATGGGCGTGGGCACGTCCTGCACGTCTTCCTCGCGGCGGCGGGCGGTGACGGTGACCTTCTGCAGGGCGACATCCTTGTCCACTTGCTGCTCGGTGTTGCCCTCGGCGGCCCAGGCGCTCCCCGCGCCCAGGGCCAGCAGCAGGGTCAGTGCATAGTCCACGGCGGCCAGACGCTGCAGGGCGAGCGGCCGGGCGAGGGACGAGGGGAAATCGATACGGCGGTGGCTCATGGGGTGGTCCTTGTTCGGGGGCCGGCTTTTTCCGGGCGGAGCGGGCCCGCATCGCACGCAGGGCGACGGTCGGGGCGGCGTGGGTTCGGGGAAGCGTCAGGTGGCGCGCAGGGCCACCGGGCTCAGGGTTCGGCTGTCAGCGACAGCGGCGCATGAGCGGCGCGAGAAGCCGGGTCATGGCGGAGACGGGAAGTCGGGCTGGCGTGGTCATCGGGTATCCCCCTTCGGGCTGGGCCATATACTTATTCCTTTTTAATCTTATTTATCTAAACAAGCTTCGTTGACGGAATAAGAGCCTGCATTTAAAACCAGCACCCATACGCGGGCAAATGCCTTCGACCTATATTTTCGATGCCGGTAAAGCATGATGGATCTGCGCCAACTCCGTTACTTCATCGCCCTGGTGGAACACCGCAGTTTCGTCCGTGCGGCCGATGCCATGGGCATCACCCAGCCGGCGTTCAGCCGCAGCATCCAGGGCCTGGAGCAGGCCTTCGGCTGCCAGCTGGTGGACCGGGGCAACAAGGACCTGCGCCCCACGCCGGAAGGCCAGGTGGTGCTGCAGCACGCCTTGCGCCTGGTGCAGGGCGCGAGCAACCTGACCCGCGAAATCAACCAGATGACCAAGCTCGATGCCGGCGAGCTGCACTTCGGCTGCGGGCCGGCACCGGCGGCCAAGCTGGTGCCCGACGCCCTGGCCGCCTTCATCAGCCGCCACCCGCGCATCACCACCCGCTTCGAGGTGAACAACTGGGAAGCCCTGGGCCGCCTGCTGGCCCGGGACGAGATCGAGTTCTTCATCGCCGACATCCGCCAGTTCGAGATCGACCCGAACTTCCAGACCCGCGAACTGACCCCGCGCAACGGCCGCTTCTTCTGCCGCCGGGGGCACCCGCTGCTGGCCAAGGAAAGCCTCTCCACCAACGACATGTTCGACTACCCGCTGGCCGCCACCCGGCTGCCGGCGGGCATCCGCAAGCTGCTGGCGGGCTTCAGCGGCAAGGCGGATTTCGACCTCAACCTGGAGTGCGAGCACGTGCCGGCGCTGGTGCAGGTGGTGCGCCAGACCGACGCCGTGGGCGTGGGCATGCTGGAGACCCTGGCACCGCTGCTGGAAAGCGGTGAGCTGGCGCTGCTGAGCTTCCGCAACCTGCCGGAGAACCTGGAAAGCCTCTCCGCCCGCTGCGGCATCGTCACCCGCACCGGCTACCGCCTCTCCCCCGCCGCGCGGGCGCTGATCGAGCTCATCGTCGAGCTGGACGGAATCGAAGCGGAAGAAGCGCGGCGCAGCGCCTGAGCCTGCCCGCCGGACCTCGGTCCACCAAGGGGACTGCCGGGCACTCCGCTGGTGGACGTAAAGAGCGACGTCCAACCGCAGCGGTCAGGCTTTTCGTGGGAGCAAATTCATTCGCGAAAGGGTTCGGCGCAGTTGCGTTGGGCCTCGCTGCGCTCGGCGCCAACCTACGGGCACGCGAAATGCCGAGCGGTGGACCACGCTTTATCGGTCCACCAAAGGGGGCCGCCGGAGGCTCCGCTGGTGGACGTAAAGAGCGACGTCCACCCCGCAGCGGTCCGGCTTTTGTGGGAATTCATTCGCGAACAGGGCCGGCACCCTGTATTGGGCGGCCTCAACGCGATGCCTGCACCGGTTCCTTCAAGGCGGCGTCGAGGAAGCGCGGTTCGTTCCAGTCGGCCACCTTGAACGGCTTGCGGATCAGCCGTTGTTCGGCGGCGAAGTCGACGCCTTTCTGCAGGCGGGCGAGGAAGTCGGCATCCAGCTGCGGGTCGAAGAGGGTGTTGAAGCTTTCATCCTTGAGGTCGGTGCCGAGGATGCCCACCGGGTAGCTGGCCAGGCTGGACACCAGTTCGACGTAGGCCTGCTTGTTCTCATCGTCGCGCAGCCATTGCACTGCCTGCTGCTGGGCCTTGATCAGCCGTGCCGTCACCTCCGGGTAGTCGCGGACGAAGGCGCCGGTGCCCACCAGTACTGCCTGGGTGCTGCCGGCACCGCCCAGGTCGCGGGTGCTCAGGGGCAGTTCGGCGAGGCCCTTGTCGCGCAGGGCGATCAGCCCGGCCAGGCCCCAGGAAGCATCCACCTGCTTGGCCGCCAGGGCCGCGTTGGCGGCGTTGAAGTCGAGGTTGATCACCTTGAAGTCGCGTTCGGAGAGGCCGCGGCTGGCCAGGGCGTTGGCGAAGGACAGCTGGTTGGCGGTGCCGCGGAACACTGCGACGCGCTTGCCCTTGAGGTCTTCCAGGGTCTTGATGCCGGAGCCGGGCACCACGCCCAGGTAGCTTTTCACCCCGCGCGCGGTGGCGCTGAGCAGGCGGGTATCCAGGCCGCTGGCCTTGCCGATGATGGCGGCCAGGTCGCCCAGGTAGGCGAAGTCCACCTGGCCGTTGGCGAGGGCTTCGTTGACCACCGGGCCCGCGCCCTTGAAGAACAGCCACTGGACCTTGATGCCGTCCTTGGCGAACTCCTGTTCGAGGATGTTCCGGCTGCGCAGCACGTCCACTACGCCACCGCCGCTGTGCTGGCTGCCGGCACTGAGGTCGGGCACGGCGATGCGGATTTCCTTCGGCGCCTCGACGGCCTGGGCCAGCAGCGGGGCGGCACCGAGCACGCTCGCCAGCACGGTGGGGGCGAACAGCCCGAGGACGCTGTTGATCAGGGTTTTCATGGGAGGCGCTCCTGCGCTGGGGGTCATGTGGCGGCTAGATAGGCACAGGGGCTTCCGGCAATAAAATAATAAAAATTCATTTTTTGATAACCAGAACGCATAAATCAGGCGAGCCGCGCCCTGTGGGCCGCTATGCAGGGAATGCATAAAAAATATTCAACAAAGGCATTTGCCGCTGCCCCGGACCTCCCCCACAAATGACGCTCTTATCCATAAATAAATGGATATTCGAATTTTATATTCCACACGGAAATAACATTAGAGCCCAAGCGCCGGGAGACCCGATGAGCAAGATCCAGACGCTGCCCGCCCTCCAGCCGGCCCCCCGCTTCACATTGCCGACCCCGAGCCTGCACGGCCTCGCCTGGGCCCTGCCCTGGCTGCTGCCCCTCGGCCTGTTCCTGCTCTGGTGGGTAGCCTCGGAGCGGCTGTGGATGTCCGAGCAGATCCTCCCGGCACCGGCGGTGGTCTGGCAGAGCGCCCTGGAGTTCGGCTCCGGCGAGCTCTGGGGCCACCTGTGGATAAGTCTGCAGCGCCTGCTCTGGGGGCTGCTCGCCGGTGTCGCCGGTGGCGTGCTGCTGGGCAGCTGGCTGGGGCTTTCGCGGCGGGCCGAGGCGCTGGTCTACCCGACCTTCGTGGCCCTGGCGCAGATTCCCACCCTGGCCTGGATCCCGCTGTTCATGCTGTTCTTCGGCATCGGCGAGACCCTCAAGCTGGTGGTGCTGATCAAGGCGGTGGTGGTGCCGGTGACCCTGCACGTGCTGGTGGGCGTGCGTGACGCCCAACCGCGCCTGCGCGAAGCCGCCGCGGTGCTGCGCCTGCCGCCGCGCCTGCTGTTCTGGCGCCTGGTGCTGCCCGGCGCCCTGCCCGCCTTCATGGCCGGGCTGCGCCTGGCCCTGGCCACCGGCTGGACCTCGCTGCTGGCGGTGGAGCTGCTGGCCTCCAGCGAGGGCATCGGCTACCTGATGGTCTGGGGCCGCCAACTGTTCATGCTCGACCTGGTGTTCGTCTGCATCCTGGTGATCGGCCTGGTGGGCGCGCTGATGGATCGCGGCATCAACCGCCTCGACGCCCTGCTGCTGTTCTGGCCCCACCCGGCCACCGGCCAGCAAAACCGGGGCCCGCGCCTGCAGGGCTGGCAACGTTTGCAGGCCGGGCTGCTGCCCCTGGCCATCGTCGCCCTGTGGCAGGCCACCGCCGGCTTCGGCTGGGTCGACGCCAATATCCTCGCCTCGCCGCTGGACGTGCTGCGCAGCCTGCAGCAGGGCCTGACCGACGGCAGCCTGCCTTCGGCCATGGGCGCCAGCCTGCAACGGGCCCTGCTCGGGCTGCTGATCGGCGGCGCCTGCGGCCTGCTGCTGGGCTTGCTGCTGGGGCTTTCCACCCTGGCCGAGCGCCTGACCGGGCCGAGCCTTTCGGCCCTGCGCCAGGTGGCGATCTTCGCCTGGGTGCCGCTGCTCACCGCCTGGTTCGGCCTGGGCGAGGCGGCCAAGCTGGCCTTCGTCAGCCTGGCGGCCTTCTTCCCCCTGTTCATCGCCACCCAGCGCGGCGTCGCCGGGCTTTCGCCACAACTGGGCGAGGCCGCGCAGGTGCTGCGCCTGGGCCTGGGCAAGCGCCTGCGCCTGCTGGTGCTGCCGGGTGCCGCGCCGGCCATCTTCGCCGGCCTGCGCCTGTCGCTGATCTACGCCTGGCTGGGCACCATCGGCGCCGAATACTTCATGCCCTCGGACGGCGGCATCGCCAGCTACATGCTCGGCGCGCAGCAGCTGTTCCGCATGGACCAGGTGATGGCGGCCATGCTGCTGGTGGGCCTGGTCGGCGCCCTGCTGGGCACTCTCGGACAACGCATCGAAACCCGCGCCACGCGCTGGAGAACCGCATGAACGCCTTCAACCGCAGTGCCGCCGAAGCGGCCAACCAGCCCGTTTCCGCGCCGCCCACCCTGAGCTTCGCCGGGGTCGGCAAGGTGTTCCAGGTAGACGGCCAGCCCTTCCAGGCCATCGAGGACTTCAGCCTGGATGTCGAGGAGGGCGAGTTCATCGCCATCGTCGGCTCCAGCGGCTGCGGCAAGTCCACCCTGCTGCGCCTGCTGGTGGGGCTGGATACCGACTTTAGCGGCCGCATCGAGGTGGACGGCAAGCCGGTGCGCGGCATCGGCGGCGAACGCGGCATCGTGTTCCAGGAGCACCGCCTGTTCCCCTGGCTGACGGTCAGCCAGAACATCGGCCTGGGCCTGGTCAACGAGCCCATCGAGCAGGGCGAGCGCGCCCGGCGCATCCACCAGTTCGTGCAGCTGGTTGGGTTGAGCGGCTTCGAGAGCGCCTACCCGCACCAGCTGTCCGGCGGCATGGCCCAGCGCGTGGCCATCGCCCGGGGGCTGGTGGCGAGCCCGCGCATCCTGCTGCTGGACGAGCCCTTCGGCGCCCTCGACGCCCTCACCCGCCAGCAGATGCAGGACGAGCTGCTGGCCATCCGCAAACGCCAGCGCATCACCACCCTCCTGGTCACCCACGACGCCGAGGAAGCCATCTACCTGGCCGACCGCGTGGTGGTGATGGCGCCGCGCCCGGGGCGCATCAAGCAGGTGGTGGACATCGACCTGCCGCGCCAGCGCCAGCGCACCGGCCACGACTTCCACCGGGTGCGCGAAGCCCTGCTGCACCAGCTGACCGGCGAGGGTGACTACCAGCCGCCGGTGCCGCCGCGCGTCGCCGACCTGCCCCTCGAATTCATCGCCCTGTAGACCCTTTGGAGAACGCTGGATGAGCAAACGCCCCAACTTCCTGGTGATAGTCGCCGACGACCTGGGTTTTTCCGACCTCGGTGCCTTCGGCGGTGAGATCGCCACGCCGAACCTGGACCGCCTGGCCTTCGACGGCCTGCGCCTGACCGATTTCCACACCGCGCCCACCTGCTCGCCGACCCGTTCGATGCTGCTCACCGGCACCGACCACCATATCGCCGGCATCGGCACCATGGCCGAGGCGCTGACCCCGGAGCTGATCGGCAAGCCGGGCTACGAGGGTTACCTCAACGACCGCGTGGTGGCGCTGCCCGAGCTGCTGCGCGAGGCCGGCTACCAGACGCTGATGTCCGGCAAGTGGCACCTGGGCCTGACCGCCGAGCGCGCGCCCCATGCGCGGGGCTTCGAGCGCTCCTTTTCGCTGCTGCCGGGCGCGGCCAACCACTACGGCTACGAGCCGCCCTACGACGCCAGCACGCCGGGCATCCTCAAGGCGACGCCGGCGCTGTACGTCGAGGACGACCGCTTCATCGACCAGTTGCCGGAGGGCTTCTATTCCTCCGATGCCTTCGGCGACAAGCTGATCCAGTACCTCAAGGAACGCGACCAGAGCCGGCCCTTCTTCGCCTACCTGCCCTTCTCCGCGCCGCACTGGCCGCTGCAGGCACCCGCCGAGGTTGTGGATAACTACCGCGGCCGCTACGACGCCGGCCCCGAGGCGCTGCGCCTGGAACGCCTGGAGAGGCTCAAGGCCCTGGGCCTGGTGGCGCAGGACGTGGAAGCCCACCCGGTGCGCGCCATCAGCGCCGAGTGGGAGGCACTGAGCGACGAGGAACGCCAGGTGTCGGCGCGAACCATGGAGGTCTACGCGGCCATGGTGGAGCGCATGGACTGGAACATAGGCCGGGTGCTGGACTACCTGCGCCAGCAGGGGCTGGAGGACGACACCTTCATCCTCTTCATGTCCGACAACGGTGCCGAGGGCGCGCTGCTGGAGGCCTTCCCCAAGTTCGGCCCGAACCTCAAGAGCTTCCTCGACCAGCACTACGACAACAGCCTGGAGAACATCGGCCGCGCCAACTCCTATGTCTGGTACGGGCCGCGCTGGGCCCAGGCGGCCACCGCGCCGTCGCGCCTGTACAAGGCCTTCACCACCGAGGGCGGCATCCGCGTGCCGGCCCTGGTGCGTTATCCACAGCTGCAGCGGCAGAAGCAGATCAGCCCGGTGTTTTCCACGGTGATGGACATCACCCCCACGGTGCTGGACCTGGCCGGCGTGCGCCACCCGGGCACCCGCTGGCAGGGCCGCGAAGTGGCGCCGGTGCGCGGCCGCTCCTGGCTGGGCTACCTCTCGGGCGAGACGCCCCAGGTGCATGACGAGAAAACGGTCACCGGCTGGGAGCTGTTCGGCATGCGCGCCATCCGCCAGGGCCACCTCAAGGCGGTGTACCTGCCCGCGCCGGTGGGCCCGGAAACCTGGCAGCTCTATGACCTGGAAAAGGACCCGGGGGAAATCCACGACCTGGCCCAGGAACGGCCGGAAGCCCTGGCCGGGCTGATCGAGGCCTGGCAGCGCTATGTGGACGAGACCGGGGTGATCCTCAGCGAATCGCCGTTCCAGCCGTAGGGGCAACAGCAGAGCGTGCTTGTGGGGGAATTCATTCGCGAAAGGGGAGCGCCGTTGCACCTCGGCTCGCCCTTGCCCCAAGGCTCCGGTGAACCACCTGCGGTGGGCTGAAGCCCACCCTACGGAAGGCCGCCCAACACGGCGAGGTTGCAGGCCGCTGCGTTGGGCCTCGCTACGCGAGGCACCAACCTACGGTGCAGCGTGCAACCGGGGCAGCTAGACCGGGACGATGCGGTTCTTGCCGCTGCGCTTGGCGGTGTACATGGCTTCGTCGGCGCGGGCGTAGAGGTGTTCCAGGGTGTCGCCGGGGCGCAGGGTGGTGAGGCCCTGGCTGAGGGTGACGCTGAATATCTGGCCGGCGGCGCTGAACGACAGGCGCTGCACTTCGCGCTCCAGGCGTTCGGCCACCTGCAGGGCCTGGGCCGGGTCGCAGCCGGGGAATACCGCGGCGAATTCCTCGCCGCCAATGCGCCCGAAATGGTCGACCCGGCGCAGGGCGCCGGCGCCGCACTGGGCGATGCGCTGCAGCACCAGGTCACCCACCTGGTGGCCGTAGGTGTCGTTGATCTTCTTGAAGTCATCGATATCCAGCAGCAGGAAGGCCAGGGGCCGTTCGTAGCGCTCGGCCACATCGAATTCGCGCTGGGCGCATTCGAAGAAGTGCCGGCGGTTGCTGGTGCCGGTCAGTACGTCGGTGGTGGCCAGGCGTTGCAGCTCGGCCTCCAGGGTCTTTTTCTCGGTGATGTCCTCGGCGATGCCCACCACCAGGGTGCTCTGCCCAGCCTGGCCCTGGCGGCTGACGAAGCATTTGTCGCTGAGCCAGCGCACCTGGCCGTCGCCCCGGATGATGCGGTACTCGCGCACTTCCACCGCGCCCTTGGTGAGCACCTCGGCAAGGCTGCGCGCGGCGTACTCGACGTCGTCGGGGTAGATGCAGTTGCGCCACTCGTTGAAGTCCACCATCAGCAGCTCGGCCGGGCGGCCGAACATGCGCTCGTAGTGGGGGCTGACGTAGATGATCTTCTGCGCGTCCCAGTCGAAGGCCCAGAGCACGGCGTTGACGCTGCCCAGCAGGCTGTTGAACAGCAGTTCGCGTTCGCGCAGGCGTTCCACCTCGCCACGGCTGTGCAGCAGTGCCAGGGTCAGCTTTTCCAGCTCGCTGGGGGTTTCCTCGAAGTTTTCCATCCGGCCCATAGCCTGCCTTCGCGTATTCGGGTCACGTTACGCCCGCAACGAAGCGGCGGGCATGGGTGGCCGTGGTCAGGCATGACTCTGGTGACGAATGGCTGCAAAACGGTTGAACAGGCGGTGCAGGACGAACACCGCAAGCAGGGTGATGAAGACCGCAACGCAAACCGAACTGAGCCGATAGGCCAGGCTGAACATCATGTCGTGACTCGGCGTCAGGTATTGACCGAAAACAATCGCCAAAGTTGTCAGCGCGCCGAAGCCGATTCCCTGCGCCCCCTCCAATACGTGCACTCGGGCACAGAAAAACGCGGCTATCCAATACAGCGAGGCGACGAGCGGTAGCACGTCGTAGTGGTCGTAGAGCAGCAGTTGCAGCACCAGCCCGATGAGGCAGCCGAGCATGGTGCCGAGGGCGCGGATGCGCCCGGCGAAGCGGATGCCGTTCCAGTGCATGGGGAAGAGCACCAGGATCGAGGCGATCTGCGCGGACAGCGAATCCTTCAGGTCGAAGGTCTGGAAGAGGATGAACGACAGGGTGGCGATGCAGGCGCCGAGCAGCGCTTCGTGGCGCTGGCTGGGCAGGTCCTTGGGCGGCGGAGTGCGCGGCTCGCGGGGCTCGGCATCGGGGAAGAGGAAGAACATCAGCCAGGCGATCAGCACCGTGAGGCAGGCGGCCACCAGATTGCTGGCCACCAGGTCGTAGAGGTGGGTTTCGGGGTAGCTGGCGAAGTGCAGCTGCATGGAGAGGAACACGCAGCCCAGGGCGCCGAACATGAACAGCGGGCCGCGCGCCATGAGGCTGAAGCGCCAGAGGAAGGCGGCGAAGACCAGGGGCACGATGAGCAGCGGGCGGTCGCCGAACAGCCCGTAGATGACCAGCGTCTCCAGGCTCACCAGCACCGCCTGGGCGAGGAACTGGCGGATCACATGGGCGTTGATGGTGGGTACCAGGCCCAGTAGCAGCATGGGGTAGACGCAGAAGAACGAGCCGTTGTCCCAGCCCATCAGCTTGCACACGAACAGGCCGAGGGTGCCGCCGCAGGCCAGGCGCAGGCACTGGCGCAGGCCGTTCTCGCTGAGGGCCGGGCGCGTCATCAGTAGATGTAGTGCAGCAGGCTGATGAGGCGGATCTGCACCCGGCCGAAGAAGGTGGCCAGGGGCGATTCGTGGGGGTAGAGCTGCACCGTGGCCTTGGCGCCGCTGGGCAGGGGCGCTTCCGGGGGCGCCTCCAGCAGCACGTGCAGGCGCTGGCGCTGGGCGTCGCGCACCCAGCGATCGGAAGTGGCGGGGGCGGCGAGGTCGCCGTTGGCGTCCAGCTGGCCTTCCTTGACGCCAGCGTCGATGGCGCTGACCCGCGCCGCGAAGATGCGCCCGGGCAGGGCATCGAACACCACGCTGGCGCCATCGCCCAGGCCCACGTAGCGCAGGGCCTTCTCGCGGAAGTCGGCGCTGACGTCGGCCTCGTCGGCCACCAGCGCGGCCACCGGGCTGCCGGCGGCGACGAAAGCGCCGGGGGACAGTTGCAGGTTGCTCAGGGTACCGGCGCGCTCGGCGCGCACTTCGCTGTACTGCAGTTGCAGGCGCGCCTGGTCGAGGGCATTGCGGGCCTGGCGCAGGCGCAGGTTGTCGTCGCCCGTCGCACCGCGCTCGGCGGCCAGCTGATGGATGCGCGCACTGGCGGCGGCCACCTTGGCGCTGGCGGCGGCACGCTGGGACTGGGTCTGCTCGAACAGCTGGCGGGAGACGTGCTGGCTGGCCACCAGCTTGCCGAGGCGCTCGGTCTCGCGCGCCAGCTCCTGGGCCGAGGCATCGGCGGCGAGCTTGTCGGCACGGGCGGCGGCGAGGCTGGCATCGAGCTCGGCGTTGTCCTGGGCGGCCTGCTCCAGGGCCAGCTCGGCGGCGTTGACGGCAAGGCGGAAGGGCTCGGGGTCGAGGCGGAACAGCAGCTGCCCAGCCTGCACATGGGCGTTGTTGCCGACGACGATGTCCAGCACCTGGCCGCTGACCCGGGGCGCCAGGCGCAGCACCGGGCGCGTCAGCTGGGCTTGGGGGGTGATGGGCATCCACAGGTCGGCCGCGAGGAAGTAGACGAACAGCAGCACGAAGGCCGCAATGGCGCTCCGCACCCGGCGGGCGAACCTTTGATCGGGGGTCATGGATACCTCGGAAATACAGGGCGGACCGGTGTTGCCGCGGTGCCCGCGAACGGGGCGATGGGCGGTGATCCGGTAAAACGGCAAACAGCTCAGGGCTGGCAGTATATTTACCGGCGTTTCCTGGATAATCAGCGCCCTTCGAGAATCAGCCTTGCGCGAGGAGTAACAATGGACACCCTGAACAGCATGCGTGTGTTCGCCCGCGTCATCGAGACCGGCAGCTTCACCGCAGCGGCGCAGGCGCTGGACCTCTCCACCGCGCAGGTCTCGCGGCTGGTTTCCGAACTGGAGCAGCAGCTGCAGGCACGCCTGCTGCACCGCACCACCCGGCGCCTGGCGCTGACCGAGGTGGGCGAGCGCTACCTGCAGCGCAGCCGCTCCATCCTCAACGAAGTGGACCAGGCCGCCGCCGAGGCGCGTGGCGCACACCTCAAGCCCAGCGGCCGGCTGCGGGTGCACACCATGACCGGGCTCGGCCTGCAGCACCTCACCGGCCTGGTGGCGCGCTACACCGAGCTGTACCCGGAGGTGGTGGTCGACCTGACCCTGTCGCAGCGCAACCCCGACCCGCTGGAGGACGGCCAGGACGTGGTGCTGACCTTCGCCCGCGAACTGCCGGATTCGCAGATGGTGGCGCAGTCCCTGGGGCAGATGTACAGCGTGGTCTGCGCATCACCGGGCTACCTGGAGAAGCACGGCGTACCCAAGGGCCCTGCGGACCTGCGCCATCACCGCTACCTGCGCCTGCTGGACCCGCTCTACCAGGACAACTGGGTGCTGCAGGGCACGGATGGCGAGTTCGACGTGCTGCCGGCGGAGGCCTTCCAGGTCAACGTCGCCGAGTCCCTGGCCCGCGCCGCCCAGGCGGGCATGGGCTTCTGCCTGCTGCCCTCCTTCGTCGCCTGCCAGCCGCTGCGCGACGGCACGCTGTTGCGCCTGCTGCCGGAACACCGCCTGCGCGAACGCAACATCTATGCGATCTACCCGTCACGGCGCTTTCTCGACGCCAAGATCAGGACCTGGGTGGACTTCCTCAAGGCCGAGCTGCCGCCGCTGTTCGCCCAGGACGACGCCGTGCTGGACGACCCGCGCCACTGGGCCGTGCGCACACAATTGTTGCGCTAGAAGCAATTGTGATTCACCTGGGCCGTGGTTTTTCGCTGCCGGCCCCCCGCCTAAGATGGCCTCGGTCTCCAGATGCATCCCGCCGAGGATCACGCTATGCAACGCAATCTCTTTGTTACTGCCGCTTTCACCGCTTTCGCCCTGTCCTTCACCCAGTTCTCCTTCGCCGAAGAGTCGTCCGCCTTTGTTGCGCGAAATGCGCAGTATGAGCAGCGCGCCCAGGACGCCGCCCAGCAGCAGGCCATCGCCAAGCAAGGCACCGAGCGCAAGGCCGAGTCCGGCCAGGACAGCTGATCGACCCGCTCCACCTCCTCCTTACCTCCTGACGTCGATGCGATTGCTCCTTTCGACGTCTTGTTCCAGCCGCCCTCCCCCGGGCGGTTTTTTTTGGCCGCGTTTCAGAACCAGGCGTGTGTGGGCGGTGCAGGTGGGAGTGGGAGGGTAGGAGCGAATTCATTCGCGATGGAGTGTCCAGCCACACGCAGCAGGGGGACGGCGGTGAGTCTTTCGCGGCTGAAGCCGCTTCTACAGATGGCAGGGGCCCAACCCCGCAGCGGTGGACCGGTGAAGCGGGGTCCACCCTACATCGCCTGGCAGCTCGTGCCCGCACGGACTTCCCCGCTGGGTAGGGTGGATAGCGCTCTTCTATCCACCAAGCGGACTCGCCCCACACACCAACACCTCGCCCCTCTCCCGTAGGAGCGAATTCATTCGCGAAGGGGCGGGCATGCATCGTTGGCCCTCGCGGGCTCGGCACCAACCTGCGGACACGCCCATGAAAAAGGCCGGTAATGGCCGGCCTTCTTCGGGGTCGTTGCGATCAGGCCGCGACGGCCGGGCGCAGCGAGTAGGTCTTGAGCTGCTCGGCGAAGTCGCGCAGCGACTGGATGCCGCTGGCCTCGGCCTCGTGCACCCATTGCTTCATGGCTTCGAGCATGTCGTGGCCGTTGGCGCTGGTCTTGACCCAGATGTGCTGCAGGGCGAGGCGCTTCTCGTAGATCACCTTCAGCGCCTGGCTCTGCTCCAGCATGGCGGCGATGCGCGCATGGTGGCGTTCGTCCAGCAGGCTGGTCTCGCGGGACAGCAGGCGCTTGGCGCGGCGGAACAGGTGGCGCACCGACTCGTCGGCCTTGGCCAGCTCCTGTTTCACCAGGGGCGCGATCACCAGCTTGCGGTACTGCGCCATGATCTGGAACCGGTTGTTGAGGATGGCCATGGCGGTGTCCATGTCCAGGCTGCCCTTGCCTTCCACGCGGTGGGCGATGGGCGCCACGCGCTGCACCTTGGCCAGGCGCAGGAAGCTGAACAGCTTGATCCAGGCCCAGCCCAGGTCGAATTCCCACTTCTTCACCGACAGCTTGGCCGAGTTCGGGTAGGTGTGGTGGTTGTTGTGCAGCTCTTCGCCACCGATGAGGATGCCCCAGGGCACCAGGTTGGTGGCGGCGTCGCGGCATTCGAAGTTGCGGTAGCCGACGGCGTGGCCGAGGCCGTTGATGACACCGGCGGCCCAGACCGGGATCCACATCATCTGCACCGCCCAGATGGTGATGCCGGCGACGCCGAACAGGGCGAGGTCGATGGCCGCCATCAGGAACACGCCACCCAGGGGGTAGCGGGAGTAGACATTGCGTTCGAGCCAGTCATCCGGGCAGTTCTTGCCGTAGATGCGCAGGGTCTCCTCGTTCTCGGCTTCCTCGCGGTACAGCTCCGCGCCGCGGCGCAGGACAGTACCCAGGCCCTTGATCACCGGGCTGTGCGGGTCGTCGACGGTTTCGCACTTGGCGTGGTGCTTACGGTGGATCGCGGTCCATTCGCGGGTGTTCATCGCGGTGGTCAGCCACAGCCAGAAGCGGAAGAAGTGCTTCAGCGCCGGGTGCAGTTCCAGGGAGCGATGGGCGGAATAGCGGTGCAGGTAGACCGTGACGCCGACGATGGTGATATGCGTCATCACCAGGGTGGCTGCCACCAGTTGCCACAGCGACAGATCGAGAAAACCGTTGTACCACATGGAGTGCGTAGCCTCGGGGGAAGGAAGGGCGAGGTTGTCGGACAAACACCGGCATTATCCCCATGAATTGTGAGAAAACCATCCTGTTCTTTAGATAAGAAAGAGATGAATCTCCATTCATCTATAATGCGAAACCGATCACATCTGGCATGGCCTCGACTCACCTATGAAACCCAAGCTCAGCGCCGTGAAACTGGTGCTGCCCTACTTCCTCCTCGCCAGCGCCTGGATACTCTTCAGCGACCATCTGCTGCCCTTGCTGAGCCCCGATGGCAGCCGCCTGGCGCTGCTGCAGTCGGCCAAGGGGCTGCTCTTCGTGGCGGTCACCAGCGGCCTGCTGTACCTGCTGGTGTGCCTGCACATGCGCCGCCTGCGCGCCTACCTGCAGGCCCGCCGCGAGCAGGAGAGCAGCCTGCGCCAGGCCGCAGCGGTGTTCGACGCCACCCAGGAAGGGGTGCTGGTCACCGATGCCGAGCAGCGCATCGTCCACGTCAACCGTGCCTTCGCCCGCATCACCGGCTTCGAGGAGAGCGAGGTGCTGGGGCAGACCCCGGTACTGTTCAAGTCCGGCCGCCACGACGAGGCCTTCTACCAGTCGATGTGGAACGCCCTGAAGAACCGCCATGCCTGGAGCGGCGAGGTGTGGAACCGCCGGCACAACGGCGAGGTGTACCCGCTGTGGCAGAACATCCGCGCCATCCACGACGAAGACGGCCTGCTCACCCATTACGTGGCGGTGTTCTCCGACGTCAGCGCCATCAAGCGCTCGCAGAACGAGCTGGACTACCTGGCCCACCACGACCCGCTGACCAACCTGCCCAACCGCCTGCTATTCACCGAGCGCGTCGAGCACGCCCTGGAGCGCGCCCGCCGGGAAGGCAGCGAGGGCACGGTGATCCTGCTGGACCTCGACCACTTCAAGCACATCAACGAAAGCCTCGGCCATAACCATGGCGACCTGCTGCTCAAGGCGGTGGGCGAGCGCCTCGCCACCCTGATGGCCGGCGGCATGACCCTGGCGCGCCTGGGCGGCGACGAGTTCGGCCTGCTCTGCGAGGGCTCCAGCCCGGAACAGGCGGCGGACCTCGCCGGGCGCATCCAGCAATGCCTGGCCGCGCCCTTCCACCTGGCCGAGCAGAACCTGTTCATCAGCGCCAGCCTGGGCATCAGCCTGTTCCCGGGGGATGCCGAGAACGTCGAGCAGGTGCTGCGCAACGCCGACTCGGCACTGTTCAAGGCCAAGAGCGTGGGCCGCGAGACCTTTGCCTTCTATAGCCAGGAGCTGACCGAGCAGGCGCGCCAGCGCGTCGAGCTGGTCACCGCGCTGCGCCAGGGCCTGGAGCAGGACGAGCTGCGCCTGGTGTTCCAGCCCATCCACGACCTGGCCGATGGCCGCCTGATCGGCGTCGAGACCCTGGTGCGCTGGCAGCACCCGCAGCGCGGCCTGGTGCCGCCGGCGGAGTTCCTGCCGGTGGCCGAGGAAAGCGGCCTGATCGGCGCCATCGACGCCTGGGTGCTGGAGCGTGCCTGCCGGCAGATGCGCGACTGGACCGAGCGCGGCCTGCAGCTGTCGTTCATCGCGGTGAACGTGTCCTGCCGGCTGTTCAGCCGTGGCGAACTGGACACCCGCGTCGCCCGCGTGCTCGCCGACACCGGCCTGGAGCCGGGGCGCCTGGAGCTGGAGATCACCGAGAGCGCGGTGATGGAGGACCCGGACACCGCCCTGGAGCTGCTCGACCGCCTGTGCAAGCTCGGCGTGCGCCTGGCCATCGACGATTTCGGCACCGGCTATTCGTCCCTGCAGCGCCTCAAGCGCCTGCCGGTGCACAAGCTGAAGATCGACCAGAGCTTCGTGCAGAACCTGCCCGACGACCACGACGACATCGCCATCGCCAAGGCCGTTACCGCGCTGGGCCACAGCCTGGGCCTGGAGGTGCTGGCCGAAGGCATCGAGCACCAGCGCCAGGCCGACTTCCTCCGTGGCCTGGGTTGCGACCATGGCCAGGGCTACCTGTTCAGCCGCCCGCAGCCGGCCCAACAGCTCGAGGAAGCCTGGCAGCTTTCCCCCTCGGGCGGCGCCACCCCGCAACAGATCAGCCTGCTCTGACCCCTTCTCTCCGGTGGGCCAACGCCCGCCGCGCGTCACTCCGCCCGGAGCGGGCGGACCTCTGGCCAGCAGGGCGCCGAGCGATCCGGCTCAATCTAACTATTGGTTATATAAAAATTCTTAAACAGTATTTTTAAGAATATTCATGCCCTGATTATGATGCGCCCAAGCCACGCGAACCCCCTGTTCACCGACGCGGGCATCCCATCCAAGGAGCATGACCATGAGCGCAACACTCCGCAGCCTCGAAGGCCAGGACGAAGCCAGCATCCTGCGTGAAATCCAGAGTGCCCTGCACGGCCTGCGTTTCGGTGCCGTCGAGATCACCGTGCACAACGGCCAGGTGGTGCAGATCGAGCGCAAGGAAAAATTCCGTCTGCAACCGCCCGCCGGCAAGAACAGCTGACCCGAACACCCGACCGAGTCGCCGGAGGGGTCAACCCGATACGCGAACCGAGTCGACCGCGACGTGCGCCGTGAACGCCCGCCGCGCCTGAAAGACAACCTAGCCAACAGCATAAAAACTCAGAATTCAGGAGCTTCATCCATGTCGATTCGCCGCTTCGCCCTGGCCACCCTGGCCAGCGCCCTGCTCACCACCCTGGTCGCCGGCCCGGTCGCCGCCGCCACCGAACTGCTCAACGTCTCCTACGACCCGACCCGCGAGCTGTACCAGGAGTACAACGCCGCCTTCGCCAAGCACTGGAAGGCCCAGGGCGGTGAAGACCTCAAGGTCCAGCAATCCCACGGCGGTTCCGGCAAGCAGGCGCGCGCGGTGATCGACGGCCTCAAGGCCGACGTGGTGACCCTGGCCCTGGCTGGCGACATCGACGAGCTGCAGAAACTCGGCAAGCTGATCCCCGAAAACTGGCAGACCCGCCTGCCGCAGAACAGCACCCCCTACACCTCGACCATCGTGTTCCTGGTGCGCAAGGGCAACCCCAAGGGCATCAAGGACTGGGGCGACCTGACCAAGGCCGGCGTGGAAGTCATCACCCCGAACCCGAAGACCTCCGGCGGCGCCCGCTGGAACTTCCTGGCCGCCTGGGCCTGGGCCAAGAAGCAGTACGGCAGCGACGCCAAGGCACAGGAATACGTACAGGCGCTGTACAAGCAGGTTCCGGTTCTCGACACTGGCGCCCGCGGTTCGACCATCACCTTCGTCAACAACAACATTGGCGACGTGCTGCTGGCCTGGGAAAATGAGGCCTTCCTGGCACTCAAGGAACAGGGCGGCGAGAACTTCGAAATCGTTGCGCCGAGCCTGTCGATCCTCGCCGAGCCGCCGGTTTCGGTGGTCGACAAGAACGTCGACAAGAAGGGCACCCGCAAGGTCGCCGAAGCCTACCTGCAGTACCTGTACAGCGAGGAAGGCCAGCGCATCGCCGCGAAGAACTTCTACCGCCCCCGTGACGAGAAGGTCGCCGCCGAGTTCGCCAAGCAGTTCCCGAAACTGGACCTGGTGACCGTCGACAAGGACTTCAACGGCTGGAAGGAAGCGCAACCGAAGTTCTTCAACGACGGCGGCATCTTCGACCAGATCTACCAGGCGCAATAAGCCGAAGCTGCAAGCTGCAAGCTGCAAGCTGCAAGCTGCAAGAAAATGGGTGGGGCGCAGGCCCCGCCCGGACAAGGGGAAGCGCGAGCTTCCCTTTGCCGTGCCCGGGCCGGTGATATTCCGGTGGCGGGCTTGAGCGTTCCAACGCAGAAAAAGGACAGATGATGTCTCGACGTATCTCCCCGGTCATACCCGGCTTCGGGCTGACTCTGGGGTACACCCTGGTGTATCTCAGCCTGTTGGTGCTGATTCCCCTGGGCGCCATGTTCCTCAAGACCTTCGACCTCACCTGGGTGCAGTTCTGGAACATCATCAGCGCACCCCGCGTACTTGCCGCACTCAAGCTCAGCTTCGGCACCGCGCTCGCCGCCGCCGTGCTCAACGGCCTGATCGGCACGCTGCTGGCGTGGGTCCTGGTGCGCTACGACTTCCCCGGCCGCAAGATCATCGACGCGATGATCGACCTGCCCTTCGCCCTGCCCACCGCCGTGGCCGGCATCGCGCTCACCGCGCTGTACGCGCCGGCCGGCCTGGTGGGCCAGTTCGCCACCGACCTGGGCTTCAAGATCGCCTACACCCCGTTGGGCATCACCCTGGCGCTGACCTTCGTCACCCTGCCCTTCGTGGTGCGCACGGTGCAGCCGGTGCTGGCCGACATCCCCCGCGAGGTGGAGGAGGCCGCCGCCTGCCTGGGCGCCAAGCCGCTGCAGGTGTTCCGCCACATCCTCCTGCCAGCGCTGCTGCCCGCCTGGCTGACCGGCTTCGCCCTGGCCTTCGCCCGCGGCGTGGGCGAGTACGGCTCGGTGATCTTCATCGCCGGCAACATGCCGATGAAGACCGAGATCCTGCCGCTGCTGATCATGGTCAAGCTCGACCAGTACGACTACACCGGCGCCACCGCCATCGGCGTGCTGATGCTGGTGGTCTCCTTCATCCTGCTGCTGCTGATCAACCTGCTGCAGCGCCGCATCGAAACCCCTTGAGGAGGCCCACGTCATGAGTAGTGCAACCCTGACCGCCGCCACCTCCGCCAACGCAGCCCGCCGTGGCAACCTGTGGGGCCGGCGCGCGCTGATCGCCGGCGCCTGGCTAGTGTTCGGCATCTTCCTGCTGCTGCCGCTGTACATCGTGCTCAGCGAAGCGCTGAAGCAGGGCTTCGGCACCTTCTTCACCGCCATCTTCGAGCCCGATGCCCTCGCCGCGCTGAAGCTGACGGTGATAGCCGTGGCCATCTCGGTGCCACTGAACCTGGTGTTCGGCGTCGCCGCCGCCTGGTGCGTGAGCAAGTTCGAGTTCCGCGGCAAGAGCATCCTGGTCACCCTGATCGACCTGCCCTTCTCGGTCTCGCCGGTGATCGCCGGCCTGATCTACGTGCTGCTGTTCGGCGCCCAGGGCTACTTCGGCGAGTGGCTGTCGGACCGCGACATCCAGATCGTCTTCGCCCTGCCCGGCATCGTCCTGGCCACCGTCTTCGTCACCGTGCCCTTCGTCGCCCGTGAGCTGATCCCGCTGATGCAGGAACAGGGCACCCAGGAAGAAGAGGCCGCGCGCCTGCTCGGTGCCAACGGCTGGCAGATGTTCTGGCACGTGACCCTGCCCAACATCAAATGGGGCCTGATCTACGGCGTGGTGCTGTGCACCGCGCGCGCCATGGGCGAGTTCGGCGCGGTGTCGGTGGTTTCCGGCCACATCCGCGGCGTCACCAACACCCTGCCGCTGCACGTCGAGATTCTCTACAACGAGTACAACCACGTCGCTGCCTTCAGCGTCGCCAGCCTGCTGCTGATCCTCGCGCTGGTCATCCTGCTGCTCAAGCAGTGGAGCGAGGCCCGTTTGTCCCGTCTTAAATCCAGCGCTGATGAGGAGTGAGTCATGAGCATCGAAATCCGTAACGTCAGCAAGAACTTCAACGCCTTCAAGGCGCTCAACGACATCAACCTGGATATTCACAGCGGCGAGCTGGTGGCCCTGCTCGGCCCGTCCGGCTGCGGCAAGACCACCCTGCTGCGCATCATCGCCGGCCTGGAGACCCCGGACGCCGGCAACATCGTGTTCCACGGCGAGGACGTCTCCCAGCACGACGTGCGCGATCGCAACGTCGGCTTCGTGTTCCAGCACTACGCCCTGTTCCGCCACATGAGCGTGTTCGACAACGTCGCCTTCGGCCTGCGCATGAAGCCCAAGGGCGAACGCCCCAGCGAGCCGGAGATCGCCGAGAAGGTCCACGAGCTGCTCAACATGGTGCAGCTGGACTGGCTCTCCGACCGCTACCCAGAGCAGCTCTCCGGCGGCCAGCGCCAGCGCATCGCCCTGGCCCGCGCCCTGGCGGTGAAGCCGAAGATCCTGCTGCTGGACGAACCCTTCGGCGCCCTCGACGCCAAGGTGCGCAAGGAGCTGCGCCGCTGGCTGGCGCGCCTGCATGAGGAGATCAACCTGACCTCCGTGTTCGTCACCCACGACCAGGAAGAAGCCATGGAAGTGGCCGACCGCATCGTGGTCATGAACAAGGGCGTGATCGAGCAGATCGGCTCCCCGGGCGAGGTCTACGAGAAGCCGGCGAGCCCCTTCGTCTACCACTTCCTCGGCGACTCCAACCGCCTGCAGCTGGGCGATGACCGCCATGTGCTGTTCCGCCCCCACGAAGTCTCGCTGTCCAAGGAGGCCGAGGAAGAACACCAGGCCGCCGAAGTGCGCGACATCCGCCCCCTCGGCGCCATCACCCGGGTGACCCTGAAGGTGGACGGCCAGGACGAGCTGATCGAAGCCGAAGTGGTCAAGGACCACGACAGCCTGGTCGGCCTCGCCCGTGGCGAAACCCTGTACTTCAAGCCCAAGGCCTGGCAGCCCGTCGCCCACGGCTGATCGGCGCGACGCAACGAACAAGCCCCTCATCCGAGGGGCTTTTTCATGGGCGCGGAACGCAGGAATGTAGGTTGGGCCGAAGCATGAGGCCCAACGCAACGGACCGGACCCTGGCACCGTTGGGCCTCGCAAGCTCGGCACCAACCTACGGCCCCGCCCTGCCAGCCCGACACATCTCCACCCGGCCCGGCATCGCGGTGGACGTAAAGAGCGACGTCCACCCATACACGACCCCGCCCTCTGGTGGGAGCGAGTTCATTCGCGAAAAAGGCAGGATGTCCGAGTTATCCACAGACCGCTTCGGTGGAGCGCTTGAGCCCGAAGAACTGCAGTTCGGCGAACAGCACCACCGCCAGCGCCTGGGCGATCACGAAGGCCTGGCCCAGCAGGGTCGGCTGCACCCAGCCGCTGACCAGCAGCAGGAGGCTGTCCACCACCCAGACGGCGTTGACCGCGATCACCGCCCACACTGCGCGGCGGTCCAGGGTTTCGCGGCGGGCCAGCCACAGCAGCACGGCGCACCAGGGCAGCATCGACAGGCCGGCGCCGGTGAGCAGCGCGGCGGGCAGCGCCAGCAGGGACGACAGCGGGCCGGCGCCCAGGGTCATCAGCAGGCCGGCGGCACCGCTGACCAGGGCATCGAGTTGCAGGACGCGGCGCAGCAGGGGGGACGGTTGCACGGTGGTCATGGCGAATCTCCTCGGTGGGGGCGGCCCGGCGGTTGCCGGTTCCTGGGTCGCAGGATTCGCCGATCGGGGAAGCGCGTCGATTACCTGCCAGGTAATGGCCGGGATTCCCCCGCTCGACTATCGTCGCTGCCATGAACGCACCCACCCATCCCGTCGGCGCCCTGTTGCGCCAATGGCGCCAGCGGCGCCGACTCAGCCAGCTCGACCTCGCCTGCGACGCGGAGATTTCCACGCGCCACCTGAGCTTCGTCGAAACCGGGCGCGCCCAGCCCAGCCGCGAGATGCTCCTGCACCTGGCCGAGCAGCTGGACATTCCCCTGCGCGAACGCAACCGCCTGCTGGCCGCCGCCGGCTATGCGCCACTGTTCCCCCAGCGCACCCTGGACGACCCGGCCCTGGCCGGCGCGCGCCAGGCCATCGAGCAACTGCTCAAGGCCCACGAGCCGAACCCGGCGCTGGCCATCGACCGCCAGTGGAACCTGCTGGCGGCCAACGGCGCGGTGATGGCGCTGATCGCCGGCGCGTCCCCTGCCCTGCTCGCCCCGCCGCTCAACGTGCTGCGCCTGACCCTGCACCCTGAAGGCCTGGCACCGCGCATCGTCAACTTCGGCCAGTGGCGCGCCCACCTGCTGGAGCGGCTGCTGCACGACATCGAGGTGAGCGGCGATGCAGAGCTGCAGGCCCTGTACGACGAACTGGCCGCCTACCCGGCACCGCCCGTGACCGACGCCCTGCCCGTCGACGGCGTGCTGGTGCCCCTGCAGCTGGATACGCCCCTGGGGGTGATCAGCTTCATCAGCACCATCACAGTGTTCGGCACCCCGGTGGACGTGACCCTCTCCGAGCTGGCCCTGGAGACCCTGTTCCCCGCCGACCCGGAAAGCGCCGAGCGACTGCGGCAGATCCTCCGAATGGGATGATTTGTCGCCCGGCGGTCATAAATCACTCTTTCGGGTAATACCCTCCAGCCCCCGGCGCAGTAGGCTGGGCGCGCACCGATTGGTGCCCACACACCTCATCGCTTTGTCTGCTCACAACAACAACAAAAGGAGCACGCCGGGATGCTTTCAGACGCTCTAGCACGCGCTTTTATCGGATTGCTGCTCAGCCTGGTCGGGGCCGGGATGGCCCTCGCCGCCGAGCTCGCGCCCATCGACCAGGTACAGATTCACGCCTGCCGCGCCACCAGCAGCCTGCTGCTGTATCGCGGCGAAGGTTTCCAGGAAACCCACAAGACCCGCTTCGATGCCGACATCAAGGCGCTGGAGGCCTCGTTCCAGAGCGTGCCGCAGCCCAGCGACGGGTTCCGGCAGAAGTACCGCGCCCTTGTTACCCAGTTGCAGCAGGGTGTTTCCTACGGCCACAACGAGGACGACGTGCCCTGGCGCTTCCCCCAGGAACTGGCCAAATCCCTGCGTGAACTGCTGATCGCCGCCCGCTCCACCCCCGGCAACACCGCCAATGGCGAGCTGCCCGCCAAGGTGGAGTACCTGGCGGTGCAGTACCTCAGCCGCGCCTACATCGGCACCTTCGAGATCGCCCGGGAAAGCAACGACACCTACATCGGCCAGGACGAACGCACCCTGCTGCCGGCCATCGATGCGCAGCTGCAGCCGATGGACAAGAACGACCCGGCGGTGGGCAAGCTGAAGACCCGCTGGAGCTTCCTCAAGACTGCCCTCAGCGACATGAACAGCCAGAGCAACACCCTGGTCAGCGCCTCCGGCCGGCCCTATGCGCCAATGATGGTCGACCGCCACGCGCGCTCGATGAGTGCGCAGTTGCTGACCAAGGGCGGCTGAGAAAAGGGGGTAGCGAGGGTTATCCACAGGGCGGAGCCAGGCCCAACACCGCAGCGGTGGACCGGTGAAGCGGGGT
>BATO01000059.1 GCA_000474255.1 Aquipseudomonas alcaligenes MRY13-0052
GGCGGACAGATCGCCGGGTTATGTCCCGGCCCGTTTTTGAAAGGAGGAACGCATGGCTGACGAACAGACCCTGGATAATCAGAACCCTGAAGCGAACGCTGCTGCCGAGGGCGCCGCTGGCGACGATCTGGCGGTTCGTGTGCAGGCGCTGGAAGAGCAACTGGCTGCCGCCCAGGATCAGTCCCTGCGCGTTGCCGCCGAATTGCAGAACATCCGCCGCCGTGCAGAGCAGGATGTGGAAAAGGCGCACAAGTTCGCGCTGGAAAAATTCGCCAATGACCTGCTGCCGGTGGTGGACAGCCTCGAGCGTGGTCTGGAGCTGACCGCGGCCGATGACGAGTCGATCAAGCCGGTGCGCGAGGGCATGGAACTGACTCTCAAGCTGTTCCACGACACCCTCAAGCGCTACCAGCTGGAAGCGGTCGACCCGCACGGTGCGCCGTTCAACCCGGAGCACCACCAGGCCATGGCAATGCAGGAAAGCACCCACGTGGAGCCCGGCAGCGTGCTGAAGGTGTTCCAGAAGGGCTACCTGCTGAACGGTCGCCTGCTGCGCCCCGCCATGGTGGTGGTCAGCAAGGCTCCGAGTGAAGCGCCGCCGTCCATCGACGAGCAGGCTTGAAATCCGGCCTCCGGCCCCCATTTGTTAGTTCAAGCGTTTTTATGCTGCCGCGGCCAGTGAAACGGGGTCTCGGCAAATCCAAAGTTTCGGGAGAGAGAATATGGGCAAAATCATCGGTATCGACCTGGGGACCACCAACTCCTGCGTGGCTATCCTGGAGAACGGTAACGTCAAGGTGATCGAGAACGCCGAAGGCACTCGTACCACCCCGTCGATCATCGCTTACACCAACGATGGCGAGATCCTTGTCGGCCAGTCCGCCAAGCGCCAGGCGGTAACCAACCCGCACAACACCCTGTACGCCGTGAAGCGCCTGATCGGTCGTCGCTTCGAAGAAGACGTCGTGCAGAAAGACATCAAGATGGTTCCCTACAAGATCGCCAAGGCCGACAACGGTGACGCCTGGGTCGAAGTGAAGGGCCAGAAGATGGCGCCGCCGCAGATTTCCGCAGAAGTGCTGAAGAAGATGAAGAAAACCGCCGAAGACTACCTCGGCGAGACCGTGACCGAAGCGGTGATCACCGTTCCGGCCTACTTCAACGACAGCCAGCGCCAGGCTACCAAGGACGCCGGTCGTATCGCCGGTCTGGACGTCAAACGCATCATCAACGAACCGACTGCGGCTGCGCTGGCCTATGGCATGGACAAGGCCAAGGGCGACCACACCGTGATCGTCTATGACCTGGGCGGCGGTACCTTCGACGTGTCGGTGATCGAGATCGCCGAAGTCGACGGCGAGCACCAGTTCGAGGTTCTGGCCACCAACGGCGACACCTTCCTGGGTGGTGAGGACTTCGACATCCGCCTGATCGACTACCTCGTCGACGAGTTCAAGAAAGAGTCCGGCATGGACCTGAAGGGCGATCCCCTGGCCATGCAGCGCCTGAAAGAGGCTGCCGAGAAGGCCAAGATCGAGCTGTCCTCCAGCCAGCAGACCGACGTCAACCTGCCGTACATCACTGCAGACCAGACCGGTCCGAAGCACCTGAACGTGAAGATTTCCCGCGCCAAGCTGGAAGCCCTGGTCGAAGACCTGGTCGCTCGTACCATCGAGCCGTGCCGTATCGCGCTGAAGGATGCTGGCCTGGATGTGGGTGATATCCACGAAGTGATTCTGGTCGGCGGCCAGACCCGCATGCCGCTGGTGCAGAAGCAGGTTGCCGATTTCTTCGGCAAGGAAGCGCGTAAGGACGTCAACCCGGACGAAGCCGTGGCCATCGGTGCCGCCATCCAGGGCGCCGTATTGTCCGGCGATGTGAAGGACGTGCTGCTGCTCGACGTTTCCCCGCTGACCCTGGGTATCGAAACCCTGGGTGGCGTGATGACCGCGCTGATCGAGAAGAACACCACCATCCCGACCAAGAAGTCGCAGGTGTTCTCGACCGCCGACGACAACCAGTCCGCCGTGACCATTCACGTGCTGCAGGGCGAGCGCAAGCAGGCCGCGCAGAACAAGTCCCTGGGCAAGTTCGACCTGGCCGAGATTCCGCCGGCGCCCCGTGGTGTGCCGCAGGTCGAGGTGACCTTCGACATCGACGCCAACGGCATCCTGCACGTGTCCGCCAAGGACAAGGCCACCGGCAAGCAGCAGTCCATCGTGATCAAGGCCAACTCCGGCCTGTCCGAGGACGAAATCCAGCAGATGGTGCGTGACGCCGAGGCCAATGCCGAGGAGGATCGCAAGTTCGAGGAGCTGGCCGCCGCCCGTAACCAGGGTGATGCGTTGGTCCATGCGACCCGCAAGATGGTCACCGAGGCTGGCGACAAGGCCACTGCCGACGAGAAGGCTGCCATCGAGAAGGCACTGGGTGAGCTGGAAGTTGCCGTCAAGGGCGACGACAAGGCCGAGATCGAAGCCAAGATGAACGCCCTGTCCCAGGCTTCCACTCCGCTGGCGCAGAAGATGTACGCCGAACAGCCCCAGGCTGGCGAAGGTGCTCCGGCCGGCGACGACAAGGCATCCGACGATGCCGTCGACGCCGAGTTCGAAGAGGTCAAGGACAACAAGTAAGCATCAGGCTTGCTTGCTCTCCTGCCTGCGGGGCCTGGCCCCGCAGGTTGATGCGCCGCGCGGGAGCTTGCTCCCGCGTCGGCGTGTCTGGAGGGCGCAAAATTTGAAGAGTGTGAGAACCAATGGCTAAACGTGACTTTTACGAAATCCTCGGTGTCGAGCGGGGCGCCAGCGAGGCTGAGCTGAAGAAGGCTTATCGTCGTCTGGCCATGAAATACCACCCGGACCGCAATCCGGACGACAAGGCGGCTGAAGAGAAATTCAAGGAGGCCAACGAGGCCTACGAAGTGCTCTCCGACGCCAGCAAGCGTGCCGCGTACGACCAGTACGGCCACGCCGGCGTCGATCCGCAGATGGGGGCGGGTGGTGGCGCAGGCTTCGGCGGCGCCAGCTTCTCCGACATCTTTGGCGATGTGTTCAGCGACTTCTTCGGCGGCCAGCGCGGTGGTCAGCGTGGCGGTGCCCAGCGTGGCAGCGACTTGCGCTACACCCTGGAGCTGGACCTGGAAGAAGCGGTTCGCGGTACCACCGTCACCATTCGCGTGCCGACCCTGGTCAACTGCAAGACCTGTGAAGGCTCCGGCGCCAAGAAGGGCACCAGCCCGGTGACCTGCACCACCTGTGGCGGCATCGGCCAGGTGCGGATGCAGCAGGGCTTCTTCTCGGTGCAGCAGACCTGCCCGCGTTGCCATGGCACCGGCAAGATGATTTCCGACCCCTGTGGCAGCTGCCACGGCCAGGGGCGTGTGGAAGAGCACAAGACCTTGTCGGTGAAAGTGCCGGCTGGCGTCGATACCGGCGATCGCATCCGTCTCTCGGGCGAAGGCGAAGCGGGCGCAATGGGCGGCCCGGCTGGTGATCTCTATGTCGTGGTCAATGTGCGCGAGCACCCGATCTTCCAGCGCGACGGCAAGCACCTCTATTGCGAAGTGCCGATCAGCTTCGCTGACGCCGCCTTGGGCGGTGAGCTGGAAGTGCCGACCCTTGACGGTCGTGTGAAGCTGAAGATCCCCGAGGCGACCCAGACCGGTAAGCTGTTCCGCCTGCGCGGCAAGGGCGTGGCCCCGGTGCGCGGTGGTGGTGCGGGCGACCTGATGTGTCGCGTGGTGGTCGAAACGCCGGTGAACCTCGATAAGCGCCAGCGCGAGCTCCTCGAAGAGTTCCGCAAGAGCCTGCAGAACGACGGCTCCCACTCGCCCAAGGCCAGCAGCTGGTTCGAAGGCATGAAGCGCTTCTTCGGCGATCTTTGATATCCCGGCCCCAACTGCAGGCGCAGGCTCCAGGAGCGGCGCCTGCGGCTCGGGGCTTGCAGCTTGGAGCTTTGGTTATGCGACGTATTGCAGTGATGGGCGCCGCTGGGCGCATGGGCAAGATCCTGGTCGAAGCGGTGCAGCAGACCGGCGGTAGCGCTGGCCTGACCGCGGCGATCGATCGCCCGGACAGCACCCTAGTGGGTGCCGATGCCGGCGAGCTGGCCGGCCTGGGCCGTATCGGTGTGCCGCTGTCGGGCGACCTGGCCAAGGTGGTCGACGAGTTCGACGTGCTGATCGACTTCACCCACCCGACCGTGACCCTGAAGAACCTGGAAGTCTGCCGCAAGGCCGGCAAGGCCATGGTCATCGGCACCACCGGTTTCAGTGCTCAGGAAAAGGAGCTGCTGGGCGTTGCGGCAAAGGAGATCCCGATCGTCTTCGCTGCCAACTACAGCGTGGGCGTGAACCTCTGCCTGAAGCTGCTCGACACGGCCGCCCGGGTGCTGGGTGACGATGTGGATATCGAGATCATCGAAGCCCACCACCGCCACAAGGTGGATGCGCCGTCCGGCACCGCGCTGCGCATGGGTGAGGTCGTCGCCAGTGCATTGGGTCGTGATCTGGAAAAAGTGGCCGTTTACGGTCGCGAGGGTCAGACCGGTGCCCGTCCGCGCGAAACCATCGGTTTCGCCACCGTGCGCGCCGGCGATGTGGTCGGTGACCACACTGTGCTGTTCGCCGCCGATGGCGAGCGCGTGGAGATCACCCACAAGGCCTCGAGCCGCATGACCTTCGCCCGTGGCGCGGTTCGCGCGGCCGCTTGGCTGGAAGGGCGGGAAGCGGGCCTCTACGATATGCAGGATGTGCTCGGCCTGCGCTGAGACTGCCGAAAGGTCCTACTCCACGGTGGACCGTAAAAGGCCTTTCCTGTAAGCTGCAGCTTTAGTGTGTCCACTAAAAGTTACGCAGAATGGCTCAGATAAAAAAGCGGGGTGACGGTTCAAAACGTCATCCCGCTTTTTTACAACCTGCGTTTGCTTCAGCCTTGATCTACGGGAGGTCTTCTTGACTAAGCCAGCCATACTCGCGCTTGCCGACGGCAGCATTTTCCTCGGTGAATCCATCGGGGCCGACGGCCAGACCATCGGAGAGGTGGTGTTCAACACCGCCATGACCGGCTACCAGGAAATCCTCACCGATCCTTCCTATGCCCAGCAAATCGTTACCCTGACCTATCCCCATATCGGCAACACCGGCACCACGCCGGAAGATGCCGAGTCCGATCGCGTCTGGGCTGCCGGCCTGATCATCCGTGATCTGCCGCTGCTGGCCAGCAACTGGCGTAACAAGCAATCGCTGCCCGACTACCTGGAAGCCAATGGCACCGTCGCCATCGCCGGTATCGACACCCGCCGCCTGACCCGCATCCTGCGCGAGAAAGGTTCGCAGAACGGCTGCATCCTCACCGGTGAAGGCGCCACTGCCGAGAAGGCACTGGAGCTGGCGCGCAGCTTCCCTGGCCTGAAGGGCATGGACCTGGCCAAGGTGGTCAGCTGCACCGAGCGCTATGAGTGGCGTTCCGGCATCTGGGACCTGAAGACCGACAGCCACCCGGAAATCCCTGCCAGCGAACTGCCCTACCACGTGGTGGCGTTCGACTACGGCGTGAAGCTGAACATCCTGCGCATGCTGGTCGACCGTGGCTGCCGCCTGACCGTGGTCCCCGCGCAGACCCCGGCCAGCGAAGTGCTGGCACTGAATCCCGATGGCGTGTTCCTGTCCAACGGCCCTGGCGACCCCGAGCCCTGCGACTACGCCATCGCGGCGATCAAGGAAATCCTCGAGACCGAGATTCCGGTCTTCGGCATCTGCCTCGGCCACCAACTGCTGGCCCTGGCGTCCGGCGCCAAGACCCTGAAGATGGGCCACGGCCACCATGGTGCCAACCACCCCGTCCAGGACCTGGACAGCGGCGTGGTCATGATCACCAGCCAGAACCACGGTTTCGCCGTGGACGAAACCAGCCTGCCGGCCAATGTCCGCCCCATCCACAAGTCGCTGTTCGACGGCACCCTGCAGGGCATCGAGCGTACCGACAAGGAAGCCTTCAGCTTCCAGGGACACCCGGAGGCGAGCCCCGGCCCCCACGATGTGGCCCCGCTGTTCGACCGCTTCATCGAAGCCATGGCCAAGCGCCGCTAAGCCTGCCGACTGACCCAAGGATTCGAGTGAGTAAAAATGCCTAAACGTACAGATATCAAAAGCATCCTGATCCTCGGCGCCGGCCCGATCGTCATCGGCCAGGCCTGCGAGTTCGACTACTCCGGCGCTCAGGCCTGCAAGGCCCTGAAGGAAGAGGGTTACCGCGTCATCCTGGTGAACTCCAACCCAGCCACCATCATGACCGACCCGGCCATGGCCGACGCCACCTACATCGAGCCGATCAAGTGGGCCACCGTGGCCAAGATCATCGAGAAGGAGCGTCCCGATGCGCTGCTGCCGACCATGGGTGGCCAGACCGCGCTGAACTGCGCGCTGGACCTGGAAAAGCACGGCGTGCTGGAGAAGTTCGGCGTCGAGATGATCGGTGCCAACGCCGACACCATCGACAAGGCCGAAGACCGCTCGCGCTTCGACAAGGCGATGAAGGACATCGGCCTGGCCTGCCCGGTTTCCGGCATTGCCCACAATATGGAAGAAGCCTACGGCGTGCTGGAGAAGGTGGGCTTCCCCTGCATCATCCGTCCGTCCTTCACCATGGGTGGCACCGGTGGCGGCATCGCCTACAACCGTGAAGAGTTCGAGGAAATCTGCGCCCGCGGCCTGGACCTGTCGCCGACCAGCGAGCTGCTGATCGACGAATCGCTGATCGGCTGGAAGGAATACGAGATGGAGGTGGTCCGCGACAAGAAGGACAACTGCATCATCGTCTGCTCCATCGAGAACTTCGACCCGATGGGCGTGCACACCGGTGACTCCATCACCGTGGCCCCGGCCCAGACCCTGACCGACAAGGAATACCAGATCCTGCGCAACGCCTCCCTGGCCGTACTGCGCGAGATCGGCGTCGAGACCGGCGGTTCCAACGTCCAGTTCGGCATCTGCCCGAACACCGGCCGCATGGTCGTGATCGAGATGAACCCGCGCGTATCGCGTTCCTCGGCACTGGCCTCCAAGGCCACCGGCTTCCCGATCGCCAAGATCGCCGCCAAGCTGGCCGTCGGTTACACCCTGGACGAGCTGTCCAACGACATCACCGGCGGCCGTACCCCGGCGTCCTTCGAGCCGGCCATCGACTACGTGGTCACCAAGGTGCCGCGCTTCGCCTTCGAGAAATTCCCCAAGGCCGACGCCCGCCTGACCACCCAGATGAAGTCCGTCGGTGAAGTCATGGCCATCGGCCGTACCTTCCAGGAGTCCATGCAGAAAGCCCTGCGCGGCCTGGAAGTCGGCGTTGCCGGTTTCGATCCGAAGCTGGACCTGAACGACCCGGAAGCCGAAAGCACCCTGCGTCGCGAGCTGACCGTGCCCAGCGCCGACCGTATCTGGTACGTGGCCGACGCCTTCCGTGCCGGCAAGACCATCGCCGAAGTGTTCGAGCTGACCCGTATCGACGAGTGGTTCCTGGTGCAGATTGAGGACCTGGTCAAGGATGAGGCGACCGTGCAGACCCTCGGCCTGTCCGCCATCGACCGCGACCTGATGTTCAAGCTCAAGCGCAAGGGCTTCTCCGATGCGCGCCTGGCCAAGCTGCTCGGTGTTTCCGAGAAGAGCCTGCGTGCCCATCGCCACAAGCTCAAGGTGCTGCCGGTGTACAAGCGCGTGGACACCTGCGCCGCCGAGTTCGCCACCGATACCGCCTACATGTACTCGACCTACGAGGAAGAGTGCGAAGCCAACCCGTCGAGCCGTGAGAAGATCATGATCCTCGGCGGCGGCCCCAACCGTATCGGCCAGGGCATCGAATTCGACTACTGCTGCGTACACGCGGCACTGGCCATGCGTGAAGACGGTTACGAGACCATCATGGTCAACTGCAACCCGGAAACCGTCTCCACCGACTACGACACCTCCGACCGCCTGTACTTCGAGCCGGTGACCCTGGAAGACGTGCTGGAAATCGTCCGTGTCGAGCAGCCGAAGGGCGTGATCGTCCAGTACGGCGGCCAGACTCCGCTGAAGATTTGCCGCGCCCTGGAAGAGGCCGGCGTGCCGATCATCGGTACCAGCCCCGAGGCCATCGACCGTGCCGAGGACCGCGAGCGCTTCCAGCAGATGGTTCAGCGTCTCGGTCTGCGCCAGCCGGCCAACGCCACTGCCCGCAGCGAAGACGAGGCCCTGGCCCTGTCGAAGAACATTGGCTACCCGATGGTGGTGCGCCCGTCCTACGTACTGGGCGGCCGGGCGATGGAAATCGTCTACCAGGAAGAAGAGCTCAAGCGCTACATGCGTGAAGCGGTGAAGGTCTCCAACGACAGCCCGGTGCTGCTGGATCGCTTCCTCAACTGCGCCATCGAGGTGGACGTGGATGCGGTGAGCGACGGCGAGAGCGTCGTGATCGGCGCGATCATGCAGCACATCGAACAGGCTGGCGTGCACTCCGGTGACTCCGCCTGCTCGCTGCCGCCGTACTCGCTGCCCAAGCACATCCAGGACGAGATCCGTGACCAGGTCAAGAAAATGGCCCTGGAGCTCGGTGTCGTCGGCCTGATGAACGTGCAGATGGCCGTGCAGGGCGAAGACATCTTCGTGATCGAAGTGAACCCGCGTGCTTCCCGTACCGTGCCGTTCGTCTCCAAATGCGTGGGCGAGTCCCTGGCCAAGGTGGCGGCACGCGTCATGGCGGGCAAGAGTCTGGCCGAGGCCGGCTACCAGGAAGAAATCATCCCGCCGTTCTTCAGCGTCAAGGAAGCGGTCTTCCCGTTCGCCAAGTTCCCGGGCGTCGACCCGATCCTCGGCCCGGAAATGAAGTCCACCGGTGAAGTGATGGGCGTAGGCGACAGCTTCGGCGAAGCCTTCGCCAAGGCGCAGCTGGGTGCCAGCGAGATTCTGCCGAACTCCGGTTGCGCGTTCATCAGCGTCCGCGAAGACGACAAGCCGGAAGCCGTTCAGGTGGCACGTGACCTAGTCGCGCTGGGCTTTGAAGTGGTCGCTACCGCCGGTACCGCCAAGGTGATCGAGGCTGCCGGCCTGCCGGTGCGCCGTGTCAACAAGGTGACCGAGGGTCGTCCCCATGTCGTTGACATGATCAAGAACGATGAGGTTACCCTGATCATCAACACCACCGAGGGGCGCCAGTCGATTGCTGACTCCTACTCGATTCGTCGTAACGCCCTGCAGCACAAGATCTACTGCACCACCACCATCGCGGCGGGGCAGGCGGTTTGTGAAGCGCTCAAGTTCGGTCCCGAGAAGACCGTTCGCCGGCTGCAGGATCTGCATGCAGGGATCAAGGCATGAACAAGTACCCCATGACTGTCCAGGGCGCTCGCGCCCTGGAAGAGGAGCTGGCGCATCTGACCAAGGTCATGCGCCCGCAACTGAGCCAGGCCATCGGTGAGGCGCGCGAGCTGGGCGACCTCAAGGAGAACGCCGAGTACCACGCCGCGCGCGAGCAGCAAGGCATGGTCGAGGCGCGTATCCGTGACATCGAGGGGCGCCTGCAGAACTCGGTGATCATCGACGTCACCACCATCGCCCACACCGGCAAGGTGATCTTCGGCACCACGGTGGATATCGCCAACGTGGAAACCGACGAGACAGTGACCTACCAGATCGTTGGTGAAGATGAGGCCGACATCAAGCAAGGCAAGCTGTCGGTGGGCTCGCCCATCGCCCGTGCGCTGATAGGTAAGGAAGAGGGCGACATCGTCGTGGTGAAAACCCCGAGCGGCCTGATCGAGTACGAGATCGTCGAGGTCCGTCATATCTGATCGTCGGCGGTTTCGCGCGGCTTCAGCCAGTTGGCAGCTGGCCCAGACATTCTGGGTCGGTGGCCTCTGGCTTTTGCACTTCGTCGTGATACCCACCCTGGAGCGCGTTGGTCTTGCGCCACTGCTGGTGGAGGAGGTCTCGCGCAGCCTCACGCCGTTGCTGGTGGCCTTCACCGCTTTCTGCGTGTTGGTTCAGGGGGTGGTTCTGGTCCAGATCGAAGGTGTGCGCAGCCTGCAGCGTGACTCCCGTGGTCAGCTGCTGATAGCCGTTCTGGCGATGTCGGTGGTGTTCATGCTGGTGAACCAGGTGCAGCCAGGCGCCATGCGCTGGTTAGCGTTCAACTACCTGGTGCTGGCATTTTGCGGCGCCTTGCTGGTCATCCAGCCGGTGCCGGGTGATAAAGCTCGGGCGCGCTGAGCGCGCCACGGGCATCAGCCTGGGCTATCAGAGCCCGCTGTAGCGGCTGATATTGGAGAGGTTGCGGTTCGGCTTGGGGTTGCGGCGATAGACCAGCGCCATCTTGCCGATGATCTGGACCAGCTCGCATTTTCCAGTGCTGCAGAGTTCTTCGATCAGCGCGCGGCGATCGTCACGCTCAGTGATGCGGAACTGCACCTTGATCAGCTCGTGATCGTTGAGTGCGCGATCCAACTCGGCGAGCACGCCTTCGGTCAAACCATTTTCAGCCACGATCAATACCGGTTTCAGGTGGTGGCCGATAGATTTGTATTGCTTCTTGTGCTCCTGAGAGAGCGCCATAATCAGACCCCTGCGAAAAAAGGCTGCCAGTTTACCCGAGTGACTTCGGGGCGCACAGCCGAATGCGAGTCTCCTGTGGCCCGCTCCAAGACTAGTCAGCGTTGGCTGAAAGAGCATGTTGCTGGTTTGGAGCGTCTCCACTGAAGGTGTGGCTTTCCCGGGAGCCTCGGTTTGGTGGGAAAGTCTCCGGCGGGCCTTGTGATTTTCGTTATGGCCCCAATATCGGGTGCAGGGTCGTGGCGCTGCGCTTGAGGTGCATCTGTCTCGACGTCCGCCTACGGGTGTTGAGGTAGTTGGCAGTGGGTGGACGTGCAAGCGGCTTTTGTCGTGTCGGCGCTCCAGTGAGCAATAGGTGCTCGCGCGCGGCTTTTGCGGGGAATAGACTGCAACGGTCGGCCTGTTTTTCGGTCTTAATGCACGGGCTCGGGTGTGTGACGAGCGCCATGGCTTCATAAAGGGTTACAGACGGCGCCTGCCAGGGGTGGGGGTTGTATAGTAAGTTAGGCCGGTTGATAACCAGCCGTCATGCGGGGCGCGTCCCAGGACGGGATCTGCTCCAGAGGGTAGCTAATTGAACGATATGGCAAAGAATCTCATCCTGTGGCTGATCATCGCCGCCGTGCTGGTCACGGTGATGAACAACTTCTCCAGCCCGAGCGAACCGCAGACGCTGAACTATTCCGACTTCATCGGTCAGGTGAAGGAAGGCAAGGTCGAGCGTGTCACGGTCGACGGCTTCGTCATTACCGGTAAGCGGAATGACGGCGACTCCTTCAAGACCATTCGTCCGGCTATCCAGGATGGCGGACTGATCGGCGACCTGATCGACAACAACGTGATCATCGAAGGCAAGCAGCCCGAGCAGCAGAGCATCTGGACCCAGTTGCTCGTTGCCAGCTTCCCGATCCTGGTGATCATTGCGGTATTCATGTTCTTCATGCGGCAGATGCAGGGCGGCTCAGGCGGCCGCGGCGGCCCCATGAGCTTCGGCAAGAGCAAGGCGCGCCTGCTCTCGGAAGACCAGGTGAAAACCACCCTGGCCGACGTCGCAGGCTGCGACGAAGCCAAGGAAGAAGTGGGCGAGCTGGTCGAGTTCCTGCGTGACCCGGGCAAGTTCCAGCGCCTGGGTGGCCGTATCCCCCGCGGCGTGCTGATGGTCGGCCCGCCCGGTACCGGTAAGACCCTGCTGGCCAAGGCCATTGCGGGTGAAGCCAAGGTGCCGTTCTTCACCATCTCCGGTTCCGACTTCGTCGAGATGTTCGTCGGCGTGGGTGCATCCCGTGTCCGCGACATGTTCGACCAGGCCAAGAAGCATGCTCCCTGCATCATCTTCATCGACGAGATCGACGCAGTCGGTCGTCATCGTGGTGCTGGCCTGGGTGGCGGTCATGACGAACGCGAGCAGACCCTCAACCAGTTGCTGGTAGAGATGGACGGCTTTGAGATGAACGACGGCATCATCGTGATCGCCGCGACCAACCGCCCGGACGTACTGGACCCGGCGCTGCTGCGCCCGGGCCGTTTCGACCGTCAGGTGGTGGTCGGCTTGCCGGACATCCGTGGCCGCGAGCAGATTCTCAAAGTGCACATGCGCAAGGTGCCGATGGGCGATGACGTCGACGCTGGTGTAATCGCTCGTGGTACTCCCGGTTTCTCCGGCGCTGACCTGGCCAACCTGGTCAACGAGGCCTCGCTTTTCGCTGCGCGCGTCAACAAGCGCATCGTTGAGATGAAGGAATTCGAGCTGGCCAAGGACAAGATCATGATGGGCGCCGAGCGCAAATCCATGGTCATGTCCGAGAAAGAGAAACTCAACACTGCTTACCACGAGGCTGGCCATGCCATCGTCGGGCGTGTGGTTCCCGAGCATGACCCGGTTTACAAGGTTTCCATCATCCCGCGCGGTCGTGCCCTGGGTGTGACCATGTTCCTCCCGGAGGAGGATCGCTACAGCCTCTCCAAGCGTGCGCTGATCAGCCAGGTCTGCTCGCTGTTCGGTGGTCGTATCGCCGAGGAGATGACTCTGGGCTTCGATGGTGTGACCACTGGGGCCTCCAACGACATCATGCGCGCCACCCAGATCGCCAAGAACATGGTGACCAAGTGGGGCCTGTCCGAGAAACTCGGCCCGCTGATGTATGCGGAAGAAGAGGGTGAAGTCTTCCTCGGCCGTAGCGCGGGTGGCCAGCACTCCAGTGTGTCGGCGCAGACCGCGCAACTGATCGACCAGGAAGTGCGCAGCATCATCGACCACTGCTACGCCACGGCGAAGCAGATTCTCGTGGAGAACCGCGACAAGCTGGACATGATGGCCGAGGCGTTGATGAAGTTCGAAACCATCGATGCCGAGCAGATCGACGACATCATGGCAGGCCGCCCGGCTCGTGAACCCAAGGATTGGGAGGGTGGCCCGGGTGCCTCCTCCGGCAAGCCTGCTCCCCGTGAGGAAGCGCCGCGTCCGGAGAACCCGATCGGCGGCCCTGCTGGCGAACACTAAGGTTCCTAGATGAGCTCCACGCAGTACCTGACCCGGTTGCCTTGCGGCAATCGGGTTCTTGATTTGGGTCGCCCCCACGTGATGGGCATCCTCAATGTCACCCCTGACTCCTTTTCCGACGGCGGGCGCTTCAGTCAGCGCGATGCGGCGCTACGCCACGCTGCCGAGATGGTGGCGGCCGGTGCTACGCTCATCGATGTGGGTGGCGAGTCGACTCGGCCGGGCGCGCGGGCGGTATCACCGTCCGAGGAGCTGGAGCGTGTCGCCCCCGTGGTGGAGGCGATATCCCGCGAGCTGGATGTGGTGGTTTCCCTGGATACCTCCACGCCGGCAGTCATGCGCGAGGGTGCACGGCTTGGTGCTGGCCTGATCAACGATGTGCGTTCGCTGCGGCGTGATGGGGCGCTGGATGCGGCGGCCGATACCGGCCTGCCGGTCTGCCTCATGCACATGTTGGGCGAGCCGGGCACCATGCAGCAGAATCCCCAGTACCGTGATGTGACTGGCGAGGTGGGTGAGTTCCTTGCTGCGCGCATGGCGGCTTGTGTGGCTGTGGGCATCCCTGCTGAGCGCATCGTGCTGGATCCGGGTTTCGGCTTCGCCAAAACCTTTGAACACAACCTGAGCCTGTTCAAGCGCCTCGAAGAGTTGCTGGGGCTCGGGCGCCCCCTGCTTGTCGGCGTTTCGCGCAAGAGCATGGTTGGGCAGGCGCTGGGTCGAGATGTCGACCAGCGGCTTTACGGCAGTCTGGCCCTGGCCGCCCTGGCGGTGGCCAAGGGTGCATGCATCCTGCGGGTGCATGATGTGGCCGAGACTGTCGATGTCGTACGTATGATCGCCGCGGTAAATTCGGCGGAATAAGAAACACGGAGCATTCATGAGCAGAAAGTATTTCGGCACCGATGGTATTCGTGGCCACGTTGGTCAGTTCCCCATCACCCCTGATTTCATGCTCAAGCTTGGCTGGGCGGCGGGCATGGCGTTCCGCAAGCAAGGCAAGTGCCGCATCCTGGTGGGCAAGGACACCCGTATTTCCGGGTACATGTTCGAATCGGCCCTGGAGGCTGGTCTTTCCGCTGCTGGTGCAGACGTGATGCTGCTGGGGCCGATGCCGACTCCGGCTATCGCCTACCTGACCCGCACCTTCCTGGCTGAGGCGGGAATTGTTATCAGTGCCTCGCACAACCCGCATAACGACAACGGCATCAAGTTCTTCTCCGGGCAGGGTGTGAAGCTCTCTGACGAAGTCGAGCTGATGATCGAAGAGCTGCTCGACCAGCCCATGGTGGTGGTCGAGTCGGCCAATCTCGGCAAGGTTTCGCGCATCAACGATGCTGCCGGCCGCTACATCGAGTTCTGCAAGAGTACGGTGCCCATGAGCACCGACCTGGCCGGCCTCAAGATCGTCGTGGACTGCGCGCATGGCGCTACCTACAAGGTCGCCCCCAGCGTCTTCCGCGAGCTCGGCGGCAACGTCTCGGTACTGGCTGCCCAGCCGAACGGCCTGAACATCAATGACAAATGTGGCTCGACGCACATGGAGTCGCTGCAGGCCGAGGTGGTGGCCCAGCATGCCGACATCGGCATTGCCTTCGATGGCGATGGCGACCGCGTGCTGATGGTCGACCATGCCGGCGCCGTTGTAGATGGCGACGAACTGCTGTTCATCATCGCGCGTGACCTGCATGAGCGAGGCAAGCTCCAGGGGGGCGGGGTGGTCGGAACCCTGATGAGCAACCTCGGGCTCGAGCTGGCCCTGGGTGAGCTGGGTGTGCCCTTCACGCGGGCCAAGGTCGGCGATCGCTATGTCATCGCGGAAATGCAGGAGCGTGGCTGGAGCCTGGGCGGCGAGAATTCGGGGCATATCCTCTGCAGTCATTTCACTACGACAGGTGACGCCCTGATTGCCGCGCTTCAGGTGCTGCTGGCGCTTCAGCGCCGTGGCCAGTCGCTGGCGGAGGCGCGCCAGGGGATGCGCAAGTGCCCGCAGGTGCTGCTGAACGTGCGCTTCGCTGGCGGTGGTGTAGACCCGGTCGAGCACGCGGCGGTGAAGGATGCCTGCGCTCGTGTCACCGAGAAGATGGCGGGGCGTGGGCGTGTGCTGCTGCGCAAGTCCGGCACCGAGCCGCTGGTCCGCGTGATGGTCGAGGGTGATGATGAAAACCAGGTCCGTGGTTACGCGGAAGAGCTGGTTAAAGTCGTAACCGAGGTATGTGCTTGATTTCTCTTGCTACTTCAAAAAACCTTGGGTAACATCTGCGCCCACTTTGATCGACGAGGTAAAGCATGCGTCGCCCCCTGGTAGCTGGTAACTGGAAAATGCACGGTACCCGCGCCAGCGTCGCAGAGCTGATCAAAGGGCTTCGTCAGTTGGCATTGAATGCTGGCGTCGAGGTCGCGGTATTCCCGCCCTGTCTGTACATCAATCAGGTGATGCAAGGCCTGGATGGCAAGTCGATTGCCGTCGGTGCGCAGAATTGTGCAGTCGAACCTGTTCAGGGTGCGCTCACGGGTGAGGTTGCTGCGAGTCAGCTGGCTGATGCCGGTTGCGCCCTGGTCCTCGTTGGTCACTCCGAACGCCGTCTGATTCTTGGTGAGCGTGACGAAGTGGTTAGTCGCAAGTTCGCTGCGGCTCAGTCTTGCGGTCTTGTTCCGGTGCTCTGCGTCGGTGAGACCCAGGAGCAGCGTGAAGCGGGCAAGACTCTTGAGGTTGTCGGGCGTCAGCTCGGTAGCGTGATCGAAGAGCTCGGCGTGGGAGCATTCGCGAAAGCGGTGATCGCATACGAGCCGGTCTGGGCTATCGGTACAGGGCTCACGGCAACTCCGCAGCAAGCGCAAGAAGTGCATGCTGCAATACGGGCGCAACTGGCGGCGGAAAATGCCGAGGTGGCGCGCGGTGTAAGGATTCTTTATGGCGGCAGCGTCAAGGCCGCCAGTGCGGCCGAGTTGTTCGGCATGCCGGATATCGACGGGGGGCTTGTTGGTGGCGCCTCCCTGAATGCGGATGAGTTCGGTGCGATCTGTCGCGCCGCAGGAAGCTGACGAGATGCTGGAAACTGTCGTTATCGTGGTTCACCTGCTCGGCGCCCTTGGTGTCGTTGCTCTGGTGCTGCTGCAGCAAGGTAAGGGTGCGGATGCTGGCGCCTCGTTCGGTGCTGGAGCTTCGGGTACCGTTTTCGGTAGTCAAGGTTCTGCTACCTTTCTGAGTCGAGTTACTGGTATACTCGCCGCGGTTTTTTTCATAACCAGCCTGGGCTTAGCGTTCTTCGCTAAAGAAAAGGCTGAAGCTCTGAGTCACGTAGGTCTGCCGGATCCGGCCGTTCTCGAGGTTCAGCAGCAAAAGCCGGCAGCTGACGATGTGCCGGTGCTCGAAGAGCAAAAGCCTGCTGAAAGCGCAGGTGATGTACCTCAGGCTCCAGAGCAGAAGTAAAAAGGCAAGTTTTGCCGAGGTGGTGGAATTGGTAGACACGCTACCTTGAGGTGGTAGTGGCCATAGGCTGTAGGGGTTCGAGTCCCCTCCTCGGTACCATACAATGCAAGAAAGCCCGCTGCATGCGGGTTTTTTTGCTGGCGGAGTGTTCGGTTGACCGTTAAGGCGCGTAGGCCGTATACTTCCGCCCCAGCTTTGACGCGGGGTGGAGCAGCTTGGTAGCTCGTCGGGCTCATAACCCGAAGGTCGTTGGTTCAAATCCAACCCCCGCAACCAGTAGTAGCGGAGCCCCTTTTTAGGGGCTTTTTGCTAGCTGGACAGTTAACCAACGGCTTTTGGCCGACTGGTTCGAATGGATGGGCGTTTCGCCCATTTTTTATTTGCACAGCATGCGAGGGCAATCAGGTGTCGAGCAAGCTAGAACAGTTGCAGGCCTTGCTGGCCCCGGTAGTCGAGGCCCTTGGCTATCAATGCTGGGGTGTCGAGTTCCTGTCCCAAGGGCGGCATTCGCTGCTGCGGGTATACATCGATCATGAGAACGGCATCCAGGTCGACGACTGCGAGAAAGTCAGTCGTCAGGTCAGTGGTGTTCTCGACGTGGAAGATCCCATCGCCAGTGAGTACACCCTCGAGGTGTCTTCGCCCGGCATGGATCGACCGCTGTTCACTCTTGAGCAGTTCGCGGCGCACGCTGGCGAACTGGTGAAGATCAAGTTGCGCTCTCCCTACGATGGGCGACGCAATTTCCAGGGGCTCCTCCGCGGGGTGGAGGAACAGGATGTGGTGGTTCTTGTTGAGGATCACGAGTACCTGCTGCCGATCGATCTGATCGACAAGGCCAACATCATTCCCCGTTTTGACTGAGACGCGGATCCCGCGGATCCAATGGATTGCGAAAGGCGAGGCGTACGATGAGCAAAGAAGTACTGCTGGTTGTTGAGTCGGTATCCAACGAAAAAGGCGTACCGGCTGGCGTGATCTTCGAAGCACTGGAGCTGGCACTGGCCACTGCTACCAAGAAACGCTTCGAAGAAGAAGTCGAGCTGCGTGTGGAGATCAATCGCCACACCGGTAGCTATGACACCTACCGTCGCTGGGCGGTCGTCGAAGAAGACGATCAGGTAAACCCGGCGGCCGAACTGACCGTTGAAGAAGCCCAGGAAAAACAACCGGGTGCCAAGGTCGGTGATTTCGTCGAAGAAAAGATCGAATCCATCGAGTTCGGCCGTATCGCTGCACAGACCGCCAAGCAGGTGATCGTGCAGAAGGTTCGCGAAGCCGAGCGTGCCCAAGTGGTCGAAGCCTATCGCGAGAAGCTGGGCGACATCATTTCCGGCACCGTGAAGAAGGTCACCCGCGACAACGTGATCGTCGACCTGGGTAACAACGCCGAGGCGTTGCTGGCCCGTGAAGACATCATCTCCCGTGAGACCTTCCGCGTAGGCGCTCGTGTTCGCGCGCTGCTGAAAGAGATCCGCACCGAGAACCGTGGCCCTCAACTGATCCTGTCGCGCACTGCGCCGCAGATGCTGATCGAGCTGTTCCGCATCGAAGTGCCGGAAATCGCCGAAGAGCTGATCGAAGTGATGGCCGCGTCCCGTGACCCGGGTTCCCGTGCCAAGATCGCCGTTCGCTCCAAGGACAAACGTATCGACCCGCAAGGCGCCTGCATCGGCATGCGCGGTTCGCGCGTCCAGGCCGTCTCCGGCGAGCTGGGTGGCGAGCGTGTCGACATCGTCCTGTGGGATGACAACCCCGCTCAGTTCGTGATCAACGCCATGGCTCCGGCCGAAGTGGCCGCGATCATCGTCGACGAAGATGCCCATGCCATGGACATCGCCGTAGGCGAAGACAACCTGGCCCAGGCCATCGGCCGTGGCGGTCAGAACGTGCGTCTGGCGAGCCAACTGACCGGCTGGACCCTGAACGTGATGACCGAGGCCGATATCCAGGCCAAGCAGCAGGCTGAGACCGGCGACATCATGCAGGCCTTCGTCGACGAGCTGGAAGTCGATGAGGAACTGGCCCAGGTACTGGTCGAGGAAGGCTTCACCAGCCTCGAAGAGATCGCCTACGTACCGATGGAAGAGATGCTGAGCATCGACGGCTTCGACGAAGACATCGTCAACGAGCTGCGTGCCCGCGCCAAGGATCGCCTGTTGACCAAGGCTATCGCCACTGAAGAAAAACTGGCTGACGCTCAGCCGGCGGACGACCTGCTTGCTCTCGAAGGCATGGACAAAGAGCTGGCTGTTGAGCTGGCAGTACGTGGCGTAGTCAACCGCGAAGACCTGGCCGAGCAGTCTATCGACGACCTGCTCGACATCGACGGCATGGACGAAGAGCGTGCCGGCAAGCTGATCATGGCCGCCCGAGCCCATTGGTTCGAGTAAGCAGTCGCGGCCTGAGGAGAGAAGTGCATGACGCAAGTCACGGTGAAAGAACTGGCCCAAGTGGTCGACACACCGGTGGAACGCCTGCTGTTGCAGATGCGTGAGGCAGGGTTGCCGCACACCAGCGCCGAACAAGTTGTGACTGACAATGAGAAACAAGCGCTGCTGGCGCATCTCAAGGGCAGTCACGGCGAGCGGCTGGAAGAGCCCCGCAAGATCACCTTGCAGCGCAAGACCACCACTACGCTGAGAGTTGCCGGTAGCAAGACCATCAGTGTTGAAGTGCGTAAGAAGAAGACTTACGTGAAGCGCAGCCCCGACGAGATCGAGGCCGAGAAGAAGCGCGAGCTCGAAGAGCAGCGCGCTGCCGAAGAAGCTGCACGCCTGAAGACCGAGGAAGAGGCCAAGCGCCGCTCCGAGGAAGAGGCCCGTCGCCAAGCCGACGCCCGTGCTCTCGAAGCCGCTCGCGGTGGTGAAGCCGGTGCGCCTGCTGCCGCTGCTGTCGGCGAAGCTGCCGCACCGGCTGCCGCTGCGAACGCCGCCGCCGCTCCTGCTGGCGCCGACGATCGCAAGAAGGAAGAGCCGCGTCGCCCTGAAAAGGCCCGCGACGAAGACGAGCGCCGCGATCGCAAGCACACGCAGCACCGCCCTTCGGTCAAAGAGAAGGAAAAGGTTCCCGCCCCGCGCGTGGCACCTCGCAGCACCGACGAGGAAAGTGATGGCTACCGTCGTGGTGGTCGTGGCAAATCCAAGCTCAAGAAGCGCAACCAGCACGGGTTCCAGAGCCCGACAGGACCGATTGTGCGTGATGTGAATATCGGCGAGACCATCACCGTGGCCGAACTGGCCGCTCAGATGGCCGTCAAGGGCGCAGAGATCGTCAAGTTCATGTTCAAGATGGGCACCCCGGTGACCATCAACCAGGTACTGGACCAGGAAACTGGCCAGCTGATCGCGGAAGAGTTCGGCCACAAGGTCAAGCTCGTCAGCGAGAACGCGCTGGAAGAACAACTGGCCGAATCCCTGAAGTTCGAAGGTGAAGCCATTCACCGCGCGCCGGTCGTGACCGTCATGGGCCACGTCGACCACGGTAAAACCTCGCTGCTCGACTACATCCGTCGTGCCAAGGTGGCTGCTGGCGAAGCCGGCGGCATCACCCAGCACATCGGCGCCTACCACGTCGAAACCGACCGCGGCATGGTCACCTTCCTCGACACCCCCGGCCACGCTGCGTTCACCGCAATGCGTGCCCGTGGTGCCAAGGCGACCGACATCGTCATCCTCGTGGTGGCAGCGGACGACGGCGTGATGCCGCAGACCGAAGAAGCCGTACAGCACGCGAAAGCGGCTGGCGTGCCGATCGTGGTCGCGGTGAACAAGATCGACAAGCCCGAAGCTGACCTCGACCGCATCAAGAACGACCTCGCCGGTCGCGACGTGATCCCGGAAGAGTGGGGTGGCGACACCCAGTTCGTACCCGTCTCGGCGAAAGTCGGTACCGGTGTCGACGAACTGCTGGAAGCCGTACTGCTGCAGGCTGAAGTCCTGGAACTCAAAGCCACCCCGTCGGCCCCTGGCCGTGGTGTCGTGGTCGAGTCCCGCCTGGACAAGGGCCGTGGCCCGGTGGCTACCGTTCTGGTTCAGGACGGTACCCTGCGCCAAGGCGACATGGTTCTCTGCGGCGTCAACTTCGGTCGCGTCCGTGCCATGCTCGACGAGAACGGCAAGCCCATCAAGGAAGCCGGCCCCTCGATCCCGGTCGAGATCCTCGGCCTGGACGGCACCCCGGATGCGGGTGACGAGCTGACCGTGATCGGCGACGAGAAGAAGGCCCGTGAAGTGGCCCTGTTCCGTCAAGGCAAGTTCCGCGAGGTCAAGCTGGCCCGCGCGCATGCCGGCAAGCTGGAAAACATCTTCGAGAACATGGGCCAGGACGAGAAGAAGACGCTCAACATCGTCCTCAAGTCCGACGTTCGTGGTTCGCTGGAGGCCCTGCAGGGCGCGCTGGCGGATCTTGGCAACGACGAAGTCCAGGTGCGTGTGGTCGGTGGCGGCGTCGGTGGTATCACCGAGAGCGACGCCAACCTGGCGCTGGCCTCCAACGCCGTACTGTTCGGCTTCAACGTGCGTGCCGATGCGGGCGCCCGGAAGATCGTCGAGCAGGAAGGTCTGGACCTGCGCTACTACAACATCATCTACGACATCATCGAAGACGTTAAGAAAGCACTGTCCGGCATGCTCGGCAGCGACGTCCGGGAGAACATCCTGGGTATCGCCGAAGTGCGCGACGTGTTCCGCTCGCCGAAGTTCGGCGCGGTCGCAGGCTGCATGGTTACCGAGGGCATGGTCCACCGTAACCGTCCGATCCGCGTACTGCGTGACGACGTGGTGATCTTCGAAGGCGAACTGGAATCCCTGCGCCGCTTCAAGGACGACGTGTCCGAGGTGCGTGCCGGCATGGAATGCGGTATCGGCGTGAAGAGCTACAACGACGTCAAGGTCGGCGACAAGATCGAAGTGTTCGAGAAGGTCCAAGTGGCTCGCAGCCTCTAAGCGCGAGCTGCAATACGCAACGCCCGGTCCAGCTTCCGCTCGGCCGGGCGTTTGCCGCTTTTGAACCCTGTGGTTTCTGGCCCCGGGGGAGAGTGCAGGTAGCAGGAAATGGCAAAAGAATACAGCCGTACCCAACGTATCGGGGATCAGATGCAGCGTGAGCTGGCCTCGCTGATCCAACGTGAAATCAAAGACCCGCGTCTTGGCCTGGTGACCATCACCGGCTGCGACGTGGCCCGTGACCTGTCCCACGCCAAGGTGTTCATCACCGTGATGGGGCAGGACGACAACCCCGAAGTCATCAAGCAGAACACCGCCATCCTCAACGATGCCGCCGGGTTCCTGCGCATGCAGCTGGGTCGCGCGATGAAGTTGCGCACCGTGCCGCAGTTGCACTTCAACTACGACGCCAGCATCCGTCGTGGTGTCGAGCTGTCGGCGCTGATCGAGCGCGCCGTGGCCGAGGATCGCAAGCACCAGGACGACGGCGAGGAATAACCGTGGCCCAGGTGAAACGCATCCGCCGCAACGTCAGCGGCATTCTGATCCTCGACAAGCCTCGCGGCATGAGCTCCAACCAGGCCCTGCAGAAGGTGCGCTGGTTGCTCAACGCCGAGAAGGCCGGCCACACCGGCAGCCTCGATCCCCTGGCCACCGGCGTGCTGCCGCTGTGCTTCGGCGAGGCGACCAAGTTCTCCCAGTACCTGCTGGATGCCGACAAGGGCTACGAGACCCTGGCGCAGCTGGGCGTTACCACTACCACGGGCGATGCCGAGGGCGAGATTCTCGAGCGCCGTGAGGTGACCGTCGGTCGTGCCGATATCGAAGCGCGTCTCGACGACTTCCGTGGCGAAATCAAGCAGATACCGCCCATGTACTCGGCCCTGAAGAAAGACGGGCAGCCGCTGTACAAGCTGGCGCGTGCGGGCGAGGTAGTGGAGCGCGAAGCGCGTTCTGTTACTATTGCGCGCCTGGAATTGCTTGCCTTCGAGTCCGCCCAGGCGAGGCTCGCCGTGGCCTGCAGCAAAGGCACCTACATTCGCACGCTGGTCGAAGACCTCGGGCAGGTGCTGGGTTGCGGGGCTCACGTGGCGGAACTGCGCCGCACTCAGGCAGGCCCCTTCGTCCTGGCCCAGGCGATCACCCTGGAAGCGCTGGAAAAGGCCCATGCCGAAGGTGGCAACGAGGCGCTGGACCAGTTCCTGTTGCCGGAAGACAGCGGCCTGGAACATTGGCCCCTGATCCAGTTGAGCGAACACAGTGCCTACTACTGGTTGCATGGCCAACCGGTAAGGGCTCCCGAAGCGCCGAAGTTCGGCATGCTGCGGGTGCAGGATCACAACGGTCGCTTCATCGGTATCGGTGAAGTGAGCGATGACGGGCGCGTAGCGCCGCGTCGACTGATTCGGTCGGAATGACCGATTCGAGGGTGGCTGTTAATAGGCACGGTCACTCCTCCTTTTAAAACACGGGACAGGTTCCCGGCCTATTACCTCAGAGGAAGCCCATCATGGCACTGAGCGTTACTGAGAAAGCCCAGATCGTTAACGAGTACAAGCAAGCTGAAGGCGACACCGGTTCTCCGGAAGTGCAAGTTGCACTGCTGACCGCCAACATCAACAAGCTGCAGGATCACTTCAAGGCCAACGGCAAAGACCACCACTCCCGTCGTGGTCTGATCCGCATGGTCAACCAGCGCCGCAAGCTGCTGGACTACCTGAAGGGTAAGGACACCACTCGTTACAGCACCCTGATCGGTCGTCTGGGTCTGCGTCGCTAAGACGCACTCAAGCTGGAAGCTGGAAGTCGGGGGTTGGCAGCAAGGCATCGTTCTTGCTCCAGCCTCGGGCTTCCAGCTTCAGGCTTTTTGAGGAAGACGACGGGCCGATTCCCGTGCCTTCCGCAGATTTCCCCCAAAGGCAACTACAGAAGGTAAAGACACCGTGAACCCGGTAATCAAGAAATTCCAGTTCGGTCAGTCGACCGTAACCCTCGAGACTGGCCGTATCGCCCGTCAAGCTTCCGGTGCCGTTCTGGTCACCATGGACCAAGACGTCACCGTACTGGTGACCGTGGTCGGCGCCAAGCAAGCCGACCCGGGCAAGGGCTTCTTCCCGCTGTCCGTCCACTACCAGGAAAAAACCTACGCAGCCGGCCGCATCCCCGGTGGTTTCTTCAAGCGTGAAGGCCGTCCTTCCGAGAAAGAGACCCTGACCTCGCGCCTGATCGACCGTCCGATCCGCCCGCTGTTCCCGGAAGGTTTCCTCAACGAAGTGCAGGTCATCTGCACCGTGGTCTCCACTAACAAGAAGACCGATCCGGACGTCGCCGCGATGATCGGTACTTCCGCTGCCCTGGCCATCTCCGGCATTCCCTTCGCCGGCCCGATCGGTGCCGCTCGCGTGGCCTACCACGAGAGCACTGGCTACCTGCTGAACCCGAACTACGAGCAGCTCAAGGCTTCCAGCCTGGACATGGTCGTTGCCGGTACCCAGGACGCCGTGCTGATGGTTGAATCCGAAGCCCAGGAACTGACCGAAGACCAGATGCTCGGTGGCGTGCTGTTCGCCCACCAGGAATTCCAGGCCGTGATCAACGCCGTCAAGGAATTCGCTGCCGAAGCCGGCAAGCCGACCTGGAACTGGACCGCTCCGGTCGAGAACACCGCTCTGCTCGGCGCCATCAAGGCCGAGTTCGGCGAGGCCATCTCCCAGGCCTACACCATCACCATCAAGCAAGACCGCTACAACCGCCTCGGCGAGCTGCGTGACCAGGTCGTCGCCCGCTTCGCTGGCGAAGAAGCCGGTCAATTCCCGGCCGGTGAAGTCAAGGACGCCTTCGGCCTCCTGGAATACCGCACCGTGCGCGAGAACATCGTCAACGGCAAACCGCGTATCGACGGCCGCGACACCCGCACCGTACGTCCGCTGAAGATCGAAGTCGGCGTGCTCGACAAGACTCACGGTTCCGCCCTGTTCACCCGTGGCGAAACCCAGGCTCTGGTCGTTGCCACCCTCGGTACCGCCCGTGATGCCCAGCTGCTGGACACCCTGGAAGGCGAGCGCAAAGACGGCTTCATGCTGCACTACAACTTCCCGCCCTTCTCGGTGGGCGAGTGCGGCCGTATGGGTAGCGCCGGCCGTCGCGAGATCGGTCACGGTCGCCTGGCCCGTCGTGGCGTTTCCGCCATGCTGCCGAAGAGCGATGAGTTCCCCTACACCATCCGTGTGGTGTCGGAAATCACTGAGTCCAACGGCTCCAGCTCCATGGCTTCCGTCTGCGGCGCCTCCCTGGCCCTGATGGACGCTGGCGTGCCGATGAAGGCACCGGTCGCTGGTATCGCCATGGGTCTGGTCAAGGAAGGTGACAAGTTCGCCGTTCTGACCGACATCCTCGGTGACGAAGACCACCTGGGCGACATGGACTTCAAGGTAGCCGGTACCGCCAAAGGCGTAACCGCGCTGCAGATGGACATCAAGATCAACGGCATCACCGAAGAGATCATGGAGATCGCCCTGGAGCAGGCACTGGAAGCACGCCTGAACATCCTCGGTCAGATGAACCAGATCATCGGTCAGTCCCGTACCGAGCTGTCGGCCAACGCTCCGACCATGATCGCGATGAAGATCGACACCGATAAGATCCGTGACGTCATCGGCAAGGGCGGCGCCACCATCCGCTCCATCTGCGAAGAGACCAAGGCTTCCATCGACATCGAAGACGATGGCAGCGTGAAGATCTTCGGCGAAACCAAGGAAGCTGCCGAGGCTGCACGTCAGCGCGTACTGGGCATCACCGCGGAAGCCGAGATCGGCAAGGTCTACGTGGGCAAGGTCGAGCGCATCGTCGACTTCGGCGCCTTCGTCAACATCCTCCCGGGCAAAGACGGCCTGGTGCACATCTCGCAGATCAGCGACAAGCGCATCGACAAGGTCACCGACGTCCTGCAGGAAGGCCAGGAAGTGAAGGTACTGGTGCTGGACGTGGACAACCGCGGCCGCATCAAGCTGTCCATGAAAGACGTGGACGCAGCTGAGGCTTCGGGCGTTTGATCCCCGGTCAAGGCAAATGAGAGAGGGCCCCTTGCGGGCCCTCTTTTTTTTCCCGGAAAATGGCGCGCCGCCAGAATCAGCCCAAGGAAACCGGGTCATGGACAAGACCTACTGCAAGTACCACCAGAGCCAACCCGCCACCTGGCATTGCCCGCCTTGCGAGCGCCATTTCGGCGACTGCTGCATTCCGCTCAACGCCGACGAGCCCAACGAGTCGCCCACCTGCCCGTTGTGCCGGGCGCCGCTGCACTTTCTCGGCGCGGCCAATACGGCGCAGCCCTTCTGGGAGCGCATCCCCCAGTTCTTCCTCTTTGGCCTGCAGACCGGCCCCCTGGCCTTCGCCGGGCTATTGGCCCTGGCCAGCCTGTTCATGCCGCGTTCGCTGATCCTCTGGATCGTCCTGTTCAGCGTCGCCACCAAGTACTTCCACAGCGTCATCGAGGCGGCCAGCGAAGGCGGGCGCGAGGCTCCCGGCCTGGCCACGGCCTTCGTTGGCGAGGGCTTCTCGCTGTTCATCAAGCAACTGGTGGTGTTCCTCGTCGCCTTCGGCGTGCTCTGGCTCGTCGCCGACTTCCAAAGCGAGGCACTGTTCTGGGCGGTGAACATCGGCCTGATGCTGCTGATGCCGGCGAGCATCATCCGCCTGGCCCTGAACAAGGAGCTGGGGGCGGCGCTGAGCCCCGAGCAACTGGGGGAGGTGATCAAGGCCATGGGCTGGCGCTACCTCATCCTCTGCATCTTCCTTTTCGCCCTCTGGCAGTCGCCGGACTACGTCACCTACCTGCTCTCCCACGGCCTGCCGCGCGTGGTGCTGCTGCCCATCGCCGCCTTCCTGTTCGGTTATTTCGGCGTGGTGATGTGCGCCATGATGGGCTACGCCGTCTTCCAGTATCAGGGTGCCCTGGGCTTCGCCATCGCCGAGGAGGGCGCCCAGGGAGGCCTTCCCGCTGCCGAGTGGCGCCGTCGTCGTGCCCTGGCCGAGGCCGAGGTGCGTATCAAGGAAGGCCAGAGCGGCACGGCCCTGGAAACCCTGACCCAGGCCCTGCAGCGCGACCCTGATGACCTCAAGCTCAATGAGCGTTTCCACCAGTTGCTGTTCGGCCTCAATGAGCGCTCGCGCTGCCTGCGCCATCTCGAACACTACCTGCCCCTGGCCGCGCGCCTGAATGCGCCGCTGGGGGCCACGGCGCTGCTCAACGCCCGGCAGTTGCAGGCGGACTACCTGCCGAGCGATGCCCAGGTTTGCGAACGCATCGCGGCCGCGCTGATCGACCGGCACAAGGTGCGCGAGGGCCTCAGCCTGCTACGCAACCTGCACCAACGCTTCCCCGACTATCCCTTCATCCCGCGCGCCTACCTGCTGGCCGCGCGCGGCTTCGCCGAGGGCCTGGGGCAGGTCGAGCCTGCGCGCAAGTTGCTGGGCTATATCCGCGCGCGCTACCCGGCTTCCCCCCTGCTCGAGGATGTGAGGGCTTTGGAAGCGACCCTCGAACGGCTGGCGACGCCCTGACGGCCTCGATCGTGCAAAGTGCACGTGCCGCTTGGCTGGAAATTGCAATCTGCAAGCAGGCAAGCGGTACGATTTAATTGTAAGTAACTGATTTTATTGAGTTTAATTTTCCTGAGAAGCTTGGCACAGGCCTTGCGATATCTACAGTGACTGCAGATAGGACAACGCTGCAGATTATCTAAGAGCACAGGAGAACAACTCATGAAACAGTCTTTCAACAAGTGGACCCTTGCCGCTGTAGCTGCCACCGCCCTGAGCCTGCCCCTGGCCGGCACCGCCTTCGCGGCGCAACCGACCATGCTGGCTGCCAGCGAAACCGTGAACAAGGCTGAAGAGGCCGTTTCCGATACCTGGATCACCAGCAAAGTGAAATCCAGCTTCCTGGCCGACAAGAATCTCAGCGCCCTGGACATCAAGGTCGAAACCAACAAGGGCGTCGTCTCGCTCTCCGGTGTCGTCGCCAGTGATGCCGAGCGTGATCTGGCAGTGACCACCGCCAAATCCATCAAGGGTGTTACCGCGGTATCGGCCGACGGCCTGAAATCCGCCGAGTAACCCTCGCAGCCGGCCGCCCGTACCCGGGCGGCCCGGCGTACCACCTAAGGAGAACGCCATGAATTCCGACATCATCAAAGGCAAATGGAAACAGCTCAGCGGCCGACTCAAGGAGCGCTGGGGCAATCTGACCGACGACGATATCGACGTGGCCGAGGGTCACAGCGAATACCTGGTCGGCAAGTTGCAGGAGCGCTATGGCTGGACCAAGGAAAAGGCCCAGGACGAGCTGCGCGATTTCAGCAGCAAGCTCTGATCCACAGGATTCACGAAAAACCCCGGGCCGCCACCCGGGGTTTTTCGTTGTGGGTGTCTTGCAGGGGCGCTGCCGTACAGGTTCACCGGCAGAAACCCGGGCGGATCAGCGCGCCAGGTGCTGCTGGTACAGCCCCAACTGGTGGGTTTGCTCGGCGTCGGGAAACGCCTTGCGCAGGTAGGCGCCCAGTTCGGCGACACCGCGCAGGTCCTGACGTTGGCCCAGTTGCTTGGCGAGCATCAGGGTCAGGCCGGGCAACTGAGCCGGCGGCGTGGCCGCACGGCAGAGCACGCGCCATGGTGCCAGAGCCCTCGGGCCTTCGCCGATCTTCAGCAGGCCCTGCAGCAGGTGCAGCTGGATGGCCGGGTGCTGCAGGAGGCGGTACTGCGCATCGCCGGCGTCATCGGCCAGGCGGCACAGCAGGGTGCGGGCGAGCTTTGGGTCGGGCAGGGCGAAGAGCTGCTTGAGCACCGCGCTCATCAGCGGCGCGTCGTTGCGGGTCCTGGCAACCGGGTACAGGCGTTCGAGCAGTTCCAGCCGTCCCGGGTAGCGGGTGAGCAGGTCCAGCCCACGGGCAGGTACCTGGTCCAGAGCGAAGCGGCCGATGAGTTGGTCCAGTGCCGCCAGTTCGCGCTTGAAGGGCGCATCCGGGTCTTCCTTGGCCAGGTATTGCTCATCCACCTTCAACCCGCCCAGACGACGTGGCAGCCAGGTGCCGATGAAGCCGAAGCCCAGGCCGCCGAGGTGCGCGTAGTAGTTGACGTGGTCGTTGGCCAGAAACAGGCCGTAGAGCTCCTTGCCCATCCAGATCGGCAGGATCCACAGCGCCGGCGCCTTGAAGTAGCCGATCAGCGGGCCGAGCCAGTAGAAGAAGTTGATCCGCCGCAGCCCGTAGACGCCGATGTACATGCCCATCAGGCCCGCCACTGCGCCCGATGCGCCGATGCCGGGTACCCAGCCCGGGTCCAGCACCCACCAGAGCAGGTGCGAGGCCAGGCCGCTGGCGATGTACAGCACCAGGTAGGCGCCGCGCCCGAGCGCACGCTCCAAGGCGAAGCCGCAGATGAACAGGAAGATCATGTTGCCCAGCAGGTGATCGAAGCTGCCGTGGAGGAACATCGCCCCGAACAGGCCTTCGACGGTAAAGCGCTTGGGCACGAAGCCGAAGCGGTAGCTGCTGATCTCGTCACGGGCGGCCTCGGCCGGGGCGCGCGCCTTCTGCCAGGCCGGGTCGGCCTGGTAGGCGGGGGAGCGGTGCAGCTGGTCTTCGAATTCGAGGTCGCGCAGCACGTAGCCAGCCAGGTCCTGGCGGCGCGCGGCGTCGATGCCGCGGCGCTCGTCGGCGTCCAGTTCGTGGCGCTGGGCCAGGCTGTCGATGAACAGCGCCCGCTCGCGATTGAGCAGGCCGCCGTCGAGATAGAGATGCACGGCAGCGTCCGTGCGCACTTCGTCACCGCCCTGGTAGGCGAGGTAGATCAGCGTGTTGAGGATCACCAGCAACAGGGTGATGACAGGCGGACGTTTCCAGTCCAGCGGGTGTTCGGCGGGGAGGATGATCAAGCGGGACGTCCTTGTCGCGGATCGGATTCAGGGTGGGTCAGTTGCGTTTGCTTTCAACCGACGTCAGGCGGCCACCGGTGAAGTCCAGGTAGTAGTACATGCCGTTGACCGGCCCGTAGACCCATTCCTCCACCTGCATCTCCTGGCGGCCACTGCGGGTTTCGGAGTAGCCGATGAGGTTGCGGCTGACCGGGTCGCCGCATTTGCGCTGCACTTCGACGGCGCGGTCGCCCTCGCTGACCAGCGCACTGCCGCAGCGGAAGGTGGCAGCGGAGGCTTCATGGGCCAGCAGCAGGGCCGGCAGCGCGAGCAGGGAAAGCAGCAGTCTTTTCATGGGTGGGCGTCCTGTCCGGGAAAAATGGGTGGCAGAGCCTAGCACTGCCGATTCATGGCTGTCAGTCGCCACGCTTGCTCTCGATCTTGATCAGCTTGTTCCCTTCGAAGCGCAGGTATTGGTACATGCCGTTGCGCGGCCCGTAAACCCACTCTTCCACCAGCACTTCGCTGGTGTTGCCGTAGCGATCGACCTTCTCGCGGTAGCCCAGGCTGGTGCGGCTGGCAGGCTCACCGCACTTGAGCTGTACCTGTGAGGTGCTGTCGTCCTGGCTGATCAGGCCGCCGCCTTCGCAGCGCAGCGTGGAGGAGGCCTGGGCAGATGCGGCGGCCAGGAACAGGGGCAGGGCGAGCAGGGGGAGGATCTTCACGAATGCTTCCGTCATTCAGGTTGGGATTTCAGCCTACGCCGCCGAGGCGCGGCTGTCAGCAGGGCCGGGTGCCGCACGAAAACTCGTGCAACACAGCCGTTTGGACAGGTGGAAAGAGGGGGAATTCCAGGGGGCCGGGCAGCTATTCGCTGCCCAGTTGCAGGGGCGTGTCGACCTTGCCGTCCGCATCCGCTTCGCCAAGGCTGACGTCGAGCATGTAGACCCGCTCGTCCTGCAGGCCGCCGCGGTCCACCAGGTAATCCTTGATGTTGGCGGCGCGCGCCTGGGCCAGCTGGCGCAGCAGCAGCTCGCTCTGCGCCCAGGAGCCGATCACCGCGTCGCGCATCTTCGCCGTGCGTTCCTCGTCGCTGAGGTCCTTCCATTCGGCAGGCGGCTGCTGCTTGAGGCGGGTGCGGTAGATGCCTTCGAGCATCGGCGGCTTCTCGTCGTCCGGCACTTCCAGTTGGGCCGGCTCGGCGGGGACCTTGTCGCCGCGGCGCTGGGCGATCTTGTAGTAGGTGCTCTGGTACTCGCGCTCCAGGCGCTGGGCAGCCAGCAGCGGGCCGTCGCTGGACTTGGCGCTCATGCCTTCCACTTCCAGGCGCAGTGCCGGGCGCTCCTTGAGCGCGGCCGAGAGAGTATCCAAGGCGCGTTGCGCATCGGCGGACAGCTCGCTGCTGCCGGCGGCGAAGGGCACGTTGCTGAGGTCCTGGTCGCCACCGCCGGACACCAGCCCGGCGACGAACTTGAAGGGCGCCTGGGCCGCACGCAGCACCAGGTTGCGCAGGGTCTGCCAGACGATGGGGGCGACACTGAACTGCGGGTCCTTGAGGTTGCCGGCCACCGGCAGCTCGATGTCGATCTTGCCTTCGGTGTCCTTGAGCAGTGCGACCGCCAGCTTGATGGGCAGGTCCACTGCATCGGGACTCTCGACCTGCTCGCCCAGTTGCAACTGCTCCAGCACCAGGCGGTTCTGGGCCTTCAGCTGGCCCTTCTCGATCTGGTAGTGCAGGTCGAGGTTGAGGCGACCCTTGCGGATGCGGTAACCGGCGAACTTGCCGGAGTAGGGCGTGAGGGTGGTCAGCTCGACGCGCTTGAAGCTGGTGGCGATGTCCAGGGACTCCAGCGGGTCGAAGGGGGTCAGGCTGCCCTTGATGGTGACCGGTGCGTAGCGGTCGACCTTGCCGTTGATATTGACCGTGGCCGGTGTGCGGGTGCGCGTGTCGAGGGTGCCGATCTCGCCATTGAGCTGCTGGATGGCGGTGGCGAAGTTGGGGGTGAGGCTGAAGTCGGCGAAGTTGGCCGAGCCGTTGCTGATGCTTACCGCGCCGACATGGATGTCCAGCGGCTTGCCGGCGGGCTCGGGCTTGGCGTTCGGATCGACGGGCTGCTTGATCACCAGGTCGCTGGCGTTGGTGGTCAGGTCCTCGTTGATGATGAAGCGCGCATAGGGCTGGGTGATGCCGACCTTGTCGATGGACAGGCTATCGCCGTGGCGGTAGGCCAGGCCTTCCACCAGCAACTGCTGCCATTTGACGAAGTCGCGCTCCTTGAGCGTATCCAGGGTGTGCAGCTGGTTGACCAGGGCACGGCCGGTGATGGTCAGGGCCAGCGGTTCGGTGCCGGTGAGGGCGACGTCGAGGTTGCTGTCGAGCATGCCGCTGCGCAGCTCCAGGCGCACGAAGGGCTCCATGTAGGCCTGGGCCACGCGCAGGTCGATGTCGCGGGTTTCCACCTGCAGCTTGGCGGTGGTCGGCTTCAGCTGCACCTGGCCTTCGGCCTTGAGCTTGCCCTGCTTGCCGAGACCGGTGTCGACGGCGAGCTGGAAGGGCGATTCGCCGAGGCTGTCGAAGTCCTTGAGGTCGAGGTTGAGCGGGCCGACGTCGATCTGCACGGGGCTCTTCGGCACGCGATCGGCCAGGTGCACCTTGTAGCCGCGCAGCTGGGTATCGCGCAGCAGCACCTGCCAGGGTTTGCCGGGTTCGTCCTGCTTCGCCTTGGCGTCTGCCTGTTGGGCGGCCGGGGCCTGTTCGGGGGCTTTCGCTTCCTGCTTCGTCGGCTCGGCCTTGGCGGGAGCCTTGGCTTCGCTGGCGAACAGCTTCTGCCAGTCCAGCTGGCCATCGGCTTCGCGGGCGGCCCAGGTTTCCAGGTTCTGGCTGCGGATCTTGCCCACCACCACCTGCTGCTTGGCCAGGTCCAGCGAGCTTTCGCTGACTTCCAGGTTCTCCAGGTTCACCAGCGGGCGCCCGTCCGGGGCCTTGATGGCGAAGGGCGCCACCTTGATCGAGGTCTGTTCCAGTTTCAGCTCGGTGCCCTTGGCCAAGCTCAGGTGGTACTGGGTGGCGAGGCTGATGGTGCCTTTCTCCAATACCAGTGGCACGGCGTCACGCACGTAGGGCCAGAAGGCCTTCATATTGCCTTCGGTGACCTTGAGCTCGCCCTTGGAGACGAAGGGCACCAGGCTCAGGCTGCCCTGCCAGTCGATGCGGCCGCCGTGGGGGCCGGTGGCGACCAGCACCATGTCGGTGTTGTCGTCGCGGATGGTGCTGAGGTTCTTCAGTTCGAGGTTCAACGAGTCGTAGACGAACTCGATGGCATCGCTCGGACGCAGGTCCTGGAAGTGCAGGCCGCCTTCCACCAGGCGGACGCTATCGATGCGCACGGGGAAGGGATCGCCGGCCGGTTCTTCGGCCTTGGGTTCGCTGGGCGGCAGCTGGAACAGCTGGGCCAGGTTGAGCGTGCCGTCCTTGGCGAACAGCACCTCGGTGGTGGACTTCTCCAGCTCCACCTCGGCCAGGTGCAGGGCGCCGGTCCACAGGCTGTCCAGCTGCAGGTTGGCGTGCAGGCGCTGGAAGCCGATCTGTTCCTTGTCCGCCTCGCCGATGTGCAGGCCCCAGAGGGTCAGTTCGAGACTGAAGGGGTTGAGCTGGATGCGCTCGAGCCGGGCGGGAACCTTCGCATACTGGGCCAGTTGCTGGTTGACCACGCGCAGGGCGACCCCGGGGATGATCAGGAAGCCGAGCAGGCTGTACAGAGCGATGACGATCAGCAAGGCGCTGACGGCGCGTTTCAATCCTTTGTGCATGGTGAGGCGTCGACTATCCCGGCGGAGGTGGCTTGGAGTATGGCACGGCCACAAGGTTCCGACAGACGGTTGCTGATGGTTTCGTAGGGCGGTTCTCGCTTCAGAAATGCAGCGCCAGGGTCTTCAGCGGCGGGCGCCCGTCGAGGGAGGGGAAGTCGCTTGCCGGCAGCAGCTGCTCCCATTCCCGCACCGGACGGCCGAGCTTGCTGGCGCAGCGCAGCACCTGTTCGCGCCAGTCCTCGATAGCCACCTTCGCTAGGTTGTTGCAGCAGATCAGCGTGCCGTTCTCGGCGGTGGCCTGGATCGCCGGCTTGAGCAGGCTCTGGTAGTCACGCAGCAGGTCGACGGTGCCGAAGGCGCTCTTGGCCCAGGCGGGCGGGTCGAGGAATACCAGGTCGAACGGGCGCTGTTCCAGGCGTGGGTAGCTGGGCAGTTTCTGCCCGTGGCGCCGGGCGATGGTCTGGCCGGCCAACTGGCGGATGGCTGGGAAATAGTCCGACTGCACGAAGCGCATGGGCGCAAGCCCGGGGTTGAGCACGGCGTTTTCGCGGCCGACGGCCAGGTTGCCCTCGGCGAAATCCAGGTTCCACACCTCGCTGGCTCCTCCCGCTGCGGCAGCCAGGCCGACGCCACAGGTGTAGGCGAAGAGGTTGAGTACCGACTTGCCGGCAGCGTGGCGCTTGACCCAGCCGCGGGCGTTGCGCAGGTCGAGGAACAGCAGCGGGTCCTGGCCGGGATGACGGCCGCGTACCCGGTAGTTCAGGCCCCATTCCTGGCCGACGAGGTCGACCAGTGCGTCTGGCTCGGCCTGGTACACAGGGTCGCTGCGATCGATGCGCGAATTGCCCTGGGAGCGGTCGTTGTAGACCAGCAGCAGTGGCTCGCCGAGGCGTTCCTGCACCTGGGCGGTGGCCTGCAGCAGCTCGTCGCGCTGCAGCGTCTGGTGGAAGCTCTGCACCAGCAGTTGCGGGCCGTAGCGGTCGATGGTCAGGCCGGAGGCGCCTTCCTGGCTGCCATGGAACAGGCGGTAGCAGTCGGTGCCTTGCGCATGCAGTTCGGCGAGCAGGGGCTGGCGGGCGTCGAGTGCGGCGCGCAGCGCCTGGGGGAGATCGGAAGGCATGCGCGGCGTCTCGGAGGAAAGGGCGCGCAGTTTAACAAAGCGGGAACGGCTTGGCGCCGAGTGCAGCGAGGCCGGTGTGGGCCTCGCGCAGGGTCTCGATGGCGTGGCGAGTGGCTTAACGCTCGATGGCCAGGGCCACGCCCTGCCCGCCGCCGATGCACAGGGTCGCCAGGCCCTTCTTCGCATCGCGCTTGATCATCTCGTGCAGCAGGGTCACCAGCACGCGGCAGCCCGAGGCGCCAATGGGGTGGCCGATGGCGATGGCACCGCCGTTGACGTTGACCTTCTCGGCGTCCCAACCCAGCTCCTTGCCCACCGACAGGGCCTGGGCGGCGAAGGCTTCGTTGGCTTCGATCAGGTCCAGCTCGCCGAGGTTCCAGCCGGCCTTCTCCAGGCAGCGCTTGGTGGCGGAAACCGGGCCGATGCCCATGATCGCCGGGTCGACACCGGCATTGGCGTAGGCGGCGATGCGCGCCAGCACCGGCAGGCCCAGGGCCTTGGCTTTCTCGGCGCTCATCAGCAGCACGGCGGCGGCGCCGTCGTTGAGGCTGGAGGCGTTGCCGGCGGTGACGCTGCCGTCCTTCTTGAAGGCCGGCTTGAGCTTGGCCAGGGACTCGGCGGTGGTGCCGGCGCGGGGCTGCTCGTCGGTGGCGAAGGAAACAGGGTCGCCCTTCTTCTGCGGGATCAGGATCGGGGTGATCTCATCCACGAAGCGGCCCGCTTCGATGGCGGCGGAAGCCTTCTGCTGGGAAGCGGCGGCGAAGGCGTCCTGGGCTTCACGGCTGATGCCGTACTTCTCCACCAGGTTCTCGGCGGTGATGCCCATGTGGTAGTCGTTGAAGGCGTCCCACAGGCCGTCCTGGATCATGCTGTCGACCAGCTTGGCGTGGCCCATGCGCAGGCCGGTGCGGGCGCCGGGCATGACGTAGGGGGCGAGGCTCATGTTCTCCTGGCCGCCGGCGATGATCACCTCGGCGTCGCCGCAGCGGATGGCCTGGGCGGCCAGGTGCAGGGCCTTGAGGCCGGAGCCGCAGACCTTGTTCAGGGTCATGGCCGGCACGGCGTGGGGCAGGCCGGCGAGGATGGCGGCCTGGCGCGCGGGGTTCTGCCCGGAGCCGGCGGTGAGCACCTGGCCGAGGATGACTTCATCCACCTGGGCGCCATCGAGGCCGGTCTGGGCCAGCAGCTGGCGGATCACCGCAGCGCCCAGCTCGGGGGCGGGGATGTGGGCCAGCGAGCCCTGGAAGCTGCCGACGGCGGTGCGGGTAGCGGCGACTATGACGACGTCTTGCATGGTTTCTGTCCTCGAAGCGGGTAATCGGTTCAGGCTGTGACCGGAAAGTGGCCGATGGTCGCACAGGCCCGTGTGACCGGCCAGCCACTCAGCGGGTGGGCAGGCCCATGCGCCGGCGGGCGCGGACGGAGGCGCCGTTGCGCAGGGCCCAGCGCAGCATCGGTGCGGTGCGCTGCACGCCGGCGCGGATCAACGGGCGCTGCCAGTCGGGCAGGCGCAGGCCGAGCATGGCCAGGGCCCAGGTGGGCAGCAGCTCGATGCCCGCCTGCATCATCAGGTTGCCGAAGGGCTTCGCCAGGGCGCTGGGCGCGGGGGCATCGCGCAGCAGGCGTACCACTTCGAGGGTGCGCTCGTCGCACAGCATCTGCGGGCGCATCGCTTCCAGATAGTCGGCGACGGCCTGGCGCGATTTGGGCACGTTGCGGGCGCCCAGGCGTTCGGCCACCAGGGCGATTTCCGCGTAGTAGCGGTCCTGGTCGGTGCCGGGCATCTGCGGGTCGAGGTGGCGCAGGTAGGCGCCGAGGAAGCTGCTGACCTCGGCGACATGCACCCAGGTGAGCAGGTCCGGGTCACTGGCCGCATAGGGGCGCCCATCCGGCGCGTTGCCGACCACTTGCAGGTGGATGGTACGCACCTTGTCGATCAGCCATTCCGCGTCGTGGCGGTTGCCGTAGGTGGTGCCGGAAATGAACAGGCTGGTGCGGCGCAGGCGGCCGAGCATGTCCTGGCGGAAATTGGAGTGGTCCCACACGCCAGCGAGGGCGAGGGGGTGCAGCATCTGCAACAGCAGGGCGCTGATGCCGCCGATCATCATCGAGGTGAAGTCGCCGTGGACCTTCCAGGGCATGGAGTCCGGGCCGAACAAGCCCGGGTCGCCCTTGGGGCTGTCCAGGTCGATCTGCCCGAGGGAGGCTCCGGTGAGGCTGAGGATCTGGCTTTCGATGCGGTTGCGGATAAGGTTCATCGTCAGGCGTTCGAGGCAGGCCGGGAGCTGGCGCCCGGTGATTCTTCCGGCTTCCAGCTCCCAGCTTCAAGCTTTATCTACTGGTTCAAGCGCTTGTCGATAAGGCTCTCGACCACCGAGGGGTCGGCCAGGGTGGAGGTGTCGCCCAGGCTGTCCAGCTCGTTGCAGGCGATCTTGCGCAGGATGCGCCGCATGATCTTGCCCGAGCGGGTCTTCGGCAGGCCGGGTGCCCACTGCATCAGCTCGGGCTTGGCGAAGCTGCCGATTTCCTTGCCGACCAGGGCCAGCAGTTCTTTCTTCAGCTCGTCGCTGGGTTCCACGCCCTTCATGGTGGTGACGAAGGCATAGATGCCCTGGCCCTTTACATCGTGGGGGTAGCCGACCACCGCAGCCTCGGCCACGTCGTCGTGCAGCACCAGGGCGCTTTCCACCTCGGCGGTGCCGATACGGTGCCCGGAGACGTTGATCACGTCGTCCACGCGGCCGGTGATCCAGTAGTAGCCGTCCTCGTCGCGGCGCGCGCCGTCGCCGGTGAAGTAGTAGCCGGGGTACGCGGAGAAGTAGGTCTCGATCATCCGCTTGTGGTCGCCGTAGACGCTGCGGATCTGGCTCGGCCAGCTCGATTTGATGGCGAGCACGCCGGAGCCGGCGCCTTCGATCTCCTTGCCCTGTTCGTCCAGCAGCACCGGTTGCACGCCGAAGAAGGGGCGGGTGGCCGAGCCGGGCTTCAGCGCCGTGGCGCCGGGCAGCGGGGTGATGAGGATGCTGCCGGTCTCGGTCTGCCACCAGGTGTCGACGATGGGGCAGCGCTTTTCGCCGACGACGTTGAAGTACCACTCCCAGGCTTCCGGGTTGATCGGCTCGCCGACGCTGCCGAGCAGGCGCAGGCTGGCGCGCGAGGTGCTGCGCACGGCGGCTTCGCCTTCACGCATCAGCGCGCGCAGGGCGGTGGGCGCGGTGTAGAAGATGTTCACCTGGTGCTTGTCGATCACCTGCCAGAAACGCGAGGCATCGGGGTAGCTCGGCACACCCTCGAACATCAGGGTGGTGGCGGCGTTGGCCAGCGGGCCGTAGACGATGTAGCTGTGGCCGGTGACCCAGCCCACATCGGCGGTGCACCAGTAGATATCGCCCTCGTGGTAGTCGAAGACGTACTTGTGGGTCATCGCCGCGCCCAGCAGGTAGCCGCCGGTGGTGTGCAGCACGCCCTTGGGTTTGCCGGTGGAGCCGGAGGTGTAGAGGATGAACAGCGGGTCCTCGGCGTCCATCCACTCCGGTACGCATTCCTCCGAGGCGCCGCGCAGGGCCTCGTGGTACCAGATGTCACGGCCTTCGACCCAGGCGACTTCGCCCTGGGTGCGCTCGACCACGACGACGGTGGAGACATCGGGGCAATCCTTCAGCGCCTTGTCGACGTTCTGCTTGAGGGGCACGTACTTGCCGCCGCGCACGCCTTCGTCGGCGGTGATCACGGCGCGGCAGTCGGCGTCGAGGATTCGGTCACGCAGGGCGTCGGGGGAGAAGCCGCCGAACACCACCGAATGCACGGCGCCGATGCGCGAGCAGGCGAGCATGGCGTAGGCCGCCTCGGGGATCATCGGCATGTAGATGCACACCCGGTCGCCCTTCTTCACGCCGCGATCCTTGAGCACGTTGGCCAGGCGGCAGACGTGCTGGTGCAGCTTGCGGTAGGTGATCTGCGCGGATTCGGCCGGGTTGTCGCCTTCCCAGATGATGGCGACCTGCTCGGCGCGTTTTTCCAGGTGGCGGTCGATGCAGTTGTAGCTGACGTTGAGCTTGCCGCCCTTGAACCATTCGGCCTGGCCTTGGCGCAGGTCGCTGCTGTGCAGCTGGTCCCAGGGCTGGAACCAGTCGAGGAAGGTGGTGGCCTGCTCGCTCCAGAACTCCTCGGGGTTATCCACCGACTGCTGGTACAGGCGCAGGTAGGCATCGTTATCCAGGAAGGCGCGCTTGCGCACGTCCTCGGGCACGGCGTGAAGGCTGATTTCGTACATGAGGCGGGTCCTTGTTTTTGTGTTGCCGCAATGCCGGCTAGGGTGCACCCAAGCAGTTGCTCGGTTCAAGTGCCCGCCGGCTTTGCACAGGCGTTTGAGCCCGCCCCAAGGTTATTCGTTCAGCGCAGGGGCGTACTCGAGCTGGGCTGCTACCAGTGCGGCGGTGGCTTGGTCGTAACGCTCGGCGATGGCGCCCAGGGTCTGGTCGAAGAGGCGGGCCAGCGGTGCGTCGGTGGGCTGCAGGTGCGTGATACCCGGGTGCGCGGCCATGGGCTCCGGTAGCAGGACCAGGCCGCTGGCCGTGCGGATGGGCGATGCATCCGCCGCCAGTGCCAGGACCTCGGAGCGGAAGGTGCGCGACCAGGCGTCTGCACGCAGGGCCAGGGCCAGTTCGTCTTCGCCTTGTCGCACCTCCAGCCCCAGCTCCTCGTGACGCCAGAACGACAGCAGATTGCCGGCGGCGGCCAGGTAGCCGCCGGCGCCGAGGGCGAAGGCATCGCCGTCGTGGCGGGGCGACCAGTCCGCCAGGCCGATGCCCGTGGCCAGCGCCTGTGCTCGGTTGGTGCCGGCGATGGCTTCCACCAGGGCAATGGAGACGGGCATCGCGGCGCTGACGCCGGCCGTGGTGATCACCTTGCCGTCGGCCAGGTAGCGGCGATCGCTCACCCAGCGGGTGCCGGGAAAGTCCTCCTCCCGCTGGCCCCGGGAGTACCAGTGGCCGGTGGCGCGACGCTCCTCCAGCAGGCCGGCTTCGCCGAGCACCAGGGCGCCGTCGCAGATACCGACGACGGTCGCGCCCTTGGCGGCCTGCTGGCGGACCCAGCGCAGCAGCTGCGGGTCGTCGCTGTGGTGGACGGCAGGCACGACGATGTAATCGGCGCCTTCGGGGTGACGGCGGTCGAAGCCGTCGATATCGGCCTCGGCCAGCAGGTGCAGCGCCGGCATCATCTGCATCGGCCCTGGCCGGGTGGAAAGCGCGACGACCTCGGCGACGCCCGAGCGCTTCAACAGCCCATAGGGGAGAACGTAATCGACCAGTTCCGTCATGCGGTTTTCTCCGATCACCGCCACCAGCGGCCGTTCGCGCTCGAAGCGCTTCTGGTAGGCGGGCAGGCGCTCGGGCGCTTCGTCGGCCCTCAGGGGCAGGGGATGGCAGAAAAACAGGCAGGCGAGCAGCAGGGTGGCTAGGCGGGACATGGGGGACTCCTTGGCGGGCGGGTTGCCTGGAGTGTTAATCGGGCCAGCCTGGCGCGAATGACAGTGATAGATGAAACTCCGCCAATCCTCGTCAGTGCCTGCCAGGTGGCCCATGTCCGTAGCCCCCGAATCGCCGCCCCATCTCGTCGTCTTGCTGGTCTTCACCGATTTCCAGCTGCTCGACGCCAGTGGCCCGGCGGATGTGTTCGCTGCCGTCGGCGAGCACCTGCCGGGTGGCCGTGCGGCGCCTTATCGCTTGCGCACGGTGGCGCCTGAGGCGGGGCTGGTGGCGTCGTCCACCGGGTTGCAGTTGCAGGCCGAGGCGCTGCCGCCACCCTCCGAGCTCGTGGGCTGCACCATGCTGGTGGCCGGCGGCCATGGCGTGCAGCGGGCCATGGGGGCGGAGGTGCTGGTGCGCTGGCTGGCCGAGGTGGCGCAGGTTGCGCGGCGTTGCTGTTCGGTCTGCACCGGTGCCTTCCTGCTGGCGCGCGCGGGGCTGCTGGATGGGCGCCAGGTGGTGACCCACTGGCGCTACGCGGCACTGCTGCAACGGTTGTTCCCGACGGTGCGGGTGCTGGAGGACGCGCTCTTCGTGCGTGACGGCGCTTTCTACAGCTCCGCGGGTGTTACCGCGGGCATCGACCTGTGCCTGAGCCTGGTGGAGGAGGACCTGGGGCGTGGTGTTTCGCTGCAGGTGGCCAAGGGGCTGGTGATGTACCTGCGGCGCCCTGGCGGGCAGCGCCAGTTCAGCGCCGAGCTGCTGGCCCAGCAGGCGCCGGTGGGCGGGCTGGTGGAGCAACTATCGGCCTGGCTGCGGGAGCACCTGCAGGAGGACCTGGACATCGAGGCGATGGCGGCGGCGCTGGCGGTGTCGCCCCGCACCC
>BATO01000058.1 GCA_000474255.1 Aquipseudomonas alcaligenes MRY13-0052
GCTGTCAACCCCCGGGCTTATTTTTTCGCACTCCGAACGTAGCCCGGGCTTCAGACCGGGAAAGCCCGGCACCGGCTCGAGCGAATGGTGGACCACGCTTCACCGGTCCACCATTCGGAGTCATGTCGAACCCCGGCCCCGTGCCCCCACACACGACACTTCAAGCTTCAAGCTCGTGACGCTTGCGCCCCCTGGATCAGCTGTTTCATCTCGATCACCGCCTGCTTGAAACCAACAAACAGCGCATGGGCCACCAGGGCGTGACCGATATTCAGCTCATTGATGCCGGGGATGGCGGCTACCGGTTCGACGTTGTGGTAGTGCAGGCCGTGGCCGGCGTTGACCACCAGGCCGAGCTTCAAGCCCAGGGCGACGCCTTCGCGGATGCGCTGCAGCTCGTGGGCGGCTTCTTCCGGGGTGTGGGCGTCGGCGTAGCGGCCGGTGTGCAGTTCGATGGCGGGGGCGCCGACGCGGTGGGAGGCTTCGATCTGCGCCGGGTCGGCATCGATGAACAGGGAGACTTCACTGCCCAGACGCGCCAGGCGCTCGACCGCGGCTTTGATGCGGGCTTCCTGGCCGGCGACGTCGAGGCCGCCTTCGGTGGTCAGTTCCTGGCGGGTTTCCGGTACCAGGCAGACATGCTCGGGGCGGATCTCCTCGGCGAAGGCGAGCATCTCCTCGGTGACGCCCATCTCGAAGTTCATGCGGGTCTGCAGGACCTCCTTGAGCACGCGCACGTCACGCTCCTGGATGTGCCGGCGGTCCTCGCGCAGGTGCACGGTGATGCCGTCGGCGCCGGCTTCCTCGGCGTCCAGCGCGGCCTTGACCGGGTCCGGGTAGCGGGTGCCACGGGCCTGGCGCAGGGTGGCGACGTGGTCGATGTTGACGCCGAGCAGAACACGGTTGGCTTCAGTCACGGGAGGGTTCCTTGAGTGTCATGAAGAGTTCACGGCTGGCCAGGGGCCTGCCGCCGAGATGGGGTGCCAGGGCCTGGCGCATCAGGCGCTTGGCCGCAGCGAGGGCACCGGGGGCGCTCCAGTCCGCCTCGGCCAGGGCCAGCAGTTCGGCGCCCTGGAACAGGCCCGGCTGCAGTTGGCCAACGGGCTCGAGGCCGGCATCGGGCAACAGGCGGTAGATGCCGCTGGCGGCGATGGGCGTGCCGTGGAGGTCGATGTCCAGGGCAAAACCATAGCCCAGCTCGTCCAGCAGGCGCCATTCGAAAGCGCGTAGCAGCGGCTCCAGCGGACGGCCGCCGGCCAGGGCCTGGAGGGTGGCGGCGTAATGCTCGAACAGCGCGGGGTGCGGCGCTTCGGCCGGCAGCAGGCGGATGGTCAGTTCATTGAGGTAGAGGCCGCTGAACAGCGCCTCACCGGTGAGGAAGTGGGGGATGCCGGCGCTTTCCAGGCGCCCCACGTTCTTCAGCTCACCACGGCCGCGGAATTCGGCCTCCAGCGGCACGAAGGGCCGGACCAAAGTACCGGCCTTGCCCCGCGCACCCCGCATGACGGCGCGAAGCCGCCCTTCCGGGGTGAGGAAATCCACCAGCGCGCTGCTTTCGCGGTAGGCCCTGCTGTGCAGTACGAAGGCCGGTTGCGCACTGGTCTGCATCGGTTACTGGTCGTTGTAGCCCAGGGAGCGCAGGGCGCGCTCGTCGTCGGACCAGCCACCCTTCACCTTGACCCAGAGGTTGAGCATGACCTTGGAGTCGAACAGCACCTCCATGTCCTTGCGGGCTTCCTGGCCGATGCGCTTGATGCGCTCGCCACCGTCGCCAATGATGATTTTCTTCTGCCCGTCGCGCTCCACCAGGATCAGCGCATGGATATGGAGGATGCGGCCTTCCTGCTTGAACTCCTCGATCTCGACGGTGATCTGGTAGGGCAGTTCGGCACCGAGCTGGCGCATGATCTTCTCGCGCACCAGCTCGGCAGCGAGGAAACGGCTGCTGCGGTCGGTGATCTGGTCTTCCGGGAAGAAGTGCTCGCCCTCGGGCAGGCGTTCGGCGACCAGGCGCTCCAGGGTGTCGAGGTTGTGCCCCTGCTGGGCGGAGATCGGCACCACTTCGGCCTTGGGCAGCTGCTCCTGGAGCCAGGCCAGGTGCGGCATCAGGTCGGCCTTGTCGTCCAGGCGGTCGGTCTTGTTGATGGCCAGGATCACCGGGCCCTGGACGTACTGGACGCGCTCGAGCACCAGTTGGTCCTCGTCGGTCCAGCGGTTGCGGTCGACCACGAAGATCACCACGTCGACATCCTTGAGGGCGGCCGAGGCGGTCTTGTTCATGTAGCGGTTGAGCGCTTTCTCGTTGTTCTTGTGCAGGCCGGGGGTATCGACATAGACGGCCTGGACATCACCCTCGGTCTTGATGCCGAGCATGTTGTGGCGGGTGGTCTGCGGCTTGCGCGAGGTGATCGCCAGCTTCTGCCCGAGGATGTGGTTGAGCAGCGTCGACTTGCCCACGTTGGGGCGACCGACGATGGCGACATAGCCACAGCGCTGGGTATTGGTATCAGTCATGGCCGTTCTCCACGCCCAAGGCCACCAGTGCTGCTGCCGCCGCTACCTGTTCGGCAATGCGTCGGCTGGCACCCTGGCCACGGGTCTTGTCATTCAGCAGGGCGATCTCGCACTCGACGAAGAAGGTGCGGCAATGGGGTTCGCCCTGGATATCCACCACTTCATAGCGGGGCAGTTCGCAGGCCCGCGACTGGAGGAATTCCTGCAGGCGGGTTTTCGGGTCCTTGTTGGTATCGACCAGGGTCAGGCCTTCCAGCTCGTTGTGCAGCCAGGCGAGGACGCGTTCACGGGCGCGCTCCATGCCGGCATCGAGATAGATGGCACCGATCAGCGCTTCCAGCGCATCGGCCAGGATCGACTCGCGGCGGAAACCGCCGCTTTTCAGCTCACCGGAGCCCAGGCGCAGGTACTCGCCCAGCTCGAAACCACGGGCCAGCAGGGCCAGGGTCTCACCCTTGACCAGGCGAGCACGCAGGCGTGACAGCTGACCTTCGCGGGCCTGGGGAAAACGCTCGTAGAGCGCCTCGCCGGCAACGAAGTTGAGAATGGCATCACCGAGGAACTCCAGGCGTTCGTTGTTGCGCCCGGCGAAACTGCGGTGGGTCAGGGCCAGGGTCATCAGACCCTGGTCCTGGAAGGTGTGGCCGAGCTGACGCTCGAGACGGCTAAGGGATACGCTCACGGGACCCGCACACGGAATTCTTTGTCGAAGTGCACCACCAGATCGAGGTTCTCGATCAGCGGCTCGCGTTTTTCGTATTTCAGCGTGGCATAGAAGTCGTTGTTCTCGACCTTCACCTGCAGGGCCTTCTCCAGGTCGATATCACGGATACCGTTGACCATCATGCCTTTACGCACGTAATCCTGGAAATCTCGTGGAGTGGAGATGTTCTGACCCTTCTCGTTCTCGACCGCCTTGATCATTTTCTCGATCGCGTAGTAATCCATGTAGTGCGGAACGATCTTGAAGGCCGTGCTGGCGAGGAAGGCGACGACGGCCAGGACAACCAGCCAGCCCAGTATCGACAAGCCCCTCTGCGAGTGCGCAAACGTCATGATGACCTCAATGTCAGTGGTGTTGTGTGAGCCGGATGGCCCCCTGCAAGACTATATATAGCGGGCGGCGCTGCATTGAACAGCGCCGCAAAAGCGAAAGTCGGGGGCCGTCAGTGAATGAGGCCCACGCGGGAGAAATTCGGCAGGTTGTTCATCTTCGGGTCCGGCCAGCTCATCCATACGGCGAACGCCTTGCCGACGATGTTGCGATCCGGAACCATGCCGAGCAGGTCCTTGGGAATGTTCGGGTCGTTCCAGTAGCGACTGTCATTCGAGTTGTCGCGGTTGTCGCCCATCATGAAGTAATGCCCTTGCGGCACCACCCACTCCTTGCCCGGCTCCATGCGGTAGCGCTTCATCTCCTTGCGGATGAGGTGCTCGGCGGCGCCCAGCTTCTCCTCGTACAGGCGGGAGCTGCCCAGGGTGCCCGGCTCGTCGCCGATCAGCTTCTCCGCTACCTGCTCGCCGTTGACGGTGAGGCGCTTGTCGCTGCTGTAGGCGATACGATCACCCGGCAGGCCGATCACGCGCTTGATGTAGTTGATGTTCGGGTCGCTGGGGTAGCGGAACACCATGACATCACCGCGCTGCGGGTCACCGACCTCGATCACCTTGCTGTCCACCACCGGCAGGCGAATGCCATAGGCGAACTTGTTGACCAGGATGAAATCGCCCACTTCCAGGGTCGGTTTCATCGAGCCGGAGGGAATCTGGAAGGGCTCGACCAGGAACGACCGCAGCACCAGCACGATGGCCAGCACCGGGAAGAAGGACTTGCCGTATTCCACCAGCAAGGGTTCCTTGTCGAGCTTTTCCACCACCTCGGGGTCGGGCTCGCCGACTTGCCCCTCGTAGGCGGCAATCGCAGAGCGCCGGCGCGGAGCCAGCAGAACCAGATCGATGAGCGCGAGTACGCCGCAGACAGCCACGGCGATAACCAACAAGAGCGGGAAATTGATCGACATAGACCCTAGCTATCCACTTTGAGCACTGCGAGGAAGGCTTCCTGTGGAATTTCCACACTGCCGACCTGCTTCATCCTTTTCTTACCGGCCTTCTGCTTCTCCAGCAGTTTCTTCTTACGGCTGACGTCACCGCCGTAGCATTTGGCCAGAACGTTCTTCCTGAGCGCCTTTACGGTAGTACGTGCAACGATCTGACCACCGATCGCCGCCTGGATCGCCACGTCGAACATCTGCCGTGGGATCAGTTCTTTCATTTTCTCGGTCAGCGCGCGGCCTTTGTAGTGGGCCTGGTCACGGTGAACGATCAGCGCCAGCGCGTCGACCTTCTCACCGTTGATCAACACGTCCAGCTTGACCAGGTTGGCCGACTGGAAGCGGTCGAAGCTGTAGTCCAGCGACGCGTAGCCGCGGCTCACCGACTTCAAGCGGTCGAAGAAGTCGAGCACCACTTCGTTCATCGGCAGGTCGTAGCAAACCTGAACCTGGCTGCTGAGGAATTGCATGTCGCGCTGTACGCCACGTTTCTCGATGCACAGGGTGATGACGTTGCCCAGGTGCTCCTGGGGCACGAGGATATTGGCGCGCACGATGGGTTCGCGCATTTCCTCGACGAGCGAGAGGTCGGGCAGCTTGGACGGGTTGTCGACGTAGATCGTCTCGCCGGTCTTCAGCACCACCTCGAAGATTACCGTCGGCGCGGTGGTGATCAGGTCCAGGTCGTATTCGCGCTCCAGGCGCTCCTGGATGATCTCCATGTGCAGCATGCCGAGGAAGCCGATGCGGAAGCCGAAGCCCAGGGCTTCGGAGCTTTCCGGCTCGTATTGCAGCGCGGCATCGTTCAGGGTCAGTTTCTGCAGCGCTTCGCGGAAGTCCTCGAAGTCGTCGGAACTGACCGGGAACAGGCCGGCGTAGACCTGCGGCTTGATGCGCTGGAAGCCCGGCAGCACGTCGACGTCAGGAGTATTGGAGAGGGTCAGGGTGTCACCCACCGGGGCACCGAGGATGTCCTTGATACCGGCGATGATGAAGCCCACTTCACCGGCCTTGAGGTCGGCCATTTCGGTGTGCTTGGGGGTGAATACACCGACGCTGTCCACCTGGTGGAGCTTGCCGGTGGACTTGACCAGGATCTTGTCGCCCTTCTTCACCCGGCCGTGCTTGACCCGTACCAGGGAGACCACACCCAGGTAGTTGTCGAACCAGGAGTCGATGATCAGGGCCTGCAGCGGCGCCTCGATCTCGCCTTCGGGCGCAGGGATGACCTTGACCAACTGCTCGAGCACGTCGATCACGCCCATGCCGCTCTTGGCGCTGCAGGGCACGGCGTCGGTGGCGTCGATGCCGATGATGTGCTCGATCTCTTCCTTGACCCGCTCCGGCTCGGCCTGGGGCAGGTCCATCTTGTTCAGCACGGGCATGACTTCAAGCCCCTGCTCGATGGCGGTGTAACAGTTGGCGACCGACTGCGCCTCGACGCCCTGGCCGGCATCCACCACCAGCAGCGCACCTTCGCAGGCGGCCAGCGAGCGGCTGACTTCATAGGTGAAGTCGACGTGGCCGGGGGTATCGATGAAGTTCAACTGGTAGGTCTTACCGTCCTGCGACTTGTAGTGCAGGGTGACGCTATGGGCCTTGATGGTGATGCCGCGTTCACGCTCCAGGTCCATGGAGTCCAGGACCTGGGCCTCCATCTCGCGGTCGGACAGGCCGCCACACATCTGGATGAAGCGGTCGGCCAGGGTCGACTTGCCATGGTCGATGTGGGCGATGATCGAAAAATTGCGGATATGACTCAGGTCACTCACAGGGTCGACACTCGAAAAAAGCCGCAAGCCGGTTGCTTGCCGAAAAATAGCCGGGGAGTTTACCTGATAGGCAACTCAGGCGTCACGCCCGCATGGCGGAGCGCAGACATGAAAAAGGGCGACCCTGGTCGCCCTTTTTCAGTGCATCGGATTATTCCGAAAGCTTGAAGGTGATGAAGCTGGCGCGTCCCTGGCGCAGCACGCGCATGGACACGGAACGATTCTTCGGCAGTTCCTTGGCCACCTTGGCGAAGGTCTGCACCGAATCGATGGACTGGTTGTTCAGGTGGCTGATCACATCACCCGGGCGCAGGCCCATGAGGGCTGCCGGGCCATCCTGAACTTCCTTGATCACCACACCGCCCTTGATGTCGAGGCTCTTCTTCTGCTCGTTGGACAGCTCGGCGACCAGCACGCCCAGACGATTGCTGCTGCGCTCGGCACCCTGCGGAGCACCGGTGGAGGTGACTTCCTCACCGTCTTCCGGCAGCGAGCCGATGGTCAGCGACAGGTTCTTGCGCGAGCCTTCGCGAACGACATCAAGGTCGATCTTGCTGCCAGGCTTGAGGGCCCCGACCAAATGCGGCAGGTCAGCGGACATGACGATCGGCTGGCCGTTCATGCTGAGGATCACGTCACCGACCTGCAGGCCACCCTTGGCGGCGGGGCCATCGTCCAGCACCTGGGCCACGAGGGCACCGGCCGGCTTGTCGAGACCGAAGGATTCGGCCAGATCCTTGTTCACTTCCTGGATTACCACGCCGAGCCAGCCGCGGCTGACCTTGCCTTCGGCCTTGAGCTGGTCGGCCACACTCATGGCGACGTCGATCGGGATGGCGAAGGACAGGCCCATGAAGCCGCCGGAACGGGTGAAGATCTGCGAGTTGATGCCCACTACCTCGCCATCCAGGTTGAACAGCGGGCCGCCGGAGTTACCCGGGTTGATGGCCACGTCGGTCTGGATGAAGGGCACATAGTTCTCGTTCGGCAGGCTGCGCCCCTTGGCGCTGACGATGCCGGCGGTCACCGAATGGTCGAAGCCGAAGGGCGAGCCGATGGCCAACACCCAACTGCCGACTTTCAGCGCATCGGACTTGCCGAGCTTGACGATGGGCAGGTCCTTGCCTTCGACCTTGAGCAGAGCCACGTCGGTGCGCGCATCGGCACCGATCAGCTTGGCTTCCAGCTCGCTGCGGTCGGACAGGCGCACGATGATTTCATCGGCATCCGCTACCACATGGTTGTTGGTCAGGACGTAGCCATCCTTGGAGATGATGAAGCCCGAACCCAGGGACTGCGCCTCGCGCTGGCGACCGCCCCCCGGACTGCGCGGAACCTGAGGCATGCTGCGCTCGAAGAACTCGCGGAGCATGGGCGGCAGGCCTTCCAGATCGGGCATCGCCTGGTTACCAGCGACCGCACGCGAGGGCAGCTTCTGCCGGGTACTGATGTTGACGACCGCCGGGGAGGCCTCCTCCACCAGCGGCGTGAAGTCGGGCAATTCGGCATGCGCGACAAAGGTTTGACCGAGCAGCAGCACCGCCGCGAACGCGGACAGGCAGGATTTCATGCTTAGCATCGACATACAGCTCCCGTCATGAAACGAGGAATGTGAACCCGGCGCGGGCCGACCGGCCTGGCGGGCAAACGCAATTCGGGCCGGGGGTCGCCCCCAGCCCGAGATAACACAATTGGGAATTCTTTTGCAGGAACCGTCGCCGAGGAACGATCAGCCCACGACGCCCAGCGGGTCGCCGTGGTCATGGCCGCTCCGCCCACGGCGTCGCTCAACTCACTGAGCTGCCTGGGGGGCTGCGGTTCCAGCCGTACGCATAGACAACGCGATACGCTCGGCAGTTCCCACGGGGATCTCACCGACTACCGTGACCATTACGTCACCGTCGCTGGTGCCGAGCCTGCGGGACACAGCCACTGTCGGACCGAGCTCGACGCGAACGTCCTCCACCGGCCCACCGTGCAGGGGCTCGAGGAAGACCGAGAAGCGCGCCAGGCCGTCTCCATAGAGCAGACAGGCCACCGGATCGGACGATACGGGACTCTGCCGCTGGATGGCACTGGTGAGGGTGAAGCCCTCGGGCAGCCAGTCGGAACGCCAGTTGTTGGCCAGGGTCTTCGGCGCCTCGGCGAAGCGCACAGGCTTGCAATCCTGCCCAGCCTGAAGCATGGCATCACCCGGAACCTGGGATGTATCAATCTGGGTGAACTGGAAGCGTTCCAGCAACATGCCCTTCTCATTGAGCAGCAGCGACTTGAGCGGCAGGCCGGTTTCCCGGTCCAGATGCAACTCGAAGCCGTAACGGTGCTGATCACGAGGATTGAGCGACAGGACGATCGCCTGTCGCCCCGCAACCCGCGATTCGCCCACCACGCTCATGTCATAGGACTTGGCGATCTGGGCGGCATCGAGGTCGCGGGCCGGCCAGACCTGGCCATCGCCCATCTGGTCGGAAAGCGCGCCACTCACGCATTCTGTGCGTCCATCCACGCGGAGGATTTCCTGGGCGGGGCCATCGAGCTGCTGCAGCCGTTCACGCACCTTGCCGGCGGCATCGACGCGATGCCAGACCTGATGAGTGGAAAAGCTGCCACTTCGCTCGTAGACGAAAGTGCCCTGGAAATTCTGCCGCTGTTCGGCATCAGCGAGTCGCTTCAGCCAATCCTGCGCATCGGCGGCGTGGGCGGCCTGAGCCAGCCATCCGCCACCGAGCAGTACGAAGAGTGGAAATGCGCGCATGTTTCTCCTTAGCGGCTTTCCAGACTGGCAGCACGTGCGTACGGCAGCGCACTGTCGGTCCCACTCATGGCAGCCTGCTGCGCATGCTGACGCAGGTACGCCGGCAGACGCTGGTCATGCCAGCCGGACGTCGCTTGCGCGGCACCGGACAGCGGCGGACGCACGCCTTGCGAATCGGTGCTGTAGCCGGCCAGGACGGTGCCCTGGCTCGCCTGCGGTGCACTGATCACCGGCTGCGATGCGCCTTGCTGAGCCAGTTGCTGGGTGCCCACCTCGTCCTGGTTGTACATGCGCACACCTGCCAGCACGGCCAGGGTCACCGAAGCGGCGACGGCCAGGCGGCCAAGGTTGCGCCAAGGACCGCGAACGGGCTGAGCGGGCAACGCTTCATCGGCCAGCGCGGCGGAAACCGCGGCGGCGATGTCGAGGCGCGGCTCGATCAGTTCCTTGTGCATCACGGCACGGGCGATCTGGTAACGGGACCAGGTGGAACGCAGCTCCTCATCGCCGCTGGAAGCGAGCACACGCCGCAACTCCAGTTCATCCGCTTCGTTATCCATCACCGCGGACAGCGATTCCTGCAGGGCTTCACGACTCATGGCGATTCCTCTCTTAGCTGTCGCCGCTGTCTCAGGATTCCTGCAACAAAGGTTGCAGGGCTTTATCGATAGCTTCTCGCGCCCTGAAAATACGCGAGCGAACCGTACCAACCGGACATTGCATGACGCTGGCGATGTCCTCGTAACTCAGACCATCGAATTCACGTAAAGTCAGCGCAGTACGCAAATCTTCCGGCAATTGCTGAATGGTCCGATGGACGGTGCCTTCGATCTCATCCCGCAGCAATGCTCGCTCCGGTGATTCGTTGTCCTTGAGGGCATGATCGCCGTCGTAGAACTCCGCATCCTCGGCACTTACATCGCTATCCGGTGGGCGCCGACCGCGCGCCACCAGATGGTTCTTCGCCGTGTTGATGGCGATGCGGTACAGCCATGTATAGAAAGCGCTGTCACCGCGAAAATTACCAAGTGCGCGATAGGCCTTGATGAAGGCCTCCTGAGCAACATCCTGAGCTTCCTGGGCGTCGTGGACGAATCGCACGATCAGCCCCAGTATCTTGTGCTGATACTTCAGCACCAGAAGATCGAAAGCTCGTTTGTCGCCTCGCTGCACCCGTTCGACCAGTTGCTGATCCTGTTCCTGGGTTAGCATGGACACTCCTCGTTGGAGCTCGAGGGGCGTTGCGCCAGCCAGTGGATCGGCTTGCCAAAATAGACTCGGGCGTTGCGCAAAAGTTCTCCCCTCCAAGCAAGCTTCCTACAAGACTGTTTCCGTCTTGCACGGAATCGCGCAGCAAGGCACTGGCCACTGCTGCGCGGATAATTTTTCGCCTGATTTGCCGCTGCCTGGAGCGCAAGAAGCGCACCGCGGCACAACTCAGCAAGCATGTCATCTCATGTGCGACGGAAGTAAGAAACCATGAGGACTAAGAAAGTTCCCAGGATTCTCTACCGGACATAAGCCCGCTATTGTGCCGCCCACCCCCTCTATATACTAGTGGCCGCATTTTCGCGGGAACCCGACATGAGCCAACACTTTCAGCACGACGTCCTGGTGATCGGCAGCGGTGCGGCCGGCCTCACTTTGGCGCTGACGTTACCCGCGCACCTGCGCATCGCCGTCCTGAGTAAAGGTGACCTTTCCAACGGGTCAACCTACTGGGCCCAGGGCGGTGTCGCGGCGGTTCTGGATGACACCGATACGGTGGACTCCCATGTCGAGGACACTCTCGTCGCCGGCGCCGGACTCTGCCGCGAAGACGCCGTGCGCTTCACCGTGGAAAACAGCCGCCAGGCCATCCAGTGGCTGATCGACCAGGGCGTGCCCTTCACCCGCGACGACGAACATGACCGCGAGGACGGTGGCTTCGAGTTCCACCTCACCCGCGAAGGCGGCCACAGCCACCGACGCATCATCCATGCCGCCGACGCCACCGGCGCCGCCATCTTCAATACCCTGCTGGCCCAGGCCCGCCAACGCCCGAACATCGAGCTGCTGGAACAGCGCGTCGCCGTCGACCTGATCACCGAGCGCAAGCTCGGCCTCGATGGCCACCGTTGCCTCGGCGCCTACGTGCTCAACCGCGCCAGCGGCGAAGTCGACACCTACGGCGCGCGCTTCACCGCCCTCGCCTCCGGCGGCGCGGCCAAGGTCTACCTCTATACCAGCAACCCCGACGGCGCCTGTGGCGACGGCATCGCCATGGCCTGGCGCGCCGGCTGCCGGGTGGGCAACCTGGAGTTCAACCAGTTCCACCCCACCTGCCTCTACCACCCACAGGCCAAGAGCTTCCTCATCACCGAAGCCGTGCGCGGTGAAGGCGGCCTGCTCAAGCTGCCCAACGGCGAACGTTTCATGCAGCGCTTCGACCCGCGCGCCGAACTGGCCCCGCGCGACATCGTCGCCCGCGCCATCGACCACGAGATGAAGCGCCTGGGCATCGACTGCGTCTACCTGGACATCAGCCACAAGCCCGCCGAGTTCGTCAAAAACCACTTCCCCACCGTTTATGAGCGCTGCCTGGATTTCGGCATCGACATCACCCGCCAGCCCATCCCGGTGGTGCCCGCCGCCCACTACACCTGCGGTGGCGTGGTGGTGGACAAGGACGGCCACACCGACATCCCCGGCCTCTACGCCATCGGCGAAACCAGCTTCACCGGCCTGCACGGCGCCAACCGCATGGCCAGCAACTCGCTGCTGGAATGCTTCGTCTACGCCCGCGCCGCCGCCCAGGACATGCTCGCCCAGCTCGACGCCATTCCCCTGCCCGCCAGCCTGCCGGCCTGGGACGCCAGCCAGGTCACCGACTCGGACGAAGACGTGATCATTGCGCACAACTGGGACGAACTGCGGCGATTCATGTGGGACTACGTCGGCATCGTGCGCACCAACAAGCGCCTGCAGCGCGCCCAGCACCGGGTGCGCCTGCTGCTCAGCGAGATCGACGAGTTCTACAGCAACTACAAGGTCAGCCGCGACCTGATCGAGCTGCGCAACCTGGCCCAGGTCGCCGAGTTGATGATCGAATCGGCCATGCAGCGCCGCGAGAGCCGTGGCCTGCACTACACGCTCGACTACCCCGAGCAGTTGGCCGAGGCCCGCGACACTATCCTGGCGCCGTCCATCTATGGCGATTGAAACGCAGGTGCATGCGCAAGCGCCTGTGGCTCTCGCCATCCAGTGAATCGGCGGGGATGCACAATCCCCGCCCGATCAACGCCCCTTCGCAGCGATAGACCAGCAGCACCGCCATCGGCAGCGCCAGGCTGTCGGGGCTCAGGTGCACGGGAAACCATTCGCCATCGTGGCGCCGCAGCCGCAAGCCATCGGCGTCCAGGCGCAGGCCACGCACGGAAGAGGAACGGGCCAGCAGCACCTGGCGCGGCAGCACCCAGGCGGCATGGGCCAGGCAGGCGAGAACCCCCAGCAACCGCGCCCACAAAGGCAGGTCAGCGCAGGCCACGGCCATCAGGGCCAGGGAAAACAGGGACAGGTAGAGCACCAGCAGGCGCCGCGACGGGCGCCAGTGGCATTCGAAGGTGCTACTTCGGCTGGACACGGTCCAGGATCATTTTCACGATGTAGCGCAGGTCGGCGTCTTCCGGCTCGCCGCGCTGCATGAACCAGCCGAACATGTCCTGGTCTTCGCATTCGAGCAGCTTGCGGAAGCGCGCCTGATCCTCCTCGCCAAGGCTCGGGTAGACCTCCCGGACGAAAGGTACCAGCAGCACATCGAGCTCCAGCATGCCACGGCGGCTGTGCCAGAAGAGTCGGTTCAGTTCAGTTGCGTCGGCCATCAGAGCGCCTCCAGGAATGAGGGCGGCAGTATAACGGCCCGAGCGGCATGCGGCACCCGCTGACAACGGGGATGCCGGGCTCTATCATGACGCTCCGGACCTCAATTCCTGCGATATCCAATGGCCGACTCAGCATTCTTCTGCCCGCTCACCCACGAAGGCCTGCTCGCCGTCCGTGGCGTGGACGCCGCCAAGTTCCTCCAGGGCCAGGTCACCTGCAACCTCGCCTACCTCGACGACAAGACCGCCAGCCTCGGCGCCCGCTGCACCCCCAAGGGCCGCATGGTCTCCAGCTTCCGCATTCTTTCCGAAGGCGACGGCTACCTGCTGGCGCTCGACGCTGCCCTGCTGGATGCACAACTGGCCGACCTGAAAAAGTACGCCGTGTTCTCCAAGTCCACCCTCGGTGATGAAAGCAGCGACTGGGTGCGCTTCGGCGTCGCCGGTGGTGACGCCGTGCTGCAAGGCCTGGGCCTCGAACTGCCGCCGGAAGCCGACAGCCTGGCCCGTGCCAATGGCCTCATCGCCCTGCGCCTGTCCGATGGCCGCAGCGAACTCTGGGCACCGCGTGGCCAGGCCGACACCCTGCACACACGCCTCGCCGCCGACCTGCCCGAGGCGCCGCTGGACGCCTGGCTGCTCGGCCAGGTCCGCGCCGGCATCGGCCAGGTCTTCGCCGCCACCCGCGAGCTGTTCATCCCGCAGATGATCAACCTCCAGGCGGTCGGTGGCGTCAGCTTCAAGAAGGGCTGCTACACCGGGCAGGAAATCGTCGCCCGCATGCAGTACCTGGGCAAACTCAAGCGCCGCCTGCAGCGCCTTGCCCTGCCCGCCGGGGAACGCCCGCAGCCGGGCGCCGAACTCTTCTCCCCGGTGCACCAGAGCAGCGTGGGCGAAGTGGTGCTGGCGGCCCCGGCAGAAAACGGATTCGAATTGCTCGCCGTGCTCCAGGAAGATGCGGTGAATGACGGACGGATCCACCTGGGCGCGGCCGATGGCCCCGCCCTGACTCTGCTGAACCTGCCTTACGTACTGGATGCCGACCGCGAGATTCAGCGGTAGACAGCACCGACCCGTCCCCTTTTTCCAAGAGAGCATCCATGAGCAAACTCGCAGAACGCGTCCAGCAAGAACTGATCAACGCCATCGACAACGACGAGCTGGTCCTGCCGACCCTCCCCGAGGTCGCCCTCAAGGTGCGCGAAGCCGCCGAGGACCCGGACGTCAGCATCCCCGCCCTGTCGAAGGTGATCGGCAACGATGCCGCCCTCACTGCGCGCATCATCAAGGTGGTCAACAGCCCGCTGCTGCGCACCAACAAGGAAATCACCGACCTGCAGATGGCCATCAGCCGCCTGGGGATCAACTACACCTGCAATCTGGCCACCGGCCTGGCCATGGAGCAGATGTTCCAGGCCACCTCCGACGTGGTCGACCGCAAGATGCGCGAAGTGTGGAACAAGAGCACCGAGATCGCCGGCATCTGCCACGTGCTCTGCCGCCACTACACCCGCCTCGCCCCGGACCAGGCGACCCTGGCCGGCCTGGTGCACCAGATCGGCGTGCTGCCGATCCTCACCTACGCCGAGGAGCACTACGAGCTGCTGGCCGACTCCATCAGCCTCAACCACGTGATCGAGCGCATCCACCCGGTCATCGGCGACCGCATCCTGCGCGCCTGGGAATTCCCCGAGCCGATCGCCCAGGTGCCGAGCCAGTTCCTCGACTTCACCCGCAACTCGCCCAAGGTCGACTACGTCGACATCGTCCAGGTCGCCACCCTGCAGAGCTACCTGGGCAGCGAGCACCCCTACACCCAGCTGGACTGGAGCCAGATCCCGGCGTTCGCCAAGCTGGGCCTCGACCCGCAGGTGGACATGCAGGCCGACGAAGACCTCTCCGCCGCCATGGAAGCGGCCATGGGTATGCTGCAGTAATACAGCGGTAACGCGCATCCGCGAAAACCTCACTAGACTCCGGGCATTCCGGAGTTCAAGGATGTAACGGATGCGCACCCTCCTCCTGTTCCTCTCCCTCTGCCTGGGCGGCCTCTGCACCGCCCAGGAGCTGCGCCTCACCAACGGTGAATGGGCGCCCTATCTCGGCGAGAAGCTGCCCTACCAGGGCGTCGCCTCGCGCATCGTCGCCGAAGCCTTCGCCCTGGAAGGGATCGACGTGCGCTGGGAGTTCTACCCCTGGGCCCGCGCCCTGCGCCTGGCCGAACGCGGCGAACGCGACGGCAGCGCGGTCTGGCTGCGCAACCCCGAGCGCGACCAGCACTTCTTCGTCAGCGAACCGGTGATCGAAAGCGGCTACTACCTGTTCCACCGCAACGACCTGGCGCTCGACTGGCAACAGATCGACGACCTCGCCCAGCTGCGCTTCGGCGCCACCCTCGGCTATGACTACGGCGAAGCCTTCCAGCGTGCCGAACGCGAGGGCCGCCTCAAGGTGCAGCGCCTGCCCAGCGAGGAACAGGGCCTGCGCATGCTGCTGGCCGGGCGCATCGACGTATTCCCGGTGGACAAGATCGTCGCCATCGCCATGCTCCAGGGCAACTTCACCAGCGCCGAGCGCGCTCGTGTCAGCTTCCATGCCCGCCCGCTGCGCAGCGACTCCCTGCACCTGCTGCTGTCGCGCACCGACCCGGCCAATGCCGAACGCATCACGCGCTTCAACCGGGGCCTGGCACGCCTGCGCGAGAGCGGCAAGGTCGCCCGCTACCTGCTCGAAGCCCAACAACCGCTGAGCATGCTGCCCTAGGCCGGCGGAAAGCTGACTCGCACCCGCAAGCCACCCGAGGCGCCGTCATGCAGGCTGATGTCCGCCAGGTGCGCCCGGCAGATTTCCCCGACTATCGCCAGGCCCAGCCCCGCGCCACTGACCTGCGGCGATCGCCGGTAGAAGCGCTCGAACACCTTGTCGCGGTCCTCGGCGGGGATGCCGCTGCCATCGTCCTCCACCTCCAGCACCGCCGGCGCGAGCACCCGCAGGGTCACATTGCCGCCCTTCGGCGTGTGCGCCAGGGCGTTGTCCACGAGGTTGCTCAGCAGCTCGTTGAGCAGCGTCGGCTCGCCCATCACCCAGGCCATGTCCTCCGCCTCCAGGGCCAGGGCGATGCCCCGCGCATGGGCCAGCGGCGCCAGGGCCATGCCCAGCTCGCGGGCCAGGGCGCCCAGCTCGATGCGCTCGGCCCCTCCCTCGGCGATGGCGCGCGCGCCGCTCTCGATGCGCGCCAGGGACAACAGTTGGTTGGCCAGATGGGTCAGCCGGTCGGTGTTGGCGGCGGTGTCCTCCAGGGTGCGATACCACTGCGCGGGCTCCCGCTCGCGCAACCCCAGCTCCACCCGAGCCTTTAGCGCCGCCAGCGGCGTGCGCAATTCGTGGGAGGCATCGGCGATAAAGTCGGCCTGGCGCTGGAACAAGCCGCGCAGACGCTCGGTGAACTGGTTCAGTGCATCCACCAGTGGCTTCAGCTCGGTCTGCACCGCCACCACCGGCAACGGCCGCAGGTCGTCGGCCTGGCGCTCTTCCACGGCATTGCGCAGCTGGTTCAGCGGGCGCAGGGCGGCGCTCACCACCAGCCACACCAGGGCCAGGGCCGCCAGCGACATCACTGCCAGGCGCCACAGGCTGTCCACCAGCAGGCCGCGGGCCAGGCGCTCGCGGGCCTCCTCGGTCTCGGCCACGCGGATCTCCGCCATGCCGTTGATGCTCTCCTCGCTCACCGGCCGCAGCAGGCTCACCACGCGCACGTCCACGCCGTCGTAACGGGCATCGTAGAAACGCGCCAGGGCCGGGTAATCATCGGTACGTGGCGTGCCCTTCGGTGGGCCGGGCAGGTTCTCGTAGCCGGAAACCAGTTTTCCCTCGATATCGGTCACCTGGTAGAAGATGCGCCCCGCGCTGTCGTAGGCGAAGGTGTCCAGCGCCACATAGGGCACATCGGCCTTGAGCCGGCCATCCGCCTCGTAGAGCCCGGCGGAGATGGCCCGCGCCGAGGCCAGCAACGTGCGGTCATAGGCGGTGTCGGCGGCATCGCGGGCGCTCCAGTAGGCGCTCATGCTGACGATCACCAGCAGCACCGCCAGCAGCGCCGCCAGGCGCCGCAGCAGCCGCCCCCGCAAGCTGCCGGCTTCACGCATCCTGGTGTTCCAGCAGGTAGCCCAGGCCACGGAAGGTGACGATGCGCACCGCGCTGCCTTCGAGCTTCTTGCGCAGGCGGTGGATGTAGATCTCGATGGCGTCGGGGCTGGCGTCCTGGTCCAGGCCGAACACCTGGGACGCCAGCTGCTCCTTGCTCATCACCCGACCGGGCCGGGCGATCAGCACCTCCAGCACCGCCTGCTCGCGGGAGGTCAGGGTCAGCACCTCGTCGTCCAGGCTGAAGCGCCGCGTCCCCAGGTCATAGAGCAGGGGCCCGCAGCGCTGCTGCTGTTCGCCGCCCAGCACGCTGCGCCGCAACAGCGCCTTGACCCGCGCCTCCAGTTCGGTGAGTTCGAAGGGCTTGGCCAGGTAGTCGTCCGCGCCGAGGTTGAGGCCGTGCACCCGGTCCTTCACCTCGCCGCGCGCCGTCAGCATCAGCACCGGCAGGGTCTTGCCGCGCCCGCGCAGGCGCGCCAGCACCTCGAAACCGTCCAGCCGCGGCAGCCCCACGTCGAGCACCGCCAGGGCGTAATCCTCGCTGGCCAGGGCCAGGTCGGCTGCCACGCCGTCGTGCAGCACGTCCACCGTCCAGCCCACGGCCTTGAAGGCCTGGGCGATGCTCTCGGCCAGTTGGGGGTGGTCTTCGACCAGCAGGATTCGCAAGGCGGGGTACTCCGGAGAACGGCGATCGGGCTGAAGTGTAACGGCCCGAAAGCCGCTGTGAATGGCACGCAGGATTTCTTTCACGCTGAAAGGCTGGCGAAAGTTTCACCCCCTAGCATCCGGCCAGGGTGGCAAGAACCACCCACAGACGCAGGCTCATGGTCGGGCCCGCGCTAACAAAAACAAGAATTGGAGACCAACGATGCTCACTGCCTCCCGGCAGGCGCTGCCGCCTGTTCGCACCCTCACCCTAGCCATCGCCGGCTGCACCCTGGCCCCCTTCGCCCAGGCTGACTTCATCAAGGACAGCACGGCGACCCTCGAAGCCCGCAACATCTACCTGAACCGCGACTTCCGCGATGGCGACGGCCAGTCCCGCCGCGACGAATGGGCCCAGGGCTTCATCCTCAACATCGAATCCGGCTACACCGAAGGCACCGTCGGCTTCGGCCTGGACGCCCTCGGCATGCTCGGTATCAAGCTCGACTCCGGTCGCGGCCAGAGCGGCACCGACCTGCTGCCGGTGCAGGACGACGGCGGCACCCCGGACGAATACGGCAAGCTCGGCCTCACCGCCAAGGTGCGTTTCTCCAAGAGCGAGCTGCGCCTGGGCAGCCACATCCCCGAGCTGCCGGTGGTCAAGGCCAGCGACAGCCGCATCCTGCCCCAGGTGTTCGAGGGCGGCCTGCTGACTTCCAAGGAACTCGACGGCCTGACCTTCAACGGTGGCCGCCTGCGCGAGGTCAAGGACCGCGCCTCGACCAACTCCGAAGACCTCGCCCTGAACAACAAGAACCGCCGCTTCGCCAGCGGTGCCAGCGGCTCGCACTTCGACCTGGCCGGCGCCGACTACGCCTTCAGCAAGCAGCTCACCGGGCGCTACTACTTCGCCGAGCTGGACGACGTCTACCGCCAGCACTTCTTCGGCCTGCTGGCCAGCCAGCCCCTGGGCAGCGGCACCCTCAGCGCCGACCTGCGCTACGCCATCAGCGACGACAGCGGCCGCGCCGACGCCGGCAAGGTGGACAACCGCGCCCTCAACGGCATGCTCAGCTACGGCCAGGGCAGCCACAAGGTCGGCCTCGGCTACCAGCGCATGAGCGGCGACACCGGCTTCGCCTACATCGATGGCACCGACCCCTTCCTGGTCAACTTCGTGCAGATCAACGACTTCGCCAACGCCGACCAGCGTTCCTGGCAGGCCCGCTACGACCTGGACTTCACCGCCATGGGCGTGCCTGGCCTGAGCTTCATGACCCGCTACATCACCAGCGACAACGCCGAGGTCACCAACAGCGCCGAGGAAGGCCGCGAATGGGAGCGCGACGTCGAATTCAAGTACGTGGTGCAGAGTGGCACGCTCAAGGACCTCACCTTCCGCGCCCGCCACGCCGGCTTCCGTTCCAACTTCGCCCGTGACGCGGACGAGCTGCGCCTGATCGTCAGCTACGCCCTGCCGATCTGGTGATCCACAATAAGACTCCACAGGAGAACCCCCGATGAAGATCGCTCTCACCCGCCTCGCCCTCGCCGCATCCTGCCTGCTGCTCTCCAGCCAGTTGCTGGCTGAGCCCAAGCGCCCCGAGTGCATCGCCCCGGCCGCGCCCGGCGGCGGCTTCGACCTCACCTGCAAGCTGGCGCAAAGCGCCCTGATGGACGCCAAGCTGCTGAGCAAGCCGATGCGCGTCACCTACATGCCCGGCGGCGTCGGCGCGGTGGCCTACAACGCCGTGGTCGCCCAGCGCCCCGGTGACGCCGGCACCCTCACCGCCTGGTCCAGCGGCTCGCTGCTCAACCTCGCCCAGGGCAAGTTCGGCCGCTTCGACGAGAACGCCGTGCGCTGGCTGGCCGGCATCGGCACCAGCTACGGCGCCATCGCCGTGCGTAACGATTCGCCCTACAAGAACCTCGACGACCTGGTCAAAGCCCTCAAGGCCGACCCGGGCAAGGTGGTGATCGGATCCTCCGGCACCGTCGGCAGCCAGGACTGGATGCAGACCGCGCTACTGGCCAAGGCCGCCGGTATCGACCCGCGCAACCTGCGCTACGTGGCCCTGGAAGGCGGCGGCGAGATCGCCACCGCGCTGCTCGGCGGGCACATCCAGGTGGGTAGCACCGACATCTCCGACTCCATGCCGCACATCCTCGCCGGCAACATGCGCATCCTCGCCGTGCTCTCCGACGAACGCCTGCCGGGTGAGGACAAGGCCAACATCCCCACCGCCAAGGAACAGGGCTACGACATCAACTGGCCGGTGGTGCGTGGCTTCTACCTCGGGCCCAAGGTCAGCGACGAGGACTACGCCTGGTGGAAGGCCGCCTTCGACCAGTTGCTGGCCTCCGAGGACTTCGCCAAGCTGCGCGACCAGCGCGAGCTGTTCCCCTTCGCCATGACCGGCCCGGAACTGGACGCCTACGTGAAAACGCGCGTCGCCCAGTACAAGCAGATGGCCCAGGAATTCGGCCTGACCCAATAAGGCTCACCGCCGCAGCCGGCTGAGCGCCCCGCCAGCCGGCCCTCCGCGCCTTCGATCCGCGAGGAATTCACCATGCTTTTTCAACGCCTGTTCAGTCTGGGCTGGCTCGCTGCATGCCTGGTTTTTGCCGTGCTGGCCTGGGACTACCACGCCGCCTTCTCCTACGAGCCGGTCGGCCCGCGCGCCTTCCCCCTGCTGATGCTGGGGCTGATGGCCGCCGCGCTGGTCTGGCTGACGCTGCGCCCCACCCCGGTGGCGCACACGCACGACGAGCAGCCGCTGGACGCCGCCAGCCTGCGCAAGGTGGCCGCCTGCATCGCCCTGCTGCTGGTCTACGCCGGGCTCTTCGAGCCGCTGGGCTTCATCCTCTCCAGCAGCCTCGTCGGCGTCTTCATGGCGCGCCTCTACGGCGGCCGCTGGCTGCCCAGTGCCATCGCCGCGCTGCTGATCAGCGTCGGCCTCTACCTGCTGTTCGACAAGACCCTCGACGTGCCGCTGCCGCTGGGCGTCCTCGACTTCCTGGAGTGATGACATGGAAACCTTGAGCTACCTGGGCCAGGGCTTCGGCGTTGCCCTTTCCCCCTACAACCTGGTCACTGCGCTGGTGGGCACCCTGATCGGTACCATCGTCGGCCTGCTGCCGGGCCTCGGCCCGATCAACGGCGTGGCCCTGCTGATTCCGGTGGCCTTCGCCCTCGGCCTGCCACCGGAGTCGGCGCTGATCCTCCTCGCCGCCGTCTACCTGGGCTGCGAATACGGTGGGCGCATCAGCTCCATCCTGCTCAACATCCCCGGTGAAGCCTCCACCGTGATGACCACCCTCGACGGCTACCCCATGGCCCGCCAGGGCCTGGCCGGCGTGGCCCTGTCGCTGTCGGCCTGGAGTTCCTTCATCGGCGCCTTCATCGCCACCTGCGGCATGGTGCTGTTCGCCCCGCTGCTGGCCAAGTGGGCCATCGCCTTCGGCCCGGCGGAGTACTTCGTGCTCATGGTCTTCGCCATCGTCGCCCTGGGCGGCATGGCCGGCGACCGGCCGATGAAAACCTTCATCGCCGCCCTGCTCGGCCTGTTCCTCTCCACCATCGGTATCGACGCCAACAGCGGCGTGTACCGCTTCACCTTCGACAGCATCCACGTCGCCGACGGCATCCAGTTCGTGGTGCTGGTACTGGGCCTGTTCTCGGTGAGCGAGATCCTCCTGTTGCTGGAGAAGACTCACCACGGCCACGTTGCGGTGAAGGCCACCGGGCGCATGCTGTTCAACGTCAAGGAGGCCGCTTCGGTGGCCGTGGTCAACCTGCGCTGCGGGGTCATGGGCTTCATCCTCGGCGTGCTGCCCGGTGCTGGCGCCACCCTGGCCAGCGCCGTGGCCTACATGACCGAGAAGAAGCTGGCCGGCGACAGCGGCACGTTCGGCAAGGGCGACATGCGCGGCCTGGCGGCACCGGAAACCGCCATCGGCGCCTCCGCCTGCGGCGCCATGGTGCCGATGCTGACCCTCGGCGTTCCCGGCTCCGGCACCACCGCGGTGATGATCGGCGCGCTGACGCTCTACAACATCACCCCCGGCCCGATGCTGTTCCAGCAGCAACCGGACATCGTCTGGGGCCTGATCGCCTCGCTGTTCATCGCCAACCTCATGCTGGTGATCCTCAACATCCCGATGATCCGGTTGTTCACCCGCATCCTCAACGTGCCCAACTGGGTGCTGGTGCCGGTGATCGCCATCATCACCTCCATCGGCGTCTACGCCGTGCACGCCACCACCTTCGACCTGTTCCTGATGGTCGCCATCGGCATCTTCGGCTACATCCTGCGCAAGCTGGACTTCCCCCTGTCGCCGCTGCTGCTGGGCTTCATCCTCGGCGGGCTGATGGAGCAGAACCTGCGCCGTGCGCTGTCCATCTCCAACGGTGAGCTGGGCATCCTCTGGTCCAGCCCCATCACCCTCGGCACCTGGGCCCTGGTGCTGGTGATGCTGGCCCTGCCGCTGGTGCGCATCTGGCGCCGCCGCAGCGCCCAGCGCAAGGCCCTGGCCGGTGCCTGAGGGATGGCGCGCCTGGTGGGCCACCCCGCTAGTGGGCGCGGTGGGCGGGCTGCTGGCCAGCCTCGCCCACTGGCCGCTGCCCTGGATGATCGGCGCCCTGGTGGCGGTCATCCTGTTCCGCTGCACCACCCCCTGGCAGATCCGTGATCTGCCAGGGGGCCGCAAGACCGGGCAATGGATCATCGGCATCGGCATCGGCCTGCACTTCTCCCCCGCCGTGGTGGAGCAGGTGCTGGCGCACTTCTGGCTGATCCTCTTCGGCGCCCTGTTCACCACCCTCTCCAGCGCCGCCGCCGTGTGGCTGCTGCGGCGCACCGGGGAAGACCCGGCCACCGCCTTCTTCTCCAGCATGCCCGGCGGCTCGGGGGAGATGGTCAACCTCGGCCTGCGCAACGGCGCCTCCCCCAGCCGCGTGGCGGCCGGGCAGAGCCTGCGCGTGGTGGCCGTGGTGCTCTGCGTGCCGGCGGTGTTCAAGCTGCTGCTGGGCGACGGCCCGGCGCTGCACCCGGTCGCGCCGGTGGACTGGGCCTGGCTGGCCCTACTGGTGCCCGCCGGCGGCCTGCTGGCGCTGCTCTGGCAACGCCTGCGCCAGCCCAACCCCTGGCTGTTCGGACCGCTGCTGGTCAGCGCCACCGCCAGCATCCTCTACGACCTGCACCTGGGCCTGCCCCCCGGCGCCAGCCAGGTCGGCCAGTTGCTGATCGGCAGCGGCCTGGGCTGCCACTTCGATCGCGCCTTCTTCCGCCGCGCCCCCAGCTTCCTCGCCCGCACTTTGCTGGGCACCGCACTGATGATCGGCGCCGCCACCCTCTGCGCCCTCGGCCTGGGCTGGCTCACCGCCCTGGACATACGCTCGCTGACCCTGGGCATGATGCCCGGCGGCATCGCCGAGATGAGCCTCACCGCCGAGACCCTGCAGCTCTCCGTCCCCCTGGTCACCGCCTTGCAGGTGCTGCGCCTGCTGCTGGTGCTGTTCCTCGCCGAACCCATCTACCGCCGCTGGCGCCAGCGCGCCCGCCCGTAGGTTGGCACCCAGTACAGCGAGGCCGTATCGCGAATGGATTGGCTCCCACGAGGAGCGGCCATTTGATTAACGGATATGTCCCCACGCTCCGCTTGGCGGGGGCCCTGTCCTATCCTCTTGGCCATGCCCTGCCGCCCACGGTGATCCCATGCCGCGTCCGCGCGCCCTCGCGCCCCTCCGCTGGCTGCCGCTCTTCGCGGCGCTGCTGCTTCTCGGCGCCTGCAGCCGCCTGGACCTCGCCTACCGCAACCTCGATTGGCTGATCCCCTGGTCCATCGCCGACTACGTCAGCCTGCACAAGGCCCAGCGCGCCTGGCTGGAACCGCGCATTCAGGCACACCTGCGCTGGCACTGCAGCACCCAGTTGCCACGCTACGCCGCCTGGCTGCAGGAGGTGGCAACCCTGGGCCAGGCCGAGCGACTGGATGCCGGGCAACTGCTCGAGCACATGCAGGGGTTCAAGGAAGCCATCGACGCCGTCGCCGTGGAGATCACCCCCACCAGCGTTTCGCTGCTGCAGGGGCTCGACCCCGAGCAGGTGGAGGAACTGAACACCTCGCTGGACGAGAAGGAACGCAAGCTGCGCAAGGAGCACCTGATCCCGCGTGACGAGCAGGTCGAACAGCGCCGCGAACGCATGGAGAAACGCCTCAAGCCCTGGTTCGGCACGCTCTCCGCCCAGCAGCAGGCGAAAGTGGATGCCTGGGCCGAAAGCCTCGGCGACAGCAACCTGTTGTGGGTGGATAACCGCAGGCTCTGGCAATCAGCCCTGCGCAGCGCCCTCGCCGAGCGCGACAGCCAGGATTTCGCACCGCGCGTCGCGGCGCTGCTGCAGGACCGCGAAGCCTTCTGGAGCGACGCCTACCGGGCGCACTTCGCGCGCGGGCAGGTGGCCCTGTCGCAGTTGCTCGCCGACCTGTTCAATGCATCCAGCGCCAGCCAGCGCGAGCGCCTGCGCAGCCGCCTGCACGACCTGCAGCAGGACATCCGCCAGTTGCAGTGCCCGACGGCCTGAACCCGCCTCAGCCGCGCAGGCGCGCGCCGATCCAGGCCAGCACTGCCGTGGCCAGGCACAGGTGGAACAGGTCGACCCGGGGAATCCCGAGCCAGTCGCCCTGGGTGCCGATCACCAGCCCCGCCAGCAGGAACGCCAGGGAGCCGGCCACCGCCAGCGGCCAGCGCCGGGAACGCCCCGGCCAGGCCAGCGCCACCAGGGCCAGCGCATTGCCCACCAGCGCGACAGGGGGCGGCAGCAGCAGCATCGCCGCCGCCAGGGCCAGCAGCGCCAGGTGACGCGGCGCCCCCTGCAGCCAGACGAACGCTATCAGCGGCAAGCCAATGCGCGAGGAGACGAAGGCCAACTGGCGGTGCAGGTCATCGACGACGGTGAAGCCTGCATAGAGCACCGCCCCTGCCAGCGCCGCCAGGGCCATGGAGACGAAGCCCGCCGCCCGCCAGCCCTCGCGCTCACGGCCATGGAGCCAGGCAGCCAGGAGGCAGGCGCTGGCCAGCAGCAGCTCGCCGCCGACATGGAGGATCAGCATCGGGGTGGAAGCGGGCATGGGGCGTCCTGTCGTGAGCCAATGGGGATGCACGGCAGGCTACAGCGCGGGGATGACCCGGCGCATGGCGGCTCGCGCCAAAGCGCGTGACGCCATGCGCCAGCGGCGTCAGAGCGGCGGCACGCTCCAATCGATGGGCGCCAGGCCGTGCTGCTCGAGGAACTTGTTGCAGCGGCTGAAGTGGCCGTTGCCGAGGAAGCCGCGGTAGGCCGACAGCGGCGAGGGGTGGGCGGAACGCAGCACCAGGTGCTTGGTGGAGTCGATCAGGCGCTGCTTGCTCTGCGCGTGGGCGCCCCAGAGCAGGAACACCAGGTTCGGCTGGTGCGCGCTGACGACCTCTATCACCCGGTCGGTGAAGGGCTGCCAGCCCTGGTTGGCGTGGGAACCGGCCCGGGCCTGCTCCACGGTCAGGGAGGTGTTGAGCAGCAGCACGCCCTGCTCGGCCCAGCTCTGCAAGTGGCCGTGGTCGGGCATGTCGATGTTCAGGTCGCGCTTGAGCTCCTTGTAGATGTTCAGCAGCGACGGCGGGATGGGCACGCCCGGCTGCACCGAGAAGCACAGGCCATGGGCCTGGCCAGGGCCGTGATAAGGGTCCTGGCCGATGATCACCACCTTCACCTCGTCCAGCGGCGTGGAGTTCAGCGCGTTGAAAATCATCGGGCCGGGCGGGAACACCACCTTGCCGGCGGCCTTCTCGGCGCGCAGGAACTCGCCCAGCGCCTTCATGTAGGGCTTGTCGAACTCGTCACGCAGGGCCTCTTTCCAACCCGCTTCGAGCTTTATCCGATCAACGGTCTCGGTCATCTCTCTTCCAGTTCTCTAGCGCCTTCCAGCGCGGATGAGGCGGGCGAAGGCCGCTCAATGGTCGGGCACCCTAAAAAATGCCCTCTACTCTTGTCAATCAAGGAGGACAAGGAGATCGCATCCGATGGACAACCGCCACGATGGCCTGAAGTTCTCGCTCTACAGCAGCTTCCTCAAGGGCAACGCCAAGGTGCCGCAGATGCCGGAAACCTCGCTGCGCCTGCGCAAGCTGCTGGCATCCGAGCACGCCTCGCTGGAACAGGTCACCCGCCTGCTGCACAGCAACCCGCCGCTCGCCGCCTACCTGCTGCAATTCGCCGAGACCCCGATGCTGCGCAACCTGCGCCAGGGCGTGAACCTGCAGGAGGTGATCGCGCGCCTGGGCATGCAGCGCCTCAACAACCTGGTGCTCAGCTTCGCCATCCAGCACCTGTTCACCAGCCAGGACCCGGCCCTGCAGAAGGTCTTCCGCACCCGCTGGAATGCCGCCCTGCTCTGCGCCGCCCACAGCGCCTGCCTGGCCCAGTTGCTCACGCGCCTGCCCCTGGAAGACGCCCTGCTCGCCGGCCTGGTGCAGGACATCGGCAGCCTGCCGTTGCTCGACGAGTTGGAGCGCTGGCCGGAGGTCCCCCGCGAGGAGAGCGAGCTGCAGCGTCTCTGCGACCAGCTCTCCGCCGACATCGGGGTGATAGTGCTCACCAGTTGGAAGCTGCCGCCGCTGCTCATCGACTGCGCGCGCAACCGCAGCGACTGGTGCCGCGCGCACAAGGGCTCGGCGGACCTGGTGGACGTGGTGCAGGTGGCCCGCCAGTTGGCCGCGCGGGAACTCGACGATGAGCAGCTGGTGCAGCTACCCGCCTGGCAGCGCCTGCTGGGGGAACGCCTCGACAGCCTGCCGCCGGAGGCGGTACGCGCGGAGCTCGCCAGCGAGGTGGGCTTCTGGTTCAAGCTGCTCGGCGGCAAGGGCCACGCCTGAATCGCATCAGCCCTGGTGCAGCGCCCGGTAATGGCTGGGCGCCATGCCCACCACCTTGCGGAACAGCCGCGAGAAGTAATAGACGTCCTCGTAGCCCAGTTGCTCGGCGATCTGGCGGATGCCCTGCTCGCCTTCGTCGAGCAGGCGACAAGCGTGGGCCATCTTCAACTGGATGAAGTCCTGGATCGGCGCGTGCCCGGTCAGCGCGCGGTAGGTCTTGGCGAAGTGAAAGCGCGACAGCTTGAACTGCGCGGCCAGCTGGTCGAGGTTGAGGCTGTCGTGCAGGTGCGCGCGCATCACCGCCTGCACAGCGTCGATGTCCAGCACGCGCCCGGACTTCAGCACCCCGCGCGCCGGCAACACGGCGAGCGAGGTCAGCAGCGTCTGCAACTGATGGGCGGCGTGGACGAAATGCAGCGGGTTGAGCCCATGGCGGCGCAGCCCCAGCAAGGCGTCGAAATCCGCCAGCAGGCGCGGCTGGGCACCGATGCGGCGCAGCCCGGCCGGCCCCAGGGGGCGCAGGAAGTCCTCCACCAACTCCCCTTCGAAGTGCACCCAATAGATGCTCCAGGGCCGCTGCGGGTCGGCGCCGTAGGCGTGCATGCGCCCCTTGGGCAGCAGCAGCAGGTCGCCGCCGACCACGTCCAATCGTCCATCCCCGGTCTCCAGCCAGCCCTGGCCGGCACGGCAGTAGATGAGCAGGTGATCGTCCGGCGCCAGGCGCAGCATGCGGTGCCCACCAGCCTCCGGGTAGAAGCCCAGGGCCAGGGGGTAACAGCCCGCCGTCAGCGGGTTGCGCGCCAGCAGGCGGCGCAGGCGCGGTGGCGTGGTGAAGCGCACGCCATTGGCCGGCAAGGGCCAGTTGGAGGTTTCCACGGAGCGGCTCATGGTTGTTCTTGTCTGGGCCTGCAATCACAAGATCGTCCATCCAGGCGACAAGATCGTCAATCCACATCTGCCGTGCGCGCCGCTATAACGACAAGAAAACAACAAGACGCCCGGCACGGGTGGAGGACGAGATGACCAGGACGATTCCGCAACTCATCGACGGCGAATGGCGCGACAGCCGCTCCCGCGAGCTGATCGAAGTCACCGATCCCGCGACCCAGGCCGTGCTGGCCCTGGCGCCCAAGGCAACGCCCGAGGAAATCGAGGCCGCCATCGCCAGCGCCAAGCAGGCCTTCACCAGTTGGCGCGAGGTGCCGGTGTCGGAACGGGCGCGGCTGATGCTGCGCTACCAGCACCTGCTCAAGGAGCACCACGACGAGCTGGCCGAAATCCTCGCCAGCGAGACCGGCAAGACCTTCGCCGATGCCAAGGGCGACGTCTGGCGCGGCATCGAGGTGGCCGAGCACGCCGCCAACATCGCCAGCCTGATGATGGGCGAGACGGTGGAGAACGTGGCCCGCGAGATCGACACCGCCAGCTGGGTCCAGCCCCTGGGCGTGTGCGTCGGCATCACCCCCTTCAACTTCCCGGCGATGATCCCGCTGTGGATGTTTCCCCTGGCCATCGCCTGCGGCAACACCTTCATCCTCAAGCCATCCGAGCAGGACCCGCTGACCCCCAACCGCCTCGCCGAGCTGTTCCTCGAAGCCGGCGCGCCCAAGGGCGTGCTGCAGGTGCTGCACGGTGGCCGCGAGCAGGTGGACGCCCTGCTCACCCACCCGGACATCCGCGCCATCTCCTTCGTCGGCTCGGTGCCGGTGGGCCAGCACATCTACCGCACCGGCACCGCGCACCTGAAGCGCGTGCAGGCCTTCGCCGGCGCCAAGAACCACATGGTGATCATGCCCGACGCCAACAAGGACCAGGTCCTCAGCAACCTGCTGGGCGCCAGTTGCGGCGCCGCCGGCCAGCGCTGCATGGCCATCAGCGTGGCGGTGTTCGTCGGCGCGGCGCGGGAGTGGATCCCCGAGCTGGCCGCGCAGATGGCCGAGCTCAAGCCCGGCCACTGGCAGGACGCCCACGCCGCCTACGGCCCGTTGATCAGCCAGCAGGCCAAGCAACGCGTGCAACGGCTGATCGCCGAGGGCAAGGCCGAAGGCGCCGACTGCCTGCTGGACGGCTCCCACTGCGAAGTGGCGGGCTTTCCCGATGGCAACTGGCTGGGCCCGACCCTGTTCCGCGGCGTGACCACGAAGATGGGCCTGTACCGCGAAGAGATCTTCGGCCCGGTGCTGGCCTGCATGGAGGTGGACGACCTCAACGCCGCCATCGAACTGGTCAACGCCAGCCCCTACGGCAACGGCACCAGCATCTTCACCCGTTCCGGCGGCGCCGCGCGGCACTTCCAGCATGCGGTGGAGGTGGGCCAGGTGGGCATCAACGTGCCGATCCCGGTGCCGCTGCCATTCTTCTCCTTCACCGGCTGGAAGGGCTCCTTCTACGGCGACCTGCATGCCTACGGCAAACAGGCTGTGCGCTTCTACACCGAGACCAAGACGGTCACCAGCCGCTGGTTCGACGACAGCCCCGTGAGCGGGCCGAACATGACCATTCAGTTGAAGTGAGAAGTGCGTCGGCCCTGTTAGACCAAAAGACGATCTCCCCTTACAAACGAGCGGCGTAAAAGGTTCTTCCACAACAACAAGGAGAACTGCAATGCGCCGATTGACTGCCACTCTGGCCCTCTGGGCCGGAATCACCGCCTGTGCGCAGGCCGCTGAGCCCATCACCCTGGGGCTCAACTACCCGCGCACCGGCTCATACAAGGAAGAGGGATTGGCGCAGATGCGTGGAGCCCTGCTGGCCATCGACGAGCTCAACGCCACCGGCGGGGTGCTCGGCCGCCCCTTGCGCCTGTCCGGCAAGGATTCCGCCTCACGCCCGGAAAAAGCGGTGAAGAACGTCGACAAGCTGGCCGCAGAAGGTGCGGTGATGGTCTTCGGCGGCGCCTCCAGCGCGGTGGCCATCGCCGCCGGCGAACGTGCCCGTGACCACGGCCTGCTGTACTTCGGCACCCTCACCTACTCCAACGACACCACCGGCAAGAACGGCCATCGCTACATGTTCCGCGAGTGCAACAACGCCTGGATGAGCGCCAAGGTACTCGGCCAGTACCTGAACAAGACCCTGCCCGACAAACGCTATTTCTATGTCACCGCCGACTACACCTGGGGCCACACCACCGAGGCCTCGCTGCGCCAGGCCACCGCCAGCCAGGACCCCGCCCGCCACGCCGGCGTGCACGTGCCCTTCCCCGGCGCACGCCTCACCGACTACCAGGACGCCCTGACCCAGGCCGCCGCCAGCGACGCCCAGGTGCTGGCCCTGGTGCTGTTCGGCGAAGACCTGGTGCGCGCCATGCGCATCGCCAAGGACATGGGCCTGACCGAACGCATGCAGATCGTCGCGCCGAACCTCACCCAGGGCATCATCGAGCAGGCCGGCCCCGACCTGATGCAAGGCGTGCTCGGTACCGAACCCTGGACCTGGCGCGTGCCGGCCCTGGAGAAATCCCAGCGCGGCATGGCCTTCGTCGAAGCCTTCAAGGCCCGCTACCAGATGTACCCCTCCAGCTCCGCCGCCTCCGCCTACAGCATCGTCCAGCAATGGGCCGATGCCGCCAAACGCAGCGGCAGCCTCAACAGCGAGGCACTGATCAAGGCGCTGGAAGGCCATACATACAGCCTGCTGAAGGACGAGCAGCAGTGGCGTCCCTTCGATCACCAGAACCTGCAGACGGTCTATGCCGTGCGGGTGAAGACCCGTGACGAGGTGCTCAAGGACCCGCTCAAGCAGGACTACTTCGAAATCGTCGACCGCCTCGACGCCAGCAGCGCCCTGCCCAGCCTCCCCGACTGGCAGGCCGAACGGCGTGCCGGCAACCAACCCCCGACCTTGCAATGAGATGCCATGGACTTCGAACTCAGTGATGAACAGCGCCTGCTGGTACACAGCGCCGCCGCCTTCACCCGCCACGAGCTGGCGCCGAACGCAGCGGACTGGGACCGTGACCACCACTTCCCGGTGGAGGTGATCCGCCGCGCCGCCGAGCAGGGCTACCTGGGCCTGTACATCGCCGAGGACGACGGCGGGCTGGGCCTCTCGCGCCTGTCCGCCTCACTGATCTTCGAACAGCTCGCCGCCGGCTGCGTCGCCACTACCGCCTACCTGACCATCCACAACATGGCCGCCTGGATGCTCGCCTCCTTCGGCGACACCGACCTCAAGGCGCGCTGGCTGCCGGGGCTGATCAGCGGCGAGCACCTGGCGTCCTATTGCCTCACCGAGCCGGATGCCGGCTCCGACGCCGCCCACCTGCGCACCCGTGCACGCCGCGACGGCGAGCACTACGTGCTGGACGGCAGCAAGTGCTTCATCTCCGGGGCCGGCAGCACCCAGGTGCTGATCGTCATGGCACGCACCGGCGAAGACGGCGCCAAGGGCATCTCCTGCTTCCTGGTGCCGGCCGACGCCGAGGGCATCCGCTACGGGCGCAACGAAGACAAGATGGGCTGGCGCGCCCAGCCCACCCGCACCATCACCTTCGAGGGCGTGCGCATCCCTGCCGGCAACCGCATCGGCCCGGAAGGCCAGGGCTTCGTCTACGCCATGAAAGGCCTGGACGGCGGCCGCCTGAACATCGCCAGCTGTTCCCTGGGCGCGGGCCAGGCGGCGCTGGAGCAGAGCCTGCGCTACGTCGAGGAGCGCAAGCAGTTCGGCAAGCCCCTGGCCGAGTTCCAGGCCCTGCAGTTCAAGCTCGCCGACATGCTCACCGCGCTCACCGCCAGCCGGCAGATGGTGCGCCTGGCGGCCCACCGCCTGGACCATCGCCACGCCGAGGCCAGCCTCTACTGCGCCATGGCCAAGCGCTTCGCCACCGACCAGTGCTTCGACATCTGCAACGATGCACTGCAACTCCATGGTGGCTATGGCTATCTGAATGACTACCCTCTGGAGCGCTGGGTGCGTGACACCCGTGTGCACCAGATACTCGAAGGCACCAACGAGATCATGCGCGTCATCGTGGCGCGCCGTTTACTGGAACAGGGCGGCAGCATCGACCGCCTGTTGTAAGGAGCACTCCATGAGCACTGCCGTAGAGCCGTACCAATCCGGCGTTTTCGACCTGACCCACAAGCTCACCGTGGAAAAGCACGGGCACACCGCGCTGATCACCATCAACCACCCGCCGGCCAACACCTGGGACCGCGACTCGTTGATCGGCCTCAAGCAGGTGGTCGAGCACCTCAACCGCGACGACGACGTCTATGCCCTGGTGGTGACCGGACAGGGGCCGAAGTTCTTCAGCGCCGGCGCCGACCTCAACCTCTTCGCCGACGGCGACAAGGCCCGCGCCCGCGAGATGGCCCGGCGCTTCGGTGAAGCCTTCGAAACCCTGCGCGACTTCCGTGGCGTGTCCATCGCCGCGATCAACGGCTACGCCATGGGCGGCGGCCTGGAATGCGCCCTGGCCTGCGACCTGCGCATCGCCGAACGGCAATCGCTGATGGCCCTGCCCGAAGCCGCCGTGGGCCTGCTGCCCTGCGCTGGCGGCACCCAGGCGCTGTCCTGGCTGGTGGGCGAAGGCTGGGCCAAGCGCATGATCCTCTGCGGCGAGCGCGTGGACGCGGAAACCGCCCTGCGAATCGGCCTGGTGGAACAGGTGGTGGACACCGGCGAGGCGCGCGGCGCCGCCCTGCTGCTGGCCGCCAAGGTGGCGCGGCAGAGCCCGGTGGCGGTGCGCACCATCAAGCCGCTGATCGAAGGCGCGCGCCAGCGCGGGCCGAACACCTGGTTGCCGGAGGAGCGCGAGCGCTTCGTCGACCTGTTCGACGCCGAGGACACCCGCGAAGGGGTCAACGCCTTCCTCGAGAAGCGCGACCCGCAATGGCGCAACCGTTGAGCCGCCAGCCCGAAGACACCCGTTGGGAGAAGTGATGAATATCCAGTTCGAAGAACGCGTCGGCCTGCACGGCGCCCGCATCGGCATCGCCAGCCTCGATGCCGAAGCCAGCCTCAACGCCCTGAGCCTGCCAATGATCGAGGCCCTCGACGCGAGGCTGCAGGAATGGGAAAGCAACCCGGAGGTCGTCTGCGTGCTGCTGCGCGGCAACGGCCCGCGCGCCTTCTGCGCCGGCGGCGATGTGCGCAAGCTGGTGGAGGCCTGTCGCGAACACCCCGGCGAGGTGCCCCCGCTGGCGGCGCGCTTCTTCGCCGACGAATACCGTCTCGACCACCGCATCCACACCTACTCCAAGCCGCTGATCTGCTGGGCCCACGGCCATGTGCTGGGCGGCGGCATGGGCCTGATGCAGGGCGCGGCCATCCGCATCGTCACCCCCTCCAGCCGTCTGGGCATGCCGGAGATCAACATCGGCCTGTACCCGGACGTCGGCGGCAGCTGGTTCCTCGCCCGCCTGCCCGGCCGCCTGGGGCTGTTCCTCGGCCTCACCGCCAGCACCATCAACGCCCACGACGCCCTGGACCTGGGTCTCGCCGACCGCTTCCTGCTGGAAGACCAGCAAGCCGAGCTGCTCGACGGCCTGGTGCAGCTGAACTGGCGCGAGCAGGCCGGCGCGCAGCTCACCAGCCTGCTGCAGTCCCTGGAACACCAGGCCCGCGGCCAGTTGCCGGCGGCCCAGTGGCTGCCCCGCCGGGCGCGCATCGACGCGCTGCTGGACGTGGCCGACCTGCCGACCGCCTGGAAGGCCATCACCGCGCTGCAGCACGACGATGACGCCCTCCTCGCCCGCGCCGCCAAGACCCTGGCGGGCGGCTGCCCGCTCACCGCGCACCTGGTCTGGGAGCAGATCCGCCGTGCCCGCTACCTGTCCCTGGGCGAGGTGTTCCGCATGGAATACGCCATGAGCCTGAACTGCTGCCGCCACCCGGAATTCTCCGAAGGTGTGCGGGCGCGCCTGATCGACAAGGACAACACGCCGCGCTGGCACTGGCCCGATGCCGCCGCCATCCCCCGCGCGGTGATCGAGGCGCACTTCGAGCCGGTGTGGGATGGCCCCCATCCGCTGGCAGCGCTCTAGCCCATCCACAACGGCCAAGGAGAACAACAATGAAAAAGATCGCCTTCATCGGCCTCGGCAACATGGGCCTGCCAATGGCCCGCAACCTGCTCAAGGCCGGCCATGAGCTCAAGGTCTTCGACCTGGTGCAAAGCGCGGTGGACGAACTGGTGGCCGAAGGTGCCAAGGCCGCCAACGATGCCCACGATGCCGTTTCCGGCGTCGAGATCGTGGTCAGCATGCTGCCCGCCAGCCGCCATGTGGAGGGCCTGTACCTGGGCGACGACGGCCTGCTCGCCTTCATCCGCGCCGGCACCCTGGTGCTGGAGTGCTCGACCATCGCCCCCGACTCGGCGCGCAAGGTGCACGCCCAGGCCAAGGCGCTGGGCATCGACCTGCTGGACGCACCGGTTTCCGGTGGCACCGCCGGGGCCGTCGGCGGCACCCTGACCTTCATGGTCGGCGGCGACGGCAACACCCTGGAAAAGGCCCGCCCGGTGCTGGCGGCCATGGGCAAGAACATCTTCCACGCCGGCCCGGAAGGCGCCGGCCAGGTGGCCAAGGTGTGCAACAACCAGGTGCTGGCGGTGCAGATGATCGCCACCGCCGAAGCCATGGCCCTGGGCGTGGCCAACGGCCTCGACCCCAGCGCCCTGGCGGAGATCATGCGCCAGAGCTCCGGCGGCAACTGGGTGCTGGAGCGCTACAACCCCTGGCCCGGCGTGATGGCTGCGGCACCGGCGAGTAACGGCTACCAGGGCGGCTTCATGGCCGAGCTGATGGCCAAGGACCTGGGCCTGGCCCAGGAGGCCGCGCAGCTCACCCAGAACAGCACCCCCATGGGCGCCCTGGCGCTGCAGCTCTACAAGATGCTGCTCAAGCAGGGCAAGGGCCGCCAGGACTTCTCCGTGGTGCAGCAGCTGTTTATCGAGCCCGAGGCCTGACCGCTCGCCCCATCCTGCGAACGCTGTTTCTCCCAAACGCAAAAAGGGCCCCGAAGGGCCCTTTTTCATTCCACCGTCGCCTCAGACCAGGGTCAGGGTGACGTCGATGTTGCCGCGGGTGGCGTTGGAGTAGGGGCAGACGATGTGGGCTTTTTCCACCAGCTCGCGCGCCTGGTCCTTATCCATGCCCGGCAGGCTGATCTGCAGTTCCACCTCGATGCCGAAGCCGGTGGGGATGGCGCCGATGCCGACGATGCCTTCGATGGAGGCGTCCGCCGGAACGGCGTACTTGTCACGGGCACCGACGAACTTGATCGCCCCCAGGAAGCAGGCCGAATAACCGGCGGCGAACAGTTGCTCGGGGTTGGTGCCCTCGCCGCCCGCGCCACCCAGTTCACGCGGGGTGGTCAGGGAGACGTCGAGGACGCCGTCGGAGGAGATGGCGCGGCCTTCACGGCCACCGGTGGCTTCTGCATAGGCGCGGTACAGGACGTTTTCGATGCTCATGATGTGTTCCTCTTGATAGCGATTGGGGGTTATTTGGCTCGCTGTAGATTTGTGCGCTAAGCGATTCCATGGAGCGAAGATTAGTGTGCATTTATTTTGTGCGCAATATTAATTTCAAGAAGAATTGGCAATAAGTGTTCGCTTGGATGGCATAAGCAGGCGGGCTGCGGCCCGCAGCCCTGCAAAGCGACCGTATTCAGGGTTATTGGAGGGCCGGGCTGCACTCAGCCGAAGCTGCGCACCTTGTTGCGCCCGGAGTGCTTGGCGGCGTAGAGGGCCGTGTCCGCACTCTGGATGAGCATCTCGGGCAGGTCGCCGGGGCGGGGGATCATGCTGTGGATGCCGATGCTCACGGTCACCACGCCGGCCTGGGCCCCCAGGTGCTCTATGTGCTTCGTCTCGACGGCGGCGCGCACGCTCTCGGCGATCACCTGGGCGCCGGCCGGCGCGGTGTGCGGCAGGATGATGGCGAACTCTTCGCCGCCGTAGCGGGCAATGAGGTCGGTGGAGCGGATCTTGATCACCTTGAGCGCCTCGCTCACCGCCTTGAGGCACAGGTCGCCGGCACGGTGGCCGTAGGTGTCGTTGAACAGCTTGAAGTTATCCACATCGATCATCAGCAGCGAGATGGGCTGGCGGATGATCGCCGCGCGCTGGAATTCCTCGTTGAGGGTCTTGTCGAACTGCCGGCGGTTGGCGATGCCGGTCAGGCCGTCTATCGCCGCCAGCTGCGACAGCTCCTCGTTCTCCAGCTGGATGCTGCGGGCCGCCAGCAGGCGCTGGCGGGTACGCCGCACCAGCACCACGCCGATGCTCATCAGCGCCAACACCAGACCGGTGACCAGGGTCACCAGCACCACGGCCTTCTGCCGCCATTCGGTGAGCACTTCGCTCTTCTGCATAGCGGCCACCACCAGCAGCGGGTAGCCGTCCAGCACCCGGTAGGCGTAGACGCGCTCGCGGCCGTCCAGGCTGGAAAGGCCGGCGCCGGTGCCCACCGGCGAGTTCTTCAGGTCGTCCATGAACAGCGGGCTGTCCTTCAGGTTGCCGGTGCCGGGCTCCATCACCGGGCGCCGCACCACCAGGGTGCCGTCGTTCTCGGCCAGGAGGATGGCGCCGTTGCGGCCGATGTCGAAGTCCTTGTAGAAGGCGTTGAAGTAGCTGATGCGGATGGTCGCCAGCACCACCCCGGCGAACTCGCCATGGGTGCCGTTGAGGCGGCGCGAGATGGGCAGCACCCACTCGCCGGTGGAACGGCTCTGCATGGGCGAGCTGACCTCGATGTCGCGGCTCACCGAGTTGAGGTGGTGCTGGAAGTATTCCTGGTCGGCACTGCTGGTGGTGGGCGACGGCGGCGCGCTGGTGTAGTGGAGCCAACGCCCGCTGCTGTCGAACACGTAGATGCCGGACAGCTGCTGCGCGCGCAGCTTGTAGGCGGTGATCAGGCCCTTGATGCGCTGCTGGTCGTGCAGGTCGGCGCTTTCCAGCAGGTAGACCAGGCCGCTGAGGATCAGGTCGGCTTCCTTGATGGTCTCCTCCGCGTGCTGGGAAACCGAGTAGGCCAGGTTGGCGTTGGATTTGTCCGCCTCGCTGAGGTAGTGCGTGCGGGAGTCGAACACCTGATAGAGGTTGACGCCGATGGCCACCACACCACCGAACAGGATCAGGAAGTAGGCCAGCCATAGAGCCAGGCGCGTGCGCAGGAACAGCGCCAGGCGTTTGGCCTCTACTTTCTCCATCCGTCGCTCCCCTGTGGGCCGGCTGCATGCAGCGGCTGATGTTGATGGTGGTTGAAGCCAGCTCTTCGCTTCAGACAAGAAGCTTAGCCAGCGGTGCCCGGAACGGGCCTGAAATGACGGCGGCAGGCGGAAGATTTCAAAGTGCCATCACGCAGGCGGATGCTACGCGATTGAGCCCCTTGCGCGCACCTTGGCTGTCGAGCGGGCGACAGGCGTGACGCTGTGGGAACAGTGCATCGGCAGAATGGCCGCCTGGATAACCGGCAGCCCGGAGCGCCTCAGAAGCCGGCGCGGGAAAGCGCCTGGGCCAGTGCCAGCGGGTCGTGGCCATGGCAGTGGAGCACGCCGTGCTCGTCCGCCACGCCAAGGCCGAAACCCTCGTCCGCCTCCTCGAAATAGAGGAGACCGCTGGGCAGCTCGGCGACGACCAGCACCGGCTCCAGCTCGCCGAGGCGCAGCCGGGTGTGGGCATAGAAGGGAACGCGACAGGCGGCGAACACCACCTGCTGGGCAGGGGAACAGTCGTGCAGTTGCTGATGGACCAGGTTCTTCAATTCGGCAGCGGAAATGCTCTGACAAGTATCCATGGCGGGTCCGTCCTGTTCTTGTTGGGTAACCGGGCCTGGCGAAAGGATGATCGAGACCGAGGACGAAAATCTAGCAGCCCGGGAGCGCCTTGCCACCCCATCTGTATCAGGATTCGACGAAAGCACGGGTTGCCCTTCAGCTCTGGGAGAAGCGCGGCCCCAGCAGGATGACCAGCGCACCCGCGACGCAGAGCGCCGCGCCCAGCCAATCGCTGGCCAGCGGGCGGGTGCGCTCCACCAGGCCCAGCCAGAGCAGCGAGGTGATGATGTAGATGCCACCGTAGGCCGCATAGGCGCGACCGGCGTAGGCCGCTTCGACGCGGGTCAGCAGCAGGGCGAAGCACAGCAGGCTGAGCAGCCCGGGGGCGATCCACCAGGCGCTGCGATCCAGGCGCAGCCACATGAAGAAGGCATAGCAACCGGCGATCTCGAAGAGTGCGGCGAGGAAGAACCAGAGGTAGTTGAGCATGGGGGGATGTCCTCGTCCGGAGCCGATCAGTGCGCGGCTCACGCTGCCGCTCATTGCAAGGAGCTGAAGGCAAGGAGCGCGCCAGGTGTGTTCAGCCGCGCAACGCGCCTTCGCGTTCCCAGGCGCAGCGTACGCGCAGGTTGGCTTCCTGGGGGCTGTGGAAGCCCTGTTCGCTTTCCCAGCGGAAGGTGTGGGTGCCGTTGAGCTCGGTCTCCAGGTGCACCACGGCGCTGCCCCAGTAGAGCTGCTTGAGCAGGGCCTCGAACTGTTGCACCCACAGGTTCCACTCGTACTCCACCGCCGCATAGCTGGCACCGAAGTGGATCACCTGGGTCTGGTAGAGCCCCTGGCCGGGATGGGCGCTGAAGGAAAACATCTCGCGCCCGAGGAAGGGCCAGATGTCACCGGCAGGCAGGCTTTCGATCACGCGGCGGTTGGTCGCGCGGCGCAGTTGCCGCACCTCGCCGTCGTCCGACGGCCAGTCGCGGATGCAGCCATAGACGATGGATTCAGAGTCCACGCGAGCACTCCAGAAAAACAGTGGCAGCCTTCTATCACAGGGCTGCCAGGCAGGAAAGGAATTGCCGCTGATTTCCTCGACCAGGCCCCATCAGGCCCGGCGCCGGCCCAACATCCAGGCCAGCACGCACATGGTCACCGCCAGGCCGGTGAAGACCATGAAGGGCAACTGGTAGTTACCGCCCAGGTCGCGACCGAGGCCGGCGAGCACCGGCGTCAGGCTGCCCAGGCTGTACCCGGCGAAGAGCATCATCGCCGTCCAGCGGCTCACCGCCAGGGAGGTGTTCACCTCGTACAGCGGCAGCACCATGGACAGCGCGAAGGAGCCGGAAAGCCCCAGCCCCAGCAGCACTGCCCAGACCTCGGGGTAGAGGCCGGGGGCGAAGGTGATCATCCCCAGGCACAGCGAACTGGTGATGCCGCAACCGAGCAGCATCTGGTAGCGGTTGTCGTAGCGCTGGGCCAGCCAGGGCAGGATGAAGGCGCTGGGCAGCCCCACCAGCATGAACAGGCTGAACAGGCTGTTGCTGCGCAGCACACTGAAGCCGGCCTCGTGGTAACGCGCCACCAGCCAGGTGGTGAGGGCGTAGAACAGCCCGGCCTGGATGGCGAAGAAGGCGGTGATCAGCCAGGCACGCGGCTCACGCCAGGGCAGCCCGCCGGAGCCCCCGGCCTCGCTGCTCGTCTCCGCACGGTTGGGCAGGAACAGCCAGAGGATCATCGCGGCCAGTGCCGGCAACGCCCAGAACGCCAGGCCCATCGACCATTCGTTGGCCAGCGCCTGGGTCACCGGCTCGGTGAGCACCGCGCCGGAGGCGCCACCGATGGTCATGCTCAGGGAATACCAGGCGACCACGCGGCCAACCTGGTCATGGAAATGGCGCTTGATGAACCCGGACACCAGCGGTCCGGCGATGGCGATGCCGGCCCCCAACAGCACCGCGCTGCCGATCAGCACCGCACTGGCGTGCCCGGCCACGCGCACGCCGCAGGCGATGACGATGAGCAGCAGGCACAGGGCGATCACCCGTTCCAGGCCGAAGCGCATGGCCAGGCGCGGTGCCAGGGGCGCCAGCAGGCCCATGCACAGCACCGGCAACGCGGTGGTGAGGCTGATCAGCCCACGGCTCAGGTCGAGCTCGCTGGCGATGCGTTCGATCAGGGGGGCAAGGGAAGTGATGCCAGGGCGCAGGTTGATCGCCGCCAGCACCAGAGCCAGCATGAACAGGGCTCGGGAAGCAGGTTTCACAGGGAGTCCAGAAGGTCGTCGGCATGCACGCCGGGGGTGCAACCCTACTCCGCGAAAGCGCAGCCGGGCAAGCCACCGGCATGGATAAACTGACCGACCGGACAGAAAAACCAGCCACTAAACGCAGCTGGTAGGCCTGGCCCCACCTGCGTGGAGCCGGGCCGAAAGGGCTCACGCCTGCTGGCGGCCCTTGGCGCGCATCTTGTCCGACATGTTGGCCATCTCGTCGTAGAGCATCTGCGGGTTCTTCTGCTTCACCGCCCAGGCCATGCGGCCCTGCTCGTGGGGCAGGATCATGAAGGTGCCGGCGGCCACTTCATTGAAGATGTAGTCGGCGATATCGGCGGCGCTGATCGGCGAGCTTTCCAGCAGCTTGCCCACCTGCTGCTTCATGGCCGGGGTCGGGCCACGGAAGGAGTCCAGCAGGTTGGTCTGGAAGAACGACGGGCAGACCACGTGCACGCCGACACCTTCCTGCTTGAGTTCGATCAGCAGGCTTTCCGAGAGCGCCACCACGCCGGCCTTGGCCACGTTGTAGTTGCTCATCGCCGGGCCCTGCATCAGCGCCGCCATGGACGCAATGTTGACGATGCGGCCCTTGCTGCGCTGCAGCAGCGGCAGGAAGGCCTTGCAGCCCTTGACCACGCCCATCAGGTTGATCGCGATCTGCCAGTCCCAGTCTTCCAGGGACAGCTCCTCGAAGAAGCCGCCGGAGGCCACGCCCGCGTTGTTGACGATGATGTCGATGCCGCCGAGCTTCTGCTCGCAGGCCTGGGCGAAGGCGGTGAGCTGGCTGTAGTCGCGAACGTCGCAGCGTTGGGTGAAGCCGTCGCCACCCGCTTCGCGGACCAGTGCGAGGGTTTCCGCCAGCCCGGGCTCGTTGACATCGGAAAGGGCCAGCTTGCTGCCTTCACGGGCCCAGCGCAGGGCGATCTCACGGCCCAGACCGGAGCCAGCGCCGGTGATCATGATGCGGTTCTGCATGGTGAGGTTGCCTTCTTGGTATGTGCGTTGGTGCCCCGCAGTTTAGCGAGGCGCCACCCGCCAAAGCGCGAAATCAGGGCGCTGAATGACGGGGGCAAATCAACGCATCGGCGCCTTGCGCGCACCCTCGACAGGCGCTAGCGGGCGCGACGCAGCAGGCGCACCAGGAGAACACCGTAGACCAGCAGGTTGAGGCCGACGACGATGCCGCCGAGCCAGAGCTGGATGCCCGGCGTGAGGCCCGCCGGGTAGATCACCGGCAGCACGTGATGCTCGATGAAACCACCTTCGTAGCCCTGCTCGCCGGCCGCGCGGCGCAGGCTGTTTTCCAGCGGTGTGAGCGGGCAGATCAGGTGCAGCCATTCGACGGTCACGCCCCAGCAGGCGGCGGGCAGGTGCAACAGCGCCAGCTTCGGCCTGCGCAGCACCAGCAGGCCACCCAGCAGCACGAAGAGGATGAAACCCAGGTGGAAAAGCACCACCGCGTCCGCTGCAATCCGATAAAGCATCCTGCTGTCCCCGTTCGTTTCCGCGGCCCGCCCCAACTTCTGATAGTCGGCAAGCCCTTGTTTTCACTCGGCAAAAACGCCCGCGCAAGAATCTTTCATGAACCTTTGCAAAACAGGCGAAGTCGGAATTTACAGGAGCGGTCACTCACCCTGCATGCAGCGATGCATGAAGTGTGCGGCGGCTCCGGGAAGTCCAAGAACAAGGTTCATAGAAGGAGTTCCACCATGGGTATCAGTACCATTCTGCTCGTCATCCTGATCCTGCTGCTCATTGGCGGCCTGCCTGTATTCCCCCACTCCCGTGGCTGGGGTTACGGTCCCTCTGGCATCATCGGCACCCTGCTGATCATCCTGCTGGTTCTGATGATATTGGGCCGTATCTGACCACGCTCCCTCCCGGGCCACATTGGCGGATGTGGTTCGCGAGGCGAGCACCCCCTTCCTGTCTTTCCTCCTCCCCCTCTCATCCCCTCCCACCTGCAGCAGCCCCATAGGCCACACAGGCAGGGCACAGGGTGGACGTAGCATGCGCATAGGGTGGGCGTAGGGTGGGCT
>BATO01000057.1 GCA_000474255.1 Aquipseudomonas alcaligenes MRY13-0052
CCTGAGCATCGCCAGCGACGCCAACCTCGGCGCCGGGGCGCTCAACCTGGCCAACGGCACCACCCTGCAGATCACCGGCAACACCACCCTCGACAACGCCCTGGCGCTGACCGGCCTGGTGACCGTCAATGCCGGCGCTGCGGCCACCCTGTCCGGCACCATCAGCGGTACCGGCAGCCTGATCAAGGCCGGCGCCAGCAACCTGACCCTGTCCGGCAGCAACACCAACAGCGGCACCACCACCGTCTCCGCCGGCACCCTGGTGGTCGACGGCAGCACCGCCAGCGCCACCACCGTGGCCAACGGGGCGACCCTGGCCGGCAGCGGCACCCTGGGCGGCGACGTCGTCGTGCAGAGCGGCGGCACCCTGTCCCCGGGCGGCGCGGGCGTCGCCATCCTGACCGTCAACGGCAACCTGACGCTGGCCTCGGGCAGCACCCTGGCCCTGGACATCAACGGCACCACCGCCGGCACCGGCTACGACCGGGTGGTGGTCAACGGCACCGTCGACGTCTCCGGCGCCGCCCTGGCGGTCACCCATGGCTACGCGGCCGGCAGTGGCGACAGCTACACGGTGATCGTCAACGACGCCGCCGATGCCGTGGCCGGCACCTTCAGCGGCGTCAGCGAGGGCGGCACGTTCAACGCCGCCGGCAACGGCACCCAGCTGACCACCAGCTACATCGGCGGCAGCGGCAACGACCTGTCCCTGACCGCGCCCATCGCCCCGACCGTCACCAGCGTCTCGTCCAGCACCGCCAACGGCACCTACAAGATCGGCGATGTCATCACCGTCACCGTGCGCTTCGATTCGGCGGTCAACGTCACCGGCACCCCGACCCTGACCCTGGAGACCGGTGCCACCGACCGGGTGCTCAACTACGTGTCCGGCTCGGGCTCCGACACCCTGAGCTTCACCTACACCGTGCAGGCCGGCGACAGCTCCGCCGACCTCGACTACGCCTCCACCTCGGCCCTGAGCCTCAATGGCGGCACCATCAAGGACGGTGCCAACCAGAACGCCATCCTCACCCTGGCCACCCCCGGTGCGGCAGGCTCCCTGGGCGCCAACAAGGCCCTGGTGGTGGACGGTGTGCGCCCGGCGGCCACCAGCATCACCCTCAGCGACACCAACCTGCGCATCGGCGAGACCGCCACCGTCACCATCACCTTCGCCGAGCAGGTGGTCGGGCTGGACACGGCGGACTTCGCGGTGTCCGGCGGCTCGCTCTCGGGCCTGGGCACCAGCGATGGCGGTCTCACCTGGACCGCCACCTTCACTCCGAGCGCCAACGTCAGCGGCGCCACCAACATCATCACCCTGAACAATTCCGGGGTGATGGACCTGGCGGGCAACATCGGCAGCGGCAGCACCGACTCGGGCAACTACGCCATCGACACCCAGCGCCCGACGGCCACCATCGTGGTCACCGACACGACGCTGAAGGCCGGGCAGACCACCACCGTCACCATCACCTTCAACGAGGCGGTGACCGGGCTGACCACGGCGGACTTCAGCGTGGAAAACGGCACCCTGAGCGGCCTCAGCAGCAGTGACGGCGGCATCACCTGGACGGCGACCCTGACGCCGAGCGCCAATGTCACCGACACCAGCAACCTGATCACCCTGGACAACACCGGCTACACCGACCTGGCAGGCAACGCCGGCCTCGGCAGCACCGACTCCAACAACTACGCCATCGACAGCCTGGCGCCGGCGGTGACCTCGGTCACGGTCCCGGCCAACGGCACCTACGGTTCTGGCCAGAACCTCGACTTCACCGTCAACTTCGGCGAGGCCGTCACCGTCGATACCCTCGGTGGCATGCCGCGTCTGGTCATCACCCTGGACACCGGCGGCACCGCCTACGCCGAGTACCTGAGCGGCAGCGGCACCACCGCACTGGTGTTCCGCCTGGTGGTCACCAGTGGCCAGGCCGATGCCAACGGCATCAGCGTCGGCGGCGCCCTCCAGGCCAACGGCGGCACCCTGCGCGACGCCGCCGGCAACGACGTGGTGACCACGCTCAACAGCGTCGGTGATACCAGCGCCGTGCTGGTGGATGCAGTGGCTCCCCGGGTTACCGATATCGCCCTGGACGGCACCTCGCCCACCACCAACAGCTCGGTGAGCTTCACCGTCACCTTCAGCGAAGACGTCACCGGGCTCGACCTGGCCGACTTCAACCTGCTTACCGGTGGCAGCGTCAGCGGCACCCTGCAGTCCCTCGTGCAACTGACCGGCAACACCTGGCGTGTCACCGTCAGCGGCATCACCGGTCAGGGCAGCCTGGGCCTGTCGCTGCCGGCCATCGCCAGCGGTGTCGCCGACGGTCAGGGCAACGCCATGGTGGATTCCTACTCCACCATCGGCTACCAGATCGGCTCCCTGGACAACGGCGACCCGGAGTTCCGCGCCAACCCGCCGGTGACCACACCGATCGAGACCCCTGCGCCGCTGCAGCCCACCGTGCCCAGCGCGCCGCCGCCCTCGACCACCACCTCGCCGCTGATCCCGCCGCCGCTGTTCGAACAGCCGACCCTGGGCAGCGGTATTCCTACCGTGGGCAACATCTTCATCAACAACGGTGCCCTGGCACCCAGCTTCATCGCCCAGGTGTTCGCCAGCAGCGACAGCAGTAGCGACGGTGGCGGCGCAGGCTTCCTCGGTTTCGGTGGCGGGGATGGCGGCGTGTTCGGCGCCAGCACCTTCTCCGGCCTGTTCAGCAAGGACAAGCCCCAGGAGAGCAACGAGAAGATCTTCGACAAGCAACGTGGCAATGGGCAGGGCGGGCGCAGCTTCGGCGCGCCGACCCTGGGCCAGCAGCTGCATGAGATGAAGGAAGCCGAGCAGCGCCAGGTGCGTCAGCTGGCACAGGCCCTGGGGCAGGTCGCGGGGACGGCCGCCCAGGGTTGAAACGATTTGGGCATATCCAAACACCAGCCGTACCAGGGGGCGGCACAAGGATGACCAACAATTACAAAGCGTTTGCGGCCAGTTTGCTGGCCTTGGCAATCAGTGGCTGCGCCGTTACCAGCCAACCCATCGACAAGAGCGTGAGCGAGGAACGTGCGCGCACCGACCTGCAGACCATGTTCCAGGGCCAGGAGCCGCTGTCCGGCCCGCTGACCCTGCACCAGGCCATGGCCCGTGCGGTGAAGTACAACCTCGAGGCGCGCCTGAAGGTGATGGAGCAGGCCATGGCCGAGCGTCAGCTCGACCTCGCCAGCTTCGACATGCTGCCGCGCATGGCACTGTCCGCCGGCTACGCCGGGCGCAACAACGTCAGCGCCTCCAGCAGCCAGAGCATCGAGACCGGCACCCAGTCCCTGGAACCGTCCACCTCGCAAGACCGCGACCGCGGCGTGGCTGACCTGACCATGGTGTGGAACGTGCTCGACTTCGGCGTCGCCTACGTCAGCGCCAAGCAGCAGGCCGACCAGCGCCTGATCGTCGAAGAACGCCGCCGCAAGGTCATCCACACCATCACCCAGGACGTGCGCTCCGCCTACTGGCGCGCCGTGGCGGCCGAGCGCCTGCTCAAGCAGATCGACAGCCTCATGGGCCGCGTGGAGCAGGCCCGCGAGAACAGCCGCCACATGAGTAACCAGCGCATCGGCGATGCCGTGCAGGTGCTGGCTTATCAGCGGGCGCTGATCGAAGCCACGCGCCAGTTGGAAGACCAGCGCCGCGCCCTGACCCTGGCCAAGACCGAACTGGCCGCGCTGATCAACCTGCCGCTGAGCACCAGCTACCAGCTGGCCTCCACCGAGGGCTACAGCGTGCCCGAGCTGAAGGTCGACTTCACCCGCCTGGAGCAGCAGGCCCTGGCCAGCCGCCCCGAGCTGCGCGAGCAGGACTACCAGGCGCGCATCAGTGCCGCCGAAACCCGCAAGGCCATGCTGCGCCTGCTGCCCGGCCTGGAGTTCTCCGCCGGCGGCCACTACGACAGCAACAGCTTCCTGGTGAACCAGAGCTGGGCCGACTACGGCGTGAAGGTCACCTGGAACCTGTTCAACGTGCTCTCGGCACCGGCGGCCATCGATGTCGCCAAGGCCGGGCAGAAAGTCGCCGATGCCCGTCGCCAGGCGATGTCCATGGCGGTGCTAGCCCAGCTGTACGTGGCCAACGCCAACTTCCACGAGGCCCAGCGCCAGTTCCAGACCAGCCAGCAACTGGCCGACCTGGACGGGCAGATCGCCGAGCAATTGCGCAACCGCTACAGCACCCAGAGCATCGGCGAGCTGGAACTGATCCAGGGCGAGCTGAACACCCTGCAGGCGCAGCTCAAGCGTGACCTGTCCTATGCCGACCTGCGCAACGCCTACAGCCAGCTGTTCATCAGCGCCGGTGTCGACCCGCTGCCGGACGCACTGCCGGACGCCAACCTCTCCACCATCGCCGGGGCCTTGGCCAACAGCGAATCGCGTTGGGAAAACGGGGATATCGGCACCGCGAAGTAAGCTTCGCGGTTCGATGGGAAAAAGGGGCTTCGGCCCCTTTTTTCATGGGCAAAAAACCGGATCGGTTGCGCGTAGGGCGGGTGAAACCCGACGGGTTCGGCAGCGTGCCCTCGCGGGCTGCACCCGCCCTGCGGGGCGGTGTGCATGCTGGCGACCCTTGGCGTTTGGGGGAGGGGCGACGCTGGGCTTGTGCCCAGGCGCCAACCCGAGGGCTCAGTGAACGCTCTGCGCCTGCTCTTCGAACAGCCGCTGGGCGGTGCTCAGGCGTTCCAGCTCGCGGCGGACCATGGCGGCGTATTCCGGCGGCTTGAGCTGGTACAGCTCGGTGGCGACCCAGGCCAGCCAGCGCGGGCCAAGGGCCGCGCGCTGGTCCAGCAGGCGCAGCGCGTCGGCGAGGGCGCGCTCGGCGTTGTCCTGGTGGAAGCGTTCGCGGCCCACGGGGTCAGTTGGCCTGCAGGCCGACGTAGATGTTCTGCACGTCGTCGTGGTTGTCGAGGGCGTCGAGGAAGGCTTCGACTTCTTCCAGCTCGGCACCGGACAGCGCGACCGGGTTCTTCGCCTTGTAGCCCAGGTTGGCCGACGCCACGGTGAAGCCGAACTCCGGCAGTGCCTTGCACACGGCGTCCAGGTCGGTGGGGTCGGTGTAGAAGGTGGCGCCTTCGTCACCGGTTTCGAAGTCCTGGGCGCCGGCTTCGATGGCAGCCAGTTCCGGGTCCGCATCGGCGCTGGCCGGTTCGGCCTCGATCATGCCCAGGTGGTCGAAGTCCCAGGACACCGAGCCGGAGGTGCCCAGCTGGCCCTTGCGGAACAGCACGCGGATCTCGGCGACGGTGCGGTTAAGGTTGTCGGTCAGGCACTCGACGATCACCGGCACGCGGTGCGGGGCGAAACCTTCGTAGAGGGTGCGCTCGTAGTTGACCACTTCACCGGTGAGGCCGGCGCCTTTCTTGATGGCGCGCTCCAGGGTGTCCTTGGGCATCGAGGCCTTCTTGGCCTGATGCACGGCAAGGCGCAGCTTGGGGTTCATGTCCGGGTCGGCGCCGTTACGGGCGGCGATCATGATTTCCTTCACCAGCTTGCCGAAGATCTTCCCTCGGGCGTTGGCGGCGGCTTCTTTAGGTTTGGCTTTCCACTGGGCGCCCATGGCGTTTCTCTCGCAGGTTGCACGGGGAGCGGGGCGCTGCCCGCTCATGACAGGTGGGCGATTCTACCGGGCAGTCGGGGGCGCCTGCCAGTTGCGGCGCCGGTTGGTGGGGGCGCACCCCGGCGCCGCAACCAAACCACGTGGAAAGTCACCGAGCGCAGGCACTTTCCATTCAAAAGGCTGAGCGCACGACGCCGCCATCTACCCGCAAGGCAGCGCCATTGGTGGCCGACGAGGCTTCGGAGCAGACGTAGACCACCAGGTTGGCCACTTCCTCCGGGCGGGCGAAGCGCTTGAGCAGCGAGGTGGGGCGGGCGCTGGTGAAGAACTCCTTCTCGAAGGATTCGAAGCTCTGGCCGCCGGAGAGCTTGTCGACGAACTCGCCCACGCCTTCGGAGTGGGTCGGGCCCGGCAGCACGGCGTTGACCGTGACCCCGGTGCCGGCGCAGGTTTCCGCCAGCCCGCGGGAGAGGCCCAGTTGCGCGGTCTTGGTGACGCCGTAGTGGATCATCTCCGTCGGGATCTGCACGCCGCTCTCGTTGCTGATGAACACCACGCGGCCCCAGTTGCGCGCCTTCATGCCGGCCAGGTAGGCGCGGGTCAGGCGCACGCCGGACATGACGTTGGTGTCGAAGAAGCGCTGCCAGTCCTCGTCGGGGATCTCGTCGAAGGGCTTGGGATCGAAGATGCCCAGGTTGTTCACCAGCACGTCCACTTCCGGGTGGTGCTGCACCAGCCGGGCGATCTCCTCGGGCCGGGTCAGGTCACCGGCGAAGCCTTCGACCTTGGCATCGGGCTGCTGGGCGCGCAGGCGGGCGAGGGCCTCGTCCACCGAACCCTGGCTGCGGCCGTTGAGGATCACCCGTGCACCCTCGCGGGCCAGGCCGGCGGCGATGGCGAAGCCGATGCCCTTGGTGGAGCCCGAGACCAGGGCGCGTTTGTGGGTCAGGTTGAAGTTCATGTTGCCTCCGTGGGTTGAGGGAGCGGTACTTGGGTATAGACGCTTTCCTCGCTCCGCGCCGTAGCCCGGGCTTCAGCCCGGGAATACCAGGATTTGCGCCGGGCACGGCTGCCGGTCAGATCCGCCCCGCCAGTTGGCGCGCATCCTCCAGCCAGCCGGCCAGGCGTGCCTCGCTGGCGCCGCGTATCGGCCCCAGCGGCAGCGTGCGCACCGGGTTGATGCCGCAGAATTTCAGGGTGGTGCGCTCCATCTGGTTCAGCCCGGGAGCGCGGTAGACCCAGCGGAAGTACCAGGGCGGCGTGTCGAGGGGGACCAGTTGGTGCGCCGAGCGGCCCTTGAGCAGCTGTGCCGGGAAGGGGTTGCCCTTGCGGTAGGCGAAGGCGAAGCCCGGCAGCAGGATGCGGTCGAGAAAGCCCTTGAACAGCGCTGGCACACCGCCCCACCAGATGGGGTAGACGAAGCACAGGTGCTCGGCCCAGGTGATCAGCTCCTGGGCGCGGAGCAGGTCCGGCTCCAGTGGCTGGATGCGCCGGTAACCCTCGTGGAGGATGGGGTCGAAATCCAGCTGGTGCAGGCACAGCGTGCGCACCTCGTGACCTGCCGCCTGAGCCGCCTGTGCATAACCCTGCGCCAGTGCTGCGCAGTAGCTCTCGCCCGAGGGATGCCCGAGTACCACCAGGACGCGTTTCGTTGCCATGTGCCACCTGCCCATTGAAGGAAAGGCGGCAGTCTGGCGTCTGCCCCTAGGGGCAGAGTCAAGCCTCGTGCAGCAGGGCGCCGCGCTGGGCGGGTTCGGTGGCGCAAAGGGCTTGGCCGGCCTGGGGCTGGCCGCCGATGCAGGCGTGGATTTCTGCGCCGATACGGCCCAGCTGCGCGTCCAGGCGCTGCAGCCGGCGGATTTCCGCACGCAGGGCGGCGCGTTTGTCCTGCAGGCGCTGGTACAGCTCGGGCCAGTCGGGCTCTTCGCCACCGGCCAGCAGCGGATGCAGTTCGGCCAGGCGGAAACCCACCGATTGCGCCTGGCGGATCAGCAGCACCTGCTGCAGGTGGCGCTCGCCATAAACGCGGTAGACGCCCTGGCGCGGCACCGGGCCGAGCAGGCCCTGCTCTTCATACAGGCGGATGGCCTTGGCGCTGGCGCCGGTGCGGCTGGCGAGTTCGCCGATGTGCATGGTGAGCGTCCCTGTGGGAGAGAGAGGGATGACGGTAATGGCTGGCCGCGAGTCGTTCAATGGCGGTTTGATGCGGGGATGAAAACGGTGGGCTGAAGCCCACCCTACGCCCACCCGCCCAGCCTTTGCCTGCGACCTTGCGGCGCGTGGGGCGGGGCTCGGCAGTGGCGGGGGCGGTCGCTACAATGCCGCCTTTTTCGAGGAGTTCGAGCCTTGAACACCCCATCCTTTGGCGTCGGTGATGCCTCCTACCAGGCCGCTGGCGGGATCGACGGCCTGCGCCGCCTGGTTGACGACTTCTATCGCCTGATGGACGAGCTGCCGGAGGCCCGCGACCTGCGCGGCATGCACCCGGAGAGCCTGGAGCTGTCGCGGGACAAGCTCGCCAGCTTCCTCAGTGGTTGGCTCGGCGGCCCGCGCCTGTTCAGCGAGAAATACGGCTCCATCGCCATTCCCGCCTTCCACGCCCAATGGCCGATCGACGAAGCCCGCAGCGCCGCCTGGCTGCTGTGCATGGAGCGGGCGATCGCGCTGCAGGGCTACTCCAGCGAATTCGCCGACTACCTGCTGGCCCAGCTGCGCATCCCCGCCGAGCGGGTGGTGCAGGCCAGCCGCAACCGCCACGGCTGACGCTTGCCCGTCATCCTCCGCCATCCATACTTGCCCGGGCTGGCCCCGGCCAATTCCCTATCGAGGTTCCCATGAAACCCGTACGCATCGTCGCCCAGTGGGCTGAAGACGAAAGACAGACCCTGGTGATCGTCGCCCTGCAGGCCGACGACATGAGCATCGAGAAAACCGTGGAAGCCTTCGGCTACGTGAAAGACTACGACGACGAAGACCGCATGTACGTGCGCTACCCCTTCGTGCTGGAGGAATACTCCGAGACCGAGGCACTGATGGACTGGGGCGCCCTGGACGACACCCGCACCCTGATCGACCTCTACGGCCGCCGCATCGTCCCCGGTGAAGCGCTGATCCGCAACGAACGCGGCGAGCGCTACGACTACCAGGTGGTTTCGGTGGAGCCGTTCGTGCCGGCGTGATTCACAGGCACATGTGCATGGTGTCGCAGCTGTAGGGGAGCAGTGCCAGAAAGTAGGCAAAGGTGAATGCCATCAGGCTGGGCAGCAGGTGTAGCAGCGCCTTGAGCGGCTTCACCCGCAGAAAAAGGGCCCCGACCGTGAACACCAGCGCCAGGACGGCGCAGGAGATTTTGTAGGGGTGGTCCCATTGGGCGGGCATCTCATCCATCAGGCGACCGCTGATAACCATCAGTATGAGAGCCGTTATGTAGGCGACGCCGATGCTGAAGAGGGACAGCCAGACTGCCTTCTGCTGCGGTTCTCGGCGTGACTGCCACACCATGAAAATCAGTGCCAGGAAAATGATGACGCACATCACGGCAGCCGTTACCTGCAGGTCCATCGATAATGGGTAGCGCATTTCACATCCTTGTGATTCAGAGGCAGACGGGCGTGGTAGAGCAGCCGTAGATGAACAGCGCCGGCACGTAAGCGATGGCGAAGGACAACAGGCTCGGCAACAGGTGCAGCAGGGCCTTGAGTGGGCTGATTTGCCAGCGCAGCGTACCGGCCGCGAATACGGTGGTGAGCGTGGCGCAGGCGAATGCGAAGGGATGGTCCAGTCGCGGGTCCATGTCCTCCAGCAGCAGGCCGCTGACCACCAGTAGCGCGATGGCCACCAGATAGGCGGTACCGACGCTGAACAGGGACAGCCATAGGGCCTTGTATTGCGGGTTTCTGCGGGCGATGCCTATCACGCCGGCCATGCCCAGCAGGATCAGGGCACAGGCGCAGGCGGCAAAGCTCAGTACGTAGGGCGTCAGCGGGTAGCGCACTTCACATCCTTGTCGGGTCGGGGCGTCCGTCGCCCTGTTTGCGCAAAAAGCGGCGGGCAATCTTGGCAGGGCCGATCAGCGCTCGCAATGCGCCTCAAGCATCCCGCAACAGGTCGTGGGCGTTGAGCAGGGCGTAGAGGATTTCCGGGTGTTTCTCCAGACCACGGCGGATGGCGCTGGGGATGGACTGGCGGGTCTTGCGGCAGAGGCCGGCCTGCTCGGCGATGTCGATCTCGATGCCGCGCCCGCTGCGCACCTCGTTGAAGCCGGGTGCGATGGCCAGGCGGATGCCGAGTTGCTCGAACATCTTCTGCTGCATGCGCCCGAGGTCGTCGAGGCTGCTGATGTTCTCCAACCGCTCGAGCAGGCGCAGCTCTTCCTGGCGCGTCAGGCGCAGGATGCGCAGGTCGGCGCCGGGCGCGTCCAGCAGCTGGTCGCGCTCGCAGATGCAGGTGCCGGGCGGGCAGGGGTTGCGCAGGGGGAGGGTGGCCGTCATGCATCGATCATAGCGGCAGCCCGGCGCGCTTGCGTAGGGCCGACCAGTGCCTGATGGCCCCGTGCTGCACATTTTCCCGCTTCGGCTGTCCAAATCCCATGATCGGGCCCGCCGGGCCTTGCGCCCGTGCCTGTGGATCAAGCAGGCTGGGCCGCGCCAGGGGTGATATCGCATTGCGCTGGACGGATTGGAATCGCGCATCATGAGCGCTATCAGCTAAGGGAGGTTTCCATGGGGGGTATGCATCGCGTGTCGCGGCTTGCGGCGTTGACGCTGGGAATGGCACTGGCGGCTGGCGCCATGGCCAGCGAGGAATCGCAGCTGGTCGAATCGATCAACCTGTACCGCAGCTCGGTGCAGAGCTGCGCCGGCGAGGCGTCCCTGGAGCTGCCGCCGCTGGCCGCGGACCCGCGCCTGGTGCTCTCGGCCAGCAGCATCGGCGACCTGCAGCAGGCGCTGGCGCAGTCGTCCTACCCCATGGTCAATGTGCAGGCCATCAGCCTGTCCGGCCCCCGTGATGCCAAGTCCGCCATGGGCGCGCTGCAGGAAAGCTTCTGCCATGTGCTGCTGGACCCACAGTTCGTCGATGTCGGCGTGAGCCGCGAGGACCGCGACTGGCGCATCGTCCTCGCCCGGCCGCTGCTGGCCGCCGCCCTAGGCAAATGGGAGAAGGAGGGGCAGACGCTGCTGGAGCAGATCAACGCCGTGCGCGCCCAGCCCCGCCAATGCGGCGGGCAAGCCTTCGCCGCCACCACGCCGCTGGCCTGGAACGCCACCCTGGGCACTGCCGCCGAAGGCCATGCACGCTCCATGGCCAACCAGAACTACTTCGACCACAAGGGCCGTGACGGCCGCACCCCGGGCGACCGCGCCGAGCTGGCGGGCTATGTCGGCCAGCAGATCGGCGAGAACATTGCCGCCGGCCAGGACAGCGCGCGCAAGGTGCTCGACGGATGGCTCGCCAGCCCCGGCCATTGCGCCAACCTGATGAACCCGCAGTACCGCGAGTTGGGCGCCGGCTACGCGGTGGACCCGAAGAGCGATGCCGGCATCTATTGGACGGCGATGTTCGGGACGCAGTGACGAGGTTGGTTTGGGGCTCCGCTTGATGGGATTCGCTGCGCTCTTCCCATCCTACGAGGGCCGGTCCGTAGGATGGGTAGAGCCTGGCGAAACCCATCGATGGTAGCCGCCCATGAGTGGCTCCAATGAGGCATCGATATCCCCGGGCTGAAGCCCGGGCTACCTGCGATGTTTCACCCCGCGACAGCGGTAATTTCCATTAAGTTCCATGAAAACAAGCGAAGCGGCGGGTATCTCCGCCCTTCGTCGGTTTCTGTATCGATTCTTTGACAGGCTCTACCTCGCTTCCTATACCCAGAACCTTCCCATGGAATCCTGGTAAGGACGCACCGATGACCCCCTCCCCGAAACCGGTCTGCCTCAAGGCAGGCGCCTTTCCCCGTGCGCGGCTGGCCTGCGCGGTCACCCTGGCCCTTGGCGGGCTGGTGGCTCCCGAGGCCTTCGCCGACGACTGCCCGACGCGGCTCAGCGGGCGCCTGGAAAGCACCTGCACGGTAGCGGCCGGCAGCGACCTGCAGGTCACCGCCAGCGGTGCCATCGAGGTGGAGGAAGGCCCGGCGGTGCTCATCGACCACGCCGGTGACGGCGCCAGCACCCTGCGCAACAACGGCACGCTCTCGGCCGTAGGCGGCCTGGATGGCGACGGCGCGACCGTGCGCCTGCAAGGCACCGAGGTGACCGGCAGCCTGCTCAACAACGCCAGCGGGGTGATCCGCTTCGAAGGGCTCACGGTGAACGGTGGCGACGCCGCCCTGCGCCTGGACGACAGCACCCTGCATGGCGCCATCGTCAATTCCGGGCTGATCGACGGGCAGGACCCGGCCGACGGCCTCTACCTCAGCGGCAGCCGGGTCGACGGCGCGCTGCGCAACAGCGGCACCATCCTCGGTTCCACCGGGGTGAGCCTGGTCGACAGCAGCCTCGGTGGCGATATCCGCAACAGTGGCACCATCACCGGCCAGGCCAACGGCATGGACATCGCCGGCAGCGACATCCTCGGCAGCATCCGCAACTACGGCACCCTGGAAGGCACAGACGGCTGGGGCCTGTACGTCACCGACACGCGCATCGGCCTCGATGTGGTGAACACCGGCAGCATCGGCGCGGGGTCCTTCCCCTTCGGAGGCGTGCGCCTGGCCGACACCGATATCGCCGGCTACCTGATCAACGCCGGCGATATCGACACCGGCTCCCTCGGCACCGGCCTGGTGATGCTGCGCGGCAGCATCGGTCACGACCTGAACAACCGCGAGCGCATCGCCGGCAACAACGGCATGAGCGTCAACTTCGTCACCCTCGGCGGCGACATCCGCAACAGCGGCACCATCGAGGGCCGCTTCAACCCGGATGGCGGCGGCTTCGGCTGGAACTCCACCGGCACCACCGTCCACGGCAAGGTGGTCAACAGCGGCACGGTCAAGGCGGCGACCACGGCGGTGAACTTCGACGACGTGCAACTGGACGGCGGCTTCTACAACAGCGGGCGCATCGAAGGTGCCACTGGCCTGGTGCTCGACGGCAGCACCGTGGTCGGCGGCGGGCTGACCAACAGCGGCGTGCTCCAGGGCGACGACTACGCGCTGCGGGTGGGCGACGACGCGACCCTCGACGACCTCTACATCGCCGGGCAGAACAGCGCCCGGTTCATCGGCGAGGTGTTCGCGCCGCGCACCCGGGTAACGCTGTTCAGCTACGCCGGCTACACCCTGCAGGACGGCAACCTGTTCACGGTCGATGAGTTCGTCAACCGCGGCGTGCTCTCGGTAGCCGCCGCCAACGCTGCCGGCGCCTCGGCCAAGGCCACTATCGACGGCGACTACCGCCAGGCGACCGGCGCCGTGTTGCGCACCCAGGTGCAGGACGCCACCCACTACGGCCAACTGGTGGTCACCGGCACCGCCACGTTGCCGAGCCAGGCGCGCTTCGACGTGGACGTGGCCAACCCCGACCAGGCCTTCGACGTCGACCGCCTGCAGGACGTGCTCAGCGCCGGCACCCTGCAGTCCGACGGCACCTTCAACGTCACCAGCAACTCGGCGCTGTTCGACTTCGGCGCGGTGAAGGACGGCAACACCGTCGACCTGACCCTCGCCGCCAAGTCCGCCGATGGCGTCGCCACGGCCGCTCGCAGCGCCGGGCTGGATGCGGGCGGCGCGGCCCAGGTGATCGACCAGCAGCTCGCCCAGGGCAGCGCCAGCGCCTTCACCCCCTACTTCCTCAGCGCCACCAGCACGGCCGAGGTGGCCAGCAGCCTGGCACAGAGCCTGCCGATGAACAGCGACGCTCTGCGCAGCAGCCAGTTCGCCCTGGCTGCCATCGGTGACGCGGTGCAGGGGCGCCTGCAGTCCGCCACCGGGCAGCTGGCGGCGGACTGGCTGGCTGCACCCGGCGATTCGGTCTGGAGCCAACCCTTCAGCTACCGCACCGGTCGCGCCGACGGCAGCGCCCTCGATGCTGCCAGCGGCACGGTATTCGGCTTCGACACCCGCACCTCGGCCAGCTCGCGGGCGGGCGTGGCCTTCGCCTATGCCGATGGCGGCACCGGCCGCAGCGAGCAGGGCGGCCAGCAGAGCAACCGCCTGGGCATGTGGCAGTTCCTCGGCTACAGCAGCCACACCCTGGCCCCGGACACCGAGCTGATGCTCTACGCCGGCGCCGGGCAGAACCGCGTGGAGGGTGAGCGCGGCATGGCCATCTCCGGGCTGCGCGGCACCGCCAAGGCCGACTACGACAGCCTGGTGACCACGGTCGGCACCAGCCTCGGCAAGGCCTTCCAGCTCGGCGAGGACTCGCGGCTGCTGCCCTCGCTGCGCCTGGACTACAACCACATCCACGAGGACGCCTACCGCGAGCGCGGCCCCGGCAGCCTGGCGCCGTTGTTGCTGGAGGTGGACGCGCGGGACACCGACCAGCTGATCGCCGGCTTCGACGGCAAGCTGGAACATGCCATCGCCCCCAACCTGCGGCTCAAGGCCAGCCTGGGCGTGGGCTACGACCTGATCAACGAGGACGGCGCCCTCACCGCGGCCTTCGCCGGTGCGCCGGGCCAGCGCTTCACCACCACGGGCGAGGCGCCCAGCCCCTGGCTGCTGCGCAGCAGCTTCGGCATCGCTCGGCAGTTCGACAACGGCGCCGAGCTGTCCCTGGACTACAGCGCCCAGGCGCGCGGTGACTATGACGACCAGGTGGCTTCGCTGCGGGTGAACATGCCGTTCTGAAAAGTGCCTGCGCTCGGTGATGCTTCGTTAAAAACGGGTTCGGAATGCTCATTTACAGCTCGTAAACTCCGCTTCCTCACCCGTTTTTACGCACTGGCGCGCGCCCTTCGGGCCAGCCTCCGGCTGTTACTCCCGTTGGTCGTTGCGCCTTGCCTGACCGTCGCGCGACGACTTTTCGTATAGAGCCCAGAGCGCGGTCAGAGGTGGTCCGGCTCGTCGAGAAACTCGGTGGCGTCGCTGCCGTCGGCGTTGAGCTGGAAGATGCGCGCCGGGCGCCCCTGCTCGTCGAAGAACACCTGGCCAAGGCCGGCTGAATTCCACAGGCGCTCGCCCGCCTTGCTGTGGGCCGGGGTGCGCGGCACCACCTGCATGCGCCGACGCTTGGTGAACCAGTTGAGCGGCGAGTGGGGCGAATAGAGCCAGCGGTTGAGGCGGTCGAAGACGTCCAGCAGGCGCCGGGGGAATTCGTTCTTCACGCCGCTGCTGGTGATCTGCCAGATGCGCGGCCCCTGCTTGCGGTGGCGGATCAGCACCTCGTAGACGAAGGAGTAGTGCACGTCCCCCGAGAGGATCACGTAGCTGCCCGGCGTGCGCGAGTGGCGGAAGATGTTGAGGATCACCTGGGCCGCGCCCCGATGGGCCATCCAGTTCTCCGCGTCCACCAGCAACGGGTGGCCGAACCAGCTGAAGACCTTCTGCACCGTTTCGATCAGCTTCACGCCGAACACCGGCGCGGGCGAGACGATGATGGCCGACGGATGGTCGAGCAACTCCTGCTGCAACTCGCTCAGCGCTTCCCAGTCCAGCAGGCCGGAGGGCCGCTTGAGGTTCATTTCACTGCGCCAGCGGCGCGTGCGGGTGTCCAGCACCACCAGCGCCGGCGTGGTGGGCAGCGTGTACTGCCAGTGGTTGAAGGCCAGCAGCTCGTCGATCAGGTCATCCAGTGCCGGGCTGTCGAAGTGGCTGTCCGCCTTCGCGCTGGCGGTGAGTGCCTGGATCTTCTCCAGCAGCGTGGTGAAGGCATCCGGGTCGTTGCCCCAGCCCTGGCAGAGCAGGTAGGCGAGCAGGGCGTTGCCGATGATGCGCTTGGAGAAGGGGTGCCCGTAGGCGGTCTGTTCCCACTGGGCAGACAGGTTCCAGTCGTCGGTGATGTCGTGGTCGTCGAAGATCATCAGCGTCGGCAGGCGGGCGAACACCCGCGCCGCGCCCGGCAGGCTCTCGCGGAAGGCCTCCAGGCGCTGGCGTTCCAGCTGGTAGCGCTCGACCTTGTCCGCCGGCAGCGGCGGCATCTCGGTCTCCAGCAGCGTCCAGGGCACCGGCGACCACACCAGCAGGTACATGGCCAGCACCTCGGCCAGGGTCACCAGGTGGTTGTCGGCGTTGCTGCTGGTGAAGATGGGTTTCTTCGCGCCACCGAAAAAGCGCTCGCGCAGCGTTTCGTTGCTCTCCAGCGCCGGCAACAGGTCGGCGCGCCGGTAGTAGCTGGCCGGGTGCCGGTACAGGGCCTGGCTGTCGTCGACCACGGCACCGTCCAGGCGCTCGTCGAACAGCCCGAGGCAGGCGATCAGCTGGTGGATGGCGCGCAGCATCGGCCCGGCCACATCGTCGGCGTAGACCTGGTCGCCACTGAGCATCAGCAGCGCCGGGCGCTGTTCCGGCGTGGGTTGCGCGGCCAGCAGGCGGTCCGCGCAGAGCAGGCCCTCCGCCGCCGGGTGATGGGGCTTGCGGCAGGAGCCATGGAGCAACTGGTCGATGCGCGAGCGCAGCACGAAGCCCGGCTGCCGCGCCTCGCCATAGAGCAGGTGCGGCGCCCACTGGGCGATGCCCTGGTCGTCGAAGCGCAGGTCGTAGTCGATCTGCCGGTCGCAGGGCAGGGGCGCGTCCAGGCGCAGGTCGATCAGGTGCAGGAAGGCATGCCGCCCCAGCTGCACCACCTGGCAGGCCTCGCCACCGAGGCGGTGATCGCGGGTTTCACCCTCGATGCTCAGCCGCAGACTCAGCGCCAGCTCGCGGCTGGCCACCAGCCACAGCACCACGCGCTGCGCCTCCAGCCGCCGCAGCATCGGGCCGGCGAGAACGGGCGGAAGGTGATCGGGCGTAGTGAGCTGGGGTGCGGGCATCGGGGCGAAGGGTATCGGGCGGACAAGCGCGGAAGAATAACGCGACTGGCCAGGGTGGCTGAACAGCAAGGGCGACTGTTCTGTTAGCGGGCGTGACAGGGTTCAGTTCTGCCAGTTATGCCCATCGCGAATGAATTCGCTCCCACGGGGGAGGGGCGCGCTTCGCCCAAGGCCGCAGTCCGTAGGGCGGGTGAAACCCGCAAATACCGTGCACCGCAGATGTCGGGTTGCACCCGACCTACATGCCCCACGGGAGCTGCCCCTTGTTCAAACCGCCTTGACGATCTGCTCCCGCAGCCACTGGTGCGCGGAGTCGCGGTGGGAGCGTTCGTGCCAGAGCATGGCCATCTCGTAGCCGGGGACTTCCAGCGGGGCGTCGACCACCTGCAGGGTGCCGCTGTTGCCCACCAGGCGTTCGGGGAGCATGGCCACCAGGTCGGTGCTTTCCAATACCGAGCGCAGGAACAGGAAGTGCGGCACCGAGAGCACCACGCGGCGTTCCAGGCCGTGCTGGGCGAGGGCGTCGTCGGTGACGCCGGAGAAGCCGCCGCCATCGGGGGAGACGATCACCTGGTCGAGGGTGCAGAACTGCTTCAGCGTCGGGCGTCGCTTCAGGCGCGGGTGGCCGGCGCGGCCGGCGAGCACGTAGCGCTCGGCGAACAGGGTGCGGCGGCGCAGGTTGAGGGGTGAGCCTTCGGCGGTGTGGAAGGCCAGGTCGATATCGCCCAGCTCCGCCTGCTTGGCGATGCGCGAGGGCATCATCTCGACCACGGCGATGCGGGTGCCCGGTGCGGCGGCGCGCAGGCCGGCGAGGGCGGGCAGGAGGATCGCCGATTCGCCGTAGTCGGTGGCGGCGACGCGCCAGGTGTCCCGGGCCTGGGCCGGGTCGAAGGGGCTGGCCGGGGCCACGGCGCGCTCCAGGGATTCCAGGGCCTGGCGCAGGGGCTCGCGCAGCTCCTCGGCGCGGGCGGTGGGGCGCATGCCGCGTGGGCCGGGCAGCAGCAGCGGGTCGTCGAAGATCTCCCGCAGCTTGGCCAGGTGCACGCTCACCGAGGGCTGGGAGAAATTCAGGCGCTCGGCGGCGCGGGTGACGTTGTGCTCGGCGAGCAGCACGTCGAGGGTCACCAGCAGGTTGAGGTCCAGTCGCCTGAGATTATTCATTCAAATACCTGGAATATGGGTTATTCATTTCCAATATACCTGGCGGGCCACCATCCTGCGCTCATCCCGTTATGGAGGTTTGCCATGAATGTTCTGATCGTCTTCGCCCACCCCGAACCCCGCTCGCTGAACGGCGCGCTGAAGGATTTCACCGTGCAGCGCCTTGAGGCCGCCGGCCATGCCGTGCAGGTGTCCGACCTGTATGCGATGGGCTGGAAGTCGCCCATCGATACCGGCGACAGCCTGCACCGCGACCCCGAGGCGCGCTTCGATGCCTCGCAGGATTCCAGGCGCGCCTTCGCCAGCGGTCGGCAGAGCGCGGACATCGCCGCCGAGCAGGACAAGCTGCGCTGGGCCGATGCGCTGATCCTGCAGTTCCCGCTCTGGTGGTTCTCGATGCCGGCGATCCTCAAGGGCTGGGTCGACCGCGTGTATGCCTACGGCTTCGCCTATGGCGTGGGCGAGCATTCGGACGTGCGCTGGGGCAACCGCTACGGCGAGGGTTCGATGGCGGGCAAGCGGGCGATGCTGCTGGTCACCACCGGCGGCTGGGATTCCCACTACAGCGAGCGCGGTATCAACGGCCCGATGGACGACCTGCTGTTCCCCATCCAGCACGGCATCCTGCATTACCCCGGCTTCGACGTGCTGCCGCCCTTCGTGGTGCATCGCACCAGCCGGGTCGACGCGGCCCGCTTCGCCCACATCCAGGAGGAACTGGGGCAGCGCCTGGACGCGCTGTGGACCACCACGCCCATCGCCTATCGCCAGCAGAACGGCGGGGACTACGAGATTCCCGCGCTGACCTTGAAGCCCGACGTGGCACCGGGGGAGGTGGGGTTCGCGGCGCATGTGAAGCGGTAGGCCAGGTGGGGCGAGGTTGGATCGGCAGCAACGGTGGACGCCATGCCGGCCCTTCGCGAATGAATTCGCTCCCACAGAAATACGGAGGGCAGAAACGACGACGGGAGCGCTGGGCTCCCGTCGTTTGGATCAATGGGCCTGGTTCAGAGTCAGGCGCATGTGGCGGTTCACATCCTTGTACAGCAGGTAGCGGAAGCGACCCGGGCCACCGGAGTAGCAGGCCTGCGGGCAGAAGGCGCGCAGCCACATGAAGTCACCGGCTTCCACTTCGACCCAGTCCTGGTTCAGGCGGTAGACGGCCTTGCCTTCCAGCACGTACAGGCCGTGCTCCATCACGTGGGTTTCGGCGAAGGGGATCACGCCGCCCGGCTCGAAGTTGACGATGTTCACGTGCATGTCATGGCGCATGTCGGCCATGTCGACGAAGCGGGTGGTGCTCCAACGGCCTTCGGTGTCCGGCATCACGCGCGGCTCGATGTCCTGCTCGTTGGTGACGAAGGCGTCCGGCAGCGGTACGCCGTCGACCTTCTGGTAGTGCTTGCGGATCCAGTGGAAGCGGGTGTGCTGGCCGCTGGTGTTGCGCACCTTGTAGTCGGCGCCCGGCGGAATGAAGGCATAGCCGCCCGGTTGCATGCTGTGCACCTGGCCTTGCAGGGTCAGGGTCAGCTCGCCTTCGACGATGAACAGCACCGCTTCGGCGTTGGGGTCCTGCTCGGGCTTGTCGCTGCCGCCCTGGGGGGCCAACTCGACGATGTACTGGGAGAAGGTCTCGGCGAAGCCGGACAGCGGGCGGGCGATGACCCACATGCGCATGTTGTCCCAGAAGGGCAGGTGGCTGGTGACGATGTCACGCATCACGCCTTTGGGGATCACGGCATAGGCTTCGGTGAACATGGCGCGGTCGGTGAGCAGCTCGGTCTGTGCCGGGTGCCCGCCGTGCGGCGCGTAATAGGTGGATTTGGCCATGGGGTATTTCCTCATTGTTGTCTTGCTGCCCGGTGCGTGCGGCGCCGTGGTGAGCAATGATGCGGAGCGGCGCGCCCCTTGGAGCGCTGGCCGTCGCTGGAGAGCACGATATCCAGCGGTATGACCATGCACAAATTAAATGTTGGAATCCGCTGTATTCGGTTTTCGAATGTGGGCGGATACCTGTCAGCCTTTCGTATCCTGCGCCAGAACCCGTGAAAGTACTTGGGCCAGTTCCTTCACCATCGGGTCCGCCGCCGGGCGGTGCAGCAGCGCCACTTCGAAGGCATCCACCGAGGGTAGACCAGCCTTCTTCGCCAGCACGGCGTGATCCGCCGTCACCGCCCGTTGCGGCAGCAGGCCGATGCCCATGCCATCGGCGATGGCCGACTGGATGCCGGACAGGCTCGAACTGGTGAAGCTGATGTGCCAGCGCCGGCCCACCGCCTCCAGCGCCGCGATCATCTCGTCGCGGTACACGCCACGTGGCGGGAAGGTGACGATGGGCAGCGGGTCGAGGTCTATGCAGGGGTTCTTCGCGCTGTCCACCCAGCGTGTTTTCTCCGGCCAGCAGGCCAGCGCCTCGCGGGCGTTCTGTCGCTGCTTGAGCAGCACCAGGTCCAGCTCGCCACGGTCGTAGCTGGCGGAGAGGTCGCGGCTCAGCCCGCTGGTCACCTCCAGCTTCACCTGGGGGTAATGGCGGTTGAACGCCGCCAGCTGCTCGGTGGTGCGCCCGGTGGCGAAGTCATCCGGCACGCCGATGCGTACCGTCAGCGCCACCGTCGCCCCGGACAGCGCCTCCTGTAGCTCGTCGTTCAGCGCCAGCATGCGCCGCGCATAGCCGAGCAGCGTCTCGCCGGCGTCGGTGGGCAGCACGTCGCGGTTGCCACGTTCCAGCAGGCGGTGCCCGGCCATCTCTTCCAGGCGGCGGATCTTCTGGCTGACGGTGGACTGGGTGGAATTCAGCCGGCTGGCCGCCGTGGTGAAGCTGCCGCAATCGGCCACCGCGACCATGGCGCGGAGCAGGTCGAGCTCGAACACGCGGCTATTCGAACGGTCACTGTGGTCCATGGTGGTATCCATCTTTCAAATGGGGATGAGGGCTTGTAGCAGCTTGCGGGTGGGGCAGCAACGGGCGCCTCGTTGACGCCGCCCAGCGCTGCCCCTACGCTCGCGCCCCCCCCTCCGGACCAAGGACGCTCCCCCGTGAAGAAATCCCTGCTGTCGTGCGCTGTGCTGACGCTGCTTGCCGCCTGCCAGAGCAGCCCGCCGCCGGCTTCCGCCAGCCAGGAAACGGAGGAGCAGCGCTTCGTCCGCCTCGCCCAGGCCAGCCTGCGCAATGCTGCGTTGGTGGCCAACAACGAAATGCTGGTGGGCAGCGTCGGGGTTACCGTCGACCTCGATTCGCGCGGCTGGATCACCGGCTGCGAAACCGGCCCCGTGGTGGGGCGCGGCGCTGACATCGCCCTCTTCAACCAGCGCCTGGCCACGCGCTTGGCCGACCTGTGCTGGAACGTGGTGCTGCCGCCGGTGCCCGCATCCATGAGCAAGGGTGATGAGGCGCCTTCTATAAGGGCGCCATTGGTCTTCCCCGCGCTGTCCCTGGAGCAGTTGCAGGAACAGATGCGCCGCTCGGCACTCTTCGCCCGGGACAACTACCTGTGGCACACCCTGTTCGCCAATGAGCCCATCGACGCCATCGGCCGCGCCACCTTCCGCATCGCCCCGGACCCGAAGGGCCAGGTCCAGACCTGCAAGGTCACCCTCAAGCCCCACCCCGCCCGCGTCCGCGAGTTCCAGGCCAACGAGGCACTGCGCGCCCGCCTGGAGCAGGGCTGCAACCGCCTCAACCCGCGCGAGATGCCGTTCTATACGCAGCCGCCGACCGGCAAGAGTTACAGCGTGGATGTGCAGTACATGCCGTGGAAGAAGAAGTTGAAGGTGTATTGAGGCGGAGCGGGAAGGAGGGGGGATGGAGCCCATTGCGGGCTCCATCGAGGGGCATCAACGCGCGAGCTTGGTCTCGGCGACGGCCTTCTGGCCTTCGGCTTCGGAGACTTCGCTCAGGGTGGCGCCACCCGCGAACACGCCGATCCGGATGGACTGGCGCACGTAGTGGTTCTTGCCGGCTTGGGCGTTCAGATTGAGGGTGTTGTCGCCGAATTCCGACTCGGTCGCCAGCACGTGCTGGCCCGGGGTGATCAGGCGATAGAAGTAGGTGTTGGGCGCAGTTTCGCCGATCACCTTGTCATCGATCTTCACGGTCTTCTTCAGCGCGCCGCCGAGAGAGGTGTCACGGAAGATATAGACCGCTGCCTGATCTTGCTGCGGCGCTGGGAAGGCCTTGAGGGCGGCGTCTTTCTCGGGGGATTCCATCGGTACCGACGCACAGCCGGAAAGCAGCGCAACGGCCAGCGCTGCGGTACACATCATGATTCTGGTCATGGATTACTCGTTCCTGAGTGGAGGTTTCGTGCGGTGATATCAATTCGCCGCCGCGCTACTTTATCGAGGCGCAGGAAGAGTGCAAGGGTGAGTGGTAATCGGTCGCATATGAAGTGGCAGGGTGCAGCGAAATGCGATCGTAGTGGGCGTGAACGCAGAGGTGTTGGGCCTCGCTGCGCTCGGCGCCAACCTACGGTGCAGCGCTGATTGACGGCCCAAGTTCCCACGCCGCAGAATCCGCCACCACCCCATCAGTCACAAGGAAGAGACGTTGCCCATGCGCACCCCCTCCAAACTCATTCTCGGCCTCGCTTTCTCGCTCTTCGGTCTCTCCGCCCACGCGGCCTGCGACCTGGACCTGGACGGCAAGTGGAAGGTCGTCCAGACCAGCATCGGCGCCGACGGCCCGCGCAAGGTCGAAGACATGCCTCACGAATACGGCTTCAAGGACGGCAATATCCACGTCCTGATGGGCTTTATCGACGTGACCAAGACCTATTCCTGCAACGGCAAGTCCTTCACCATCAACAAGCTCGAGCCCGCCACCATGGACGTCGTCTCCAGCGCACCCGGCAAGATGACCTGGGTGGAGCAGGGCGGGAAGCTGTACCTCTATCTCGAACGCATCTGACGCGGGCCCAATGGATTGAACAGCTGATTTCAAGGAGGAAGTCATGGAAGCAACCGAAGCGCGGCTTCGCGAAACCTACAGCGGACGGCGGACCGAGATCCTGATCGACCTGCTGGCCGAGGGCGGCCTGACCGAGGTGGCCGAGCGGGTCGTTCGCGAGGTGCTTATCGAGCGCGAATCGAGCCTGGGCGAACGCGTGGTGCCGCAACAGGCCCAGGTATCCCCTGCGGTTCGGCGCGAGCAGCTCGACCAGCAACTTGCCCCGCTCTGGGCACGCTTCGTGGCCTCGCAGATCGACTTCTGGGGCGCGCTGCTGGTGCTGGGCCTGATCAGCTTTGCCATCGATTTCGTGTTCTTCCGGCCGGCCACCAGCCCGGACATTTTCGGCAAGGTCTGCATGCTGCTGCTGTTCGCCTACCTGCTGTTCAAGGACGGGTTCAACGGGCAGGGAGTCGGCAAGCGCCTGCTGAAGATCCGCGTCGTCGACAGCGAGACCGGTGCCCCCTGCGAATTGCACAAATCCTGCCTGCGCGGGCTGGTGAGCCTGCTCGGCATCTTCGATGTGATCTTCATCTTCGGGCAGCGCCGCCAGCGACTTGGTGACCATGCGGCGAGGACCCTTGTGGTCAGGGCCTGATCCATGCCCGAGCCCCGCATCCTCTCGATCCTCCTGCACGTCGGTGACTGGCGTGCAGCCACCGACTGGTATCAGCGCGCCTTTCCCGAGGCGAAGCGTGTGCTGTCACCGACGGATGACTACGGACACCTGGAGATGGGCGGCGTGGTGCTGGAGATCGTCAACGCCGACGACAAGGTCGCCAGCGGCGCGGCGGGCACCGTCGTCTATTGGGCGGTGGATGATCTGGATGCCGAAGTGCTGCGCTTGGGCCAACTGGGCGCGCCGTTGTACCGAGGGCCATTGGCACTGGAGGATGGCGACCGCATCTGCCAGGTGCGTGACCCTTGGGGCAATTGCATCGGGTTGCGGCAGCGGGGGCAGGGCCGCCCTTCATGAGCACCCACCGTTTCACCCTGGTCATGCCGGCCTCCGCCGACGCCACCTTCGAAGCCTTCCATAACCATCGCGTGCGGTTGCAGTGGGACACGTTGCTGGCCGTCGCGCATATGGAGGCGGGCGATAGTCATCCTTCCATCGGCGCGGTTTCCTTCAACCGGGGCAAGGGCTGGAAGCGCCTGCTAGCGATGCGTACCCGCTTCGTGAACTATCAGCCGGGCAAGGTGGCGGCGGCCATGCTGGTGGAGCCGACGGGGCTGTTCGAGTCGTGGGCGGCGTCGATGCGCCACCGCGATATCGAAGCGGGGCGCTCCGAGCTGATCTACAGCTTCAGCCTGACGCTGCGGCCGCGTTGGCTGGGCGTGCTGCTCGACCCATTGGCCAACCGCCTGTTTGCCTGGGAGGCACGCAGGCGTTTTGCGGCGCTGGCGGTGTTCCTGGCGAGAAAGTAGGGGCGATTCATGCGGCTAGGGCACGTCGGAGCAGCTGGAAGACAACGCATCTTCAATCTGGCTGATGGCGATCTTGCCGTAGTGCTCTCCCTGTCTGGTCCATCCAAAACGGTCGATGAAGAAGGGCTTATCGCGGACCTTTATCAGCGCTCGGGTGTTATGCGGATCGTATTCGCGAACGGCACTCGACGAAGCATCAGCGGGGCTCAGCCTCTTGGCCATGGCCAGAGGAATAGAGGTTCGCTCGAACGCCCGCTCTTCGATGGTGGCCTCGCTTTCCGGTGAGTAGAGCTCCGCGTCGAAGGGTATCCAGAGCACCGCGACGCACTCGGCATTGGCTGCGGCGGGGCAGAAAGCCAACAGTGCCAGCAGAAAAGTCAATCGGGTGTTCATGGGGGCCCTGGATACTGCGTCCTGAGTGGTCTCGGTCTGGGGCTCTTGGCTTCGCTGCGGGCTCAAGTCGAGACCGCTGAGCACAACATGACCACAAAGCGTTCTGCCGGCCATTGCTTGCGGTCGGAGACCTGCCCGTCGCCCAGCTCCACCAGGCGCAGGGCGCCGGTCTCAGAGGCCACCAGGTCGACCGAGAAGAAGGGGCAGGGCACGCGTTGGGCGATGTCGTGGACGAGTGCTGGCACCTCGTCGCTCCGGCCATGGGCGCGGCCGTCGAGGACGAAATAGCGCTCTTCCGTTTCCGGGATGAGTGGCTCGAACTCCCTCAGGCAGATGCCGCCTTCCAGCCCGCCGCGATAGCGTTCGATAAGGGCAATGATCTCGACCACTTCGTCCGTGTTATGGGCGACGGAGCCACGCTGGGTGGTCAGCGATTTCACGTAGTCCTTCACGAAGCAGGCGGACCAGCCCGCCTCGGCCAGCGCGGCGGCGAAGTCGGCGTCACGGGGAAGCACCAGGGTGGCGGGGGTCAGGTCCCGGCATTGCGGATACCACTCGGGCAGGTGGTGGCAATGCCGGTATTGCGCCGGGCTGGTTATGGGAATGGCGCCTTGGCTGGCGATGGACGCATGCAGGTAGCTGTAGGCGGCCGGCGTCAGCATCCAGCCGCGGTACAGGACGCGGGCCCCTTCTTCGAGGGCCGGCTTCGGTTTGAAGCGTTGCAGCTCCAGCTCCTCGCAGGAGAACAGCGAGCAACCGAGGCCGGCCGCCTTGGCCGCTGCAAACTCTTCGGCAAAGGTCTCGTCCGGGATGTTCGGGTTATCGGGTGATGAGGGGTAGAGCAGGTGCATGGCGTCCATTCCGTCAGTTGCGTCGAGTAGCAGGTCGGCAAGGTACAGGGTCAGCGTTATCTGCAGCTATCCAACGCTTCCTGAATCTTCAGTTTCGTTTCGATACCCGGGCAATACCGGCAGTAGCCGATCACCTCCTGCCGCTCCTGTTCGCTCGCGTGCTGAGGGGCTTGCTGTCGGCATCGGTGGCGAAGGAGTTCACGAGTGCCGCCCGGGTCGTGAGCTGCTCATTTTACAGAGGGTTGAATCTGCTAGATGACCTTCACCGCCCGGCCAATGAATTGAACGGGCCCCATCGGCCGGCCCGTGGTGGAGCCCCCCGGGTTTTCCAGGGTCAGCTCGAACAACTGGCTCGGCTCCAGCGGCGGCAATTGGTCGAGGGGGACGCTGAGTTGCGCGCCAGGCTTGACCAAGCCGAGGGATACCGGCGCTTGCCAGCCCTCCGCCTTGGTCCAGAACTGCAGCACTTTGTCGCCCGGAACCTCGCCATGCCCGAGGGGGATCAGTTGGACCCGGCGGCTGTCGCTGGCCTGCACCACCCAGCCGGGGGTCTGGTCGGTGGGGGCCACCAACACCACCATGTAGGTGATGCGCGGTGCGCTGGTGGTCAGCAGCATCGTCGCCAGCACCAGGCTTGCGGCCAGCCCGGCGCCCGCCAGGCCCCGCCATACGCCCAAGCGCCGATGCCAGGGGACGGCCACCTGCCGCGGTGCCTTGGCGTCGCCATCGAGTTGCGCGTCCAGGGTGCGGGATACCCGGCTCCACAGGCGTGGGCTGGGGGTTTTCGGCTCGACGGTCGCGGTCAGCTCCAGCAGACGGTTTTCCCAGGCAGCCACGGCTGAACGCAGATCGGCGTCGTGTTTGAGGCGCTCATGCACGGCATGCCATTGGCTGGCCGGCAGGCTGCCCAGTACATATTCCCCGGCGAGGGTGTCCAGGTCTTCGGGGCCGGTGCCATTGTGCTCGGTGTTCATCCCATGCACTCCCGCAGTGACGCCAGGCTGCGCTTGATCCACGCCTTGACCGTGCCTAGCGGCGCGCCGAGCAGGGCGGCGATTTCGGCATGCGTGCAGCCGTCGACGTAGGCATGCAGGATGCAGCGCCGCCGCGCCGGCTCCAGCTGCTCCAGGCATTGATGAATTCTGGCTGAACCGTGCGCCGCCAGGCTGTCGTCCACCTCCGCCACCTGCGCGTGCAGCACCGCCGCACCTGCATCATCCAGGGGCGCCTCCCGGGCACCATCGCGGATATGGTTCAGCGCCAGGTTCCGCGTGATGTTGTAGATCCAGCCGCGCGCGGAGCCACGCGCCGGGTCGAAGCTGGCAGCGCGCGTCCAGATACGGATGAAGGCATCGTGCACGATGTCTTCGGCCAGGGCGTCGTCCCGCACGATGCGCCGGGCCACGCCGAGCAGGCGCGCACCTTCCTGATCGTAGAGCGCCTGCAAGGCCGGCCGCTCACCTCGGGCGCAGGCGGCGAGGTGGCTCTGGTAATCGAAGGTGCTGGCAGGCTGGTCCACTTTCTGCGCTCGAGGGTGCCCCGGCCCGCCTGGCCGGGGTGTGTCGTTGAGCGTAGCCGACGGCTCGCCTCGCGCCTGCCCGGGCGAGCTCAGTTGGCCCCCCAGAATAGGTAGTCGGCCTGGTACTTGACGACCTGCCGCTGCCCCTTGTTCTCGGCGGCGCAGGTATCGCTGGGCGCGACGCCACCCCGGGTCGCCAGGCGCTGCACGAAGCTGACGCCGCTCATGGCGCCCTTGCCCTCGGCGGGGTTGGCCTTGACCAACTGGTACGGGATATCGCCTGTTCCAGCCGGCGCGACGGCCACCTGCGTGCCGGTGATCTTCGACCCGTCACGGGCCTGCCAGGTGGCAGGCGGCCCGAAGTAGTCCCCTACCGGCTTCCCGGCCCGGTCATTGAGCACGGCCTTGGGGCCGACGAAAAACCACTCGGTCTGGCCTGGCGCACCCGCCTTGTCGCGGCATTCGTAGGTGATTTCGCCCACGCCGACGGTTTCGAGCAGGACCTTGTGGCCATCGGGCACCTTCACGGCGTCGGGCACGGCCGCCTGGGTATTGAGGCTTTGCAGGGCGAGGCACAGGACGAGGCCGCTGAGCAGGCCACTGGCAGGTTTTACGTTCATGGGGCGATCTCCTGATAGGTAATCGAAGAGGCAGATTCGGGCTGCCCATCTGTACTACCCGCCAGGCATCGTTATGGATGCAGGGCTCGACAATTTTTTTCGAACGGAGGGGCGTTGGCCTAAGTCCCCCACGGCAGCCATGGGCAGCGCTGCCGTGGGGTGTGGGTTCAGGCGTCGTCGGCGCCGCGATAGCGGGGGTAGGGCAGGCTGTTCCAGGTGCGGTTGGCCAGGCGGTTGGCGTCCACCGCCGCCGGGATGTCGTCGAGCAGCGCACGGGCGGCGCTCAGTTCCTGCTGCACTTCCGCCTGGCCCTGGTACATGAACTCATCGGACGCGAGCTCCGGCGCCTGGCTGAATTTCTCGTCCAGGTCATCGAGCAGGCGCCGCTGCTGCCGGTGCAGGGCGTCGCGCGCGTCCTCCACCCAGGCCGGCTGCAGGCTGCGGTTGTGGTCCAGCAGGGCGCTGTATTCGCGGTAGACGCCGTCGTAGACATCGCCTGTGTGGCTGCGCGCCTCGTGGCAAGCCAGTTCCAGGTCGCGCACGGTCAGGGCGTCCGCTTCCAGGGGCTGCTGGCGCGGTACGCCGCCCAGGCGGGTGAAGCGGGTGTAGAAGGGGAACAGGCTCTGGATCACCTTGGCCACGGGCAGGGTGCCTTCGCCGTCGTCCCCCAGCCCCTTGGGCTGGATGCCCTGCATGGCCGCCAGGGCCGACTCCGGGCGCACCACCTCCTTGGGTGGCACCAGGCCGTGGCGCAGCATCTCGCGGATGCCGGTGCCGGAAATGTTCAGCCGGTAGCGTTCGTCGTGGGGGCAGGTTTCGGTCGTGGCGTGGCTGGCGCAGCGCACGCAGTAGAACACCTCGTGGAACAGGCGCACCTCGATGCCCAGCTCGCCCGGGGTGAACTGGTCGAAGATGCTGTGGCTGGCGTACTTGTCGTAGTAGCTGCCGATCCCCGCGTGGTCGCGGCCGATCAGCGCGTGGGTGCAGCCGTAGTTCTTCATGATCAGGGCGTGCAGCACCGTCTCCCGGGGGCCGGCGAAGATGTAGGTGACCCGCAGCGGCGAGAGCATGGCGCGGTCCTTCGGGTAGTAGGTTTCCAGCACGTTGCGATAGGCCTGCATGCGGTACTCGTGGCGCACGTATTCACGCTTGGCCATCTCCACCAGCGGTTGCAGCAGCAGGCCGTCGATGCCTTCCAGGGCGTTGCGGTGGATGTATTCGTGGCCGCGGTGCAGCGGGTTGGCGCCGGTGATGAAGCCGGCCACGGAACGGAAGCCGCGTTCTTCGTAGAAGCGCTTCCAGGTGTCCCGGGGCTCCAGGCGCAATGATTCGAAGGGGCCCCAGTCGACTCGTTGCAGCAGCTGCAGCGGGCCGCCCAGGGCCACGTCGCCCATGCGCCGGTGGATTGCGTCCACGCCGGGGTGGTTGCGGTCGGTGGTGCCGAACAGCTGCCGGGCGCGCTCCTCCTTGTCGTAATCGAAGATGTCGTCGATGGCGAGGATGGCCACCGGCTCGTTGCGCTCGTCGATCAGGGCCACTTCATCGCCCACCGCCAGGGCGGCGATCACCTCGCGGTTGCGCTCGCCCACCGGCGCGAAGCTCAGCGGCACCGGCCACACCACGCCGTTGGCCAGCCGGCCGCTGCCCAGCACCGACAGGTAGTCGGCCTGGTTCATGAAGCCCTTGTTGGGCGAGAGCACGCCGGTGGTGATCATCTCGATGGTGATCACCGCCTCCAGGTCGATGCGGATCGACGGCAATGCGCGGGAGCGCGCTATTTCTGCCCGTACCCGGTCGGCGGGCACCACCTGGTTGACCAGGGTTCCACCGTGGGGCTGCTGGGGGTAGCGATCGAAGGCGAGTTCCATGTTTCCTCCTGCTCGGCTCTGGCTCCGCTCCAAGGTCCGGGACCTTCGAGCGAGTCGCACTGTGCCGTCTTGTTGGGGGTAGGACATGGCCGGTCACGGCGGCCGTCCGCACAGCCCGTGGGCGCACCGGGCTGGCTGAACGGTATTGGCGAGGGGCGGCGGCGGACAAGGTCGTTGCCCTGTGGGGAAATTCCGTAAGTTTCGAGCGGGGCGTCTGCCGGGCGGGCGGTGTGCCTGGCCAGCAGCCGGAAGAGGGCGGTGAGCCCGGTCGACTACGGCGATGCCCCTTCGCAGTTGTCGAGCTCGTCCTGCGTCTTCAATTCCGTTGCGATCCCCAGGCGATAGCGGCAGTAGTCGATCACCTCCTGCCGCTCCTGCGCGCTCAGCCGGCTGAGGGGCTTGCTGTCGGCATCGGTGGCGAAGGGGTTCACGAATGCCACCCGGAAGGAGGGCTGCTGCTTGATGAAGAAGACCAGGCGGTTGTCCTCGGCGAAGCGTGTCTGGTAGACGCCGGTGGTGAGCCAGGTGCCGAGCAATGCGGCTGCGATCAGTCCGATGAGTGCCTTTTTCAACTTGATGAAACTGCTGCAGGAGTCTTTTGAGTTCGGTGGCTTGGGTTGCGAGCCGTCCATTCAATTTCACTCATTGGCTTGGCGCTCCCTGAGCCTCCTGCAGAACATCACAGTGAGGGCGGCTACGACCGAGGCGATACAGATACTCAGCAGCGGCAGATAGGTCGGCATGTAGGTCGTGGGGTCTATCGATTCTCCCACCTGATCCAAAGCGGCCAGGATCGCGATCACGGCAAGGCTGATCGCAGTCGCGGGCTTGTTCAGCGAGGAGAGCATTCCACCGCTCAGCACGAAGAAGAAGGCTGTCGTGGAGTACACGTAGAGGTCAAACCAGAGGCCAAGCCACATAAACAGCACCAGGCTCGATAGCACGGCGGCGATGAATCCACCGAGGATGGCGAAGCTCAAGGCCATCACACTCAGGGCAAGTTCTTTCGTCCAGCTCCGGGGCCTGTTTTCCACATGCATTCCTTGGCGGTGATTCGGGAGCGGGATAGTACGAATCGGCGATGGGCACGTCATCAGCCGGGGCGCTGGGCAGGGGGCGAAGGTGCCTCGGGCGCGTTGCGACTTAGGTCGTCATCCCTCTTGCCCCCGTCACCTTCCTTGGTACTACCATCCCGCGAATTCCTTGACCCGCCGCTCCGCGCATCCCGATTCTTCCGCCGGCAAGACGCGCCTTAAAACAATAACGATGCCCACTGCGGCAACGGAACAAGGAGTTCTGTGATGCTTGGTTACTACGCGCCATACAGCCGGGAATACCTCGCCACGCTGATGATCGTGACGACGCTGTTCTTCGCCCTGCCCATCTTCGTCGCCCCCATCGCCTGGGCCCGGCTCATGCGCTGGAGGATTCCGGAGCACCAGCACCTGGCGATCTACTTCGGCCGCTGCCTGGGGGCGTTCATCCTGATCATCGAGCTGGCCATGCTGCGTGCCGTCACCACGGGCACCGGGTACAGCTACGCGTTCGACCTGCTGTTCCTGGTCTTCACCCTGATGTTCGTGGTGCATGTGTATGGCGCGTTCCGGCGCATCCAGCCGATCACCGAGACACTGGAGATCGGCTTCTGGATGATCCTCTTCGGGCTCAATGTGCTGTTCTATCCGGCCACGACCATCACGCTCTGAGGGGGGGTGGATGAGGGCTGGAACCTCCAGCCCTCGGCCCTGCTAGCCGATCACATGGGGCGGCCTGGGCAGCAGGCGCGGGCAGTCTTCGAGGGGTAGCCAGACCACGTCCTGCCAATGCAGCACCTGCAACTCCTGCCCCATCCATTGCGCCACCGAGCGCACGGGCCAGTGGCCGACCTGGGGCTGTTCGGCGCGCAGGCAGGGGATCACCTGCTGGGTGATCCATTGGCGGATGCAGCGGTTTTCCGGGTGGTAGTAGTGGATCAGCGCGGCATAGGCGCCGGATTCGCTCACCAGCCATTCGCACTTGAAGTCGCCATGGCCGTTGCGTATCCAGGCGATCTGCATCTGGTCGTCATCCAGGTTGTGCGGCAGGCGCTCGGCCAGGGGCGGGTGGTTCATCAGCCGGGCCAGGTCGGTGACGGCGAACCAGGGTTGGTCTTCCAGCAGCACGGCGCGCAGCAGGCGCTTGTGGCGGGTGAAGAGGGTGGGGATGAGGATTTCTTGATCGGGGCGGGGGTGGGTGGAGTCAGGCATATCCGTTACCTCTGCTTGATGAAGCAGCTTTCTTAGGGCTGCTGGCGTCGGGAGTTAAGAAAACCCCAAGCAGAGGGCCGGACGTATTCCCCTTTCGGGTCTTGTATTAGCCCACTCCCGACATAACAGAGATTTTTGCGTGCGCGAGTATGCCGCGAGCACAAAAAAGCCGCTGAACTTTCGGGAGCGGTGGACCGCTGCTTGATGGGCGTTTCTTAGGCGCCGGGTACGGAGGCTATGGGCGCACCCGGAAAGTGGCAATGCAGTTACCGCGTGGGAAATGGCTGATCGGCAAGCAGAAACGTGAAGGCGGCGTAGGGTGGATGACGCTCTTTTCATCCACCAGACGAGGCCCGAACCCGCCTCATTCTCCCCAGCGAATAGCGTCGTCCGCCAAGCCATCACCGGCCCAGTCCATCGGGTCGATGTTGATGCACGCGTAGGGTGGATGACGCTCTTTTCATCCACCAGACGAGGCCCGCCCCAGCCTCATTCTCCCCAGCGAATAGCGTCGTCGTCCGCCACGCCACCACCGGCCCAGTCCGCCGGGTAGAGGCCATCCCGCACCGCCCGGTGAAAGCTCGAATACGGCCAATCGCACACCCGCCGCACATGCCCGTGTTTCACCGGATTGATGTGGATGTAGTCGAAGTGCCGTTGGTAATCGAGGTCGTCGCGGATCAGGTGTTCCCAATAGCGGCGTTGCCAGATGCCGCGTTCGCCCCGAGTGCGTTGAGCCTCGGTGCGGGATTCGGTGTCGGCCAGGCGTTTGGAGAAGGCGAATTTGATCGAGCGCCAGCGCATGGCGAAGTCGTCGTCGCCCGGTGGCAGGGTCCAGAGGCAGTGCATGTGTTCGGGGAGCACGACCCAGGCATCGATATGGAAGGGGCGGCGGTGTTTGACCGCCTGTACCACGGTGCGCAGCAGGTGGATTTCGCGGACCAGCAGGTCGCTGTGCCGGTTACGCAGGTTGACGGCGAAGAAGTAGGTGCCCCCGCGCATCCGGGCGCGACGGTAGTTGGACATGACCCCTCCTTGAGCCATTGGTGTTGCGGGTGGAAGAGCTGGTGGATGAGAAGAGCGTCATCCACCCTACATAGCTTAGGTGGGATCAATGATGTTCAAATGATTCAATTATCGCAGATGTTAATTTTTTTATGTTTTCACGCGTGCCATCTTCAAGTTGTTTGAGAGTTATCTCTTTGTTTTTTACTTTTAATGCAAATGTATAAGCTAGTACTGGCTTAGAGTATTTTTCAGATTTAACAATTTCTGAGGGTGCGATATTTTCGATAATTGGCTCATTGAGAACAAGATTGCAGAAGTCTTTATTTGTAAATAAATCCTCTATGCCTTTACAGTTCTAGATTTTTTGTATTGTTTTCCTTGCCTCGTTTTCGTCATTTCCAAATAGGTCTCTTGTTAAAGTCTTTAGTACGCCTCTGCCTTGGTTTTCATCATCTACGAAAACAGAGAATTTCAACCCCCAGCCATTGAACATATTTGCTAGTGCAGGAATTTTATTTGCGCCTGTTGCTGCGATGAAGTGTGCTTTCTGAGTGATTCCAAGAAGATCCCAAAAAGAAGAAATGTAGTAATAGCCACTCATTTCTTCAAGTATAACGTTGTGCTTTTTCTGAATGACATTTTGATGCGAAAAATCGGATCCGATTGCTGTAAGTATAGGGGATAACGTGTCACTTGAAGCCGCGCCGAGTTGGTGTGCTTCTATTATTTCGGTTGGGGTTTCAATGTCATCATTTTTTCTTTGTATAGCATAAACTCTATAGAGTTTGTCATGTTCAATAAGTGTTGGGCTGTGAGTGCTATAGGTTATTGGGATTTCCTTGCTAAGAAGATTTATTAGCTTTAATACATCTTTCTGCGCGTTTGAGTGTAAATTGGCGCCGGGTTCATCTAGGAAAAAGTGAAGATTCTTTTTCAGTTTTTGTGAGGCTTTTAACTGAAGGTAAAACGATATAAACCATCTTACTCCAGTACTTCTTTGCTTAGGATGTAGTTTGTGTAGGCCGTCGGAAACCCAGAAAATAAGGTATGGGCTGCCCGCTTTCTCGGATTTGGAGTTGTCATGATGCGCTAATGAGAACTCAATCTTGATTTTGTTTTTATGGCCTATTGTTTGATTCCAGAACTCTTTAAGGTCTTGGTTAATACTTTCTATGGCTCGAGTTATTTTTGATTCTCTTGCTCGATTGCTTAATTTTACAAGTTCTTTAACTTGAATATCGGCAATTGATAGCAGGTTACTCGCGGCAATCTGGCCTTCGCCAACTAGTTTGTGTTTCTCGTTTATGTCTATTGAATCTGGAAGTAAGCCTGAGTCTGATTTGAATAATGTATAGTATGGCGCAGCTTGATAAATGGCGCTTGCTGCTAAGTGAGCTAAATTTATTTCTTGAGGATCTATAGCATCACCATCCGACAGGGTGAAAGCGGTGGCAGGTATCTCAAGTTCCGGCTCTTCTAGATATGTGTCAAATTTAATTTCTTGTTCTGTGGAGGACTCATTGATTGTCCATGTAAAAACTATTTGAGTGAATTCGCCTATTTTCTTAAAGTGATCTGTTATTTTCTTTATGTCCTCTGGTGCAGCTTCTCCAATAAGGTGCTCTTCAATTTCTTTAATCGAAAACTCTACTTGGAATCTCACCTCGGGAGGCTCTGCTCCATATCTAAAGTCATCATAAGTAACATTTTGATCGCTGAAAGACCTGCATAGCGCTTCAAGTATTGCGCTTTTACCTGACTCATTCTGGCCAACTAATACAGTTACTCCATCAGGAGAGAAGCTGCGCCATTCTGTGTCGATGATGGAGCGAAAATTTTTAATTCTGAATTTCGTTATTTTCATTTTTTTTATCTCAAAAAAAACCCCGCACAAAGGCGGGGTTTTGTCTTTCTTCGCTACCCCGAAATCCGTATCAGGCAAAGCGTTATGTATTCCTAATGGTTCGACCCGGAATCAATCCCAGCTCAGCGCACCGCCGGTCTGGTACTCGATCACTCGAGTTTCGAAGAAGTTCTTCTCTTTCTTCAGGTCCATGATCTCGCTCATCCAGGGGAACGGGTTGGTGGTGCCCGGGTATTCCTCTTTCAGGCCGATCTGGGTGAGGCGGCGGTTGGCGATGAACTTGAGGTAGTCCTCCATCATCGCGGCGTTCATGCCCAGTACGCCGCGCGGCATGGTGTCGCGTGCGTATTCGATTTCCAGTTGGGTGCCCTGGAGGATCATCTGGGTGGCTTCGTCTTTCATGGCGGCATCCCACAGGTGCGGGTTTTCGATCTTGATCTGGTTGATCACGTCGATGCCGAAGTTCAGGTGCATGGATTCGTCGCGCAGGATGTATTGGAACTGCTCGGCGGTGCCGGTCATCTTGTTGCGGCGGCCCATGGAGAGGATCTGGGTGAAGCCGCAGTAGAAGAAGATGCCTTCCAGTACGCAGTAGTAGGCGATGAGGTTGCGCAGGAACTGGCGGTCGGTCTCCGGGGTGCCGGTTTCGAACTTGGGATCGGAGATCGAACGGGTGTACTTGAGGCCCCAGGACGCCTTTTTAGCGACGCTCGGGATCTCGTGGTACATGTTGAAAATTTCGCCCTCGTCCATGCCCAGCGATTCGATGCAGTACTGGTAGGCGTGGGTGTGGATCGCTTCCTCGAAGGCCTGGCGCAGGATGTACTGGCGGCATTCGGGGTTGGTGATGAGGCGGTAGACGGCGAGCACCAGGTTGTTGGCAACCAGGGAGTCGGCGGTGGAGAAGAAGCCGAGGTTGCGCATGACGATGCGGCGCTCGTCTTCGCTGAGGCCGTCCTTGCTCTTCCACAGAGCGATGTCGGCGTTCATGTTCACTTCCTGCGGCATCCAGTGGTTGGCGCAACCATCCAGATACTTCTGCCAGGCCCAGTCGTACTTGAAGGGTACGAGCTGGTTGAGGTCGGCGCGGGCGTTGATCATTTGCTTGTCGCCGACCTGTACGCGCGCGGAGGCGCCTTCGAGGTCGTCCAGGCCTTCCTGGATGTCGAGGGCGTCGAGGGCCTTCTTGGCGCGGGCGACGGCGTCGGAGTCAGCGGCGGATACGGCGCGGGCTTCCTGTACGGAGCCGGCGGCCTCGTCATCGAGCTTGTCGGCGCCGGCAGCGGCTGCGGCGTTGGTCGCGGCGTTGGGTTGGGCGGCGGCGGGTGCGGCGGCGTCTTCTTTGTCGAATTCGTCCCAGCTGAGCATCTGTCCTCTCTCCTGGTTGGTTCGGCCGTTCTCTGCCGGCCTGGGTAAATGGTGCGTGGGTGGGTGCACGCTGAAGCTTTTACTGCCGAACTGCTTGTCCGCCGGGGCCTGGTCACGGGCGTCTGTGTCAGCTGCCCAGTGGATGCCGCGTTCGCGGTTGACGGTGTTCGGTCTTGCTGCGCGGCCTGGGCCTGCGCGTGTGGCTTCTCTCTATAAGGGAGCGGCCATGAAAATTCGGGTGGTGCTGTTACTGCTTGAGCTCCTCTCCCCGAAGGGAGAGGGCTACTGCGATCGAGCGTGAAGCTGAGCGAGTGAGCGCTAGGCGCCGGGTTGCTCTGGCCCCGGAGCGTACGACCGTACGTGAGGAGCCGGAGCGGCCCGGCAACAACGCGGGCGCCGCTCAGATTCGCGCGTTATCTGTCACTGACAGGCTTCGCAGTCGGGGTTGTCGATGGAGCACGCTTGCGGCACGGGTGCCGGTACCGGCGCGGCGGCGGGCGCTGCGCTGAAGCCTTCATCGCTACCGGAGGAAACCGCGTTGAGCTTGCCGGTGTTGATGGTGGACTTCTCGGTGCTGGTGGCGGCCAGGGCACGGAGGTAGTAGGTGGTTTTCAGGCCACGGTACCAAGCCATGCGGTAGGTGACGTCCAGCTTCTTGCCCGAGGCGCCGGCGATGTAGAGGTTCAGGGACTGGGCCTGGTCGATCCACTTCTGGCGACGGCTGGCGGCGTCGACGATCCACTTGGTTTCCACTTCGAACGCGGTGGCGTACAGGTCCTTGAGGTCCTGCGGGATGCGTTCGATCTGCTGCACGGAGCCGTCGTAGTACTTCAGGTCGTTGACCATGACCGGGTCCCACAGGCCGCGGGCCTTGAGGTCGCGAACCAGGTAGGGGTTGATCACGGTGAATTCGCCGGAGAGGTTCGATTTCACGTACAGGTTCTGGTAGGTCGGTTCGATCGACTGCGATACGCCGGTGATGTTGGCGATGGTGGCGGTCGGTGCGATGGCCATGATGTTGGAGTTGCGGATGCCTTTCTGTACGCGAGCACGTACCGGGGCCCAGTCGAGGGACTCGGTCAGGTCGACGTCGATGTACTTCTGGCCACGGGCCTCGATGAGGATCTGCTGGGAGTCCAGCGGCAGGATGCCCTTGCTCCACAGCGAGCCGTCGAAGGTCTCGTAGGAACCGCGCTCGTCGGCCAGGTCGCACGACGCCTGGATGGCGTAGTAGCTGATGGCTTCCATGGACTTGTCGGCGAAGTCGATGGCGGCGTCGGAACCGTAGGGGATGTGCTGCAGGTACAGCGCGTCCTGGAAGCCCATGATGCCGAGGCCAACCGGGCGGTGCTTGAGGTTGGAGTTGCGAGCCTGCGGGACCGAGTAGTAGTTGATGTCGATAACGTTATCGAGCATGCGTACGGCGGTCTTGACGGTCTTGGCGAGCTTGGCGGTGTCCAGCTTGCCGTCGACGATGTGGTTCACCAGGTTCACGGAACCCAGGTTGCACACGGCGATTTCGTCTTTGTTGGTGTTGAGGGTGATCTCGGTGCACAGGTTGGAGCTGTGGACCACGCCCACGTGCTGCTGCGGGCTGCGCAGGTTGCACGGGTCCTTGAAGGTCAGCCACGGGTGGCCGGTTTCGAAGAGCATGGAGAGCATCTTGCGCCAGAGGTCCTTGGCGGCGATGGTCTTGTGCAGCTTGATCTTGCCGTAGCCGGCCATGGCTTCGTAGTACTCGTAGCGCTCTTCGAAGGCCTTGCCGGTCAGGTCGTGCAGGTCGGGCACGTCGGACGGGGAGAACAGGGTCCAGGGGCCGTCGTCGAATACGCGCTTCATGAACAGGTCCGGAATCCAGTTCGCGGTGTTCATGTCGTGGGTGCGGCGGCGGTCGTCACCGGTGTTCTTGCGCAGCTCGATGAACTCTTCGATGTCCATGTGCCAGGTTTCGAGGTACGCGCAGACGGCGCCCTTGCGCTTGCCACCCTGGTTCACGGCAACGGCGGTGTCGTTGACCACTTTCAGGAAGGGCACGACGCCTTGGGATTTGCCGTTGGTGCCCTTGATGTAGGAGCCCAGCGCGCGGACCGGGGTCCAGTCGTTGCCGAGGCCGCCAGCGAATTTGGACAGCATGGCGTTGTCGTGGATGGCGCTGTAGATGCCCGAGAGGTCATCCGGCACGGTGGTCAGGTAGCAGCTGGAGAGCTGCGGACGCAGGGTACCGGCGTTGAACAGGGTCGGGGTCGAGCTCATGTAGTCGAAGGACGACAGCAGGTTGTAGAACTCGATGGCGCGGTCTTCACGGTCCTTCTTCTCTTCGATGGCCAGGCCCATGGCCACGCGCATGAAGAAGATCTGCGGCAGTTCGAAGCGGATGCCGTCCTTGTGGATGAAGTAGCGGTCGTACAGGGTCTGCAGGCCCAGGTAGGTGAACTGCTGGTCACGCTCGTGGTTCAGCGCGCGGCCCAGTTTCTCCAGGTCGTAGGTCTTCAGTTGCGGGTCGAGCAGCTCGAACTCGGCACCTTTCTCGACGTAGGCCGGCAGGGCCTTGGCGTAGAGCTCGGCCATCTCGTGGTGAGTGGCGCTCTCGGCCACGCCGAGGAAGCCCAGGCCTTCGGCACGCAGGGTGTCCATCAGCAGGCGGGCGGTGACGTAGGAGTAGTTCGGCTCGCGCTCTACCAGGGTGCGGGCGGTCATCACCAGGGCGGTGTTGACGTCTTTCTCGGCCACGCCGTCGTAGAGGTTCTTCAGGGTTTCGCGCTGGATCAGGTCGCCATCGACTTCGGCCAGGCCTTCGCAGGCTTCGCTGATGATGGTGTTGAGGCGGCCCAGGTCGAGCGGAACGACGCTGCCGTCGGCGCGGGTCACGCGGATGCTCGGGTGCGGCTGGGCGATGTCGGCGGCGCCGCTCTTGCGGGCCTGGGCGCGGGATTCGCGGTACAGGACGTAGTCACGGGCGACTTTCTGCTCGCCGGCGCGCATCAGGCTCAGTTCAACCTGGTCCTGGATTTCTTCGATGTGGATGGTGCCGCCCGAGGGCATGCGACGCTTGAAGGTGGCGGTGACCTGTTCGGTCAGGCGCGCGACGGTTTCATGGATACGCGAAGAGGCAGCGGCAGTACCGCCTTCCACGGCGAGGAACGCCTTGGTGATGGCAACGGTGATCTTGTCATCGGTGTAGGCGACGACGGTACCGTTGCGTTTGATCACGCGCAGCTGGCCAGGCGCAGTGGCGGCCAGATCCTGGTTGGAATCGGCTGCCTGAGGCGCGTTGGCCTGCGGGTTCTCGCGAGTGGTTTCGGTCTGCATGGGGGTCTCCATGTTCTCTATTTGTTGAGTCGGGTGCGTGAGCCCCCGTCATTCCGTTTTACAAACGCCGGTGGCTCGGCCGGGGCCGGGCTGCTGGCGCTTACTACAAGGCAGGAAGGGCAAGGGACACTGAAGCCTCCCTGGCACTACAAGTCTAAGGTCGCTGTGTTAAGCCTCAGCGACAAACACAATACCTAGTGGTGCTGCCCCTTGGGCGATACACCGTTCTACCGGTTCCAGTCACTTCGTTCGTGTCCTGGGTCGGTACTGCCGGTTGGGGCCGGGCAGCGGGTTGGACTCCTAAAGGATCACGGGGTTCGAAGCCTGTGAAAAAGGCATTTCGTGCTTGATTCTGATTGTGTCCCGTGATCTAGCAAAACCCAATATGTAGGGGTCTCGCGTGATGGGGGTACAAGATAATGCGCTATTGGGGGTATTGCAAGGCGATGGGTATTGAACAAGCTGTGGATAACTTGTGGGTGAAGTGTGGGTGAAGCGGGGAGGGATTGCGGTAGCCCTTGTGGAGCCTGGGATACACCGTTCGTCGCGGCTGCGACACTCTGGAACGGGCTGTTTCGAGGATGTCGGGCCGTGCGCAAGCTAACACAATATCTAGTGTTTTGTAGGGTTTTTGGCATGCACTGTGCAGAACGGCCGGCGTTGCTACAATGCCGGCCGGTTTCACGGCCTTGATGCAGTTCATTAGGAGTACGTGGTGGAGCAAGAATCCTGGCGCATCCTCATCGTCGAGGACGACCAACGACTGGCCGAGTTGACCCGCGAGTACCTGGAGGGCAACGGCCTGAAGGTGGCCATCGAGTCCGACGGCGGCCAGGCGGTGGCGCGCATCCTCAAGGAGCAGCCCGACCTGGTGGTGCTCGACCTGATGCTGCCCGGCGAGGATGGCCTGTCCATCTGCCGCAAGGTGCGCGGGCGTTACGACGGCCCCATCCTCATGCTCACCGCGCGTACCGATGACATGGACCAGGTGCTCGGCCTGGAGATGGGCGCGGACGATTACGTGTGCAAGCCGGTGCGCCCGCGCGTGCTGCTGGCGCGCATCCGTGCGCTGTTGCGGCGCAGCGAGGGCGGCCTGTCGGAGGCGGTGGAAGAGAACGTGCGGCGCCTGGAGTTCGGCCCGCTGGTGATCGACAACGCCATGCGCGAGGCCTGGCTCAACGAGCGCAGCATCGAGCTGACCAGCGCCGAGTTCGACCTGCTCTGGCTGCTGGCGGCCAATGCCGGGCGCATCCTCTCCCGCGAGGAGATCTTCAACGCCCTGCGCGGCATCGAGTACGACGGCCAGGACCGCTCTATCGATGTGCGCATCTCGCGCATCCGCCCGAAGATCGGCGACGACCCCATGCACCCGCGCCTGATCAAGACGGTGCGCAGCAAGGGCTATCTTTTTGTCAGGGAGGCGGCCGAAGGCCTGCTTTGAGCCTTATATAAGGAGGCGCCGCCCGCAACGAACCGGTCGCCGCACCGCCAACCCGAGAGCCGCATGTTCCCCACCCTCGAAACCCCACGCTTCCGCCTGCGGGAGATCACCCTGGCCGACACCCGCGCCATCTTCGCCGGGCTGTCCCACCCGCAGGTGATCCGTTACTACGGCGTGTCCTACGCCACGCTGGAGGCCACCCGGGTGCAGATGGACTGGTACCGCTCGCTGCTGCGCGAGCGCACCGGCATCTGGTGGGGCATCTGCACGCCCGATAATCCCGCGCACCTTATAGGCGCCTGCGGCTACCACGAATGGGACCATGGCCACCGTTGCGCCGAGCTGGGCTACTGGCTGCTGCCCGAGTACTGGGGCGGCGGGGTGATGCGCGAATGCCTGGAGGCGGTGATCGCCCATGCCTTCGCCGCCATGCGCCTGCACCGCATCGAAGCGGTGGTGGACCTGGAGAACCCGGCCAGCAGCGGCCTGTTGCGCCGGCTCGGCTTCACCCATGAGGGCGTGCGCCGCGAGTGCGAATACAAGGATGGTCGCTACCTCAGCCTCGATTGCTTCGGCCTGCTGGCGGGGGAGGGGCGGTGAACTCGATCTTCCTGCGCATCTACGGCGGCCTGCTGGTGACGCTGGTGCTGGTGGCACTGCTGGGCGTGCTCACCTTCCACCAGGTCAACGAGGTGCGTGCCGACCAGTATCGCGAAAGCCTGGCGCGCGGCACCTTCCGCCTGATGTCCGACAACCTCGAACCCATGACCGCCATCGAGCGGCGCCGCGCCCTGGTGCTGTGGAGCCGGCTGATGGGCATCCCCCTGGCGCTGCAGGACCTGGACGAAGACCGCCTCGACAGCGGCGTGCGCAACCGGGTGTTGCGCAAGCAGGTGCTGGTGGAACAGACCGGCCCCCACGCGGCCAAGGTCTACAGCCTGGTGAGCGAGCAGGAGCACCTGGTGCTCACCGGCGAGGTGCAGCAGATCAGCGAGCAACTGGCCCGCGCCACCGTTTACCTGCTGATCGACGAGCTGGTGCGCTTCCCGGTGCGCGAACAGCCCCAGCGCCTCGCCGCGCTCAAGGAGGGCAAGGAGTTCGGCTTCGACCTGCACCTGGTGACCCTGAAGGACGCCGACCTCGATGAAGACCAGCGCCGCCGGGTGGATGAAGGCGACACGGTGATGGCCCTGGGCAAGGGCGGTGATTCGGTGCGCATCTTCGCCGGCATCGTCGACACGCCCTGGGTGCTGGAAATCGGCCCGCTGTACCTGATGAACCCCTACCCGCCGGAGCTGCTGGTGCTGATCGGCCTGCTCGGCCTGAGCTTCA
>BATO01000056.1 GCA_000474255.1 Aquipseudomonas alcaligenes MRY13-0052
GGGGCAAGCCCTTTTGGTTCCTTTTCTGGCGATTGAGAAAAGGGACTCGCCCGGGGGGGCGAAACCAGGAGCACCAGCAAAGCTCGGCAATCAGCTGGACTCCACTCTTCTAGCAACACTTAACGCAGACAGAGCCAATGAATTCGCCCCTACAGGTTGGTCATCCGTAGGGTGGGTGAAACCCGCGAAACCCTGCACCGTCAATGTCGGGTTGCACCCGACCTACGACTACATGGCAGTGGCGTACGTAGGATGGTGTAGAGCGAAGCGAAACCCATGCGGTGCGAGTGCGGGAATCCATTCTGTAGGGCGGGTGGAATCTGCGAAGCCTTGCACCGCCCATGTCGGGTTGTACCCGACCTACAGCAACGCCGCCGCCCAGGGCTGGCAGGCATCGCCCGCGCGGGCGCTGCTGGACCAGCTGTGGAGCATGGGCCTGCTGTCGTGGACGGAAGTGGGTGAGGGCGCCTATTGCAACGCGCCGGTGGCCGCCTGCTACCTGCACCCGCAGGCGCCGCGCTACTGCGGTGATGCGTTGCTGTTCCGCCTGCGCACCTTGCGGGCGTTGGGTGCGCAACTGGAAGGCCGGCTTGCCGGCGAGGTGCCCGCCGGGCCGCCACCGGGCGGCTGGGCCGATGCGGCGCGGGTGCTGCCCTATTACCTGGGGCTGCGCATGCAGGGCCGTTACCTGCCGCTGCCGGGGGAGCTGGTCACGGTGCTGGAAGCAGTGGGCTTCGAGGTGATCGAGCAGCTGCCGGCGGTGACCTTCCCCCTGGCGCCGGTAACGGTGCAGATCGCCCGGCGACGCTAGCGGAACCGATGGCACGGGGCGCGTTATAGGCGCCCGTTCCCAGGAGTAGGCCCCTTAGCACCAATCGGTCGAAGAGCCGGCCAAGGGCGGACGGACTATCACTGTCTATGCTTGGACGACTTTTTTTCAGCGGGCCTGTCGATCCGGCCCGCTGCCGTTCGACTATGGATGCAAGCCCCACAACAAGGAGCGAATGATGAAGTACCTGTGCCTGATCTACTTCGACGAGACCGTGCTCGATTCCATGCCCGCCGAGCGCTTCGAATCCATCGTCAGCCACTGCATGGAATACGAGCAGCGCCTGCAACGCAGCGGCCAGTACATCGCCGCCGAGGCGCTGCAATCCACCGCGACCGCCACCACGCTGCGCCTGCAGGGCGACAAGCTGTCGATCACCGACGGCCCCTTCGCCGAGACCCGCGAGCAACTGGGCGGCTTCTACCTGATCGATGCCAAGGACCTCAACGAGGCGATCCAGATCGCGTCGAAGATCCCGCCGGCCCGCCTGGGCTGCATCGAGATCCGCCCGATCAAGGAACTGCCCAGGCTCTGAACAACGGAGGAATCCCCGATGAAGATCGAATCCCATCCCGTGGTCAGCCACGAACAGTGGCTGGACGCCCGCAAGGAGCTGCTACGCAAGGAGAAGGCATTCAACCGCCTGCGTGACGAACTCAGCGCCGCCCGCCGCGACCTGCCCTGGGAGCGGGTGAGCGATGCCTACCGCTTCGAGGGCCCCACGGGGCAGGAGACGCTGGAGCAGCTGTTCGCGGGCCGCAGCACCCTGGTGGTCTACCACTTCATGTTCGGGCCGGGGTGGAAGGAGGGCTGCGACGGTTGCTCATTCCTCGCCGACCATTTCGACGGCGCCAACCTGCACCTGGCCCACCACGACGTCAGCCTGGTGGCCGTCTCCCGTGCGCCCTGGCAGGAGTTCCAGGACTTCAAGCGGCGCATGGGCTGGGCGTTCAAGTGGGTGTCGTCCCACGGCTGCGCGTTCAACGCCGACTTCGGCGTCAGCGCCACGCCCGAGGCGATCGCCGCCGGCACCGCCCGCTACAACTACGACACCAGCCGCGACCCCGGCGAGGAGATGCCTGGGCTCAGCGTGTTCTTCCGCCTGCCCTCGGGGGAGGTGTTCCACACCTATTCCACCTACGCGCGCGGGCTGGACATGCTGGTGGGCACCTACAACTTCCTCGACCTGCTGCCCAAGGGCCGCGACGAGGACGAGATCATGGACTGGGTGCGCCACCACGACCGCTACGAAGGCGCTGGCCCGCGCCACGACTGCTGCTCGGCCAAGGCCGGGGGCGATTGATGGAGGTGACCCAGGCCCGCCAGCGGGTGGAAGCGGCCTACCGCGAGGAGTCGCGCCGGGTGCTGGCGACGCTGATCCGCCTGCTGGGGGATTTCGAGCTGGCGGAGGAGGCGTTGCACGACGCCTTCATCGCCGCCGTCGAGCAGTGGCCGGTCGACGGCGTGCCGGCCAACCCGCGCGCCTGGCTGGTGTCGGCGGGGCGCTTCAAGGCCATCGACGCCTTGCGCCGGCGCGCCCGTTTCGATGCGCGCCAGGCGCAGTTGATCATCGAGCTGGAGCGTGACGAGCCCGAGGAGATCGAGGATGTGGAAGACGACCGCCTGCGCCTGATCTTCACCTGCTGCCACCCGGCGCTGCCGGCGGACGCCCAGGTGCCGCTGACCCTGCGCGAGGTGTGCGACCTGAAGACCGAGGAGATCGCCCGGGCCTTTCTCGCCACGCCGTCGACCATCGCCCAGCGCATCGTCCGCGCCAAGGCGAAGATCCGCGACGCGCGCATTCCCTACCAGGTGCCGGCCATGGCCGAGCTGCCGGAGCGCCTGGATAACGTGCTGCGGGTCATCTACCTGGTGTTCAACGAGGGCTACTCGGCCACCTCCGGGGATTCGCTGACCCGCGCCGACCTTTCGGCCGAAGCCATCCGCCTGGGGCGCCTGCTGCTGGAGCTGCTGCCGGATTCGGAAGTCATGGGGCTGCTGGCGCTGATGCTGCTGCACGATTCGCGGCGCCAGGCCCGCACCGGCGTGGATGGTGAGCTGGTGTTGCTGGAGGACCAGGACCGTGCGCTGTGGAACCGCCAGCAGATCGACGAGGGCTGCGCCCTGGTGGAGCGCGCCCTGGCGTCGCGGCGCATCGGTATGTACACGCTGCAGGCGGCCATCTCCGCCGTGCACGCCAGCGCCGCCACGCCCGAGGCCACCGACTGGGCGCAGATCGTCGCGCTCTATGGCGTGTTGCAGCGCGGCATCGGCTCGCCGGTGATCGAACTCAACCGCGCGGTGGCGGTGGCCATGCACCAGGGGCCGGAAGCCGGGCTGGTGCTGATCGAGGCCATCCTCGAGCGCGGCGAGCTGCGCGACTACCAGCTGGCGCACTCGGCTCGCGCCGATCTCTACCGCCGCCTCGGCCGCCGCGACGAGGCCCGCGCGGCCTACCGGGTGGCACTGGGGCTGACCCGCCAGGACACCGAACGGCGCTTCATCGAGCGGCGCCTGGCGGAACTGGGGCAGTGATGTGGATTGCCCGGGCTGAAGCCCGGGCTATGGGTTTTCAGGGTTGGACCACGAAGGAGAAACAGCATGAGCAGCAATGAACAGGCCGTCGCCGAGATCCAGGCCCTGCTGGCCGATTGGGCCGAGGCGGTACGCAGCAAGGACGTGAAGCGCATCGTCGGTTTCTATGCCGAGGAGGTGGTGGCCTATGACGCCATCCTCCAGCTGCAGTTCGTCGGCCGTGAGGCCTATGGCGCGCATTGGGCCTACTGCATGGAGATGTGCCAGGGACATTCGATCTTCGACCCGCAGCACGTGAAGATCCGCGCCAGTGGCGATGTCGGCTTCGCCCACTTCCTCTGCCTGTGCGGCGGCACCAACGCCGAAGGGGTCGAACAGCAGGGCTACATGCGCGTCAGCTGCGGCTACCAGCGCAGCGGCGGTAAGTGGCGCATCGTCCATGACCACTTCTCCGCGCCCTTCGACATGGAGAGTGGCCAGGCACTGTTCGACCTGCAGCCCTGATCAGGCACCGAGGCGGCGGAAGTGTTCGAGCATGCGCTGGGCGTTTGCCTCGTTGCCGCTGAACAGCTCGAAGGCCTTCACCGCCTGGAACACCGCCATGGTGCCGCCGTCCAGGGTGCGGCAACCGAGGGCGCGGGCGTCCTTGAGCAGCTGGGTTTCCAGGGGGAAGTAGACGATCTCGGCGACCCACAGGGCGGGCCGTAGCAACTCGGCCGGTACCGGTGTGCCGGGCAGCTTGGCCATGCCCATGGGCGTGGTGTTGACCAGGCCCTCCGCCGTCGCCAGGGCGCCGGGCAGGTCCTTGCCCGCGTGGGCACGGCCGGCGCCGAAGTGCTGGTTGAGGTTGTCCGCCAGACTCTGGGCGCGCCTGGCGTCGACATCGAATATCACCAGCGTGCCGACGCCTTCGGCTAGCAGCGCATGGGCCACTGCGGCACCGGCGCCACCGGCCCCCATCTGCACCACGCGCTCACGGGCGACGTCGCCCAGGCCACGGCGGAAGCCTTCGGCGAAGCCCAGGCAGTCGGTGTTGTGGCCGACGCGTCGACCGCCACGCAGCACCACGGTGTTCACCGCGCCGATGCCGCGCGCCTCGGGGGAGAGCTCGTCGAGCAGCGGGATGATCGCCTGCTTGCAGGGGAAGGTGATGTTGAGCCCGGTGAAGCCGGTGCGCTCGGCGGCTTCCAGCAGTTGGGGCAGGGCGCTGACATCGAGCTGGAGCGGGTCGAGGTCGATCAGCCGGTAGAGGTAGCGCAGGCCTTGGGCATCGCCTTCGTGCTCGTGCAGGGCAGGGGTGCGCGAGGCCTGGATGCCGGAGCCGATCAGGCCGGCGAGAACGCTTGCATGTGCAGTCATGGCCTCACCCCGCGAGCCGCTTGGCGAAATGCTGCACGCCGGCGCGGTAGCCGTTGCTGCCCAGGCCGCAGATGACCCCGACGGCGATGGCGGAGACGAAGGAGTGCTGGCGGAATTCCTCGCGCTTGTGAACGTTGGAGAGGTGCACCTCGACCACCGGCAGCTCGCTGGCCACCAGGGCGTCGCGGATGGCGACCGAGGTGTGGGTCCAGGCACCGGGATTGATCAGGATGCCGGCGCAGCGGCCGCGCGCCTGGTGGATCCAGTCGATCAGCTGGCCTTCGTGGTTGGTCTGGCGGCATTCGACCTCAAGGCCCAGCGCAGCGCCCGTTTCGCAGCACAGCCGCTCGATATCGGCGAGGGTTTCGTGGCCGTAGTTGGCGGGCTCGCGGGTGCCGAGCATGTTCAGGTTGGGGCCGTTGAGGACCAGCAGGGTGGGGGACATCGCGGACATTTCTCCATTGTTATGAACCCTCCCGAATGCACGGGGAGCGTTGCAATGAAAAATGTACTAACTGGTTAATTTAATCAATCGATGGTGGGCGGGCGGTGGGTTTGCCTTGGGTTATTTCGTTCGATAATCGGTCACTCGACGGCGTCGCCCGTGTCCAGCAGCACCGGCCCACTGCCCAGGTCGGAGAGTTCATCGCCGGGGTTGCGCAGGGGGCAGACCTCCATGGTCAGGCAGCCGCAGCCGATGCAGCCGTCGAGTTGGTCGCGCAACTGGGTGAGGCGACGGATGCGTTCGTCCAGCTCCGCCTTCCAGCGCGCCGAGAGCGCATGCCAATCGGCGGCGGTGGGCGTGCGACCTTCCGGCAGGGTCATCAGCGCCGCGTGGATGGACGCCAGGGGGATGCCCAGGCGCTGGGCCACCTTGATCACCGCCACCCGCCGCAGCACCTCCCGTGGATAGCGGCGCTGGTTGCCGGCGTTGCGGGTGCTGCTGATCAGTCCCTTGGCTTCGTAGAAGTGCAGGGTGGAGACCGCCACCCCGCTGCGTTCGGCCACCTGGCCCACCGTCAGCGCCTTGCCGATGTTGCTCGCCGTCACCTTTGGCATTCTCGTCCTCCGCTATTGACCTCAAGTTAAGTTGAGGTTTTACCCTCGCCGCCAGCATTGCACAACGGTAGAAGGAGTCTCGGCATGACCAACGAGCAGTTGCAGGGCGTCGTTTCATCCATTCATTTCGCGGCCGACCCGGCCTGCCTGCCGGCGCTGGTGGAGGACCTGGGTGTGCGCCTGGCCGCCTGCCTGAAAGCCCAGGTGGGGCTGCTGTCCACCAGCCTGGAGACGAGCGCCGATGGCCGCTGGCTGATCCAGCGAAGCCGCTGGGCCTCGGCCGATGCGGCGCAGGCGGCCCTGGACGGCGACTCCTGCAGCGCGCGCCTGCTGGGTGAGGCGATCTGGCGCTACGGCGCCAAGGCGGTGCGCTTCGATGCGCCCGAGGAGGCATGACGGCTCGTCCGGCAGCTCGGTGAAGGTGTGGGGAGGTTGGAATAACGAGGAGGTTGGGGCGGGGTGTCGCATGAATGACTCGCCCGGCAGTGCCGGGCGAGCCGAGGGGCTTACTCGTAGCTCATGGTGTAGGTGATGCTGGTGCTGACCTGGCCAGGCAGGGCATCTGCGCCGCGCGGCGCGTGGTATGCCGCGAAAAGGCCAATGAAGGCGTTGCCGCCTGCGCCGCTGAGCTCTTCGAGGTTGTTTTCGCCGGTGGCGAGGTTGATGGGCTCCTGGTCCTTGTTGAACAGCTGCACCGCGACGTTGGAGGCGTCAGCGCCGCTGAGCTCGTTCTTCAGGGTACCGGTGGCGGGGTCGACGTTCGGGCCTATCTCGAAGTGCGCCTTCACCTTGGAACCCTGGGTGCAGTTGGAGAGTGCGATCACGAATGGGGTGAGGCCGGCATTCTGGCCTGCCACGAGGGAGCTCTGGGAGACGACCGGCATTTGCACGGTCTGGTTAAGGGCAGGGGTGGCGATATCACAGGTCTTGCTGGAAACCTCGCCCTTGATGGTGACGGTGCCGTCGAATGCGAGCGCCAGATTGCTCAGGCCAAAACCGACCAGTGCCGCGCTGGTGGTGAGGAACTTCTTCATTTATCTCTCCTTGATGGCGCCTGGCTCCACGCGCCGGATTAAAGGTTGACCTCGAGAGTCGGAACCAGAACCGAATCGCGCTGCAGCCTCGATAATGAGAGCTGGATCGCATTCAGCAGAGCGAGCGCAATGATAACGAGGGCTTTCCAGGTCGAATGGAGTCCGCAATCCATATGGGTTGTAGGAATAGTCGCCCCGTCAGCAGGCTAGTTCCGAGGAGTTTGCCTCCGTGTCCGTTCGGCGGGTTCCGACCTGAGAATCGTTGGGTGGCTCTTGCTAAAATCTCCCTCTTTATCAACGAGTCAGTACCTTGGATATCGACCTGGCGCGCACCTTCCTCGAAATCGTTCGTAGCGGCAGCTTCGTAGCCGCCGCCGAGCGCCTGCACGTGACGCAGACGGCGATCACCGCTCGGGTGCAGAACCTGGAGAACCAGCTGGGCTGCAAGCTCTTCGTGCGCAACCGCGCCGGTGCGAGGCTGACGGCCGAAGGCGAGGTGTTCGTCGGCCACGCCACCCAGCTGGTGCAGACCTGGGAAGCCGCGCGACGTGACCTGCCGCTGCCCAAGGGCTACCGCGACCTGCTCGCCATTGGCGGCGAACAGAGCCTGAGCAACCCCTTGCTGCTGGGCTGGATGAGCCGCCTGCGCGAACGCATTCCCTCCCATGCGGTGCGCGTAGAGGTCGCGCCCGGGCAGCAGTTGCAGAAGCAGCTGGAGCTGGGCCTGCTGGATGCCGCACTGGTCTACCAGCCGGAGTACTGGCCGGGCATGCAGGTGGAGCAGCTGCTGGAGGAAAAACTCATCCTGATCCGCTCCACCGCCAACCCCGAGCCCTATGTGCAGGTGGACTGGGGCCCGACCTTCCGCCAGCAGCACGACGCCGCGCTGCCGGACAAGGCCCGCGCTGCGGTCACGGTGAACCTCGGACCGCTGGCGCTGCAGTTCATCCTCCAGCACGGCGGTTCGGGCTACTTCCGTACCCGCGTGGTGCAGAGCTACCTGGACAGCGGCCAGTTGGAACGCGTGGAGCGCGCGCCGGAATTCACCTACCCGACCTACCTGGTCTATTCCCGCGACAAGGATTCGCCGCTGCTGCAGCAGGCCATCGCCGTGCTGCGCGACGTGGTGGGCGAGGACATCGACTGGTCGCAGCGCTGGGAAGCCACGCTCTGAGCCCGGTGCGGGGCCCTCCCGGGCTGAAGCCCGGGCTACGTGGCGTCAGCTGGCGACTTTCAGCGTTGGGGCCGGAGCACGGGCGGTCAGGTCCTTGAGCCAATAGCGGTAGAGCCCGCCGATCAGGTCGCTCTGGGTCACCAGGCCCACCAGCGTGTCGTCATCCCCCAGCACCGGCAGGCAGTGCAGGCCCTGGTCGGAGAGCATCGAGACCAGCACGCCGATATCGGTATCGCGCTTCACGCAGCGCACCGAGCGGGTCATCAGCTCGCCCAGGCGCGGCGCCGGGCGGTGGCGCAGGCGACCGAACAGCGAGCCGGGGGTGTCTTCCTGGGCGTGGCGGAACAGGTCGCCGGGGGTGACGATGCCCACCAGTTGCTTCTGTTCGTCGAGCACGGGCAGGGCCTTGATGTGGTGCTTCTCGAACAGCTTCCAGGCTTGCTCGCGGGTGGTCTGCGGGGTGGCGGTGAGCAGGTCGCGGGACATGATCTGCTCCGCCGTCACCTGGCCCACGCTGCGGCGCAGGGCGTTGCGCTCGGTCTGGCGCAGCAGGCGTTCCAGGTCGTCGCGGGTGATGTCGACGAACTCGCCGAACTCTTCCAGGGCCTGGTCCAGGTCTTCATCGGAGAACACGCCGCGCTCGCTGGGCAGCGGGTCGGCGGTCAGGTGCTGGCCGCTGCGGGCCTGGCTCGGGGCGGTGCTCAGGGCGCTGCGGGTGACGCGGTTATAGGTCAGGGCGACCGCCACCAGCAGGGCGGAGCCGAGCAGCACCGGCCAGGCGACGGCAAAGCCCTGGGCCTCGAACGCGGGGCCGCCCAGGACCACCGATACGGCGAGCGCGGTGCCCGGCGGGTGCAGGCAGCGCAGGGCGTACATGGCCAGCACGGTCAGGGCCAGGCCCAGTGTGGCGGCCAGTATGGAGTGGTCGATCCACAGGCCCGCCGCCGTGCCCACCAGGGCCGCCACCAGGTTGCCCATCACCACCGACCAGGGTTGGGCCAGTGGACTGGAGGCGACGGCGAACACCAGCAGCGAGCTGGCGCCGAGCGGGCCGGCCAGGCGCAGGGCGATCTCGGTGCCGAACACATGGCCGCAGGCGACGCAGCACAGCGTCAGGCCCAGGCAGGCGCCCAGTGCGGCACGCAGCCATTCCCCGGGGTGAGCGGTACGTGGGGCGGGGGACAGGCGTTTGCGCCAGCGCTGCCAGAGGGCGTCCGGGTTCTCGTGCATCGGGGTCTCGTTCGCTTTTCAGTCGTTCGGGGCGATAAAAAAGGGCCCCTCAAGGGCCCTGCAGGAGTCCCACTGCGTGCGCGGGAGGGGGTGCCATCCTTGGACATGGAACAGGAGCAAGGGGGGCGATCGTTACCGCAGCCGGCGTGGCCGGGCGGCGAGATGGTGGGCATCCTACGGGCGGTATCAGCTATTCCGCCAATGAATAATATTGCTCGTTTGCAGCAATTTATTTGCATCAAGGGCGCCGACCGCCGTCTGGGCAAGGATCGGGGGCCGGCGTAGCATCGGCACCCTCCAGGTATTCGAGGCGGTGGTGAAAGCATGCAGCGACACACGGTGGGTGCGGGGCTGGACGCGGAACGGCAACTGCTGGATCAGGTCTACGACGGGCAGCGCGACAGTGGCCTATTGTTGTGGCGCCCCCTGCATGCGGCGCTGGTGATGCCCCGGCGCATGAGTCGCCTGCCAGCCTACGAAAGCGCCCGGCGGGCCTGCCTGGAGCAAGGCTGGCCCATCGCCCTGCGCGACACCGGGGGCGAGCCGGTGCCGCAATCATCGGCGGTGCTCAACGTCGCCCTGGCCTATGCGGTGCCTCGGGAAGAAAACGAACTGACGCGCATCGAGACCGCCTATAGGCGGCTGTGCCAGCCCCTGTGCGATTGGCTCAGCGGATTGGACCTGGAACCTGGGCTGGGCGAGGTGGAGGGCGCCTTCTGCGATGGCCGCTTCAACGTCAACCTGCAGGGCCGCAAGCTGGTAGGCACCGCCCAGCGCTGGCGCCGCCGGCAAAGTGACGGCCGCCACGTGGTGCTGGCCCACGGCGCCATCCTCATGGGCAACCAGCGCGAGGCCATGGTGGAGGTGGTCAACACCTTCTACCGCGAGTGTGGCCTGGACACCCGCTGCCGCGCCGGCAGCCATATCGCCCTGGAGGAATGCCGCGCCGATGCCTGGGATGTCAGCGGGCAACTTGCCGGGTATTACCGACGCATGCTCGAAGCCGCCGGAATCGACACCGACCTGTAGCCCGGGCTTCAGCCCGGGGGCGAGTGGGCGAATGACATTGATGGACGTCCTTGTGCACCCACCGCATGGGTTTCGCTTCGCTCTACGCCATCCTACGGAAAGCGTCATCCGCGGCGCGCATCCAGTCGTAGCCCGGGCGCAGCCCCGCGTAGGGTGTGCTGCGCGCACCTGAAAAGGCCACGCGCACGCGCATCCGCAACCGAGCGAAGAAAGCGGGAGCAGCGATCCCAGACAAGAACGGTGAGCTGACGCCCACGCTACGGAGCTGGCCTATGAAACCGCACAAGGCTCGGTATTCCCGGACTGAAGTCCGGGCTACGTGTTGCCTCACCTTCGTGGCTTAGGTTGGCTGTTGAGTGCGCATCACGTTCTCGGTGTGCGCGGCACACCCTACAAGGGGGCGTGCCGCTTTCCGGTTCAGCGATAGATGTAGGCAAGAGTGCCGGCGATGATGAGCGTCACGGCGACCAGGGTACGGGCCAGCCAGGGCGCGGCGAGCCAAACGCCTGCGACGCCGGCCACCTGGCCGATGTTCTTCTCCGAGAGCAGGCGCGGGTTGGCGCCGCCCTTCATCGGGTAGCCGCATTGCGGGCAGTTGGGGGCCTGGTCGGAGATGGCGCGGTTGCATTCGGGGCAGTCGATGAGGGCCACGTCGGGAACTCCTTGTCAGTGATCGTGCTGACCTTCTGACAAGGAGCGCGTGGCCCGGTTCAGCCGCCGGTCGTGTCGACCTAGAAGTCGAGGGTGGCCGAGACCTTGAGGGTGCGCGGCGCGCCCTGGGTCAGGTAGCCGCCGTAGGCGGATTCCCAGTAGTCCTCGTTGGCCACGTTCTCCAGCCCGGCGCGCAGGGTGATGTCGCGTTCGTCCAGCTTGAAGGCGTAGCGCGCACCCAGGTCCACACGGGTCCAGGCGGGGATGCTCAGGGTGTTGCCCGAGTCGTAGTACTGGCCGCCGGTGCGTTGCAGCAGGGCGTTGACTGCCAGCCCATTCACACCGGGCACATCCCAATCGGCGCTGAGGTTGTACTGGAACTCCGGCACGCCGACGGCGCGGTTACCGTCGTTGGCGCCCCCGGCGGTTCCCGATAGTTCGGTGTCCATCAGCGTGCCGCCAGCCAGCAGGCGCAGGCCCGTGAGCGGCTCGCCGAAGACGCTGAATTCGATGCCACGGTTACGTTGCTGAGCATCCACGCTGTAGACGCCGCCGCTGGTCAGGCCTTGGGGCTGCTCGATGCGGTAGACGCCGAGCTGTGCGCCGAAGGTTCCCTGGTCGAACTTGATGCCGGCTTCGATCTGCTTGGTGCGATAGGGCGCGAACATCTGCCCGGAGTTGCTCGCTGTGCTCGGGGCGATCGGTCCCGGGGCCAGGCCTTCGATACGGTTGGCGTAGAGGGAAATGGAATCGGTGGCCTTGAACACCAGGCCCACGACCGGGGTGGTGATCGAGTCGTCGTAGTTGGACGTGCGCACGCCTGAGGTGGACCAGCCATCGGTGGCGATCGACTGGCGACGGATGCCCAGGGTCAGCAGGGCGCGGTCATCGAAGACGCCCAGGGTGTCGGAGACCGCCACGCTGCGCGCCTTGCTGGAGCCCGTCTTGCCGGGGTGATGAAGGTCGCCGTTACGAGTCGGCGTCGGTTCGGGGCTGGGGAAGGGGTCGTAGAGATTCCCCGGTAGACGATTGGCAAGGCTGGTGGACTGGTTGGCGCTGCGGTATTCCCGCCAGTTGCCGGACAGCCCGAGGTTCACCTGGTGGCTCACCGCGCCAGTATCGAAGTGCCCGCGCAGCCCGCTGCTGACGCTGTTGCTTTCCTCATCACGCGGAGCGTACAGGCGGCCGACACGTGCGGTGCCGCTCGGGTCGCTGACATAGAGGGAGGAGTAGACGCCGTTCTCGCGGGTGTACTTGCTGCCAACCGCCAGGTAGCTGCTCCAACTGTCGTTGAGGTCGTACTCGGCGTTGAGCATGCCGTAGGTATCCTCCAGCTGCGACCAGGCCCAGGGCTGGGAGTAGCTGTGGTTGGCATCCGGCACCTTGGGGACTTTCGTCAGGTTCGAGGTCGGCGGTGTGACCAGGTAGACCACCGAGCGGCCGTCGTTGATGCGCTGCTTCTGGTAGCCGAAGTCGCCGGACAGGCGCAGGCGGTCGCCCCGGTAGTCGAGGCCGACGCTGAACAGGCTGAAGTGCTGATGCTCGTCGTCCACCGCCGTCTCGCCGTCACGCTTGGCCATGTTGACCCGCACGCCGAAGCGGTTGTCCTCGCCAAAGCGCTGGCCGAAGTCGAAGTGGCCGCCGACGCGGTCGTCACTGGCGTAATCCAGGGTCAGGCTGCGGGTGGGCGCGTCCTCGGCGCGCTTGGGCACCACGTTGATATTGCCGCCGATGCCGCTGCCGCCCGGGGACACGCCGTTGAGGAAGGCGCTGGGGCCCTTGAACACCTCGACGCGCTCCACCGATTCGGTGGCGATGATCTGCCGGGGCAGCACGCCGTACAGGCCGTTGAAGGAAATGTCGTCGCTGAACAGGGCGAAGCCGCGGATCACGAACACCTGGGAGAAGTTGCCGAAGCCGTAGGACTGACGCACCGCCGGGTCGCTGCGCAGCACGTCGCCGATGTTCTGCGCCTGGCGGTTCTCGATCAGCTCGCGGGTGTAGCTGGAGAAGCTGAAGGGCACGTCCTGCATGTCCTGGTTGCCCAGCATGCCGATGCGTGCGCCGCGCGCCACCTGGCCGCCAGCGTAGCTTTCCGGCAGGCCGTCGCCCCGCAATGCGCTGTCATTGATGGTGGTGGCGCCCAGCTCCAGGCCCGCACCGGTGGCGGCCGGCACCAGGGTGTAGCCGTTGCCGCTGCTGGCCAGCTGGTAGCCGCTGCCGGCCAGCAGGGTGGCGAAACCGTCCTGCACGCTGTAGCTGCCTTGCAGGCCGGGGCTTTGCTGGTCATCGAGCAGGCCTTGCTGGAAGGACAGCGGCACGCCGGCCTGGGCGGCGAAGCGGGCCAGCACATGGCCCAGCGGCCCGGGGGCGATGGCGTACTGGCGCGCGGCGGCCTGTTGCATGGCGTCCTCGGCCAGGGCCGGCTGGGCGAACGGTGCCGCGCAAAAAGCGAGGCCGATGGCCAGGCTCAGGGCGTGCAACGGAATACGGGCCGGAGCCGGTTGGGTGGCGGAGCGACGCTGCTGGGGCGACCACGAAGTCATGCTGCTTTCCTGTCGACGCTTGGATGAAAGGGGTTCATCCACCACACCGGACGAAATCGAAAAAGGTGTCAGGGCACCGCGAAAATAAATCCGCGAGGCCGTGGGGCCCCGTTTCCCTGGGGTTTCGATCCGTGAGGTGAAGCGGCCTGCGGTCCTGTCGCAGGGCGTTGCGTCCGGGGGATTACCGCCGGGTGGCGGTGGGGTCAGGCGGGCGTCGCCGGCTCCAGCGTCACCCAATAGCGGGTCAGGCTGCTGAGGGCGATGGGCAGGGTGTCTTGCAGCAGGCGCAGGCTGGCGTCGGTGTCGCGCAGCGGGAAGGCGCCGGAGACGCGGATATCGGCAATGCGCGGATGGCAGCGCAGCACGCCGGGGCGGTAGCGGCCGAGTTCATCCACCAGGTCGGCCACGCGCATGTCCTGGGCCAGCAGCATGCCGGTCTCCCAGGCGGTGGCGGCCGGGTCCAGGGCGGTGCTTGGCAACACGCGGTCGCGGTCGAAGGCGGTTTGTCGGCCCGCCTCGATCACCTGCGAGTCGCTGCGCCCGCTGTTGCTGATGCGCACGGCGCCTTCCATCACCGCGACCCGGCAACGCTCGCCGTCGAGGCGCAGGCTGAAGCGGGTGCCCAGCGCCTGGGCGATGCCCTGGGGCGTTTCCACCAGGAACGGCCGCGGCGTGGGGGACGGGTCCTTGGCTGTGGTGATCAGCACCTCGCCGCTGAACAGGCGCAGACGCCGGCGGGTGGCGTCGAAGGCGACGTCCAGGGCACTGGCGGTATTGAGTTGCAGGCGGGTGCCATCGGGCAGGTGCAGGTCCTTCTGTTCACCGGTTGCGGTGCGCAGGTCGGCGCTCCAGTCCTGCCAGGGCAGCTGGCGCCAGGCCGTCCAGGCGACGGGCGCGGCGAGCAGCAGCATGCCCAGGCGGGCGATGGCCTGGCGGCGACCGATGCCCTTGCGCTTGGCGCTTTCCAGGGTCTGCAGCGCCAGGCTGCCGGGCAGGTTGCGGAAGTCACCGAGGATGCTTTCGGCGCGGGCCCAGGCCTGGGCATGTTGCGGGCTGCGGTTGCGCCACAGTTGGATGGCGCGGTGGTCGTCCTCGGTGGCACTGCCAGAGTGCAGGTGCACCAGCCAGTCGGCGGCCTCGTCGAGGATCTGCGGGTCGATGCGGTTCATCAGGCTGCGCTCAGGCAGGCGAGGAAGGCGTCGCGCATGTAGCGCTTGACGCTGGCCAGGGACACGCCCAGGCGCGTGGCGATCTCGGCGTAGCCCAGGCCTTCGAGCTGGGACAGGAGGAAAGCCTGGCGGGTCTTCTCGGGCATGTCGGCGAGCAGCGCCTCGATGCGCCACAGGGTTTCCAGGATCAGCAGCCGGGTTTCGGGGGAGGGCGCTTCGGGCTCGGGCAGGTGGGCGATGCTTTCCAGGTAGGCCTGTTCGATGTCCTGGCGCCGCCAGCGGTCGATCACCAGGCCCTTGGCGATATGGGTGAGCAGGGCTCGGGGTTCGTTGCCGAAATCTCGCCCGCCCCGGCGGCCCAGCAGGCGCAGGAAGGTGTCGTGGGCCAGGTCCGCCGCATCCCAGGCGTTGCCCAGTCGCCGGCTGAGCCAAGCGTGGAGCCAGCCGTGGTGGTCGTTGTAGAGGGTGTGGATCTGGCGGTTGAGGGGCTGATCGGCTGCCGACATGGGCTACTGCGTCCGTCAGGGCGGCCCGCCCTGGATGTAGATAAGAATTGATCTCATTCTATATTCGCGCCCTTAAAGCTGGCAATCGCCGCTGCTGGCCGTCGCGGCCCCTGCGCGCTGGCGGCGACGCTTCCACGAGGTTTTTTTCACGAATTCTTGACTGCCCCCTACCTAGGCTGCGAGCCGTCTCCTGCAACCCCTGCAGGGCCGGTCGAGCCCCGTCCATGCTGAAGAACCTCCGGTTGCGCCCCGAAGCCCTGACCCTGCTGGTCAGCGTCGCGCTGCTGCTTTTCTACAACCTGCCGCTGTGGCGCCATGTCGCGCAGATCGTGCCCGACCCCTGGCTGCGCGTGGTCTTCGGCGTGCTGGTGGTGCTGATCTTCAACCTGGTGCTGACGCTGTTTTCCTTCCGCTGGGTGTTCAAGCCGCTGCTGACGCTGGTGCTGCTGGGCAGCGCCGGGGTGTTGTATTTCATGACCCAGTACGGCGTGGTGGTGGACATCGAGATGCTGCGCAACGTCGCCGAGACCAACGTCAGCGAGGTGCGCGACCTGCTGACCCTGAAGTTCGCCGGTTTCCTGCTGCTGTTCGGTGTGCTACCGGCCGGCTTGCTGTGGCACCTGCAGATCGGCCATCGCCCGCTGCTGCGCGAGCTGCTGAGCAAGCTGCTGGTGACCGCGGCCTGCCTGGTGGCCCTGGGCGCCATCGCGTTGAGCAACTACCAGGCACTGGCCTCGCTGTTCCGTAATCACCACGAGCTGCGCCTGATGGTGGTGCCGAGCAACTACCTGGGGGCGTCGTTCAGCTACTTGCGCACCCACTTCGCCACGGCGGACGAGCCCCTGCGTGCCATCGGCACCGATGCCCGCCGTGCGCCCGCCTGGCAGGGCCATGCGCGCAAGTCCCTGACGGTGCTGGTGGTGGGCGAGAGCGCCCGTGCCGCCAACCTCGGGCTGCTGGGCTACGGCCGCGACACCACGCCGCTGCTGGCGAAGCAGCAGGGCCTGACCGCCTTCACGCAGATGCGCTCCTGCGGCACCGAAACCGCCGTGTCGGTGCCCTGCATGTTCTCCAACATGCCCCGCAGCGACTACAGCTACGCTCGCGCCAAATCCCAGGAAGGGCTGCTGGACGTGCTCAAGCATGCCGGCCTGGCGGTGCGCTGGCGCGACAACCAGTCCGGCTGCAAGGGCACCTGCGACCGCGTGGCCTTCGAGGACATGGGCAACGCCAAGGACCCCAGCCTGTGCGCCGGCGGTGAATGCCACGACGCCATCCTCCTCGACGGGCTCCAGAGTTACATCGACACCCTCAAGGACGACAGCGTGCTGGTGCTGCACCAGATGGGCAGCCACGGCCCGGCCTACTACAAGCGCTACCCGGCGGCCTTCGAGCGCTTCACCCCGGTGTGCCGCAGCGCGACGCTGAGCGACTGCTCGCGGGAGAGCATCATCAATGCCTACGACAACACCCTGGTCTACACCGACTACCTGCTGTCGAGCCTGATCGACCTGCTGCGCAAGAACCAGGACCGTGTCGACACGGCGATGATCTACCTCTCCGATCACGGCGAATCCCTCGGCGAATACAACCTCTACCTGCACGGCACGCCCTACGCGATGGCGCCGGACGAGCAGAAGCACGTGGGCCTGCTGACCTGGTTCTCCGAGGGCTACCAGAAGGACTTCGGCCTGGACAACGCCTGCCTCGGCAGCCAGCGCGACAAGCCGGTGAGCCAGGACAACCTGTTCCATTCCATGCTCGGGCTGCTGCAGATCGAGACCGGCGAATACCAGCGCGACCTGGACCTCTTCGCACCCTGCCGGAGGTCGGCGTCCTGATGACCCTGTCTCCCTGGTTCGGGCGCTGGCGCCAGCGGCAGATCGCCCGGCGCGCGCTCAAGGCCGCCGGCGAGCCCAACCTGGTGCTCGACCTGCCATGCGGGCTGGGGCGCTCCTGGGCGCTGCTGGCTGAGCACCCGAACCGCTTCATCCTCGCCGCCGACCCCTCGCGGGACGTGCTCGAACGCGCCCTGGCCGCCCGCAGCGGCGCCCTGGTGGAGCGCGTGCGCGGCTTCCAGACCTCGGTGCTGGCCATCCAGCTGCCGGAAAACGCGGTGGACAGCATCCTCTGCCTGCAGTCGCTGAGCCGCCTGAGTCCCGAGCAACGCCTGATGGCCCTGCGCGAGCTGCGCCGGGTGACCCGCGACACGCTGATCCTCTCGCTGCCGGTGGACGGCAACCTGGAGGCCTGGCACTGGCGGCGCCACCGGGGCGAGGGTGCCAGCGTGCCGCCGTTGCGCCGTGACGTGCTGGAGGACGAGTTCCGCCAACTGGGCCTGCAGATCCTCTCGCACCAGGACTTCCTGCCCGGCTGGGCGATGGTGCGCACCTACGTCCTGCGCAAGGACGGGTGATGGAAAAACCGGTTACAGCTGAACCTTTCCCCTTTGCGTCACCTAAGCACTATCATCGCGCCTCTCCGGCATCCCGTTTCGGCTGCCCGGCAGTTCGCATTTCCTTTCCAATTGGATGGACTCCGATACATGAGTAGAACCCGCAACCCGCTGGGCGCCTACCGCCCGACCCTGGGCAGCCACCTGGCCTTCACCCTGTCGTGTGGCCTGGTGTTCCTGGTGATGTACACCCTGCTGCGGGGGGCCTTGCTGGTCTACAACCGCGAGTTGATCGGCGCCACCCCGGCCGCCACCTTCGTCGAGGCCTTCTTCAACGGCTTCCGCTTCGACCTGCGCCTGACCATCTACGCCCTGGCGCCGTTGCTGCTGTCCATTCCCTTCGCCGGTGCCATGGCCGCGCGCCGCCTGCACCTGGTGTGGCTGACCGGCTTCGCCAGCGTCACCCTGTTCTTCGGCCTGCTGGAGCTGGATTTCTACCGTGAATTCCACCAGCGCCTGAACAGCCTGGTGTTCCAGTACATGAGCCAGGACCCGAAAACGGTGCTGAGCATGCTCTGGTACGGCTTCCCGGTGGTGCGCTACCTGTTGGCCTGGGCCATCGCCACCTGGCTGCTGTTCAAGCTGTTCCAGTGGCTGAGCCGGGTGCACCGCCCCCGTGGCGAGGCGCTGGCGGGCGAGGGCAGCGGCCGCGCCCCCATCGCTCCCTGGTACCTGCGCGCCGGGGTCTTCGGCCTGGTGCTGGTACTCGCCGTGGTCGCCGCCCGTGGCACCCTGCGCCAGGGCCCGCCGCTGCGCTGGGGTGACGCCAACACCACCGACTCGGCCTTCGCCAACCAGCTCGGCCTCAACGGCACGCTGATGCTGATGAACGCCGCCCAGGCGCGCTTCTCCGAAACCCGTGACAACCAGTGGAAGGCCAGCCTGCCGGAAGGCGAGGCCCAGGACGTGGTCCGCGACATGCTGCTGACCCCGCAGGACCAACTGGTGGACGAGGGCAGCGCCGCGGTACGCCGCCTGCTCACGCCCAACGCCGATGGCAGCCTGCCGGTGCGCAACGTGGTGGTCATCCTTATGGAGAGCCTGGCCGGGCACTACGTCGGCGCCCTCGGCGGCAAGGGCGACATCACCCCCAACTTCGACCGCCTGAGCAAGGAAGGGCTGCTGTTCACCCGCTTCTTCTCCAATGGCACCCACACCCACCAGGGCATGTTCGCCACCATGGCCTGCTTCCCCAACCTGCCGGGCTTCGAGTACCTGATGGAGCAGCAGGAGGGCACCCACAAGTTCTCCGGCCTGCCGCAACTGCTCAGCGCCCGCCAGTACGACGACCTGTACGTCTACAACGGCGATTTCGGCTGGGACAACCAGCTGGGCTTCTTCGGCAACCAGGGCATGCGCAACTTCGTTGGCCGCAATGACTTCGTGAACCCGGTGGTCTCGGACCCGACCTGGGGCGTTTCCGACCAGGACATGTTCGACCGCGCCGCCCAGGAGCTGAAGGACAACTACGGCAGCAAGCCCTTCTATGCGCTGCTGCAGACCCTCTCCAACCACACCCCCTATGCGCTGCCCGAGCAGCTGCCGGTGGAGCCGGTCACCGGCTTCGGCTCGCTGGACCAGCACCTCACCGCCATGCGCTATTCCGACTGGGCGCTGGGACAGTTCTTCGAGAAGGCCAAGCAATCGCCGTACTACAAGGACACCCTGTTCGTGATAGTCGGCGACCACGGCTTCGGCACCCCCGAGCAGCTCACCGACATCGACCTGTACCGCTTCAACGTGCCGCTGCTGCTGATCGCCCCCGGCCTCCAGGAGAAGTTCGGTGCGCGTACCGACGTGGTCGGCACCCAGGTGGACGTGGTGCCCACCATCATGGGCCGCCTCGGTGGCGAGACCCGCCACCAGTGCTGGGGCCGCGACCTGCTGAGCCTGGCGCCGGAAGACAAGGGCTTCGGCGTGATCAAGCCTTCGGGCAGCGACCAGACCGTGGCCATGGTGGCCGACGGGCGCATCCTGGTGCAGCCGCGTGGTGGCGACCCGCTGCTCTATGACTACCACCTCAACAGCGAGCAGGGCGCGACCCGCGTCGAGGACCCGGAGGCGGTACAAACCATGAGCCGTCGCCTCGAAGCCTTCCTCCAGGTGGCCACCAAGAGCCTGCTGGGCAACACCACGGGCGTCGTTGACGCCAAGTGACCCCGCCGCCCCGGAGCCGCTCCGGGGCGCATTCCCTCGCTTAATGGCGCCCTGTTCCTCGCGGAGCGGGCGCTGGCAGAACTGCCAATACGTCTGGCATGCAGGAAAAAACCCCGGGCTCTCCCGAGCGGTAAGAATCGACTGACCGCCACCCCAGTGGCCCCTCTCTTTGCGGGAGGGCCTTGAGGGCGGCATTTCCCGCAGGGCGCCCCGGTGTCCGCCGGGTGGCCCAGGTCATCAAGGTTCGTTGTATGCCGCCTAACAACAAGATCCGCCCGTTCCTCGCTGCCGCCTCGCTGCTGTTCCTGCTGCCGGCCCTGCCGGTTCTCGCCGATTGCGGCCAGGCCGGGGTGGAGCGGGGCGCCAATGCCTTCGCCGCCGAATGTTCGGTGTGCCACGCCGCCAGCAAGGGTGCCGCGCCGGGCATGGGGCCGAACCTGGCCGGGGTGATCGGCCGCGCCGCCGGCAGCCAGCCCGGCTTCGCCTATTCCCAGGCGATGAAGGCCCGCGCCCAGCCCTGGCAGCAGGACAGCCTGCAAGCCTTCATCGCCCAGCCGCAGGCCCAGGTGCCCGGCACCTACATGCCCTATGCCGGCCTGGCCGACGCGACGGATCGCCAGGCCATCGCCTGCTTCCTCGCCCAGCCGCACTGAGGCGCTCCGGAACTCCCATGAACGAGGAAAGAACATGAGCAAGGTTGACGTACTGCCGCAGGTCGCGGCCTTCCTGCAACGCCGCCACGGCTGCTTCATCGACGGCCAGTGGGTGGTGCCCGAAGGCGCTTCCACCCCGGTGCTGAACCCGGCCACCGGCGAGGTGATCGCCGATGTGGCGGAAGCCGATGACGCACTGCTGGATCGCGCCGTGCAATCGGCCCACCGCGCCTTCAAGGCCGGCGTCTGGTCGGGCCTGCGCCCGGCCGACCGCGAACGCATCCTGCTGCGCTTCACCGCGCTGGTGGAGGAGCACGGCGAGGAGCTGGCGCAGCTGGAAACCCTGAGCCAGGGCAAGTCGATCAACATGGCGCGGATGCTCGATGTCAGCGCCACGGTGGAGTTCATGCGCTACATGGCCGGCTGGGCGACCAAGATCGAGGGCCAGACCCTGGACGTGTCCATCCCGCTGCCCGAGGGCGCGCGCTTCACCGCCTTCGCCCGTCGCGAGCCGGTGGGCGTGGTGGCCGGCATCGTGCCCTGGAATTTCCCGCTGATGATCACCACCTGGAAACTGATGCCGGCGCTGGCCTGCGGCTGCACGGTGGTGATCAAGCCGGCCACCGAGACGCCGCTGACCGCGCTGCGCCTGGCCGAACTGGCGCTGGAGGCGGGCATCCCGCCGGGCGTGTTCAACCTGGTGACCGGGGGCGGCGCCACTGTGGGCAATGCCCTGGCCTCGCACCCGCTGATCAACAAGGTGTCCTTCACCGGCTCCACCGCCGTGGGTAAGAGCGTCGGTGCGGTGGCGGTGCGCAACATGACCCGCTTCGCCCTGGAGCTGGGCGGCAAGAACCCGATGATCATCCTCGCCGACGCGGACATCGACAAAGCCATCGGCGGCGCGTTGCTCGGCGGCCTGCTCAACCAGGGCCAGGTCTGCGCTGCAGCGTCGCGCTTCTATGTGCAGCGCTCGCGCTACGACGAGTTCGTCGAGAAGCTGGCCGCCGCCGTGTCCGGCATGAGCATCGGTGCCGGCATGGACTGCACGGCAGCCATCAACCCGCTGGTGTCGCGCAAGCAGCAGCAGGGCGTGCTGCGTCATATCGAACTGGCCCGCAGCGAGGGTGCCCGGGTGGTCACCGGTGGCACGCCGGTGGACAGCGAAGGCTTCTACGTGCGCCCCACGGTGCTGGCCGATGTCGACCACTCCATGACCGTCTCCCGCGAGGAAGTGTTCGGCCCGGTGCTGTCGGTGATCCCCTTCGACGACGAGGAGAGCGCCATCGCCATGGCCAACGACAGCGAATACGGCCTGGCCGCCAGCCTCTGGACCAACGACCTGACCAAGGCGATGAACCTGGTGCCGCGCATCGAAGCGGGCACCGTGTGGGTCAACGCCCACGTGCTGCTGGACCCCAACATGCCGTTCGGCGGCGTCAAGCAATCGGGCATGGGCCGCGAGTTCGGCCGCACCGTCATCGAGGCCTACACCGAGCTGAAATCGGTGTGCATCGCCCACTGAGCAAGTGCGACACCCTCCTAATTCACAGGCCTTCGGGCCTGTTTTTTATGGGGTGGAGTCATTCCTCGCCTGTGTCGACGGCTCGTTCGTAGGGCGGGTGAAACCCGCAGATGCCTTGTGCAGGGTTGTCGGGTTTCACCCGACCTACGCGACGCGAACTCGGTCCCCGGTCATAACCAAATCTGTTGGCCTGGCCCGGAATCAAGGCTAGGCTTCCGGCATTTCCCTGACCGGGCGCCTGCTGTGAATATCGATACCCGCATCAAGTTCCGCCACCTGGTGTGCTTTCTCGAAGTGGCGCGCCAGGGCACCCTGGCGCGGGCGGCAGACAAGCTGGCGGTGAGTCAGCCGGCCATTTCCAAGACCCTCAAGGAGCTGGAGGACCTGCTCGGCGCCAGCCTGTTCGCGCGCAGCAAGAGCGGCGTCACCCTTACCGAGGCGGGCGTCGCCTTCATGCGTTACGCCGGCCCCTGCGTGCAGGCGCTGCGCGATGGCGTGGACAGCCTGCGCAGTGGCGAGCACGAGTCCGCCACCCTGCGCCTCGGCGTGCTGTCCACGGTGGAGAGCCTGCTGGTGCCCGAGGTGGTATGCCGCCTGCACGCGCGCCACCCGACCCTGGTGGCCAGCGTGGTGACCGGCCCCAGTGCCTACCTGCTGTCGCAGTTGCACGTGGGTGAGCTGGACCTCGTGGTGGGGCGCATGACCGACAGCCCGCAGATCCAGGGCCTGCTGTTCGAGCACCTGTACAGCGAGTCGATGACCCTGGTGGTGCGCCCCGGCCACCCGCTGCTGGCGGGGCCGCCGGCACGGGAGCGGCTGCAGGATTACCCGCTGGTGCTGCCGCTGGCCGGGACCACCATCCGCAAGTACGCCGATGCCTTCTTCGTGCAATGCGGCATCAATCCGCCGCGCCAGCGCCTGGAGACCCTGTCCGTGGCCCTGAGCCGGCGCTACGTGCAGACCAGCGAGGCGATCTGGATCGCCCCCACCGACGCGGTGCAGCTGGACCTGCGCCGGGGCGAACTGGTGGAGCTGCAACTGGGCATCCAGGAGCCGGGCGGTTCGGTGGGCATCTGCAGCAACGCCGCGCTGCCGCTGCCCCTGGCGGCGCACTGGTGCGTGGAGGTGTTGCGGGAGCTGGGGCAGTCCTACCGCGAAGGGCAATATCCTTAACTGATTGGTTATGGATGGGCGGCGTTATTTCAGTTTTACCGCCGCCAGCGAGGCGCGACACTCCGCCACAGCCTGCTGCCCTGCAGCCTCCATAAATCCAATAAGAAGGAGATCGACATGTCCGATGCGGAACAGAGCCGCTTCGTCATTCGTGACCGCAACTGGCACCCCAAAGCCCTGACGCCTGACTACAAGACCTCCATTCCCCGTTCCCCGCGCCAGGCGCTGGTGAGCATCCCGCAATCGGTTTCCGAAACCAGCGGCCCGGACTTCTCGCACCTGAAACTGGGGCGTTTCGACAACGACCTGCTGCTCAACTTCGACCACGGTGGCCTGCCCATCGGCGAGCGCATCATCGTCGCCGGGCGTGTCTGCGACCAATACGGCAAGCCGATCCCGCACACCCTGGTGGAGATGTGGCAGGCCAACGCCGGCGGCCGCTACCGCCACAAGAACGACCGCTACCTGGCGCCGCTGGACCCGAACTTCGGCGGGGTCGGCCGGACGCTGACCGACAGCGAGGGCTACTACAGCTTCCGCACCATCAAGCCCGGCCCCTATCCGTGGCGCAACGGCCCCAACGACTGGCGCCCGGCGCATATCCACTTCTCAATCAGCGGCCCGTCGATCGCCACCCGGCTGATCACCCAGCTGTACTTCGAGGGTGACCCGCTGATCCCCATGTGCCCCATCGTCAAATCCATCGCCAACCCCGAGGCGGTGCAGAGCCTGATCGCCAAGCTCGACATGAACGCCGCCAACCCCATGGATTGCCTGGCCTACCGCTTCGACATCGTCCTGCGCGGCCAGCGCCGGACCCACTTCGAAAACCGCTGAGGAGCTGCGCGCATGCCCATCCAATTGCTGCCGGAAACCCCGTCGCAAACCGCCGGCCCCTATGTGCACATCGGCCTGGCGCTCGCCGCCGCCGGCAACCCGAGCCGCGACCAGGAAATCTGGAACGAGATGGCCAAGCCCGGTGCACCCGGCGAGCACATCCTGCTCATCGGCCACGTCCATGACGGCAACGGCCACCTGGTGCGCGACTCTTTTCTCGAGTTCTGGCAGGCCGATCATGAGGGCCGCTACGACAGCGCCTTCGACCTGGAGAAACCCTTCAACAGCTTCGGCCGCACCGCCACCACCTTCGATGCCGGCGAATGGACACTGAAAACCATCAAGCCCGGCGTGGTGCACAACGCCGCCGGGGTGCCGATGGCGCCGCACATCAACGTCGCGCTGTTCGCCCGGGGCATCAACATCCACCTGCAGACGCGCCTGTACTTCGACGACGAGGCCGACGCCAATGCCCGGTGTCCGGTGCTCGCCCTGATCGAGCAGCCGCAGCGGCGCGAAACCCTGGTCGCCAAGCGCTGCGAGGTGGACGGCAGGCTCGCTTACCGCTTTGATATCCGCATCCAGGGGGAAGGGGAAACGGTCTTCTTTGACTTCTAACGCGCAGATTCACGAGGCGGGTCAGCCCGCCGAAGCGGTCCTCGATCGCGTTCGGCGGCACTTCAATGGGGTGCTGGAGGCGCGGGGCTACCGTGCCGACAGTGCGCAGCAGGCGGCCATCGAGCACCTCGGCGACTGGCTGGGCAAGCACCTGGCCGCCCGTCATGGCTGGTTCCGTCGGCCGGTGGCGGGCGTCTACCTGTGGGGTGGCGTCGGCCGTGGCAAGAGCTTCGTGATGGACGCCTTCTTCGCCGCGGCGCCGGTGCAGGCCAAGCGTCGCGTGCACTTCCACGCCTTCCTGCAGGAGTTGCAGGTGCGCATGCTCGCCTTCAGCGGCCAGGCCGACCCCCTGGCGCGCGTGGCCGAGGAGATCGCCCAGCAGACGCGCCTGCTGTGCTTCGACGAATTCCACGTGCACGACATCGGTGACGCCATGCTGCTCGGGCGCCTGCTCAAGGTGCTGGTGGAGGAGGGTGTGGGCCTGGTCTGCACCTCCAACTACAGCCCCGACAAGCTGTGCCCCAACCCGCTGTACCGTGAGCGCTTCCGCCCGGCCATCCAGCTGATCGAGAAGCGCTTCGACGTGGTTTCCCTGGATGCGGGGCAGGACTACCGCCAGCACAGCACCGAGCTGGAAGCCTGGGGCGATTACTGCTGGCCCGAGCCGGATGATGGCGGCGCGTCGATCCGCCGTGCCCTGGGGCTGGGGGAGGGCGCCTTGCTGGACCAGGTGCTGGAGGTCAATCACCACCCGCTGCGGGTGCATGCCCTGGAAGGCGACCGCGCCTGGCTGGACTTCCACGAGCTGTTCGCCACGCCGCGTTCGGCCAGCGACTACCTGTGGCTGATCGAGCACTTCCCGCATATGGCGGTGGGCGGGTTGGACCGCCTCGGCGATCACCCCCAGGACGTCAGCCAGCGCTTCCTCAACTTCATCGACATCGCCTACGACCGTGGGCTGCACCTGCGGCTGTTCTCCGCCGTGGCGCTGGAGCAACTGGCCGAAGGTGGCAATGCGGTGGACTTCGCCCGCACCCTGAGCCGCATGAAGCAGCTGCGCAGCGTGAAGCTGGACGCTGCCCAGTAGTCCCGTATTTGCGAGGGCGTGCCGACAATTGCGATAACCGCCCACCGCTTCGATAATCGCCCGACTCTCGCCGTGACCGCCAAGGACAACAACAATGAGCGACGAACAACGCGTCCCCCTGCCGCCCCTGGCGCCGCCCATCATCGCCTCGCCGGCCAAGCGCATCGAAGCCTTCACCGGCGACCCCAATTTCATGACTTCCCTGGCCCGCGGCCTGGCGGTGATCCACGCCTTCCAGGAGCGCAAGCGCCACCTGACCATCGCCCAGATCAGCCACCGCACCGAGATTCCCCGCGCCGCGGTGCGCCGCTGCCTGCACACGCTGATGAATCTCGGTTACGTGACCACCGACGGGCGCACCTATTCGTTGCTGCCCAAGGTGCTCACCCTTGGCCACGCCTACCTGTCGTCGACGCCCCTGGCGGTCACCGCGCAGCCGATCCTCGACCGCCTCAGCGAGCAGCTGCACGAGGCCTGTTCCATGGCCACCCTGGAGGGCGACGAGATCCTCTACATCGCCCGCTCGGCCACGCCGCAGCGGTTGATCTCGGTGGACCTCAGCGTCGGCAGCCGCCTGCCGGCCTATTGCACCTCCATGGGCCGCATTCTTCTCGCCGCGCTGGATGACGCGGCGCTGGAGGAGTACATCGAGCACGCCGACCTGCAGATCAAGACCAGCCGCACCGTGCACACGCCCGAGGGGCTGCGCGCGAGCGTCGCGGAGATCCGCACCCAGGGCTGGGTGATCATCGACCAGGAGCTGGAAGTCGGCCTGCGCTCGGTGGCGGTGCCGCTGAAGGACTCCGCCGGCCAGGTGCTCGCCGCCCTCAACGTCGGCACCCACGCCGGGCGCGTCACCCGCCAGGAGCTGGAGACGCGCTTCCTGCCGGTGCTGCTGGAGGCGAGCAAGGAACTCAGCGCGCGCCTGTTCCAGTAAGGGCATTCCCACACGGCGTGGATGTCGCTCCGACATCCACGCGCAGCGCCGCTTGCAAAGCGTTCGATAAGCGCACGCATAGTCGATTATCGAATTGAACTGCCCCGGGCCTCTCCGTAGTGTTTGCCGGGCCGCACGACACGATGCGGCGCCATAAAAACAATGAGAGTCAGCCATGGCCAGCAGCCATCCGCAGTGCGCAAGCGCTCCGTCGTCGCACGCCGCAGGGGTTCGCCTGCCGGGCACGCTCATTCCTGTCTCATTCGCGCAGTCCGGCTTAGAGGTCGAACCCATCGACCCGCGCCGCGCGAAGACGCCTTCACAGGAACTTCCTACATGACCCGCCCTGCACAGCTACCGGCCGCCGGTACCCTCGACGTCCAATCCTTCATCAATGCCCAGCCGCTCTCCCGCTACCAATGGCGGATCGTGCTGCTGTGCTTCCTCATCGTCTTCCTCGACGGCCTCGACACCGCCGCCATGGGCTTCATCGCCCCGGCCCTGACCCAGGACTGGGGCATCGACCGCGCCAGCCTCGGCCCGGTGATGAGCGCCGCGCTGATCGGCATGGTCTTCGGCGCCCTGGGCTCCGGCCCGCTGGCCGACCGCTTCGGCCGCAAGATCGTGCTGGTGGTGGCGGTGTTCCTCTTCGGCCTGTTCAGCCTGCTGTCGGCCTTCAGCAGCAACATCGACCAGTTGCTCGCCCTGCGCCTGCTCACCGGCCTGGGCCTGGGCGCGGCGATGCCCAACGCCACCACGCTGCTCTCCGAATACACCCCGGAACGGCTCAAGTCGTTGCTGGTGACCAGCATGTTCTGCGGCTTCAACCTCGGCATGGCTTCGGGCGGCTTCGTCTCCGCGAAGATGATCCCGGCCTTCGGCTGGCACAGCCTGCTGCTGCTCGGCGGCGTGCTGCCGCTGCTGCTGGCGGTGGTGCTGGTGGTCTGGCTGCCGGAATCCGCCCGCTACCTGGTGGTGCGCAATCGCGGTGCCGACAAGGTACGCCAGGTGCTGGCCCCCATTGCCCCGGCGGAGGTGGCCGTGGCCACGGACTTCAGCGTGCCGGAGCAGAAGACGGTGCAGAGCCGCAATGTGCTCAAGGTGGTCTTCGCCGGCACCTACAGCACCGGTACCCTGCTGCTGTGGCTGACCTACTTCATGGGCCTGGTGATCGTCTACCTGCTCACCAGTTGGCTGCCGACCCTGATGCGCGACAGCGGCGCGAGCATGGAGCAGGCCGCCTTCATCGGCGCGTTGTTCCAGTTCGGCGGCGTGCTCAGCGCCGTGGGCGTGGGCTGGGCGATGGACAAATTCAACCCGCACAAGGTCATCGGCGTGTTCTACCTGCTGGCGGGCGTCTTCGCCTACTTCGTCGGCCAGAGCCTGGGCCAGGTCACCCTGCTGGCGACCCTGGTGCTGCTCGCCGGCATGTGCATCAACGGCGCGCAATCGGCCATGCCGTCCCTCGCCGCACGCTTCTACCCCACCCAGGGCCGCGCCACGGGCGTGTCCTGGATGCTCGGCATCGGCCGCTTCGGCGCCATCCTCGGCGCCTGGATCGGTGCCACGCTGCTGGGCCTGGGCTGGAACTTCGAACAGGTGCTCACCGCGCTGGTGGTCCCCGCTGCGATCGCTACGGCGGCGGTGGTGATCAAGGGGTTGGTGAGCCATGCGGATGCGACGTGACCCGATGTGACCTGCATGACGGGTCATTCGGGCGTGGCTCGCTTGAAAATTGCAGGCTGGCCCTGATCCATCGCACTCATCGCGGTGTTCGATAATCGAACGGATATTCGATTGTCGAATTGCCGCGGCTCAGCCCGGGGGATACCTTGCCGGTCACTGTGGCTCCGTAAAATAACAACAAGAGTGTGTTGGACATGGAAAATTGCCTGCTGAGCGAGCGCAGCATGGTGTTTGAGCGTGCCGACCCTTATGCGGTGTCGGGTTACGTCAACCAGCATGTCGGCTCCCACGATATCCGTCTGCCCACCGTGGGGCGACCCGAGGCCAGCCTCAATCACCGCAAGTTCGCCAGCCTGGACCTGTGCCGTATCAGCTATGGCGGCAGCGTGCGGGTCACCTCTCCGGCCCTGGAGACCATCTACCACCTGCAGGTGCTGCTACGGGGCAATTGCCTGTGGCGCGGGCATCGCCAGGAGCACTACCTGGCGCCGGGCGAGCTGCTGCTGATCAACCCCGACGACCCGGTCGACCTGACCTATTCCGACGATTGCGAGAAGTTCATCCTCAAGATGCCGGTGGCGCTCATGGAGGCCGTCTGCGACGAGCAGCGCTGGCTGCGCCCGGGCGACGGCGTGCGCTTCCTGCAGAACCGCTATCGCCTGCTGGAGCTGGACGGCTTCATCAACCTGCTGGCCATGGTCTGCCAGGAGGCGGAAAGCAGCGACCCCTTGCTGCGGGTGCAGGACCACTACACCCAGATCGTGGCCAGCAAGATGCTCACCCTGATGCGCACCAACGTCAGCCGTGAGCAGCTCGGTTCCCAGGCGGCGTCCTTCGAGCGCATCGCCGATCACATCGAGCGCAACCTCAAGCAGGACATCACCAGCGATGAGCTGGCCGCCCAGGCGCAGATGAGCCTGCGCTCGCTCTACGCCCTGTTCGAGCGTCACGCCGGTACCACGCCCAGGCACTACATCCGCCAGAAGAAGCTCGAGCGCATCCATGCCTGCTTCAGCGATCCGGACTGCTGCGTGCGCAATGTCACCGAACTGGCCCTGGATTACGGCTTCCTGCACCTGGGGCGCTTTTCCGAGAGCTACAAGGCGCAGTTCGGCGAGTTGCCGTCGGATACCTTGAAGCGACGCAGCCTGTAGTGCCTGTCGTGGGCAGCCCTATGCTGTGGCAGGTGTCTACAGGTCAACGATCGTAGGAGCGAATTCATTCGCGAATGTCGGGACCCGTGCTAGGGCCCGACATCGATGCGTTGGGCCTCGCTGCGCTCGGCGCCAACCTACGGGTAGGGTGGAGGTCGCTTTTTACCTCCACCTTGGCGGTGCTGCATGGGGCTCTGGGCCGTGGCAGTCCTGCGGCCTGCTTGGCGAATGAATTCGCCCCTACAAAAAGCGCATCTGTGTCTTGAAGCGGCCGCCGTGCCCGGTATCCGCAACACCCCGTAACCCCTCTGCACAAAACGGATAGCGATCTGCACAAAGCGGATATTGCCGTTGCCCGCGTCTCCCTAACCTGAGCCTGCCTGAACAATAACAATGGAGGCCCTGGCCATGTCCCTGGGATTCGAGTTCCTGCTTTCGCTGCTAGAGGAAGACAAGGAGAAGGGCGTCTACCGCTGCAAGCGGGAGATGTTCACCGATCCGCGTCTGTTCGAACTGGAGATGAAGCACATCTTCGAAGGCAACTGGCTGTACCTCGCCCACGAGAGCCAGATTCCCGAGAAGAACGACTACCTCACCCTGACCATGGGGCGCCAGCCGGTCTTCATCGCGCGCAACAAGGACGGGGAGCTCAACGCTTTCCTCAATGCCTGCAGCCATCGCGGTGCGCAGCTGTGCCGGCACAAGAGCGGCAACCGCGCGTCCTACACCTGTCCCTTCCACGGCTGGACCTTCAACAACAGCGGCAAGCTGCTCAAGGTCAAGGACCCGGCCGAGGCGGGCTACCCGGCGAGCTTCAACTGCGAAGGCTCCCACGACCTGACCCGCGTCGCCCGCTTCGAGTCCTACCGTGGCTTCCTTTTCGGCAGCCTCAACCCGGACGTGGTGCCGCTGGCCGAGCACCTGGGCGAGTCGGCGAAGATCATCGACATGATCGTCGACCAGTCCCCCGAGGGCCTGGAAGTACTGCGCGGCTCCAGCAGCTACATCTACGAAGGCAACTGGAAGCTGACCGCCGAGAACGGCGCCGATGGCTACCACGTCAGCTCCGTGCACTGGAACTACGCCGCCACCCAGAACCAGCGCAAGCAGCGCGAGGCGGGGGAGGAGATCAGGACCATGAGCGCCGGCAGCTGGGCCAAGAACGGCGGTGGCTTCTACTCCTTCGACAAGGGCCACTTGCTGCTCTGGACGCGCTGGGCCAACCCCGAGGACCGCCCCCTCTACGAGCGCCGCGACGAGCTGGCCCGGGACTTCGGCCGTGCCCGCGCCGACTGGATGATCGAGAACTCGCGCAACCTCTGCCTGTACCCCAACGTCTACCTGATGGACCAGTTCAGCTCGCAGATCCGCATCGCCCGACCCCTCTCCGTCAACCAGACGGAAATCACCATCTACTGCATCGCGCCACGGGGCGAGAGCGCCGAAGCGCGCGCCAGGCGCATCCGCCAGTACGAGGACTTCTTCAACGTCAGCGGCATGGCCACCCCGGACGACCTGGAGGAATTCCGCTCCTGCCAGCTCGGCTACCAGGGCAACCGTGGCTGGAACGACATGTCGCGCGGCGCCGCGCACTGGGTGGAAGGCGCCGATGAGGCCGCCCGCGAGATCGACCTGCACCCGCTACTGTCCGGCGTGCGCACCGAGGACGAGGGCCTGTTCGTGCTGCAGCACAAGTACTGGCAGGCAACCCTGCTCGAGGCCGCTGCGGCCGAGCAGCGACTGATCCCCGTGGAGGCCGTGCAATGAGCATCTCCCATGACGCCGTGCGCGACTTTCTCTACCGCGAGGCGCGCTACCTGGACGACAAGGACTGGGACAGCTGGCTGGAACTCTATGCCGCCGATGCCAGCTTCTGGATGCCGGCCTGGGACGACCGCGACGAATTGACCGAGAACCCGCAGACCGAGATCTCGCTGATCTGGTACGGCAACCGGGGCGGCCTGGAGGACCGCGTGTTCCGCATCAAGACCGACCGCTCCAGCGCGACCATGCCGGACACCCGCACCTCCCACAACATCAGCAACATCGAGCTCCTCGAACAGGCCGCCGGCGAGTGTCGGGTGCGCTTCAACTGGCACACCCTGAGCTACCGCTACAAGACCGTGGACAGCTACTTCGGCACCAGTTTCTACAGCCTCGACGTGCGCGGCGAGCAGCCGCTGATCAAGGCCAAGAAGGTGGTCCTGAAGAACGACTACGTGCGCCAGGTCATCGACATCTACCACATCTGAACACCCGGCACGGCCATCCCGAGGCCGTACTCCGTGGAGCCCGACATGACTCATCACATCGCATTGACCTTCGAAGACGGCGTCACCCGTTTCATCGACGCCAGCCCCGACGAGACCGTGGCCGACGCGGCCTATCGCCAGGGCATCAACATCCCGCTGGATTGCCGCGACGGCGCCTGCGGCACCTGCAAGTGCTTCGCCGAGGCGGGCCGCTACGACCTGGGCCAGGACTACATCGACGACGCCCTGAGCGCGGAGGAGGCCGAGCAGGGCTACGTGCTCACCTGCCAGATGCGCGCAGCCAGCGATTGCGTGGTGCGGGTGCCGGCCTCGTCCGCGCTGTGCAAGACCCAGCAGGCCAGCTTCGACGCGGCCATCAGTGCCGTGCGCCAGCTGTCCGACAGCACCATCTCGCTGTCGATCAAGGGCGAGTCCCTGGGCCGCCTGGCTTTCCTGCCGGGGCAGTACGTCAACCTCAGGGTGCCGGGCAGCGAACAGTCCCGTGCCTACTCCTTCAGCTCGCTGCAGAAGGACGGCGAGGTCAGCTTCCTGATCCGCAACGTGCCTGGCGGCCTGATGAGCAGCTTCCTCACCGGGCTGGCCAAGGCCGGCGACAGCATGAGCCTGGTGGGGCCGCTGGGCAGCTTCTACCTGCGCGACATCCGCCGGCCGCTGCTGTTGCTGGCCGGTGGCACCGGCCTGGCGCCCTTCACCGCGATGCTGGAGAAGGTCGCCGAGCAGGGCAGCGAGCACCCCCTGCACCTGATCTACGGCGTGACCAACGATTTCGACCTGGTGGAACTGGATCGCCTGGAGGCCTTCGCCGCGCGCATCCCCACCTTCAGCTTCAGCGCCTGTGTGGCCAATCCCGAGAGCGGCTACCCGCACAAGGGCTACGTCACCCAGCACATCGAACCGCGCCACCTCAACGACGGCGACGTCGACATCTACCTCTGCGGCCCGCCGCCGATGGTGGAGGCGGTGAGCCGGTTCATCCGCGAGCAGGGCGTGCAGCCGGCGAATTTCTACTACGAGAAGTTCGCCGCCAGCGCCGCCTGAGTACGACCCCGACCCGTGAACCTCCTGGTGGCCGGCAACGGCAGAGGACCGTCATGAGCAACAGATTCAACGACAAGGTCGCGCTGGTCACCGGCGCGGCCCAGGGCATCGGCCGCCGTGTGGCCGAGCGCCTGGTGGAAGAGGGCGCCCGCCTGGTGGCGGTGGACCGCTCCGAGCGGGTCTTCGAGCTGCGCGAACAGCTGGGGGAAGGCCGTGTGCTGGCGCTGACCGCCGACCTCGAGCAATACGCCGAATGCAGCCGGGTGATGGCGGCGGCGGTGGCACGCTTCGGGCGCCTCGATGTGCTGGTCAACAACGTCGGCGGCACCCTCTGGGCCAAGCCGTTCGAGCACTACGAAGTGCACGAGATCGAGGCCGAAGTGCGGCGCTCGCTGTTCCCCACGCTCTGGTGCTGCCACGCGGCGCTGCCCTACATGCTGGAGCGGGGCGCGGGAGCCATCGTCAACGTTTCCTCCATCGCCACCCGCAGCCTCAACCGCGTGCCCTACGGCGCGGCCAAGGGCGGCGTCAACGCGCTCACCGCCTGCCTGGCCTTCGAGAACGCCGGGCGCGGCATCCGCGTCAACGCCACCGCGCCCGGTGGCACCGAGGCACCGCCCCGGCGCATCCCGCGCAACACGGCGGAGCAGAGCGCCCAGGAGAAGATCTGGTACCAGCAGATCGTCGACCAGACCCTCGACAGCAGCCTGATGAAACGCTACGGCAGCATCGACGAACAGGCCGCCGCGATCCTCTTCCTGGCTTCCGACGAAGCCTCCTACATCACCGGCGTGACCCTGCCGGTAGGCGGTGGCGACCTGGGCTGAAACCCGAGCCGCGGTTCCACCCGCAACGCTTTCTCGACAACAAGAACAAGAGACGAATGCCATGCGAAAACTCGACGTACACGCGATCATCGAAGACGCGCGCTTCACGCCCTTCCACTGGATGGTGATGGGCTGGTGCGCCCTGCTGCTGATCTTCGACGGCTATGACCTGTTCATCTACGGTGTGGTCTTGCCGGTACTGATGAAGGAGTGGGGGCTGACACCCCTGGAAGCGGGCGCCCTGGGCAGCTACGCGCTGTTCGGCATGATGTTCGGTGCGCTGTTCTTCGGCCCCCTGGCCGACCGCATCGGGCGCAAGCGCGGCATCGCCATCTGCTTCGTGCTGTTCTCCGGCTTCACCGTGCTCAACGGCCTGGCGCGCAACCCCACCGAGTTCGGCATCTGCCGCTTCATGGCCGGGCTGGGCATCGGCGGGCTGATGCCCAACGTGGTGGCGCTGATGAACGAGTACGCGCCGAAACGGCTGCGCAGCACCCTGGTCGCCATCATGTTCAGCGGCTATTCCCTGGGCGGCATGCTCTCCGCCGGCGTCGGCATCTACATGCTGCCGCGCTTCGGCTGGGAGGCGATGTTCTTCGCCGCCGCGGTGCCGCTGCTGTTGCTGCCGCTGATCCTCTGGTACCTGCCCGAGTCCGTCGGCTTCCTGCTGCGCCAGGGCCGCACCGAACAGGCGCGGGCCATCCTGCGCAAGGTCGACCCGCAGCGGGAGCTGCGCGATGACGACCTGCTCGAGCTGGTGGAGGTGAAGGCCCAGGGCGCACCGGTGCTGGAGTTGTTCCGCGAGGGGCGCGCCCTGCGCACGCTGATGCTGTGGATCGCCTTCTTCTGCTGCCTGCTGATGGTTTACGCGCTCAGTTCCTGGCTGCCGAAGCTGATGGCCAACGCCGGCTACAGCCTGGGTTCGAGCCTGTCCTTCCTGCTGGCGCTGAACCTGGGCGGCATGTTCGGCGCCATCGCCGGCGGCTTCCTCGGTGATCGCTTCAACCTGCCTCGGGTGGTAGCGGCCTTCTTCATCGTCGCGGCGCTGTCCATCAGCCTGCTCGGTTTCAAGAGCCCGACACCGCTGCTCTACCTGCTGATCGGCATCGCCGGCGCCACCACCATCGGCACGCAGATCCTGCTGTATGCCACGGCGGCGCAGTTCTACGGTTTGGCCATCCGCTCCACCGGCCTCGGCTGGGCCTCCGGCATCGGCCGCAACGGCGCCATCGTCGGGCCGTTGCTGGGCGGTGCGCTGCTGGGCATCAACCTGCCGCTGCAGCTGAACTTCATGGCCTTCGCCATCCCCGGCGCCATCGCCGCACTGGCCATGTGCTTCGTCTCGCTGCGAACGCCCCAGGCTGCCCCGTTGGCGGGCGCCAGGCTCTGAAGCGCGCGGGGCGTCGGCGACGCCCCGCCTGACCCGGAAAGACAACAGGAGAGCTGGCCATGGCCACGCGACAGGCAACCTTCCCGCGCACCCTGATCCGTGATTTCTCGCTGTCGGCGGCCGTGGCGGGCTTTATCGCCACGGTCATTTCCTATGCCGGGCCGCTGGTGATCATCTTCCAGGCGGCCAAGGCCGCGAACCTGCCCGACGCGGTGCTGTCGTCCTGGGTCTGGGCCATCTCCATCGGCAGTGGCGTGCTGGGCATCGTCCTCAGCCTGCGCTTCAAGGTGCCGCTGGTGATCGCCTGGTCCGCGCCCGGCTCGGCGCTGCTGGTGGCCTCGCTGCCGGGCGTCAGCCTCAACCAGGCGGTGGGCGCGTACCTGCTCTCCAGCCTGCTCATCCTGCTGGTGGGGCTGTCCGGTGCCTTCGATCGCATCATCGGCCGGCTGCCCGCGGCGATTTCCGCCGCAATGCTGGCCGGCATCCTGTTCAGCTTCGGCACCCAGCTGTTCGTCTCGGTGAAGGAAAAGCCGCTGCTGGTGCTGGCGATGTTCGCCGTCTACCTGCTGGGCAAGCGGCTGCTGCCGCGCTATGCGGTGATGGCGGTGCTGGTGACCGGCTGCAGTATCGCCCTGGCGACCGGGGAGATGAACGCCTCGGCCCTGGTGATCGGCTTCGCCACCCCGGTGTGGATCACCCCGGAATTCAGCTGGCACGCCACGCTGAACATCGCCCTGCCGCTGGTGATGGTGGCGCTGACCGGGCAGTTCGTGCCGGGCATCGCCGTGCTGCGCAACGACGGCTACGGCACGCCCGCCAGCCCGATCATCGCCAGCAGCGCACTGGGCACCTTGCTGCTGGCCCCCTTCGGTTGCCACGGCCTCAACCTGGCGGCCATCACCGCCGCCATCTGCAGCGGCCGCGAGTCCCACGAGGACCCGGGCCGGCGCTACGTGGCCGGCGTGGTCGGCGGCCTGTTCTACCTGCTGCTGGGCCTCTTCGGCGCCACCCTGGTGTCGCTGTTCAGCGCCTTCCCCCGGGAGCTGGTCGCGGCCTTGGCCGGGCTGGCGCTGTTCGCCGCCATCGCCGGTGCGCTGGCGGGGGCCATGGCGGTGCCGGAGGACCGCGAAGCGGCGCTGATCACCTTCCTGGTCACGGCGTCCGGCATGTCCCTGCTCGGGCTGTCGGCGGCCTTCTGGGGGCTGATCTTCGGCCTGGCCGCGCACCTGCTGCTGGGCGTGCATCGACCGCGGGCCCAAGCTCGGCCTGGGCTGCTGGCCACGGACGAGAAGGCCGCGCCGGCGCACCCGGGGGAAGGCCACCGGCAGGCTCCCGGCGCCGAAAGAAATGCTTAGCAAGGTACAGATTTGTTCGATTATCGAACGGATAGTCGATTATCGGATTGTTCCTCGGCTGGGCCGGGGGTAGCTTTCCATCACCCGGCGAACCTTCCGCCCTGGATAACAAAACGAGATCGACATGGCTGAAATCATCTCCCTGCGCGAAGCGGTCGAGCGCTTCGTCAACGACGGCGACACCGTCGCCCTCGAAGGCTTCACCCACCTGATTCCCACGGCCGCTTCCCACGAGCTGATCCGCCAGAACAAGCGCGACCTGACCCTGGTGCGCATGACGCCCGACCTGGTCTACGACCTGCTGATCGGTGCCGGTTGCGCGAAGAAGCTGGTGTTCTCCTGGGGCGGCAACCCGGGCGTGGGCTCGCTGCACCGCTTGCGTGACGCGGTGGAGAAGGGCTGGCCCCGCGAGCTGGAGATCGAGGAACACAGCCACGCCGACCTGGCCAACGCCTATGTGGCCGGCGCCTCCGGGCTGCCGTTCGCGGTGCTGCGCGCCTATGCCGGCTCCGACCTGCCCAAGGTCAACCCGTTGATCAAGAGCGTGACCTGCCCCTTCACCGGCGAAGTGCTGGCCGCCGTGCCCTCGGTGCGCCCGGACGTGACCGTGATCCACGCGCAGAAGGCCGACCGCAAGGGCAACGTGCTGCTCTGGGGCATCCTCGGCGTGCAGAAGGAAGCCGCCCTGGCGGCCAAGCGCTGCATCGTCACGGTGGAAGAGGTCGTCGACGACCTCAACGCCCCGATGAACGCCTGCGTGCTGCCCACCTGGGCCCTGACCGCCGTCTGCCACGTGCCCGGCGGCGCGCACCCGTCCTACGCCCACGGCTACTACGAGCGCGACAACCGCTTCTACCAGGCCTGGGACCCGATCGCCCGCGACCGCGAGACCTTCAGCGCCTGGATCGACGACTACATCCGTGGCACCGAGGACTTCGCCCAGTTCCAGCAGAAAATTGCGGAGGCCAAGCAATGAGCGCCCAATCCACTGGCTACAGCACCAATGAAATGATGACCGTCGCCGCCGCCCGCCGCCTGAAGAACGGCGCGGTCTGCTTCGTCGGCATCGGCCTGCCGTCCAAGGCCGCCAACCTGGCGCGCCTGACCTCGTCCCCGGACGTGGTGCTGATCTACGAATCCGGCCCCATCGGTGCCAAGCCCACGGTGCTGCCGCTGTCCATCGGTGACGGCGAGCTGGCCGAGACCGCCGACACCGTGGTGCCCACTGGCGAGATCTTCCGCTACTGGCTGCAGGGCGGGCGCATCGACGTCGGCTTCCTCGGCGCCGCCCAGGTGGACCGCTTCGGCAACATCAACACCACCGTGATCGGCGACTACCACAAGCCCAAGGTGCGCCTGCCCGGTGCCGGTGGCGCGCCGGAGATCGCCGGCTCCGCCAAGGAAGTGCTGATCATCCTCAAGCAGTCCCACCGCACCTTCGTCGACAAGCTGGCCTTCGTCACCTCGGTCGGCCATGGCGAAGGCGGCGACTCGCGCCAGCGCCTGGGCCTGCCCGGCAAGGGCCCGGTGGGCATCATCACCGACCTGTGCATCATGGAGCCGGAAGCCGGCACCCACGAATTCATCGTCACCTCGCTGCATCCGGGGGTGACCCGCGAGCAGGTGGTCGAGGCCACCGGCTGGGCGATCCGCTTCGCCGACAGCGTCAGCGAAACCCTCGCCCCCAATGCCGAGGAGCTGGCCGCGCTGCGCGCCCTGGAGGCCCGTACCGCCGCCGCCCACGGCCAGCAGGGAGGTGAGGAATGAGCCGCGACGTATTCATCTGCGATGCCGTGCGCACGCCCATCGGCCGCTTCGGCGGTGGCCTGGCGCCGGTGCGTGCCGACGACCTGGCGGCCATCCCGCTCAAGGCGCTGATCGAGCGCAACCCGCAGGTGCGCTGGGACGAAGTCGACGAGGTGTTCCTCGGCTGCGCCAACCAGGCCGGCGAAGACAACCGCAACGTCGCGCGCATGGCGCTGCTGCTGGCGGGCCTGCCGGAAAGCGTTCCCGGCGTCACCCTCAACCGCCTCTGCGCCTCGGGCATGGATGCGGTGGGCACTGCCTTCCGCGCCATCGCTGCCGGGGAGATGGAGCTGGCCTTGGCCGGCGGCGTCGAATCCATGTCCCGCGCGCCCTATGTAATGGGCAAGGCGGACAGCGCCTTTGGCCGCAGCCAGAAGATCGAAGACACCACCATCGGCTGGCGCTTCATCAATCCGTTGATGAAGGCGCAATACGGCGTCGACGCCATGCCGCAGACCGCCGACAACGTCGCCGACGACCATCAGGTCAGCCGCGAAGACCAGGACGCCTTCGCCCTGCGCAGCCAGCAGCGCGCCGCTCGTGCCCAGGCCGATGGCTTCTTCGCCGAGGAGATCGTCCCGGTGGTGATCAAGGGCAGGAAGGGCGACACGGTGATCGACCAGGACGAGCACCTGCGCCCGGACACCACCCTGGAGGCCCTGGCCAAGCTGAAGCCGGTCAACGGTGAAGGCAAGACCGTCACCGCTGGCAACGCCTCGGGCGTCAACGACGGTGCCGTGGCGCTGATCCTCGCCAGCGCCGAGGCGGTGAAGAAACACGGCCTGACCCCGCGCGCCAGGGTGCTGGGCATGGCCAGTGCCGGCGTGGCACCGCGGGTCATGGGCATCGGCCCGGTGCCGGCGGTGCGCAAGCTGCTGGAGCGCCTCAACCTGGGCATCGACCAGTTCGACGTCATCGAACTCAACGAAGCCTTCGCCGCCCAAGGGCTGGCAGTCACCCGTGACCTCGGCCTCGCCGACGATGACGCCCGGGTCAACCCCAACGGCGGCGCCATCGCCCTCGGCCACCCCCTGGGCGCCAGCGGCGCACGCCTGGTGCAGACCGCGTTGCACCAGTTGGAGAACTCCGGCGGCAAGCTTGGCCTCGCCACCATGTGCGTGGGGGTGGGGCAAGGGCTCGCCCTCGTCATCGAGAGGGTGTAAGGCTTGGCTGTGAAACCCATGCGTATGCACATGATGGGTTTCGCTTCGCTCTACCCATCCTACGGCTGGCGGCGTGATGCAGCCGCAGGGTGGGCTTCAGCCCACCATGACCCATCCGACGAAGCGGTTTGTGCTCGCTATGCCTGTTGAGTGCGTAAAGGCTGGTCGTGACGGGCCGGCTGCTATAAAACGATTCACCTTCCTGATTTCCGGAGCACTGGCTTGAACAGCCCGAGCAACCAACTCTTCGATGCCTATTTCACCGCGCCGGCCATGCGCGCGATCTTCTGCGATCACGGCCGGGTGCAGGGCATGCTGGATTTCGAGGCCGCGCTGGCCCGTGCCGAGGCCCGTGTCGGGGTGATCCCTGCCGAGGCGGTGGCGGCCATTGAGACGGCCTGTAAAGCCGAGCTCTACGACTTCTCCGCCCTGGCCATGGCCATCGGCAGCGCCGGCAATTCGGCGATTCCGCTGGTCAAGGCGCTGGGCAAGCGCATCGCCGCCAGCGACGCCGAGGCCGAGCGCCATGTGCACCTGGGCGCCACCAGCCAGGACGCCATGGACAGTGGCCTGGTGTTGCAGCTGCGCGCCGCCATCGCGTTGCTGGAAAACGACCTCGCCACCCTGGCTGATGCACTCGCCAGCCAGGCCCGCCTGCATGCCGATACGCCGCTGGCTGGGCGCACCTGGCTGCAGCACGCCACGCCCGTGACCCTGGGCATGAAGATCGCCGGCTGGCTGGGCGCGGTGACCCGTCACCGCCAGCGCCTGGTCGAGCTGAAACCGCGCCTGCTGTGCCTGCAGTTCGGCGGCGCCTCTGGCAGCCTCGCGGCACTGGGCGACAAGGCCTTCGCCGTGGCCGGCGCCCTGGCGGAGGAGCTGGATCTGACCCTGCCCGAGCAGCCCTGGCACACCCAGCGTGATCGCCTTGTGGAGTTCGCCAGCCTGCTGGGGCTGGTCGCCGGCAGCCTGGGCAAATTGGGGCGCGACCTCAGCCTGCTGATGCAGACCGAGGCGGGCGAAGTCTTCGAGCCCGCGGCGCCGGGCAAGGGCGGCTCGTCCACCATGCCGCACAAGCGCAACCCGGTGAGCGCCGCCGTGCTTATCGGCGCCGCCACCCGCGCACCGGGCCTGGTGGCGACCCTGCTGACCGCCATGCCCCAGGAACACGAACGCAGCCTGGGCCTGTGGCACGCCGAATGGGAAACCCTGCCGGAGCTCTGCTGCCTGGTGTCCGGCGCCCTGCAGCAAGCGCTGCTGGTGGTCCCGGGCCTGGAGGTGGACGCCGCGCGCATGCGCCACAACCTGGACCTGACCCAGGGGCTGGTGCTGGCCGAGGCGGTGAGCATCGCCCTGGCCCAACGCATCGGCCGCGACGCCGCCCACCACCTGGTTGAGCAATGCTGCCGCCAGGCGGTGAAGGAGGGCGCGCACCTGCGTGCCGTGCTCGGCGCCAACCCCGAGGTCACCGCGAAACTCTCCGCCGACGAGCTGGACTGCCTGCTCGACCCGGCCCATTACCTCGGACAGGCGCGTCGCTGGGTCGACCGCGCCGTGGCCGAGCATCAGAATTTCTCGCGTTAGGAGCCTTTGCATGCCTGCCGTACGACTCGCCGATGGCGACCTGAACTACCTGCTCGAAGGCCCGGCCGGTGCGCCGGTGCTGGTGCTCAGCAACTCCCTGGGCACCGACCTGCACATGTGGGACGCGCAGATCCCGGCCTTCACCGAACACGTCCGTGTGTTGCGCTACGACACCCGTGGCCACGGCGCCTCGCTGGTGACCGAAGGCCCTTACAGCATCGAGCAGAACGGCCGTGACGTGCTGGCCCTGCTGGATGCGCTGGATATCGCCCAGGCCTCGTTCTGCGGCCTGTCCATGGGTGGGCTGATCGGCCAGTGGCTGGGGATCCATGCGCCGGATCGCATCCAGCGCCTGGTGCTGTGCAACACCGCGGCGAAGATCGGCACCCCGGATGTGTGGAACCCGCGTATCGAGACGGTGCTGCGCGATGGCCAGGTGGCCATGGCGGCCCTGCGCGATGCCTCCATCGCCCGCTGGTTCACCCCGGACTTCGCCGAGGCGCAACCGGCCAAGGTGGAGCCCATCGTCGCCATGCTGGCGCAGACTTCGCCCCAGGGGTACGCCGCCAACTGCGCGGCGGTGCGCGACGCCGATTTCCGCGAGCGACTGGGCGCCATCCGTGCGCCCACCCTGATCGTTTGCGGCAGCGGCGATGCGGTGACCACGCCCGAGCACGGCCGCTTCCTGCAGGCGCACATCGCTGGCGCGGAGCTTGTGGAGTTCGACGCAGCGCACCTGTCCAACGTCCAGGCCGGCGAGGCCTTCACCCGCCGGGTGCTGGACTTCCTGATCGCCTGAAGACCCCGGGTTAGCGAGGAACCACCGATGGACGAAAAAGAACGCTACGAGGCCGGCATGCAGGTGCGTCGTGCGGTGCTGGGCGATGCCCATGTCGACCGCAGCCTGCAGAACCTCACGCCCTTCAACGAAGAGTTCCAGGAGATGATCACCCGCCACGCCTGGGGTGATATCTGGACGCGCCCGGGCCTGCCGCGCCACACCCGCAGCCTGGTGACCATCGCCATGCTCATCGGCATGAACCGCGAGGGCGAGCTGCGCCTGCACCTGCGCGCGGCGAAGAACAACGGCGTGACCCGCGACGAGATCAAGGAAGTGATCATGCAGAGCGCCATCTACTGCGGCATTCCAGCCGCCAATGCCACCTTCCACCTGGCCGAATCGGTGTGGGACGAGCTGGGCGTGGAATCGCTGCAGGACTGACCCGCGAGCCATACAAACGCCGCCCGGACCCCGCATCCGGGCGGCGCTTTTGTGTGTGCGGCGTATCCCGTTCATGCACCAAGGCCACCGCCGCTGGTTGCACCTGTAGGGGCGAATTCATTCGCCAAGCAGGCCGCAGGGCTGCCCTCGCACCGCGTTCACCGGTGGCACCGCCTGGTGGATGAAAAGAGCGTCATCCACCCTACGCACCGGTGGTGTTTTTGATCGGGCGCGGTGGCGCAGCCCCCTGTGGGAGCGGCTTCAGCCGCGAAAGACCTTCCGCCGGCA
>BATO01000055.1 GCA_000474255.1 Aquipseudomonas alcaligenes MRY13-0052
ACATCCTCCGGGGTGGCGGCGCCGACCTGCACAGCCGCATCGCCGTGCTCGCCGGCGAGGCGGGTGCCGCCCGTGGCGCCAAGGGCGGCGTGCAGCGTGCCCGCCAGTTGGCCCGGCAGTTCCGTTCCTACCTGCGTGGCGCCGCCAGCGAAGCCGTGGCCGACCCGGACCACCCGCGCTGGCTCGGCTGCCTGCTGGCCTTCGCCTACCCCGATCGCATCGCCCAGCAACGCCGCCCCGGGGGCGCCGAATACCGCCTGGCCAACGGCCGTGCCGCGCTGTTCGCCGAACCCGATGCGCTGATGAAGGAACCCTGGCTGGTGATCGCCGACCTCGGCAGCCGCCAGGGCCAGCGCGAGGAGCGCATCTACCTCGCCACCGACCTCGACCCGACGCTGTTCGAAGGCCCCCTGGCCGAACAGGTCAGCGCCCAGGAGCTGTTGGACTGGGACGAGCGCGAAGGTGTGCTGCGGGCCGAACGCCAGCGACGCATCGGCGAGCTGGTGCTGGACCGCGAACCCCTGGCCAGCCTGGACGAAGCCGCGCGCACCCGCGCCCTGGTGGGGCTGGTGCGGCGCAAGGGCCTGGAGCTGTTGAACTGGACGCCGGACCTGCGCCAGTGGCAGGCCCGCGTGGCGCTGCTGCGGCGCCTCGACCTGGCCCGACAGGGCAGCAGCGATTGGCCGGACCTCTCCGATGCCGCGCTGCTCGATTCCCTGGAGGACTGGCTCGCGCCCTGGCTGGGCAAGGTCAGCCGCCTCAGCCATTTCTCCGCCCTGGAGCTGTCGGGCATCCTCGCCGGCCTGCTGCCCTGGCCGCTGCCCCAGCGCCTCGACGAGCTGGCGCCGCGCGCGATCACCGTGCCGTCGGGCTCGGCCATCCGCCTCGACTACAGCGAAGACACGCCCGTGCTGGCGGTGCGCCTGCAGGAGCTGTTCGGCCTGGCCGACACGCCGCGCATCGCCGAGGGCCGCCAGGTGGTCAAGCTGCACCTGTTGTCCCCCGCGCGCCGCCCGGTGCAGGTCACCCAGGACCTGGCCAGCTTCTGGGCCAACACCTATATCGAGGTGAAGAAGGACCTCAAGGGCCGCTACCCGAAGCACTACTGGCCGGACGACCCGCTGATCGCCGAGCCCACCGCCCGGGCCAAGCCGCGCAAGTGAGGGGGCGGCTTACCAGTTGAGGAGGAACATCGCCTTGGCCAGGAAGATCACCCCCAGCATGTGCACCAGCACGCTGATGTGGATGCGCCGCGAACGCTGCGGCGTCATCTGCCCACGGCGCATCAGCAGCACCACCAGCAGGAAGTGCCCGAGGATGCTCAGCGCCAGGATGATCTTCAGTGTCAGCAAGGTGCCGAAGCTGCTGGACAGCGGTGCATGCAGCGCCGCGCGATAGTGCATGGCCAGCCCCAGCCCGGCACCGAACAGTGCCAGCACCACCCAGTGCATCACCTTGCGTGCGCGTTGCCCCAAGGCCTTGGAGAAGCGCTCGCGGGGTTCCGCCTCCAGCACCGGGGTGGCGCGGCTGAGAATCATCACCTCGAAGAACACCCCGCCAATGAAAAAGGCAGCGGCGGTCAGGTGGATGAACTTGAGCAGCAGGTAATGCATGGCGGGCTCCCGAACGGCGGATGGCGGCGGGCACTAAGCCCGTTGCCGATCATGCCGCGTACCGCCAAGCGCGCCCTGACCTGGGTCAGCTGTGGGTGAAGCGGCCGGAACGCCCCATCCTGCGAAGAGCATGAAGCCCCGCCGTAGGGTGTGCCGCGCGCACCGAGAAGATGAGGCGTACCTGATACATCGAATGAGCCATGAAAGGTGAGGCAGCTAAAAACGCCTCGCCCCAGTCAACATCTCAATGCACCGGCGGCAGCAGGAAGCGTGCGATCAGGGGCAGGTGGTCGGAGATGCGCAGGGTATCGAGCTGGCGCACGCGTGCGCCGATGCGGGTCAGGCGGGGGCTGTGGAACACATAGTCGACGGTGCGATCCGGCCCCGTCACGCGCGGGTCGTTGGGGAACTGGGTGAACCAGCGTTGGCGCTCGGCGCCGTCGGTTTCCTCGGCGGCGGGCACCCTCGGGTAGGCCTTCAGCGCGTCCAGCTCGCTGTCCGGGGCGAAGCGGCTGCGCTGCACGGCGTCCAGGCGTAGGTACTGGCCGGGCGGCAACTGGTTGAAGTCGCCACCCAGCACCCAGGGCGTGCGGTCGCGTTCCAGTTCGTCGAGCAGGCTGCGGGTCATCGCCAACTGGCGCTGTGCGGTGTCCTGGCCTGGCACCCAGGGATCCAGGTGGGTGTTGATCGCCGCTAGGCGCCCGCCCTCGCGCACCGGCAGGTAGCTCACCAGCAGCGCCGGCTTGCGTTCGAAGGGGCGCTGCAGCAGGTCGCCTTCGGCGAGGGGCAATTGCAGGCGTTCGGCGCTGTCCATGCGCAGGCGGCTGAGGGTCGCCAGCTTCATGCCGACGCTGCCGAGGATGTGTGGCTGCGGCACGAAGGCGGCCTTCCGGTAGAAGGCCTGGGTGCTGCAGGGATAGACGTCGGCGAGGCGCTCGCGCAGCAGGGCCAGCTGGTCCTGGTAGTCGGTGGCGCGGGCGCCTTCGTCCAGCTCCTGGAGGAACACCAGGTCCGGTTGTTCGTCGCGCAGCACGCGCACCACCTCGTCCAGGCTGTAGGCCACGTCGGCGGCGGTCGGGCGTTCGTCCGGGCCTTCGCGGTCAGGCAGGTCGTAGTAGAAGACGTAGCGCTTGCCGGCCAGGTACTGCAGGTTCCAGGTCATCACCTTCAAGGCCTGGCCGGGCTGCAGCAGCGGCGCCTCGGTCACGCAGCTCACCCGTTCCTCCTCACGCGCGGCGGGGTGCCAGGTCAGGCTGTAGACCAGCGCAACCAGGGCGACGGCGAGGATCAGCAGGCAAAGCAGGAGGCGGCGCAGTAAGGGGGGCATCGGCTGGGAGCTGGGCTTGGCTGGAACCGGGAATTGCCGAGCATACCCGAGCAGGCGGCCTGGCCAAAACCCATGGCCGAGCGAAGCGGCCAGGACGCGTGAGCGACGCTATTCTTGTCGTGTCGCGATGGATCGCAGAGCAGTCCGGTAAAGCCGGTTTGCGCATTCCTCGGGTTGCCCTACCATTCCCGGCCCCGTAGGCAAGGGTCTTGCAGGATCAACCCGATAGTCCCGACTTCCAGGAGCAGGCATGCATCGCCAGATAGTGGTCAGTCCCGCCGAGCCGCCGGCCCTTCGCCGGGGTGGCCCGTGGCTGTTCGTGGTGCTGGGGTGGTTGCTCGGCGCCACCGCGGCGCTGGCCGAGGAGCGCGCGCCGTTGCGGGTGATGACCGATTATTGGCCGCCCTTCCGCATGGAAGGCGAGCGCGGTGCCCTGCATGGCCTGGACATCGACCTGCTGGCCGAACTGGAGCGTCGCACCGGGCTGCGCTTCGACGTGCAGCGCGCGCCTTGGGCCCGTGGCCTGGCCGCCTTGCAGAGCGGCTCGGCGGACCTGATGACGGGCCTGGCGCGCACCCCCGAGCGGGAGCGCTACATCGACTACCTGCCCATCCCCTATTACGCCTGCGCGCCGCGCCTGTATGGCACGCCGGAGCTGGCGGCGAGCATCACCCGCTACGAACAGCTGCGTGGCCCCACCATCGGCTACGTGCTGGAGTCGGTGTATTTCCAGCCCTTCGATTCCGATGCCGGCTTGCACAAATCCGGGGTCAACAACGAGCAGCAACTGCTGGAGATGCTCATGCGCGGGCGCCTGCAACTGGTGATCGGCACCGACTGCCAGGTGGACTACGAGCTGCGCGACCCGCGCCTGGCCGGGCGCATCGTCAAGACCGGCTACCAGCCGCAGACCCGCACCGAGCTGTTCATTGGCTTCACCCAGCAGCACCCGCTCACCGAGGAAAAGAAGCGGATCGCCACCGCCCTGCAGCAGATGCTCGACGAGGGTTGGGTGGCCGAGGCCGCCAAGCGCTACCAGCCCGCCACTCAGTGAGCGTGGGGTTCGACCACCAGTTCGTAGTCCAGGCTGGTGTCCCAGAACGCCGCCTCGATCTTGTGCCCGTCCGGGTCCCGCACGAAGCAGCCGAAGTAGGGCGCGCCGTATTCCGCGCGGGGCCCCGGCTCGCCATCGGAACAGCCGCCACTGGCCAGGGCCGCCTGGTAGAAGGCCTGCACCGCGTCCTTGTCCGCCGCGAAAAAACCGATGTGGGTGCCGTTGCCGGTGCTGGCGGGCTTGCCGTCGATGGGCTTCTGCACCCAGAACTCCGGGTACTCGCGGCCATAGGCCACGGCGCCGGGGTGCTCCAGTACGCGGCGGCAGCCGAGGGTCGGCAGCACCTTGTCGTAGAAGGCGAGGGCGCGGTCGAAGTCGTTGGTGCCGAGCGAGATATGGGAAAGGATGCTGGGGTTTTCGGCCATGGAATGAATCTCCCTGTGCAATGGCCCGGACAAGATTAGCCGGCTTTCAGTGTTCCGCTGCCGGCTCCCCCAGCAGGCTGAACAGGCGGAAGATCAGCACGCTGGTGAACAGTTGCAGGAAGCCATCCAGGCAGTCGACGAAGATGCTGGCGATGGTGTCCGGGCGTTCGCCCAGCTCGCCATAGGCCCACCACTCGAAGAGCCACACCGGCCCCATCGCCAGGAGGATGCAGCAGAGGATGGTGAGGAAGTGCCCGTCGCTCATGCGGAAGCTCTGCTTCATGGCGTTCATCGGCGACATGCCGTCCAGCACCAGCAGGTACTCGGCGAATGCCAGCCGGCTCATGACCCACAGCCCCGGCAGGATCAGCAGCGAGGCGCCGAGCATGATCAGCAGCGTGCTGAAGGCCGCCAGCACCGCGAAGGACGGCCAGCGCAGCAGCGCCAGGCCCCATATCTGTTTCTTCTTCAGGCTCACGCGGCTGCTGCGGCTGTCGAGGAAAACGATCAGCGCGCCGGTGTAGAGGGGGTAGAACACCAGGCGGATGAGCAGGTCGGAGGCCGCCGAAGGCGTTTCGCCCATCCAGGCGGAGGCCAGTTGCAGGGCCAGTGCCTCCAGCAGGATCACCGGCAGGCAGAGCGAGGCGATCATGCCGAAGTGACGGCTGAAGAAGTACCAGGAGTCGCGCAGCAGCAGCAGGGGGTTCATCGACGGCGCCATAGGAATGCAGGGCAATGAGGCAACTCTAGTCGATGCCTCGCACCATCTCCAAGACGCCGCACGCGCTAGAGGGCGGCCTGCGTCGATCCGCCTCGCCGCCGGAGGCGCGCCAGCCAGAGCGCCGCACCCAGCAGGCTGAGCTCCAGCAGGAACGACCAATGCAGGATGAAGTTCAGCCACCAGGGCTGGTAGCGCGGCGTCACGGTGGCCAGGGAGAAGGCCTGGTCGACCCAGGGCGCCAGCCACCAGATATCGCCCACCACGCTGTCCAGCAGCAGGTGCACGCACCCGTTGAGAGTAAACAGCACGAGCAGCACCGGCACCCACGTTTGCTGCGCCAGTCGCTGCCAGGCGAGGGCCAGCGCCAGGGCGCCGAACCACACCACAGGCCAGTGGCTCCAGTAGCTGTGATGGTGGTGCTGGCGGCCATCCACCAGGTGGAAATAGAGCATGTCCAGGTCCGGGGCGAAGGCCCCGAGCAGCGCCACCGCCAGCCACAGGCGCGGGCTGCAGGCGGCGGGGCGGAAGCGACGTTCCAGCAGGGCGCCGATCAGGTAGCCCGTAGGCAGGTGGGCGACGATCACGAAACCAGCCCGGCCAGCAGGGCCTCGCTGTTCAGCACCTCGGCGTACTCGCCGGCGAGGTTGGCCATGGCCATGTCGTGCACTTCCTCGGCGCTGCGCGGGCGGCCGGCCCAGTCGGCCTTGGCGAAGGTGTAGCAGGCGTCGGCCACCACAGTGGTAGCGAAGCCCAGGTTGCTGGCGCTGCGCGCGGTGGCCTCCACCGAGTTCTCGCTGGCGACCCCGGTGATCACCACACGGTGGATGCCGCGCACATGCAGCCAGCGCTCCAGGGCGCTGTGGGTAAAGGCATCGGTGACGTTCTTCTCCAGCACCTGTTCGCCGGGTGCCGGCGCCAGCGCCGGCTGGAACAGCGCGCCGTCCTGCCCCGGGGCGAACACCGAGCCCGGCTCGCGGGACATGTGGCGCACGTGCACCAGCGGCCAGCCGTGCTCGCGCCAGTGGGCGAGCAGGGCGGCGATGTGGGCTTCGGCCTGGGGGTTGTTGCGTGGCGTGGTGACGCGGGCGATGCCCTGCTGCATATCGATGATGATCAGGGCGGGAGGCGCGTAGAGAGGGTCGTTCAGCGGCATATCGGGTGTCCTTTCCTCGGTGCTGGCATACTGTGCGCCGACTCTAGCAGACCGTTGAAAAAACTGACTGCGCTGCCTCGTTTACGTTTTTTTCGCAGCTTTAAATCCACGCCCGCCACCCGAGGAAAACCGGTGAAGAAGATCGCAGTGTTCGCCGATGTCCAGAACCTCTACTACACGGTGCGCCAGGCCTATGGTTGTCACTTCAACTACACCGCGCTGTGGAAGGACATCGCCGCCCGTGGCGAGATCGTCGAAGCCTATGCCTACGCCATCGACCGGGGCGACGCCCGCCAGCAGCAGTTCCAGCAGATCCTGCGCAACCTCGGCTTCACCGTGAAGCTCAAGCCCTTCATCCAGCGTGCCGACGGCTCGGCCAAGGGCGACTGGGACGTGGGCATCACCATCGACATCCTCGACGCCGCCGCGCGGGTGGACGAGATCGTCCTGGCCTCCGGCGATGGCGACTTCGACCTGCTGCTGGACCGCGTTCGCGACCATGGTGTCGAAGCCGTCGCCTATGGCGTGCCCGGCCTCACCGCTCAATCGCTGGTGCGTGCTGCCAGCCGTTACGTACCCATCGAGGGCGGCCTGCTGCTCAAGTGACAGCGCGCCGCCCCCGCGAAACACTGGAAACCCCGTGGACCCCATAGCCGTCATCGACTTCGAAACCACCGGCGTCACGCCGGGGGACAACTGCCGCGCCACCGAGATAGGCGTGGTCATCCTCGAACAGGGCCGCATCGTCGACCGCTACCAGAGCCTGATGAACGCCGGCGTCTGGGTGCCGCCCTTCATCGAGAGCCTCACCGGTATCAGCAACGCCATGGTCCGTGCTGCACCGCCGGCGGCCCAGGTGATGGGCGAGGTGGCGGATTTCGTCGGCGACATCCCGCTGCTGGCGCACAACGCTTCCTTCGACCAGAAGTTCTGGGACGCCGAGCTGGCGCGCCTCGGCCGCCGTCGCCGACAGGCCTTCGCCTGCTCCCTGCTGCTGTCGCGTCGCCTGCTGCCGGAGGCGCCCAACCACAAGCTCGGCACCCTCAACAGCTGGGCGCGCCTGCCCCACACCGGCCAGGCCCACCGGGCGCTGGCCGATGCCGAGATGGCGGCCAACCTCACCCTCTTCATCGCCGAGCGCCTGCGCGACCGCCACGGCGTGCAACGGATCTCCCACGAGCTGTTCTGCAGCCTGCAGAAAGTCCCCGCCGCCAAGATCCTCGATGCGCTGAAACGGTTGTAGATGCGCCCGGATTCCCGCACAGCGCGCGCGTGGATGGCGCTCTTTTCATCCACCAGGCGATGTCGAGTCCCACACCGCCTGGTGCGAATTCATTGGCTCTGTCTGCGTTAAGTGTTGCTAGAAGATTTGGACCCAGCTGATTGCCGAGTTTTGTTGGTGCTTCTGGTTTCGCCCACCCGGGCGAGTCCCTTTTGACAATCGTCGGAATGCCGAACCACTTAAAAGGAACCAAAAGGGCTTGCCCCATCATCCGGCCCGACTGCGTCGGGTTCCCTCACTTCATCGCCGCTCCGGGGGCCGGCGCGAAGGGCCATCCATGGCCAGTCGCGCCTCTCGTGGCATCCATGCCACTCGTCCCCCTGCGCAACGACTGCGTTCGGCCTCCTGGAGGGGCGTTGGCGGCTGCTCCAACTTTCTTCGTCTAACGCATCGCCACGTGGTGCGCACAGGCTTTCGTAGGATGGTGTAGAGCGAAGCGAAACCCATGCGGTGGAGGTGGAAGAAATCCATAAATGCCCGGAAAGCACCGTGCTTGAGCGCTTGCATTAAAACCACAACAGCTAACGCAGACAGAGCGAATTCATTCGCGATGGAGTGCCCGGCTACCCTTAGCTCAGTACCGGCGGCGGGTCTTTCGCGGCTGAAGCCGCTCCCACAGGATTGCCCGCAGCGAGGCCGAATATCGCTGCGTTGGGCCTCGCTGCGCTCGGCACCAACCTACGAAGCGTATCCCCGTGGGAGCGAATTCATTCGTGATGGGCTACCCGCCACTCACACCTTGCGCAACGCCTCCACCTTGCCGGTGTGCACCTGCAGTTCCGCCGGGATGCGGCGTTCGAAGGGGGTGGAGAGGATCAGCGAGGTCTTGCTGGCGCCGTACTGGCTGAGGCGGTCGATCAGGTCCTGCAGCTCCGGCATGGTGGCCACGGCGGCTTTCATCAATACGCAGGCGTCGCCGGTGATGCGGTGGCAGAGGGAAATCTGCGGGATCTTCTCCAGGGCCTCCAGGGCGCGCTTGGAGTCGTGGTCGGCGAGGCGCAATTCGATCACGCACTCGATGGGCAGGCCGATCTTCGCCGGGTCCACGGCGGCGTGGTAGCCGGTGATCACCCCGCTGGCCTCCAGCTTGGCCACGCGGTCGGCCACGGCCGGGGGCGAGAGGTTGACCCGGCGCGCCAGGTCGGCGAACGAGGCGCGTCCGTTCTCCATCAGCGCCGAGAGCAGCAGGCGATCATACTTGTCCATCGTTGGTCTCCATGCGCTGTGTTTAGGAAAAAAGGAAAACAGCGTTTATTGGCGTTGATTCGAAAGTTAAGTGGCCATTGAAGCAGGTTTCATCGCTTATTTTCCCCATATGGCCTTGCATAGAATAAACACCCTGCCAACCGGATCGTCGAGCCCCCCATGCCTGCGCAACGTTTTCCCCTCCTGCTGATCGGCGCCTTCATCGCCCTCTACATCATCTGGGGGTCCACCTACCTGGCGATCCGCATCGGCGTCGAATCCTGGCCGCCGCTGCTCATGGCCGGCGTGCGTTTCGTCATCGCCGGCAGCCTGATGTTCGCCTGGCTACGCTGGCGCGGCGCGCCCATGCCCACACTGCGTGAATGGAAAGCCGGCGCGGTGATCGGCGTGCTGCTGCTCAGCTGCGGCAATGGCGGCGTCACCCTGGCCGAGCACCTGGGCGTGGCCTCCGGCGTCGCCGCCCTGGCGGTGGCCACGGTGCCGCTGTTCGCCCTGGTGTTCGGGCTTATCTGGGGCCAACGCACCACGCGCCTGGAATGGGCCGGCATCGTCCTCGGGCTGATCGGCATCGCCCTGCTCAACCTCGGCTCCAACCTCCAGGCCAGCCCCCTGGGCGCCGCGCTGATCATCTTCGCCGCCGCCAGCTGGTCCTTCGGCTCCATGTGGAGCAAGCACCTGCCGCTGCCCGCCGGCCCCATGGCCAGCGCGGTGGAAATGCTCGCCGGCGGCGCCGCGCTGCTGCTGGGCAGTGCACTGAGTGGCGAGCGCATGGAAACCCTGCCCACCCCTGCCGGCTGGGCGGCCCTGGCCTACCTGGTGGTGTTTGGCTCGATCATCGCCTTCAGCTCCTACCTCTACCTGCTGAAGAACGTGCGCCCGGCGGCGGCCACCAGCTACGCCTACGTCAACCCGGCGGTGGCGGTGCTGCTCGGCGTGCTCTTCGCCGGCGAACACATCGGCGGCGAGGAAGGCCTGGCGATGCTGGTGATCATCAGCGCCGTGGTGCTGATCGGCCTGCCGCAGTGGCGCAAGACCAAGGAGCCGGTGCTGCAGCAGACGAGCTGACGGGAGGCCGGAATCCGGCCAAGGAACGCAGGTAGTTTTCCAATGGCCTGATAGAATTGCGCCTTTCCGTTCCCTGGCTGTTACCTCCATGACCTTCGCTTCCCTTGGCCTGATCGACCCCCTGCTGCGCGCGCTCGACACGCTCGGCTACCAGACCCCATCGCCGGTGCAGGCCGAGGCGATCCCCGCCGTACTCAAGGGCCGCGACCTGATGGCCGCCGCGCAGACCGGCACCGGCAAGACCGCCGGTTTCGCCCTGCCGCTGCTGCAGCGCCTGACCCTGGAAGGCCCGCAGGTGGCCGCCAACTCGGTGCGCGCCCTGGTGCTGGTGCCCACCCGCGAGCTGGCCGAGCAGGTTCACGAGAGCTTCCGCGTCTACGGGCAGAACCTGCCGCTGCGCACCTATGCGGTGTACGGCGGGGTCAGCATCAACCCGCAGATGATGAAGCTGCGCAAGGGCATCGACGTGCTGGTGGCCACCCCCGGCCGCCTGCTCGACCTGTACCGGCAGAACGCGGTCAAGTTCAACCAGGTGCAGACGCTGGTGTTGGACGAAGCCGACCGCATGCTCGACCTCGGCTTCTCCCGCGAGCTGGACGATGTCTTCTCCGCGCTGCCGCGCCGCCGCCAGACCCTGCTGTTCTCCGCCACCTTCTCCGACGCCATCCGCCAGATGGCCCGCGAGCTGCTGCGCGACCCGCTGTCCATCGAGGTCAGCCCGCGCAACGCCGCCGCCCGCAGCGTCAAGCAGTGGGTGACCACCGTGGACAAGAAGCGCAAGTCCGAGCTGTTCCTGCACCTGCTGCAGGAGCGCCGCTGGGGCCAGGTGCTGGTCTTCGTCAAAACCCGCAAAGGCGTCGATGAACTGGTGGACGAGCTGCAACGCACCGGCGTGTCCGCCGACGCCATCCACGGCGACAAGCCGCAGCCCTCGCGCCTGCGTGCCCTGGAGCGCTTCAAGGCCGGCGAGGTGCAGATCCTCGTCGCCACCGATGTCGCCGCCCGTGGCCTGGACATCGACGACCTGCCCCTGGTGGTCAACTTCGACCTGCCCATCGTCGCCGAGGACTACGTGCACCGCATCGGCCGCACGGGCCGTGCCGGCGCCACGGGCGAGGCCATCTCCCTGGTCTGCGCTGACGAGGTCCAGCTGCTCTCGGCCATCGAAGTGCTGATCAAGCAGACCCTGCAGCGCCGCGACGAGCCCGGCTTCGTCCCCGATCACCGAGTACCGCAGACCGACGCCACCGGCGCCATCCTGAAAAAGCCCAAGAAGCCGAAGAAACCCAAGGAGTCCCAGGGCAAGCCGGGCAGCGCACGCCTGGGCAACTGGATCGACAGCGAGGCGCCGAAGGCCAAGGCCGTGCGCAAGGGCCCGGGGTTCGGCAAGGCGAAAAAGGGCTGACTGCTACCGCCCGGTGTAGCGTCGGGTGACGCAACGCGGGGCGCGGCGAACCATCGAGGTGCACTGCACAGGCCGCTGAGCGAGGCGGTGCGCAGCCTGGCGCGGGATTGGCAAGAGTTCGGGATATTGGCGCAAATCGTGCATTTCTGTGCGAAATGATGAACGCCTAGTGTGTTCGAAGCGCCGTCCCACGTCAGACGATTCCATGATGCGCCCCAAGGAACTCAAGCACTGGACCACCGGTGTCGCCCACCTGCTGTCACAGCCCGCCGGCCGTGCGCGCCTGCTCGGCCTCGCCCAGTGGCTGCAGCAGATCTGCCACGTCGACCACTTCGTGCTCTTCGTCTACGAAGGCAACCACCGGCCGCTGGCGCTGTTCGATACCTTCCCGGCGGACAAGCGCCACGTCTACGTCGAGGATTACCAGGTCGGCCCCTACCTGCTCGATCCCTTCTACCTCGCCTGCACCCGCAACCAGGCCCCCGGCCTGTGGCGCCTGCGTCAGTTCGCTCCGGACCACTTCTACCTGGGCGAGTACTACGTCACCTACTACCAGCAGACCGGCCTCACCGAGGAGATCGCCTTCTTCATCGACCTGGCCGACGGCGCCAAGGCGGTGCTCTCGCTGATGCGCAGCGCCTGCAGCCCGGCCTACAGCCGCGACGAGATGCAACTGCTCGACTGCGCCCAGGCGGTGGTCGAGCAGGTGGTGGGGGAGGCCTGGGAACAGCGCCGCGCCCACCAGCCACGCCCGGCCCAGGACCTGGACTACAAGATCCGCGAAACCTTCGAGCAGTTCGGCGCCCACCTGCTCACCGCCCGCGAACAGGAAGTGGTGCAGATGCTCCTGCGCGGACACTCCAGCGCCTCGGTGGCGGAGCACCTGGCCATCAGCCCCGGCACGGTGAAGATCCACCGCAAGAACATCTACGCCAAGCTCGGTATCGGCAGCCAATCGGAGTTGCTCGGGCTTTTGGTGCGCGACCTCGCCGGCCAGCGCGAGGCGGTCAGCGAAGCAGTATTGCGTGCGGCGATCTGAGGCATTTCGCTTATCGCCAAGTGGAATTTAGCGGCGCTGATCAATAACCATCCATCATGCTGGAAGCCGCGCGGCGCTTGGCCCCGGGCCGCCTGTCCACGAGTTATCCACAATCCGTTCCACAGATAATGTGAGCAGAAAACCACACCCCCTGCGGCATTTCGGCCTGTGCGGCAAGCCTTTTTATGCAGAAAAAAAGCTTGCCTTCGCGGGGCCCGGGTGGCAGGCGCTTTTCGTCGCCGCTGCGACCTGAAATCGCAGTTTTGCACCGCTGTTCATTTTTTGTACATATTCGCAAGGTGCCCGTATCCAGTGGGCTGCAGAAGGTTATAGACGAGTTATCCACAGCTTCATCCACCGTTTCTGTGGGCACTCGTACCCTTGCCCGGCAGGGTTCGATCTGCTAGCCACCGACGCACTCCGGGGTAGAGCGATTGATCGTTTTTTGAGCAGTTGGCGGTGGCCCCTGTCGGGAGTGGTGCGCACGCGCCCATCCACCCTCTGTCCACAAAGTTATCCACAGCTTCTGTGCATAGCTGCGGTAACTGACAGGGCGCTGGTTGTGGCCGGCCAGCCCTATCCCCGGAGGGATATATACAGCCCGAAACGGCGGTTGCTAGCGTGGCTCCACAAGCAGGAACACCTGGAAAAGGGGCTGGTCGTGAGCGATGCAGAGGCTGTCTTCGATATCGAATTCCGCAACGTGGAAAAGAGCTACGGCTCGGTGCGCGCGGTCAGCGGGCTGAACTTCAAGGTCCGTCGCGGCGCCTTCCACTCCTTCCTCGGCAGCTCGGGCTGCGGCAAGACCACCACCCTGCGCATGATCGCCGGCTTCGAGCAGCCCAGCGCCGGTGAGGTCTGGCTCGGCGGCCGTCCGGTGGCAGGCATCCCGGCGCACCAGCGGCCGGTGAACATGGTGTTCCAGAGCTACGCGCTGTTCCCCCACCTCACGGTGGCGGAGAACATCGCCTACGGCCTGCGCTACCTCAACCCGCGGCCGGATCGCGACGAACAGCGCCGCCGCGCCGACGAAGCCCTGGAGATGGTGCGCCTCATGGGCTTCGGCCAGCGCAAGCCCCACGAACTCTCCGGCGGCCAGCAGCAGCGCGTGGCCCTGGCCCGCGCCCTGGTCAACAAGCCCACGGTGCTGCTGCTGGACGAACCCCTGGCGGCGCTGGACCGCAAGCTGCGCAAGGAGATGCAATCCGAGCTGCTGCGCCTGCAGCGCGAGGTCGGCATCACCTTCGTGCTGGTCACCCATGACCAGGAAGAAGCGCTGTCCATGAGCGACAGCATCAGCGTCATGCAGGACGGCGGCATCATCCAGACCGCCACCCCCGAGCAGCTCTACGAAACCCCCGCCAGCCGCTACGTGGCGGACTTCATCGGCGAATCCAACCTGTTCACCGGGACCGTGCGCCAGGTGGACGGCGACCGCGTGCTGCTGGACATGCCCCAGGGCCTGCAACTGGCCAGCCCGGCCACCCCCACCGGCCCGCGCCTGGCCGCCAGCGACCCCGGCTGCATCGCCGTGCGCCCGGAGCAGATCGCCATCGGCAACGCCGCCGACGCCCTGGCCCGGGAGATCAGCCTGGCCGGCGAAGTGGTGGACCGCATCTACCTGGGCAACCTCACCGAATACCGCGTGCGCACCGAGCCCTTCGGCATCGTCTGCGTGCGTGTGCCGGGCCACACCGGGCGCGACAAGGCGGCCTTCGAGCATGGCGCGCCGGTGCGCATCGGCTGGGACCAGGCCGCCGGCCTGGCCATGGCGCTCTAGGTTTCAACCCCCCCTGCAGGGCATCGCGGGGGCTTCTGCAGTGAATAAAAACCACAGACGAACTGGCGGGGTAGCAGGCAATGGACCGTAAAGACTTCATCAAACAGATGCGCAGCTGGCAGAACGGCTCCATCACCCGACGCGAATTCCTCGGCCGCACCGGCCTCGGCCTGGCCGCCGCGGTGGTCGCCACAAACATGCCCGGGCTGCTCACCAGCAAGGCCTATGGCGCCGACAAGGCCATCGGCGACCGCGTGGTGCTGGCCACCTGGCCGAACTACCACAATGCCGAGAACTTCGCCGCCTTCGCCGAGAAGACCGGCGCCCACGTGCAGATGAACGTCTTCGGCTCCAACGAGGAGATGCTCGCCAAGCTCCAGGCCGGCGGCAGCGGCTGGGACCTCTTCGTGCCCACCAACTACACCATCAGCACCTACGTCGAGCTGGGCCTGATCGAGCCGCTGGACCTGGCGCGCCTGCCCAACTTCGATGCCGCCAGCTACGAGAAGCGCTTCATGGAGCAGGGCATCGTCGACGGCAAGCTCTACGCCGTGCCGAAGAACTGGGGCACCACCGGCTTCGTCTACGACAGCGACAAGATCAAGTCCAAGCCCAGCAGCTGGAAGGAGTTCTGGGAGCTGGCCAAGGGCGACGCCTCCGGCCGGGTGATGGTCCACGACTACCAGCTCACCGCCATCGGCAATGCGCTGAAATCCTTCGGCTACAGCTTCAACTCGCTGGACCCGAAAGAGCTGGCCGACGCCGAGAAACTGCTGCTGGAGGTCAAGCCGCACCTGTTCGCCATCAACTCCGACTACCAGCCCTCGATGCGCAACGGCGATGCCTGGATGTCCATGTGCTGGACCGGCGACGGCTCGCAGCTGCACCGCGACCTGCCGAACATGCAGTTCACCCTGGGCAAGGAAGGCGGCGAGCTGTGGAGCGATTTCTTCGCCATCCCCAAGGGTGCCGAGCGCCCGGATGCCGCCTACGCGCTGATCAACTTCCTCCTCGACCCGCAGGTGAACAAGCTGGAAGTGGAGGCCCACGGCTACCCCAGCGGCGACAAGCGCGTGGATGCGCTGTTGCCCAAGGCGATGCTCGACGACCCGATCATGTACCCGGCCGCCGAGCTGCTCAGCGCCCTGGAATTCGGCGCCGCCGCCACCCTCACCAGCCCGGAGCGCGCCGAACTGATGGCGCGTTTCAAGGCTGCCTGATCGTCGCTGCCGTCGCAGGGGCGAGCTCCACCCGTGAATCGCGACGCCGCATTCGCGAGCAGAGCTCGCTCCCAGGTCGCCTCCATGAATCGTAGGGACTCTTCCATGAACGTCGCTCTCAGCGCTCCCGCAGCGGTCGATGCGGGCCAGGCCGCGCCGGTCGAAAGCCGCAGCCTCGGCCGCCGCGTCACGCTGCTCCTGCTGCTGCCTTCCACCCTGTGGTTCCTGCTGATGCTGCTGATGCCGCTGGTGATCATCCTGGTCTTCAGCCTCGGCGAGCGCAGCCCGGTGGGGGGCTATGCCGCCGCGCTGACCCTGGACAACTACCTCAATCTCGGCTCGCGGGCCAAGGCCTTCGCCAACACCCTGTTCCTCGCCCCGCTGGGCACCCTGGTGTGCCTGCTGGCGGCCTACCCGCTGGCCTACTTCCTCGCGGTGAAAGTGCAGCGCAACCGCTCGCTGCTGCTGACCCTGGTGATCGTGCCGTTCTGGACCAGCTTCCTGATCCGCACCTACGCCTGGATCTTCATCCTCGGCGGCAAGGGCATCCCCGCGCTGCTGGCCAGCGTCGGCCTGGAGGACGTGCGCCTGATCAACACCCCCACGGCGGTGCTGATCGGCATCGTCTACGGCTACCTGCCGCTGATGGTGTTCCCCATCTACGTCAGCCTGGAGAAGCTCGACAAGCGCCTGCTGGAAGCCTCTTCCGACCTCGGCGCCAGCGCCTTCGAAACCTTCCGCCGGGTCACCCTGCCGCTCTCCGCGCCGGGGGTGATCACCGGCGCCATGCTGGTGTTCATCCTGCTCATGGGCGAGTTCCTCATCCCCGCCATCCTCGGCGGCGGCAAGGTGTTCTTCGTCGGCAACGCCCTGGTCGACCTGTTCCTGCAATCGCGCAACTGGCCCTTCGGCAGCGCGGTGGCCATGACCCTGGTGGCGATGATGCTGGTGATCATCTTCCTCTACCTCAAGCTCGTGGCGCGCTACGGCAAGCGCTCCACCGACGGGATGCTCTGACATGTGGCTGCGCAGCTATTCCACCTCGCTGTACCTGTTCCTCTACGCGCCCATCGCGCTGATCATCCTGTTCAGCTTCAACGCCGGGCGCAGCGGGCTGTCCTTCGAATGCTGCTCGGTGCAGTGGTTCGGCCGCGCCTTCGGCAACCCCTTCATCATGGAGGCCCTGGGCAACAGCGCGTTGATCGCCCTGTGCTCGGCGCTGATCGCCACCCTGTTCGGCACCCTCGCGGTGTTCGGCCTGCAGCGGGTGGGGCGGCGCGTGCGGATGTTCTTCGACGCCCTGACCTACTGCGCGATCATCATCCCCGGCATCGTCATCGGCATCGCCACGCTGATCGCCTTCATCAGCCTGTTCGAGGTGCTCAACCCGCTGCTGGATGTGATCCTCGGCGCCGGCCTGCCGCGCCTGCGCATGGGCTTCGTCACGGTGGTGGCCGCCCATTCGCTGTTCACCATGGCGCTGGTGATGGTCATCGTCCGCACCCGCGTCGAGTCCCTGGACAAGGCCCTGCTGGAAGCCTCCGCCGACCTCTACGCGCCGCCGCTGGAGACCTTCCGCCGCGTGGTGCTGCCGCAGATCGCCCCGGCGATCATGGCCGGCTTCCTCCTGGCGTTCACCTTCAGCTTCGACGATTTCATCATCGCCTTCTTCGTCGCCGGCTCGGAAACCACGCTGCCGATCTACATCTTCTCGTCCATCCGCCGGGGCATCACCCCGGAGATCAACGCCATCTCGACCGTGATCATCTGCGCTTCCCTGGCGCTGCTGTTCACCTCCCGCTACCTGCAGAACCGCCGTACCGGCGCCTGACGACCACCTGGAGAACACCATGCGTGACCAGTTGTATATCAACGGGCAATGGGTCCGCCCGGACCTGGGTGGCCATTTCGACGTGATCGACCCGAGCAGCGGCGACCTGATCCAGCGCGTGCCGGCGGCCACCGAGGAAGACATCGACCACGCCGTGCGCGCCGCGCGCCAGGCCTTCAACCGCGGCTGGGGGCAGACCACCGGCGCCGAGCGCGCCGGCTGGCTGGAGGCCCTGGCCAGCGAGCTGGAAGGGCGCCAGGACGCATTGGCGGTGCTGGAGGTGCGCGACAACGGCAAGCCGCTGCCCGAAGCGCAATGGGACATCGCCGACGCCATCGGCTGCTTCCGCTACTACGCCGAACTGGCCCGCGAGCTGGACGGCCGCCAGGACGAGGCGCTGGAGCTGCCGGACGCGCGCTTTCGCTGCCGCATCCGCCACGAGCCGGTGGGCGTGGCGGGGCAGATCATCCCCTGGAACTACCCGCTCTTGATGGCCGCCTGGAAGGTCGCCCCGGCCCTGGCCGCCGGCGCCACCTGCGTGCTCAAGCCCTCGGAGCTGACCCCGCTCACCGCTCTGGAGCTGGCCAGCGCGGCGGACCGCATCGGCCTGCCCTCGGGCGTGCTCAACGTGGTCACCGGCCTCGGCGGCGACGCCGGCGGGCCCCTCAGCCAGCACCCGGGCGTAGACAAGCTGGCCTTCACCGGCAGCGTGCCCACGGGGGCGAAAATCATGTCGGCGGCGGCGGCCGACATCAAGAACATCAGCCTGGAGCTGGGCGGCAAGTCGGCCTTCATCGTCTTCGACGACGCGGATATCGAAGCGGCGGTGGAGTGGATCATGTTCGGCATCTTCTGGAACCAGGGCCAGGTGTGCAGCGCCACCTCGCGGCTGCTGGTGCAGGAGGGCATCGCCCCGCGCCTGCTCGAACGCCTGGTCGCCGAGGCGCGACGCATCACCATCGGCCCGGGCCTGGAGCGCGGCGTGCTGCTGGGCCCGCTGGTCAGCGCCGGGCAGTACCAGAAGGTCATGGGGATGATCGAGCAGGGCACCCGCGAGGCGACCCTGATCAGCGGTGGCAAGCGCCCCGCACACCTGTCCCACGGCTACTTCCTGGAGCCGACCATCTTCGACGAGCCGGCGGACAACGCCAGCATCTGGCGCGACGAAATCTTCGGCCCGGTGCTCTGCGTCAAGCGCTTCAAGACCGAAGCCGACGCCCTGCGCCTGGCCAACGACAGCCGCTTCGGCCTCGCCGCCGCGGTGATGAGCGCCGACCTCGACCGCGCCGCCCGGGTGGCCAACGGCCTGCGCGCCGGCATCGTCTGGGTCAACTGCTCGCAACCCACCTTCACCCAGGCGCCCTGGGGCGGCATGAAACACAGCGGCATCGGCCGCGAGCTCGGCCGCTGGGGGCTGGACAATTACCTGGAGGTCAAGCAGGTCACCGAGTACCGCAGCCAGGAGCCCTGGGGGTGGTACCTCAAGTGACCTCCCGTAGGGTGGGCTTCAGCCCACCGAATGCCGATGCGCGAAGGTGTTGGGACAGCCCGTAGGATGGGTTGAGCGAAGCGAAACCCATGCTGTGGTGTGCATGGCTGGATCGCCCCATCGCGAATGAACTCGCTCCTACAAAAGCAGCCGGCCCCCGCCGCACAAGCGTGACCGCTGCGTAGGGTGGAGGTCGTTCTTTACCTCCACCAGGCGGAGTCGGGCCCCGGCACGGCATCATGCCTGAGGCTTCGCATCGATGGGTTTCGCGGAGCTCTACCCATCCTACGAGGCCTCCACGCAGGGTTCGCCGTGTGCACAACGAACGGATCGGTGGGCGTTACGCCGGGCCGCCGTCGCCGGCGCGGAGGGCGGCGACCTGCTTCTTGTAGCGCGCCACCTCGGTGACGTCGTAGATCACCACGCAGAGGTGCTCGACGCTGCCGCTGGCGCCCATCAGCGGCAGCAGGGTGACGTTCTGGTACATGAGGTCCTCCTCCCCGGTGATCGGCTGGTAGTTCTTGAAGCGCACCAGGTAGGGCCGCTGCTCCCACAGGCTGAAGGCGCGGGTGCCGAGTTGCACCACGCTGTCCACCTTGCGTCGCAGCCAGGTCTCGTCGATCTCGTCGAACAGCTCGAACAGCACCTTGCCGTGGACCTCGTCCGGGCCCATGCCGGAGTGGTTCTCCATGAAGCTGTTCCACACCTCCACCTTGTACTGGCGGTCGAGAACGATCACGCCGACGTCGATGCACTGCACGATGTCGAGCAGCCAGTGAACCTCTTTGATATCGATCTGTGCCGGCATGGTCAGTCCATCAGGTAGCGGATCTTGTGGGTCAGGCGCGGGATCGAGTCCTCGGTGAACAGCAGCAGCAGGTCGAAGTGCACGTTGTGGCCCTCGACGCTGTAGCTGATCTCCACCGCCAGGGTCTTCTTCCAGCGGGTGCGGTTGAGGTGGATCAGCCGCTCGATGGATGCATGCTGGCCGAGCAGCTGCGGGTGGCCCTGGGAGAAGCGCACGTCGATCTGCTCGGCGATGCCCGCCAGGCAGGCGCCGATGATGATGCTGGCCAGGTCCAGCAGCATCTCCGAGGTTTCCTTGTCGTCGGCCGGGTGCCAGCCCAGCAGGTTGGCCATGTCGGCGATTTCGGAGTCGTGGAACAGCAGCAGCGCCTCGCCGGCGATGGCGTCGCCGATGAAGCCCTGGCACAGCGCGCTGAGCCGCTCGCCGCTCTGGGCGTCGGCCAGGGTCATGTGCAGCTCGCTGACCTCGAAGATGTTCACCTGGGGCACCGGCAGCTGCACGAACACATTCAGCACCTTGGCCAGCAGCGCGGCGGCGCGGCCCATGGCGACGTTGCTCACCTCGCGCAGGGCATCGCGGAAGTTGACCTTGAGGACCAGGTCCTCGCGGGAGGGCACCGGCTCGGCGGGCACACCCGGTGCCGGCACCTTGAGCAGGCCCAGGCGTACCAGCACGGCGCGCAGCTCGGCGGGGTCGGCGGGCTTCTTGATGAAGGCCAGGGCGCCCAGCTCCAGCACCCGGCGCTGGGCCTCTTCCTGGATGTCGCCGGAAACCACCACCACCTGGGCCACCAGGCCCTCGGCCTGCAGCTGGGCCAGCACCTGGTAGCCATCCATCACCGGCATGGTCAGGTCCAGCAGCACCACCTGGCCCAAACCCTGGCGAATGGCGGCCATGGCTTCTTCACCCTGGGTGGCCTGGGTGATGGTCACCGGCCAATCCTGGGGCAGCGCGCGGATCAGTTGCTTGCGCGCCATCATCGAGTCATCGCAGACGAGGAGGGGAATCACTTAGCGGCACCGCCGTCACTTCAGGTCAGAGCAAGCATAGACGCTGGCCCGGGGCTCGCCGGCACGGGCGCCGGCGGGATTACGCTCAGATGTTCTGGCCGATACGCCAGAGCACGCCGCTGGGGTCGAAAAGAATGAAGTCGCGGATGCGCCAGGGCTGGTCCTCGGGCGGGATGGCGCGCACGCCGTAGCGCTCGATCACGCCGCTGGCCTGCACGTGCTGCCACCAGGCCTCAACGTCCTTCACCAGCAGGTGCATCATCAGGTTCTCGGCCAGGGCCTTCTCGTAGAAGTTCTGCAGCAGGAAGGCGCAGTCGCCATGGCTGAAATAGGCGATCTCCTCGGAGACGCCGCCGGGCTTGAAGCCCAGGTCCAGGTAAAAGGCCTTGCTCTGTTCGTAGTCCTTCGCGGGGACGAAGGCCTTCATTTCAACGGTTTCCAGCGTGCTCATGGGCTATCCCTGTGGTCGGTGAACAGGCCGTCGCGGTCAGGTGGGCGCCTCTGCGGGCGCCTGCAGGCGCATCCTAAACCCAGGAATACCCGCTCCGGTAGCCCGTCAGGAGCACGACGGTCGCGTCTCCGCATGATCGATGCAGGGGCGACTTCAGTCGCCAAGCGGCGCGCAGCGCCGCCGCCCTGGTAGGAGCGAATTCATTCGCGATGGGATGATCAGGCCATGCACGGCACAGCATGGGTTTCGCTTCGCTCTACGCCATCCTACGGTCCGCGACCCCCCTCAAATCCCCCGGGTCATGAACCGATGGGCGGCGATGCCGGGGATAGGGGAGGGGCGCTCGTGCTCGACCACGAAGCCGAGGCGTTCGTAGAGCGCCTGGGCGCGGGGGTTGGCGGCGGAAACGTCGAGGGCCGCGCGTTGCAGGCCGTCATGACGGCCCAGGTGCAGCAGGTGGTCGATCAGCCGCTGGCCGATGCCCTGGCCGGTGAGGCCCTCTTCCACGCCCAGGTGGGCGAGGTAGCAGGTGGCGGCGGGTGGCGGCTGGATGATGCGCTCCAGCTGCAGGCCGCGGCGGATCACCGCGGCGGCGCCGAAGCCGTAGAAGCCGACGATCTGCCCCAGCGCCGCCAGGCTGTTGCGCAGGTTGGCCTCGCCGCTGAAGGCGGTGCCGGTGGCGACGATGCGGCCGTCCTGCTCGCCCACCCAATGCAGGCGGTAGCCGAACTCGCCCGCCTCCCGCGCCAGGGTCCAGCGCAGGAAGTCCACCGCGCTGCGCCCGCCACGGGCGAAGGCGTGGTCGAAGGCGGCGGGGCCGGAGCGGTACACCAGCGGGGCGATGGCCGGGGCATCGGCCGGTGTCGCGGGGCGGAAGGTCAGGGCCATGGCGGGGGCTCGGAAGGGCAGGGGAATGCGAAAATTAGCACTTTCGTGCCACATTTCGCGAGTGCCCCGCCGAGCCGCCCACCGCGCCGCCCTGAGCCCCGGGCAGCGCGGCTTTCCGGCTTCAGTCGCCCTGCAGCAGCTGCTGCACGCCGTCCAGGGCTTCGCGGCGCAGGCGCTCGATATCGAGCCCCGGGATCACCCCGTCGTCCACCACCAGGCGCCCGCCCACCAGGCTGTAGCGCACCGCCATCGGCTCGCCGGCCAGCACCGGCGCCAGGGCCGGGTCGTGGAAGCCGAAGAAGCGCGGGTGGTCGAGGCCGTAGAGCACCAGGTCGGCGGCCTGGCCCACTTCCAGGGTGCCCACCGCGCCCAGGCCCAGCACCGTGGCGCCGCCGGCGGTGCCCCAGTGGATGACGTCCTCGGCCAGGGTGGCCGAGGCACCCTGGTTGGCGCGGTGGATCAGCCACGCGGTGTTGGCCTCGCCCACCATGCTCCCGGACTCGTTGGAGGCGACGCCGTCCACCCCCAGGGAGATGAGCACGCCGGCCGCCGCCATCTGCGGCACCGGGGCGATGCCGCTGCCCAGGCGCGCGTTGCTCACCGGGCAGTGGGAAATGCCGGTGCCGGTCTGCGCCAGCATGCGGATCTCCGACGGCTGGGCATGGACCATATGGGCGAACCACACGTCCGGCCCCAGCCACTCGTGCTCGGCGACGAACTCCACCGGCAGGCAGTTGTACTTCTCGCGGCAGAAGTTCACGTAGTTCTGCGTTTCCGACAGGTGCGTGTGCAGGCGCAGGCCCATGCGCCGGGCGCTCTGCGCCAGCTCGCGGAGCAGCGTCGGCGGCAGCGAGAAGGTCGGCGTGGTGGGGGCGACCACCACCCGGCGCAGGGCGTCCGGGGTGTTCTGGTGGTAGCGCGCCTTGAGCCGCTCGATGTCGCCGAGCATCTGTTCCAGGCTCTCTGGCTGCAGCGCGGTCTTGGAGAAGCCCGGGTGGGCGTTGGCCGATTCCAAGGCACCGCCCCGGCAGAGCACGAAGCGCATGCCGAATTCTTCGGCGATGTCGAACAGCGCGTCGCCGCTCTCGGTGCTGCCATGGGCGTGGTAGAGGTAATGGTGGTCGGCGCAGGTGGTGACGCCCGACAGCAGCAGCTCGGCCATGCCCAGGCGCGCGGCGATGCGCACCAGCTCGGTGGTGAAGCGCGACAGGCGCGGGTAGGGCACGCTGGCCAGCCAGCCTTGCAGGTCCTGGTTGAGGCCGGCGGGTACGGCCTTGAGCAGGTTCTGCGCCAGGTGGTGGTGGGTGTTCACCCAGCCCGGGTAGACCAGGCAGTTGCGCGCGTCGATCACCCGTTCGCCGGCGCCCGGCTGCAGGTCGTTGGCCATCTCGGCGATGCGCCCGTTGCGGATGCGGATGTCGACGCCACCGGCGCGGGCGCGGTCGCCGCGCAGGCCGGTCATCACCGCCTGGGGATTCTTGATCAGGATGTCGTTCATGGAAGGTTCCCGTGGTTGCGCTCAGAGCACGTCGTGGAGGGTCTTGCCGTTCGCGGTGTCCGGCACGCCGACGCCATTGAGGGCGGCGTTGAGGCCCACCGACACCAGGCAGGCGATCACCACGCTGCTGTGCAGGAAGGGCTGGCTCCACTCGGGCAGTTGATGGAACAGGGCGGGGGAGAGCACCGGCACCAGCGCGGCGGCGATGGTGAAGCCGACGATCAGCACGTTGTAGCGGTTGCGCTCGTAGTCGACCTTGGCCAGGGTCTGGATGCCGGCGGCGGCGACCACGCCGAACATGGCCACGGCAGCGCCCCCCAGGGCGGCGGTGGGCATCGAGGCGATGACGGCGCCGGCCTTGGGGATCAGCGCCACGGCGCACATCATCAGCCCGCTGACGGCCACCACCCAGCGGCTGCGCACGCCGGTGAGGATCACCAGGCCGACGTTCTCCATGAAGGCGATGAAGGGGAAGCCGGCGAACATCCCGGCGATGGCGCTGGACAGGCCGTTGGCGCGCAGCCCGGCGACCACCTGGCGGTCTTCCACCGGGCGCTCGACGATGTCGCCGATGGCCACGAACAGGCCCATGGACTCGACCATCTGCACGATCATCACCACCACCATGGTGGCGATGGGGATCAGCGCGAAGGTGGGCACGCCGAAGTGGAAGGGCACCGGTACCGTCAGCCAGGGCGCTTCCTCCACGCCGTGGAAGTTGCCCATGCCCAGCCCATAGGCCAGGCCGCCACCCACCAGCATGCCGATCAGCACCGACATGTTGCGCAGCAGCGGGCTGCCGTAGCGGGTCACCAGCAGGATCACCGCCAGCACCACCACCGTCACCAGCAGGAAGCCGGGGGCGCCGAAGTCGCTGTGGTTGCGCCCGCCGCCGGCCCATTCGTAGGCGATGGGGAACAGCTGCAGGCCGATCACCGTGACGATGCAGCCGGTGACCACCGGCGGGAACAGCCGTCGCAGGCGCCCCACCCAGGGCGCCACCAGCATGGTGAAGAGGCCGGCGCCGATCACCGCGCCGCAGATACCGGCGACGCCGATGTCGGGGTTGCTGCCGATGGCGATCACCGGCCCCACGCTGCTGAAGGCGGCGCCCTGGAGGATCGGCAGGCGCACGCCGAACTTCCAGAAGCCCAGGGTCTGCATCAGGGTGGCGATGCCGCAGCAGAACAGCGTGGTGCTGATCAGCAGCACGGTGTCCGGTTGGGACATCTTCAGGGCGCTGGCGACGATCAGGGGGACGGCGATGGCGCCGATGTACGAGACGGCCATGTGTTGCAGGCCGAGGGTGAGCATCTGACGGAGCGGCAGAATCTGGTCTACCGGGTGCACGGCTGAATTCATGGTGTAAGTCCTCTGGCGAATTGTTCTTGTTGCTGAGGGAACCCGTTCAGTGTGCCCAGGGCCGTCGCCCGGCTCACGGGCGTAGCGGCAGCCCGGAGCGTGGTCAGCCTGCGAGGCAGGCGGCGAACCCCTGGTTGAGGGCGGCGCGATCGAGGTCGCGGCCGATGAATACGATCTTGCTGGTGCGCGGCTCGTTGCCCCAGGGCGTGGAGGCGCGGAATTCCACCAGGCTGTGCACGCCCTGCAGCACGTAGCGCTGGTCCTCGCCCTGCACGGCGAGCACGCCCTTCATGCGGTAGAGGGTGTCGGCCTGGCGCTGGCGCAGGTCGGTGATCCAGCGGTGGAAGGCCATCAGGTCGATGTCCTGGGTCACGGCGATGCCCACCGAGCTGACGCTGGGGTCGTGCTCGTGGTCGGTGTCCGCAGCAGGCTCGTGGTGGTCATGGTCATGGTCATGGCCGTGGTCGTGATGCTCCGCGCCGATCTCCATCAGCTTGCGGGTGGCCTCGAAGGCGCCGACGCCGAGGATGCCGTCCAGGTCGATGCGGGCGTAGCTGGAGGTCACCAGCTCGGCGGTGGCGTTGAGGCTGCGCACCTTGCCTTGCAGGTCGGCCAGTTCCTCGCCGTTCACCAGGTCCACCTTGTTGATGATGATGCGGTCGGCACAGACGATCTGGTCCACCGCCTGGTTGTCCACGCCGTCCAGCTGCAGGTCCTCCAGGTGCTGGGCGACGTGCTTGGCGTCCACCAGGGTGACGATGGCGTCCAGCTCCACTTCGGCGGCGATCGGGTCGTCGATGAAGAAGCTCTGCGCCACCGGGTAGGGGTCGGCCAGGCCGCTGGTCTCGATGAGGATGCGGTCCAGGCGCACCGGGCGCGCCACCAGCTCGCGGATGATGCGCACCAGGTCCTCGCGGACCTCGGCGGTGCAGCACACGCAGCCGTTGACCATCTCGTAGATCTCCTCGCTCTCGGAGCTGAGCACCAGGTCGCCGTCGATGCCGACTTCGCCGAACTCGTTCTCGATCACGGCGATCTTGTGGCCGTGGTTCTCCTTGAGGATGTAGTTGAGCAGGGTGGTTTTGCCGGCCCCGAGGAAGCCGGTGAGGATGGTCACCGGGATCTTGCGGTTGGGCGTCGGGGCGTTGAATGGACTGTTCATGCGAGCTCCTTCGGGGTTGCGGAATGGCCGCCGTCGGCGCCGGCTTGCGGGGCGGGTTCGCCCCAGCGCAGTGCGGTGCCGGCGTCGAGGCCGAACAGGTCGAGCACCCGGCCGAGGCTGTGGTCGACCATCTGTGAAAGCGATTGCGGGCGGGCGTAGAAGGCCGGCACCGGCGGGGCGATGATTCCGCCCATCTCGGTGACCGCCGTCATGTTGCGCAGGTGCGCCAGGGTCAGTGGCGTTTCCCGCGCCATCAGCACCAGCGGGCGGCGTTCCTTGAGAGTGACGTCGGCGGCGCGGGTCAGCAGGCTGGAGGAGGCGCCGCTGGCGATCTCCGCCAGGGTGCGCATGGAGCAGGGCGCCACCACCATGCCCAGGCAGCGGAACGAGCCGCTGGCGATGCCGGCGGCGACGTCGTCGGCGCGGTGGTGGTGGCTGGCGCGGGCGATGACGTCGGCCAGCTTGTAGTCGGTCTCGTGGGCCATGGTCAGCTGCGCCGCGCGGCTCAGCACCAGGTGGCTCTCGATCCCCAGCTGTTCCAGTAGCTCCAGCAGGCGCACGCCGTAGATGAAGCCCGAGGCGCCGCTGATGCCCACCACCAGGCGACGGGGGGCCGTCATGACGCGCCCCCCGGCAGGTAGCCCTTCAGCAGCTGGCGCATGCGTCCCTGGATGCGCGGGTCGAGCTGCGCGCGGATGCCGTCGAAGCCGCTGCTGCGGGTGGCGTCCAGGCCCATGCGCGAGGTGGTGCCGTTGGCCGAGGAGGACGGGTCCAGCGGGCTGCCCGGCAGGCCGTCGATGGTGAACAGGTCCTGGTGCGGCTGGAAGTGCGTGGCCAGCGCCCAGAGCACCTGGCTGTCGTCGCTGATGTCGATGTCGCTGTCCACCGCGATCACCGTCTTCAGGTACGGGTCCCAGCCGAGCAGGGCGAGCATGATCTGCCGCGCCTCGCCGTCGCGGCTCTGGTCCAGCGCCACGTAGCAATGGAAGTGGGTGCCGGAGTTGGGGTAGTGCACGGCGGTCACCGCCGGGAAGCGCGCCTTGAGCTTCTCGCTCATCTCCGCCTCGCGGGGCAGCCGCGCCAGGGTCAGGTGCTCGGCGTAGCGCCCGCCCACCACGTCCACCAGCCAGGCGTCGCGCCGGCGCAACAGGGTGTCGACGCGCAGCACGTTGTTGGTGGAGCGGTCGGAGGAGTAGCCGCTGAACTCGCCGAAGGGGCCTTCCTCGGCATAGGCGGTGGGGTCGATGGCGCCCTCCAGCACGAACTCGGCGTGGGCCGGTACGCCGATGCCGTAGCGCGGCGTCTTCACCAGTTCCAGGGGCGCGCCGAACAGGCCGCCGGCCACTGCGCGCTCGTCGGCGCCATAGGGCAGGCGCGCAGCGGCGGCCAGCATGAACAGCGGGTGGGCGCCCACCACCATGGCTACCGGCAGCTCTTCGCCGCGTTCGCGGGCGGCCTGCAGCATGCGCCACAGGTGGCCGCGGGAATGCAGGCTGGTGGCCAGGGCCTGGCGGGCATGGCGCATGGAGCGGTGGTAGCTCATGTTGGCCACGCCCGTGACCGGGTCCTGGGCGACGATGATGGCGTTGGTGATGTAGGGCCCGCGGTCGCTGTCGAAGTGCTTGAGCATCGGCAGCAGCGCCAGGTCCAGGGCCTCGCCCTCAATCACCTCGTCGAGCACCGGGCCGGTGGCCAGGTAGACCGGCGGAACGGGGGCGTTGGCGCGGGCCTGGAACACCTCGTGGAGCTTCGCCGGGGTGGTGCCGAAGAGCCGGGCGATGCGGGTTCGCGAGGCGAACAGATTGGTCACCACCGGCACGCCGAGGCTGCCCACCCGCTCGCAGATCAGCAGCGGGTGCTGGCCCCGGGCGGCCAGGGCGTCGACCAGGGCGGTGACGTCCTGGTCGGCGGAAAGGGGTTCCTTGATGGTCAGCACGTCGTCGGCGAAGCGCTCGCGGTAGGCCTCGATGAACGCGTGGAAATCCTGGGTCGTGGCAAAGCTCGGCAGGGTCATGGTGCACCTCTCGAAAAGCAGGCGGTCCCGGGGCGCGGGGTGTCCGAGTCCCTGCACGCGGCCGGCCGATGGCCGACCGCGCGCGGTCCCCGGGACGCCTGTAAGTACCGCAGTGGAAACCCTAGAGGTAGGTGGTGGTCAGGCGGATCTCCGCCTCCGCCAGGTCCTTGGGCGGCGGCGTCGGGTCGATGCCCACCAGGCGGGCGATGTTGTTGCCCAGGTAGTCCTCGAGGTGGTCCTCGTCGATGCCCAGCCCTTGCGGGGCGGGCGAGCAGAGCACCTCCAGCTCGCGCAACCACATGCCCGGTTCGTTCGGCGGCGAGTCGGTGCCGAAGACGATCTTGTGGCGCGGCAGCTCCTTGGCGAACTCGACGATGCGCGACTGGAAGCACCAGCCCGACTCGCAGTACACGTTGGGCGTGTCCATCGCCATCCAGAAGGCCTCGAAGGAGTAGTTGCCGCCGGTCTGGATGCCGAAGTGGCCGATGATGAAGTTCACCATCGGGAACTCGCGGATGATCGGGTAGAACATGGTCGGTATGGTGTAGGGCCCGTCACCGGTGTGGATCAGCACCACGATGTTGTACTTGGCGCAGACCTTCATCGCCGGGCGCAGCCAGTCCAGGGCGCGGTCCGGGCGGTAGCCGTGCATGTTGGCGTGCAGCTTGAGCATCTTGAAACCGTATTCCTTGACGTGGAATTCCAGCTCCGCCGCACCGTTTTCCGGGCCCCAGCGCGGGTTGAAGGTGAAGTTGCCGATGAAGCGGTCGGGGTAGTTCACGCACAGCTCGGCGATGTACGACATGTAGTCGCGCACGCCCTCGCGGCCACGGCGGTTGCCGTCGCGGTAGCCGGTGTTGCCCGGCGGCGGCTGGATGAAACCCATGTCGATGCGGCGCGGCTTGCCGTTGATCATGTAGGGGCCGTCCATCAGCTTGAGCATGCGCTCGCCGGTGAAGGGCGTACCGGTGTGGCGCCAGGCCTCGTCGACCAGGTTGGTGGGGTGCAGGTGGGTGTCGATGATCATCGCATCAGCTCCTGGCCAGTTGCGTGGTGACGGGGCTCTTCAGCAGCGCCTCGGCTTCGGCGAGGCTGCGCGGCGGCGGGGTCGGCTCCAGGCCGATCATCCGGGCGGTGTTGTTGCCGAGGTATTCCTCGAGGGTGTCCTCGTCCAGGTCCAGCCCCTGGGGCGGCTCCATGCACAGCACCTCCAGCAGGCGCAGCCACATGCCCGGCTCGTTGGGCGGGGTGTCGGTGCCGAAGAGGATCTTGTGGGTCGGCAGGACCTTGGCGAACTCGACGATGCGCGATTGCAGGCACCAGCCGGATTCGCAATAGACGTTGGGCAGCTCCATGGCCCACTGCATGGGCTCGAACACGTAGACGCCACCGGTCTGCACGCCGAAGTGCGCCATGATGAAGTCGACGTTGGGGAACTCCTTGATCATCGGCACCCACTCGGAGGGGATGCTGTAAGGGCCGTCACCGGTGTGCAGCTTCACCGGCACGCCCAGCTCGGCGCATTTCTCGAAGGCCGGGCGTACCCAGTCCAGGGCGCGGTCCGGGCGGTAGGCATGCATGTTGGCCTGCATCTGGACCATCTTGAAGCCGTGCTCGGTGACGTAGCGTTCGATGGCCTCGACGCCGTTCTGCACGCCGCAGCGGGGGTTGTAGACGAAGCAGCCGATGAAGCGGTCCGGGTAGGTCTGGACCATCTTCAGGGTGTAGGCCATGTAGGCGTCGATGGATTCGCGGCCCGACAGCTCGCCGTCGGTCCAGGTGTAGATGGTGTTGCCCTGGGGCGGCTGGATGAAGGCCTTGTCGATGCGGCGCGGTTTGCCGTTGACCAGATAGGGGCCATCCATCATCTCCAGCAGGCGCTCGCCGGTGAAGGGGTCACCGTCGTGCCTCCAGGCGAGGTCCACCAGATCGGTGGGGTAGCAACTGATATCGATGATCACAGTTCGATCTCCTGATAGTGCGGGGAAGGAAGACCTTCCGGTTCGCAACAGATCGACCTGTGCAATGGCCATTGCTAGGTGCCTCGCAGCACCTTCCCGCGCCTCTTGCAGGGCGCACAGGACCTGAGCTGTCGCTTGGTCCGCAGTATTGGGAGGGGCCTCGGAGCGCGACCAATACTATTTGGCCGCTGGGTTGATATGCGCTGGATATCGGCCCCGCAAGAGGATGATTTGCAAGGGGTTATCCACAGCGCCATGCCCGCGTTGGGCACGAATTCACCGCGCAAGTGGCCTCTGTAGGATGGGTAGAGCTACGCGAAACCCATCAATGCGGAGCCTCAGGCATAACGGCGTGCCCGGTCCGACTCCGCCTGGTGGATGAAAAAGCGCCATCCACCCTACATAGCGGTCATGTCTCTGCCTGTGTGTTGCCGCTTTTCCCGTGGCTCGGTGCTCGCGCCGCCAGCATGGGTTTCGCTTCGCTCTACCCATCCTGCGAGTGCATTGCCCGCCGTAGGATGGGTCGCGATCGGGCTTCCAGGCGCTCACCCGATCGCCGCGAACGTCCTCGCCGCCATGTCGCGGATGGCGGCGATCATCGGCGCAACCTTCTCGCCACCGCCGTGGGGCCAGAGGGCGTAGAGGTTGTAGTGCGCGGGAATGCTGGTGCGGGTCAGGCGCACCAGGCGGCCTTCGCGCAGGGCATCGGCGGCCAGCAGGCCGCGCACCAGCCCCACGCCGGTGCCGGCCTCGGCGGCGGCCAGCAGGTTGGCGACGTTGTCGAACACCATCACCGCCGCAGGCTCGGTGGGCTCCAGGCCGGCGGCGTCGAGCCAGGGGATCCACGAGCGCCGCGAGTAGCCCAGCAGCGGCAGCTTCAGCACCTCGGCCAGCTCGATGGGGGCCACCAGGCCATGGCGTTGCAGCAGCGCCGGGGAGACGACGGGGGTGACGCGGTCGTCGCAGAGGGGCGCGAACTCGCAGTCCTGCCACTCGCCGTAGCCGTAACGCAGGCTCAGGTCGACGCGCTCGAACGCCTGGCGCTCCAGGCGCGGCATGGACAGGAAGAGGATCTCGCGGCCGGGGAACAGCTCCAGCAGCGCCGGCAGGCGGGCGTTGAGCCAGCTCTGCGCCAGCTCGGCATCCACATCCAGGGTCAGGCGCCGGGGCAGTTCGCGGTGGCTCACCGAGGACAGTGCCTTGTCGATCTGCATCAGGCCGTCGGCGAGCATCCCGGCGAACAGCTGGCCGGCATCGGTGAGGCTGCTGCGGCCCTTCTCGCGAAGGAACAGCGGCTGCCCGACGAATTCTTCCAGCGTGCGGATCTGCTGGCTCACGGCGCTGTGGCTGAGGTCCAGGTCGCGGGCGGCCTGGGAGAAGCTGCCGGTACGGGCGGCCTGGAGAAACGCGCTCATCGACTGCAGCGACGGGTATCGCTTGTACATGGCTGTAAGTCCTGCTTACACGGGTTGGCGGAAATCGTCGCTGGCTGGCGCCGCAGCTCCCACCCACTATGGGGCGGCACGACTACACGCGAATTCTCGCCTCAGTTCAAGGAGCGCCCGGCATGATCGAGATCGTGGTGAACGGTACAGGCCATCAGTTGGAAGACACGCTGGCGTCCACGCCCTTGCTCTGGGTCCTGCGCGACCGCCTGTACCTGACCGGCACCAAGTTCGGTTGCGGCGGTGGTTTCTGCGGCGCCTGCACAGTGCACCTGGACGGCACGCCGATCCGCTCCTGCCAGTTCCCCCTGGCGGCTGCGGCGGGGCATGCGATCACCACCATCGAAGGGCTGTCCGCCGAGGGCGACCACCCGCTGCAACTCGCCTGGGTCGAGGAGGACGTGCCCCAGTGCGGCTACTGCCAATCCGGCCAGTTGATGTCGGCGGCGGCATTGCTGGCCTCCGGCACCGCCATCGACGACGACACCATCCGCTCGGCCATGGCCGGCAACATCTGCCGCTGCGGCACCTACCCGCGCATCAGCAAGGCCATCAAGCGTGCCGCCGCGGCACAGGGGGACGCCACATGAGCCTGGCCCGGCCGCTGGCGCGGCGCACCTTCCTCAAGCATTCGGCGACCCTGGCCTCGGGCCTGGCCATCGGCTTCCACCTGGGCGGCGCCCAGGCCGGGCGCGAACTCGGCACGGCCGCCGGGACCATGGCGCCCTTCGAACCCAACGCCTGGGTGCGGGTGCTGGCCGACGGCACGGTGAGGATCGTGGTGCACAAGCACGACTCCGGCACCGGCACCCACACCGCGCTGGCCGCCTGCGTCGCCGAGGAACTGGACCTGGACCCGCTGGAGGTGCAGGTCATCACCCCCGAGAACCCCTTCTTCGAAGCCTACCGGCACCCGCTGTGGAAGGTGTTTTCCACCGGCGGCAGCACCAGCGTTTCCCTGGAATACGGGCGCCTGCGTGAGGCCGGCGCCACCGCGCGCACCCTGCTGGTTGAGGCTGCGGCGCTGCGCTGGGGCGTGGCACCCAGTGATTGCACCACCCGGGGCGGGCAGGTGCTGCATGCCGCCAGCGGCCGCCGCGCAGGCTACGGCGAGCTGGCCGACGCCGCCGCGCAATTGCCGGCGCCGAAGGAGGTGAAGCTCAAGGACCCGGCGCAGTTCCGCTACATCGGCAAGCTGCGCCACAAGCGCCACGCGGCGGACAAGGTGCGCGGGCGCTTCGAGTACGGCATCGACGCCCGGGTGCCGGGCATGTGGGTGGCGGTGGTGCAGCGCAGCCCGGTGGTCAACGGCCGGGTGGCGAGGATCGACGACAGCGCGGCGCTGAAGGTGCCCGGCGTGCACCGGGTCATCCGCATCCCCGCGCAGGACAAGGTGCTCGGCGGCAACCAGGAAGGCGTGGCGGTGCTCGCCGACGACTACTGGGCCGCCAAGCTGGGGCGCGCCGCGCTGGTGGTGGAGTGGCAGGGCGGCCTGGATGATTTCGACAGCGAGCACCTGGCCGCAACCCAGGCCAAGGCACTGGAAGCCGCCGGCGCCGCGCCGGTGCCGACGCTGCAGGCCGGTGACGCCGCTGCGGCCCTGGGCGGCGCCGGGCGGGTGATCAAGGCCGACTACCGCATGCCCGGCAAGATGCAGAACCCCCTGGAGCCGGTGTGCATCATCGCCTGGCTCGACGCGGGCGGGATCACCTTCAAGGGCGGCGTGCAGGTGCCGTCCTTCGCCATGGAGGCGGCCGAGGTGATCTGCGGCCTGCCACCGGAAAAGGTGCACATCGACGAGAGGGTCTCCGGCGGCAGCTTCGGCGCTCGGGAGGCCAAGTACTGGCTGTTCGAGGTCGCCTACCTGGCCGCCCAGGCCAAGGTGCCGGTGAAGCTGATGAACAGCCGCGAGGACGAGATGCGTGCCCTCTACGGCCACCCCGCCACCTTGCACCGCCTGGAAGGGGCCCTGGATGGCGAGGGCGCCCTGCAGGCCCTCAGGCTGCGCGCGGTGTCCCCGGCCTCGCCGGAGATGTGGGAGCCGGGCTACTTCGAGCGCCCGGACCACATGGACTACAGCACCACCGAGGCCATCTCCGCCTTCGACTTCGCCTACCGCGCGCCGCACCTGGACCTGGCCTGGCTGCGCCACGAGAGCGGCATCCCCAGCGGCTGGTACCGCTCGGTGAGCTTCATCCCCAACGTCTTCGCGGTGGAGAGCTTCATGGACGAGCTGGCCCAGGCCGCCGGCCGCGACCCGCTGGACTTCCGCCTGGCGCACATGCACGAACGCCCGCGCCATGTGGAGGTGCTGCGCAGCGCGGCCAGACGTGCCGGCTGGGGCACCGCGCCCGGGCCGGACTCGGCCCTGGGCATCGCCACCAACCAGGGCTACGGCAGCTTCATCGCGGTGATCGCCCAGGTGGCCCGGCGCAACGGCACGGTGCAGGTGGAGCGCCTCATCTGCGTGGTGGATTGCGGGCTGGCGGTCTCGCCCGGCGGGGTCGAGGAGCAGCTCCAGGGCGGGCTGATGTGGGGGCTCGGCCACGCGCTGTTCGACCGCCTCGACATCCGCCAGGGCCAGGTGCTGCAGAGCAACTTCCACGACTACCGGGTGGCGCGCATGTCGGACATGCCGGCGCTGGACATCCAGGTGCTCGAAGGCGCGCGGGACAAGCCCGGCGGTGTCGGCGAACTGGCCAGCCCGGCGGTGGCGCCGGCCATCGCCAACGCGGTGTTCCGGCTCACCGGCAAGCGCCTGCGGGACACGCCGCTGGCGCTGGATGGGCTGGGCTGAACGGGGTGATCTGAACGGGCTGCGGAGGCCGCATGGACTTACGACTGCTGCGTTACTTCTCGGTGCTCGCCGATGAACTGCACTTCGGCCGTGCGGCCACCCGGCTGCACATGTCGCAACCGCCCCTGAGCCAGCAGATACGCCTGCTGGAAGAGGCCCTGGGCACGCGCCTGTTCGAGCGCAGCCACCATCGGGTGGAACTCACCGAGGCCGGCCGCACCCTCAAGCAGCAGGTGCCGCTGGTGTTCGAGCAGCTCAACCGGGCGCTCGACCTCACCCGCCAGACCGCGCGCGGCCAGTTGGGCGAGCTGGAGATCGGCATGATCAGCTCGGTGATGGTCGGCGTGCTGCCCCGGGCGCTGAACCGCTTCCGCGTCCACTACCCGGACGTGCGCTGGCGCCTGCACGAGATGACCCCGGCGGCGCAGCTGATGGCGCTTAAGGAGCACCGCATCGATGTCTGCGTGTTCCGCGTCGGCCATGACGACCCCGGCCTGCGCAACGAACTGCTGCTCTACGAACCCCTGCGCGCCGTGCTGCCGGCGGAGCACCCGCTGGCCCAGCAGGCGTCCCTGGCGCCGGTCGACCTGGCCGGCGAGTTCTTCGTCACCCTGGAGCTGAACCAGTCGAGCTTCGCCAACTTCCTCGTGCAGTGCTGCGTGCAGGTGGGCTTCAGCCCGCTGATCCGCCAGCAGGTGATCGAGGTGCAGACGCTGCTCGGGCTGGTCCAGGCGGGGTTCGGGGTGGCGCTGCTGCCGGCGTCGCTGGAGCAGCTGGCGCCAGCGGGGGTGGTGTTCCGCCGCCTGCAGCCGCCGTTGCCGGAGGTGCCGCTGTACGCCATCTACCGCGCGGGCGACGACTCGGCGGTGCTGCAGCGCTTTCTCGAAACCCTGCGCGAGCAGAGCGCCGCCGAGCGCGGCATGGCCCAGCCGCTGCCGGCCTGAATCAGCGGCCTGCGGCGGCCAGCCACGCCAGCATGCCGAGCCCGGCGCGGCGGCCGCTGGCGAAGCAGGCGGTGAGCAGGTAGCCGCCGGTGGGGGCTTCCCAGTCGAGCATCTCGCCGGCGCAGAACAGGCCGGGCAGGGCCTTGAGCATGAGGTTTTCGTCGAGCGCCTCGAAGGGCACGCCGCCAGCGGAGCTGATGGCCTCGTCCAGCGGGCGCGGGCGCACCAGGGTGATGGGCAGCGCCTTGATCGCAGCGGCCAGGCGTTCCGGGTCGGTGAACACCTCGGCGGGGGTGAGCTCGCGCAACAGGCCGGCCTTGACCCCGTCGATACCCAGCTGGCCGTGCAGGTGCCTGGCCATGGAGCGCGCGCCGCGTGGCTTGGCCAGGGCCTTGATGACCTTCTCCGGCGGGTGGTTGGGCAAGAGGTCCAGGTGCACGGTGGCGCTGCCGTCGCGGGCGATGCGCTGGCGGATGCGGGCAGAGAGCGCGTAGACCAGGCTGCCCTCGATGCCGCCGGCGGTGAGCACGAACTCACCCGGCCGGGGCGGCTCGTCGTCCAGGCGCAGGGCCACGGTCTTCAGCGGCGCGCCGGCGAATTTTTCCCTGAGCAGCGGGCTCCAGGCGTCCACCTCGAAGCCGCAGTTGGCCGGCTGCAAGGGGGCGATGGCCACGCCACGCCCTTCCAGCAACGGCACCCAGGTGCCGTCCGAGCCCAGGCGCGCCCAGCTGCCGCCGCCCAGGGCGAGCAGGGTGGCGCGGGCCGCGATGCTGCGCTCGCCTTCCGGCGTGGCGATGCGCAGGTGGCCCTGCGCGTCCCAGCCCAGCCAGCGATGACGGGTGTGGATGGCCACGCCCGCCTCGCGCAGGCGCTTGAGCCAGGCGCGCAGCAGCGGCGCGGCCTTCATGTCGGTGGGGAACACACGCCCGGAGGTGCCGACGAAGGTGTCGATGCCCAGGCCGTGGATCCACGCGCGCAGCTCCTCGGCGCCGAAGCCGTGCAGCCATGCGGCGACAGCGTCGCGGCGCTCGGCATAGCGGGAGAGGAAGGCCGAGCTGGGCTCGGAGTGGGTGATGTTCATCCCGCCGACACCGGCCAGGAGGAACTTGCGGCCCACCGAGGGCATGGCGTCGTAGAGGTCGACCCGCACGCCGGCGAGCGCCAGGGTTTCGGCGGCCATGAGGCCGGCGGGGCCGCCGCCGATGATGGCGACGCGGGAGGGGTTCTGGGTCATGGCGGGCTTGGCGAGGTTGGGCTGGCGCGCATTCTAGCGCAGGCCTCGCCGGGGGGCATGGGCGCCGCGCGGGGCGGCGCCCGGCGGGCTCACTGCTGCTGGCGCAGTTGCGGCTCGGCTTGCGGCTGTTGCTGGTGCTGCAGTTCGGCGCGGGCCTTGGCCCGTTTCACGTATTCCTGGTAGGCGGGGATGGCGATGGAGGCGAGCATGCCGATCACGAAGATCAGTGCGATGCCGCCGATGAGGCCGGCCACCCAGGCGCTGCCCTTGGTGCGGCCGTACTTGGCGTTCCACTTCTGGTCACTGGTGCAGAAGAACACGATGGCCTCGATCAGCGAGACCAGGCTGGGAATGCCGGTGCCGATGAACAGCAGGTAGAACAGCCCCCACCACTGGCCCAGGTAGAAACGGTGGAAGCCGAGGCCGCCGAGGAACAGCGCGAGAAAGCCCGCGACGATCTTGTTTCTGGGGTTCAGGTTCTGGTCGGCGCCGCAGCGCGGGCAGGCCTGTGCGGTCGGGGTGATGGAGGAGCCGCAATTGCGGCAGAACACGCTTTCGACTTCGAGATTGGCGTTGGGCGCCTGGTAGGCATGGACTTCCATGGGGACATCCTTGTGGGGGGAAAGCGGCGACTCTAGCAGTGGCACGAAACGACTGCTAGCAGGTGGCCATGTTTCTGTGGAGGCGGCGGGGATTGGGGGTTGTGGGGTGTTTGCGGGAATGGTGAGGGGGGGGAGGCGTTGCGAGAGGGTGTTGGGATTAGGTGCATTCGGTGGGCTGAAGCGGAACGCCGCCCGGCCCGCCCTGCGCCGTATCCACTCCGATCCTTGGCGGGTCAGGTGAGGCCCTGGCTGTGCCAGACGCGGGCGGCGCTGTGGTGGAGGATGCCGTGGCGGCGGGCGAGGGCTTGGCGGTCCTTGCTGTAGCCGCCGCCGATCAGGCCGACCACGGGAATGTCGCGGCCCAGGCAATGGCGCATCACCGCTTCGTCGCGGGCGGCGACGCCGGCATCGGTGAGTTGCAGGTAGCCCAGGGCGTCGTCCTGGTGCACGTCCACGCCGGCGTCGTAGAGCACCAGGTCGGGCTGGTAGAGCGGCAGCAGGTAGTTCAGGGCGTCGTCCACCACCTTGAGGTAGTCGGCATCGCCCATGCCCATCGGCAGGGGGATGTCCCAGTCGCTCTCGGCCTTGCGTGCGGGGAAGTTCTTCTCGCAGTGCAGCGACACGGTGATGGCCTCGGGCGTGTCGGCGAGGATGCGCGCCGTGCCGTCGCCCTGGTGCACGTCGCAGTCGAAGATCAGCACGCGCCCGACCCGGCCGGCCGCCAGCAGGTAGCGGCTGATCACCGCCAGGTCGTTGAAGATGCAGAAGCCCGCCGGGAAGTCGTAGTGGGCGTGGTGGGTGCCGCCGGCCAGGTGGCAGGCGAGGCCGTGTTCCAGGGCGAGCTCGGCGGCCAGCAGCGAGCCGCCCACCGCACGCACGGTGCGCCGTGCCAGGGCCTCGCTCCAGGGCAGGCCGAGGCGGCGCTGGTCCTCGCGGGAGAGCTCGCCCTGCTGGTAGCGGGCGATGTAGTCGGGGCAATGGGCGAGGGCGAGCACCTCCGGCGGGCACAGCTCGGGGCGCCGCAGCTGCTCGTCACGGGTCAGCCCGCTGGCCACCAGGTGGTCGCGCAGCAGGCGGAACTTCTCCATGGGGAAGCGGTGCCCGTCGGGGAAGGGCGGGCTGTAGTCGTCGTGGTAGACCAGCGGCAAAGGCATAATGCGGAGCTGTTTTTCGTCGGCCGGGTCGCAGAGAGTAACGCGGCGGCTGTCCATCTCGTAAGCACCGCCACTCTTGGGAGGAACCGGCAATGCCCCTCGAACTGCAGACCCCGCGCCTGCTGTTGCGCGCCTGGCGCGACGACGACCTCGACCCCTTGGCCGCGCTCTGCGCCGACCCCGAAGTGATGCGCTACTTCCCCGGCACCCAGAGCCGCGAGGAGGCCGCCGCGCTGATCCAGCGCGCCCGCGCCCATGCCGCCGAACACGGCTTCGGCCTCTGGGCCCTGGAGCGCCGGGACAACGGCGAGTTCATCGGCTTCACCGGGCTGGGCAAGGTCGGCTTCGAGGCGCCCTTCACCCCGGCCACCGAGATCGGCTGGCGCCTGGCCCGCGCCCACTGGGGCCAGGGCTACGCCAGCGAGGCGGCGCGCGCGGCCCTGGCCTGCGCCTTCGACACCCTGCAACTGGCCCAGGTCGTGGCCTTCACCGTGCCCGCCAACAAAAATTCCAGCGCGGTGATGGAGCGCATCGGCATGAGCCGTGACGAGACCGGTGATTTCGAGCACCCGAAGGTCGCGCCCGGCCACCCGCTGCGCCAGCACATTCTCTACCGCATCCACCGCCAGGACTGGTTGCAGCGGCCATGAGCGACGGGCTCCGCGCCGGCCACGCACGCCGGGCATCGCCCGGCGAGCGGGAGGGCGATGCCCCGCATCGGCTGTCATGTCGACGAAGCGGTGCATGAGCTGCCGACAGCCGCTGGCAAAATCTTTACCATTCCACCCCTGGCCGCGCCCGTCGGGACGAGCGCCTGACGACGGCACCGGCCTATCCTGAATGAACTCGACCCCGACCCTGAACGGGGCAGCCGCCTTGCAGAGGAGATAACCCCCATGACCCAGGTGCTGGACGATCTGGTCGCCTTGCTGAGCCTCGAATCCATCGAGGAGAACCTCTTCCGTGGCGTCAGCCAGGACCTGGGCTTCCGCCAGCTGTTCGGTGGCCAGGTGCTCGGCCAGTCGCTGTCGGCGGCCAGCCAGACGGTGGAGGACGAGCGCCATGTGCACTCCCTGCACGGCTACTTCCTGCGCCCGGGCGATGCATCCCTGCCGGTGGTCTACACCGTGGACCGGGTGCGCGATGGCGGCAGCTTCAGCACCCGGCGGGTGACGGCGATCCAGAAGGGCCAGCCGATCTTCACCTGCAGCGCGTCGTTTCAGTCCGACGAGGGGGGCTTCGAGCACCAGATCGCCATGCCCGAGGTGCCCGGCCCGGAGAACCTGCCTTCGGAACTGGAGATCACCCGGCAGAACGCCCACCTGATCTCCGAGCGCATGCGCGACAAGTTCCTCTGCGACAAGCCGATCGAGATACGCCCGGTCACCGCCAACAACCCCTACGACCCGAAGCCGGGCGAGCCGGTGAAGCACGTCTGGTTCCGCGCCGACGGCAACCTCCCGGACATCCGCGCCATCCACAAGTACGTGCTGGCCTATGCCTCGGACTTCGGCCTGCTGACCACCTCGATGCTGCCCCACGGGGTTTCGGTGTGGCAGAAGTTCATGCAGGTGGCCAGCCTCGACCATTCGCTGTGGTTCCACCGTGACCTGCGCGCGGACGACTGGCTGCTGTACTCCATGGACAGCCCCTGGTCCGGTAACGCCCGCGGCTTCTCTCGCGGCAGCATCTTCAACCGCGCCGGCCAGCTGGTGGCCTCGGTGGCCCAGGAAGGGCTGACCCGCGTGCGCGAAGACTGGAAGTAACTCCCCGCGCCGCGCCGTAGGAGCGAGCTCTGCTCGCGAAGCGCTCCGCCGAGTGGGCCACGGCGTATGGCCCGACTCCGTTGGTGGACATGAAAAGCGATGTCCACCCTACGCCCGGAATGCCCCGGTGCCCCACGACGACCGGGCTCGCGTAGGGTGGATGACGCTCTTTTCATCCACCAACCGGTGTGCCCGGCCTGCACCCTGGGCGAGTTTTGCACCGCATGGGTTTCGCTGCGCTCTACCCATCCTACGTGTGCCTTGCAGGTGCTTCGTAGGATGGGTAGAGCCGTGCGAAACCCATCACCTCGGTATCCCAGGCGTCCCCAAGGCCGACCTCAGGACAACTGCTGCTTCAACGCATCGCCCTGGCCGAGCACGCGGGGCATGTCGTCGTAGCGAATCCACCACTGGCCCTGCCACTCCATGAGGTTGAGCTGGTGGTGGCCCTGCCATTTCAGCAGGTGGCGGCGTGGCTGGGTGTCGGGCGCGCGCTGGCCGTCGCGCAGGGCGGGGAGCACTTCCTGGGTTATCCACTGGCGCAGGCTGCTGTTTTCCGGGTGGTAGAAGTTGACCAGCAGCAGGGCGTGCAGCCCGCTTTCGTTCACCAGCAGCTCTTCAGTGAATTGCCCGGCCTCGTGACGCAGGGTTTCCAGGCGCCACTGGTCGGCGTCCAGCTTGGCGGTGATGCGCATGTCGAGGCGGCTGTTGGTGAGGCGGGCGAGGTCGCGGCAGCAGAACCAGGGCAGGCCGTCGATCAGCACGACGTGGAGGGGGCGGCGGAAGCGGACGAAGCGGGTGGCGGTGCGGTAGTCAGTCATGGCGCACCTCCGGGCGGGCGGTGCGGTGGGTGACGGGGTGTTGCGACTGGATGGCTCTCATATCCCAGGACTCCTTTCTGGAAGAGGAGCCGCCACCGGCATGAGGGTGGCGGACCGTACAAGGCTTGAGACACCGGCAACTAGACAAACCGGAGGGGCAGATGCCCGTCCTGTACGGTCCGCCATAGACGGCCAGGAAGCCGGAGCCCGGAGGTCCGTCTTTCTGCTATGGCGATTTTTATCCAGTTGCAGATCGGGGTCTCACTCCCGGTCATGACCAAGGCCACGACGGGGCGAGAAGCTACTCAGAGGTTTTGTAGGACGGCAATGCAGTTGCCCTGTAGGAATTCCCTCAGCCCGCTGTGCAGTCCGCAGGGACCCGGCAACCGGGCCCGCGCCCGCCTGTAGGAACCGATGAAGCGGCTTATCGCCAATCGAAATTTCCAGAGGGCCCCCAGGGCGCGCCAGGCATAAGGATGCATGCTGGCTATTTGCTCTTTATTTCGTAAGAAAATAGCCATTTTTCAATTGGGCGTATTTCTTACAAAATCCGGAAAATCCATTGCATTCAGCGGCTTGCGCCAGTGGCGCCAGGGTGATGGCAGGGTGTGCCGGACAGCTGGCATTTCCGGGTTTTTGATCGCCGCAGAATTTCTACTACGGTCCCTTTCATTGGTACACAAGTACTCATGGAGTCTTGGGTGTTGTAGGAGTTTTCATAAATGAATCGCGCTCAGTTTTTGATTTCGTCCCTGGTGCTTCTGCCTCTGTCGTCGTCTCTGGAGGCTGCGGGGACGGTCCAGGGGCAGTTGGGTGTGCAACTCGTCATCGGCGCCGGCTGCACCGTGAACAACGGCAGCAACAACGGCAGCGCGAACACGTTCGGCAGCATCGCCTTCGGCACCTATCCCAGCTTGAACAGCATCATCGAGGCGCAGTCCGTGGGCTCCTCGGCGGGCAGTTCGTTCGGGGTGACCTGCAACATCGGCACCAACTATTCGGTGGCCCTGGATTCGGGCCTGCACGCCACCGGCAACCAGCGCAACATGAGCGCCGGTGCCACCGACGTGATCGCCTACAACCTCTACAAGGAGGCCGGGCGCACGACCCTCTGGGGCAACGGCAGCAACGGCGGCACCGCCCTGGCCGGCACCGGCACCGGCGCCAACCAGGAACTGGTCGTCTACGGCCGCGTGCCGCCGCAGACGACACCCGCCACCGGCACCTATACCGACACCGTCCAGGTGACCATCACCTGGTAGCGGGCGCGCCGGGGCCGTTGCCCCGCCGCCGATGATCATTGCGACACGGAAGTACGAATCACCCCCAGGAACCGCCATGGTCTGCCGTCGCGACAGCAAGTGGATATGGCTGGTGCTGATGGTTTCGACGGCGGCCAGCCCGTCGATCCATGCCGCCAGCAAGAGCGCCACCGTAGGGATCACCGCCGAAGTGTTGCCGGCCTGCAGTGCCGGAAGCACCGTCCCCGCGACCCTCGGCCAGTTCGGCACCCTGGATTTCGGCACCCACCTCGACCTCGCCGCGCAGGTCACCGTGGTCGGCACGGCTGGGGCCGGCGCGCTGCGGGTCAACTGCCTGGCCAGCACGCCCTATCGCGTGCTGATCAGCGCCGGCGGCAGTGGCAACGTCAATGCCCGCCGCATGACCGGGCCCGCCGCCGCCCAGGTCAGCTACAACCTCTACACCTCCGCCACCTACGCGACCGTCTGGGACAACAGCATCGGCGTCACCGGCACCGGCAACGGGCAGGACCAGCTGCTGCCGGTGTACGGCCGCGTGCCGGTGCAGGCCACGCCGCTGTCGGGCACCTACACCGACACGGTCACCGTCACGGTGAGCTGGTGATGGGGCGCCTGCCGGCGTTCGCCTGCCTGGCGCTGCTGCCGGGCCTGCCGTGCCTCGCGGACACGGGCACCAACGAGTTGCAGATCACCCAGCTGTTCGAGATCAAGGCCGCGGTCACCGCCGGCTGCGTGCTGGGCAGTGGCAGCAGCGACGTGACCACCTACGGCAGCATCAACTTCGGCCAGGTCAGCACCCTGCCCAGCGACGTGACCCGGGTGAGCACCGTGGGCAACGGTTCGATCCAGCTGCAATGCACGCCCGGCACGGCACTGACCATTGCCATCAATGCCGGGCTCAACACCGCCAGCGTCAGCGGCGGGCGCTACATGATCAAGGGCGCCGAGACCCTGCGCTACCAGCTGTACAAGGACGCCGGCTACAGCGCGGTGTGGGGGGATGGCAGCAACGGCGCCACGGCCCTGAGCGTGAGCTACAGCGCCACCAGCGGCACCCAGTCCTACCCGATCTACGCGCGGCTGTTCGCCGTGGGCAGCATGCCCAGCGCCGGCATCTACAACGACACGGTGACGGTCACCGTCAGCTATTGAAGGGGGGAACACCCATGCAGCGAACCGCCCGTGGACATGGCCTGCGCACCGGCGCCCGCGCCGCCCTGCTGGGACTCGCCCTGACGGCGGCAGGCGATGCCCATGCGGCCAGCTCGGTGCTGATCTGGCCGATCAACCCGACCATCGAGGCCGAGCAGAAGGCCGCCGCGCTGTGGCTGGAGAACCGTGGCCAGCAGCCGGTGGGCCTGCAGGTGCGGGTGATGGCCTGGCGCCAGGGCGATTTCGACGACCGGCTCGATGCGCAACGCAGTGTGATCGGCAGCCCGCCGGTGGTGACCATCGCGCCGGGCAAGCGGCAGATGATCCGCCTGATCGCCACCCAGCCTGCGCCGGCCGGCACCGAGCAGGCCTACCGGGTGCTGGTGGACGAGATGCTGCAGCCCGACGCGGTGGCCGATCCGCAGCTGGGGGTCAAGTTCCAGATGCGCTATTCGGTGCCGCTGTTCGTCTTCGGCACGGGCGTGGCGCCGGCGCCGGTGCCGGGGGCCAAGCCCCGGGAGGGCGTGCAGGTGCTGCAGCCGAAGCTCAGCTACCAGGTGCGCCAGGAAGGCGGGCGGCACTACCTGTTCCTGAGCAACCAGGGGGCGGCCCATGCGCGGCTGTCCAAGGTCTCGGTGCGCCAGGGGAGCGCCCGCACGCTGATCGCCGACGGCCTGCTGGGCTATGTGCTGCCCGGCGCGCAGATGCGCTGGCAGCTGCCGGACGGGGTGCCCGGCGGCAATTTCGTGCTGGAGGCGCGGATCAACGAACAGGCCGAGCCCCAGCCGATCCCGTTGCAGTGATCCGCAGCAGGCCGGTCGTCGGGGGAT
>BATO01000054.1 GCA_000474255.1 Aquipseudomonas alcaligenes MRY13-0052
TATCCCCTGCAACCGCGGGGGCTGGCGCTTGCGGATGGGAGGCAGGGAGGGCGCGGAACGGGCTGTTTACCATCCGCCCGGCGCCGCTGGGCGTGGCGGGGCGCGCGGGCTATAATCGCCCACTTTTCCCAACTGCCAGACCGCCGAGACCATGACCGAGTCCGTTCTCGATTACATGACCCGCCTGGGCCGCGCCGCGCGCGCCGCCTCGCGCGTGGCCGCCCGTGCCAGTACCGCGCAGAAGAACCGCGCCCTGCTGGCCGCCGCCGATGCCCTGGACGCCGCCCGTGGCGAGCTGTCCGCCGCCAATGAGCAGGACCTGGCCAACGGTCGGGCCAACGGTCTCGAGCCAGCCATGCTGGATCGCCTGGCGCTGACGCCGGCACGTATCGACGACATGATCGAGGGCCTGCGCCAGGTGGCCACCCTGCCGGACCCGATCGGCGAGATCCGCGACATGCGCTACCTGCCTTCGGGCATCCAGGTGGGCAAGATGCGCGTGCCCCTGGGCGTGATCGGCATCATCTACGAGTCGCGCCCGAACGTGACCATCGATGCGGCCAGCCTGTGCCTGAAGTCCGGCAACGCCACCATCCTGCGGGGCGGTTCGGAAGCCATTCATTCCAACCAGGCCATCGCCCTGTGCATCCAGAAGGGCCTGGCCGACGCCGGCCTGCCGGCCGAGCTGGTGCAGGTGGTCGAGACCACCGACCGCGCTGCCGTGGGCGCGCTGATCAGCATGCCGGAGTTCGTCGACGTCATCGTGCCGCGCGGCGGCAAGGGCCTGATCGAGCGCATCAGCCGTGATGCCAAGGTGCCGGTGATCAAGCACCTGGACGGCATCTGCCACGTCTATATCGACATCGCTGCGGACCTGGACAAGGCGATTCGCGTCGCCGACAACGCCAAGACCCAGCGCTACGCGCCCTGCAACACCATGGAAACGCTGCTGGTGCACGCCGGCATCGCCGAGCGCGTGCTGCCGCCGCTGGCCGCCATCTACCGCGACAAGCAGGTGGAGCTGCGTGGCGACGCCGCCACCCGCGCGCTGCTGGGCAGCGATGTGCTGGAGGCGACCGAGGAAGACTGGCGCACCGAATACAACGCGCCGATCCTGTCGATCCGCATCGTCGCGGGGCTGGATGAGGCCATCGAGCACATCAACGCCTACGGCTCGCAGCACACCGACGCGATCATCACCGAGAACTTCAGCGACGCCCGTCGTTTCCTCACCGAAGTGGATTCTGCCTCGGTGATGGTCAACGCCTCGACGCGCTTCGCCGATGGGTTCGAGTACGGCCTGGGCGCGGAGATCGGCATTTCCACCGACAAGCTGCACGCCCGTGGCCCGGTCGGCCTGGAAGGCCTGACCAGCGAGAAGTACGTGGTCTTCGGTGATGGTCACGTGCGCACCTGATGGGCAAACGCATCGGTCTGTTCGGCGGTACCTTCGATCCTGTGCACATCGGCCACTTGCGTGGTGCGCTGGAGGTCGCCGAACTGATGGGGTTCGACGAGTTGCGTCTGATTCCCAGCGCCAGGCCGCCGCACCGCGAGACGCCGCAGGTTTCTGCGACCGATCGCCTGGAAATGGTCCAGCGTGCGGTGGCCGACCTGCCGCCGTTGCGGGTGGATGACCGCGAACTGAAGCGCGACCGGCCGTCCTGGACCATCGACACCCTGGAGTCAGTGCGGGCCGAGCTGGGCACGGACGACTCGCTTTACCTGCTGCTGGGCTGGGACGCCTTCTGCGGCCTGCCGAGCTGGCACCGCTGGGAGGAGTTGCTGGAGCACTGCCACATCCTGGTGTTGCAGCGCCCGGATGCCGACAGCGAACCACCGGAAGCACTGCGCGACCTGCTGGCGGCGCGCAGTGTCGCCGACCCCCTGGCCCTGGCCGGGCGCGGTGGGCAGATTTCCTTTGTATGGCAGGCACCGCTGGCGGTGTCCGCCACGCAGATCCGCCAATTGCTGGCCACCGGGCGTTCGGTACGATTCCTCGTCCCCGATGCGGTGCTGGCCTATATCCATGAGCACGGCCTGTACCGTGCGACGAGCTGAATGATCGAGGTAGTTGAACCGATGCAAAACGAAGAACTGGTCAAGGTCGCTCTTGCGGCCCTGGAAGACATGAAGGCCCAGGACATCACCACCATCGATGTACGCGGCAAGACCAGCGTCACCGATTTCATGGTGATCGCCAGCGGTACCTCCAGCCGCCACGTCAAGTCGATCGCCGACAACGTGCTGGAGAAGGTCAAGGAACAAGGCGTGCGCCCCCTGGGCAGCGAAGGCCTGGACAGCGGCGAATGGGCCCTGCTGGACCTGGGCGATGTGGTCGTCCACGTGATGCAGGTCGCCACCCGCCAGTTCTATGACCTCGAGCGCCTGTGGCAGGGTGCCGAGCAGAGCCGCGCCCAGCATCCCCAGGAATAACGGAGCGTCGCCTTGCGTCTGCGTCTGATCGCCGTTGGCTCGCGCATGCCCCGCTGGGTGGAGGAGGGTTGGCACGAGTACGCCAAGCGCCTGCCGTCCGAACTCGCCCTCGAACTGGTGGAGATCCCCCTGACCACGCGCGGCAAGAACGCCGACGTGGCGCGGATGATCCGCCAGGAAGGCGAGGCGATGCTGGCCAAGGTGCAACCCGGGGAACGCATCGTCACCCTGGAAGTCGAAGGCCGCGCCTGGAGCACCGAGCAACTGGCGGTGGAGCTGGACCGCTGGCGTCTCGACTCACGCACCGTGAACCTCATGGTCGGTGGCCCGGAAGGGCTGGCCCCCGAGGTTTGCGCGCGCAGTGAGCAACGCTGGTCGTTGTCGCCGCTGACCCTGCCGCACCCGCTGGTGCGGATCCTGGTCGGCGAGCAGATCTACCGTGCCTGGACCGTGCTGTCCGGCCACCCCTATCACAAGTAAGCCGTACCGATGCCGCAGCCGATCCGCCTGAAAGACCACGAGAAGGATGCCCGCCTGGTGCGGCGTCGCGTCGTCGTCGGCGCTGTGGTGGTGCTGCTGCTGACCTGCGTGCTGATCGCCCGCCTTTATTACCTGCAGGTGATCCAGTACGAGTACCACTCGACGCTTTCCGAGAACAACCGCGTCCACGTCCAGCCGATCCCGCCGACCCGTGGCCTGATCTACGATCGCAACGGCCTGATCATCGCCGACAACCGGCCGAGCTTCAGCCTCACGGTGACCCGCGAGCGCGCCGGCGATTGGGAGCAGACCCTGGACGTGATAGTCGAGGCGCTGCAGCTGAGCGCCGATGATCGGGCGCTGTTCGAGAGGCGCATGAAGCAGGGGCGCCGCCCCTTCGAGCCGGTGCCCATCCTCTTCGAACTCTCGGAAGAGCAGATCGCCCGCGTGGCGGTGAACCAGTTCCGCCTGCCGGGCGTGGAAGTGGTGGCGCAACTGGTGCGGCACTACCCCCAGGGCGCGCACTTCGCCCATTCGGTGGGCTATGTCGGGCGCATCAACGAAAAAGAGCTCAAGGAGCTCGACCCGATCAACTACAGCGGCACCCACCACATCGGCAAGACCGGCATCGAGCGCTTCTACGAAGACACGCTGCACGGCGAGGTGGGTTACGAGGAAGTCGAGACCAACGCCCGTGGCCGCGTGCTGCGGGTGCTCAAGCGTACCGACCCGAAACCGGGCAAGGACCTGGTGCTGACCATAGACACGCGCCTGCAGGAGGCGGCCGAGGCCGCTCTCGCCGGGCGTCGCGGCGCCATCGTGGCGATCGAGCCCTCCAGCGGCGACGTATTGGCGATGGTCAGCCAGCCGAGCTTCGATCCCAACCCCTTCGTCACCGGCATCAGCTTCAAGCAGTACGCCGAGCTGCGCGACTCCATCGACCGGCCGCTGTACAACCGCGTGCTGCGCGGCCTCTACCCGCCGGGCTCGACGGTCAAGCCGATGGTGGCCGTTTCGGGCCTGGACGCTGGCGTGGTGACCCCGGATTCCCGGGTGTTCGACCCCGGCTTCTACCAGCTGCCCAACTACGATCACAAGTACCGCAACTGGAACCGCAGCGGCGACGGCTGGGTGAACCTGGAGACCGCGATCATGCGCTCCAATGACACCTACTTCTACGACCTCGCCCATAAGATGGGCATCGACCGCCTGCACACCTATATGAGCCGCTTCGGCTTCGGCCAGAAGGTCGCCCTGGACATGTTCGAGGAAACCACCGGGCTGATGCCGTCCCGCGACTGGAAGCGCGCCCGCTACCGCCAGGCCTGGTACCCGGGCGAGACGCTGATCCTCGGTATCGGCCAGGGCTACATGCAGGCCACGCCCCTGCAGCTGGCCCAGGCCACCTCGCTGATGGCCAGCCGCGGCAAGTGGATCCGCCCGCACCTGGCCAAGACCATCGAAGGCAAGCCGCCGGAAGACCCGAACCCGATGCCGGACATCGCGCTGCGCGATCCCAAGTTCTGGGACTATGGCCGCATCGGCATGGAGCAGGTGGTGCACGGCGCCCGTGGCACCGCGCGCAAGGTCGGCGACGCCTCGGTCTATCGCATCGCCGGCAAGTCCGGTACCGCGCAGGTGGTGGCGATCAAGCAGGGCGAGAAGTACGACCGCTCGAAGGTCCAGGAACGCCATCGCGACCACGCGCTGTTCATCGGCTTCGCTCCCGCCGACAACCCGAAGATCGCCGTGGCGGTGATGGTGGAGAACGGCGAGTCCGGCTCCGGTGTCGCCGCGCCCGTGGTGAAGCAGGTGATGGATGCCTGGCTGCTGGGCCCCGATGGGCAGCTCAAGCCCGAGTTCCAGTCGCCGCAGGCGCCCCTCACCGCCGAGAAGAGCCCGAGCCGATGAACAGCAACTTCGACCGCACCCTGTCCAATGAGGACGTGATGCGCCGCCGCGCCAGCCTGCTGCAGCGTCTGCACATCGATGGCCAGTTGCTCCTGCTTCTGTTGCTGCTGGCCGCCGGCAGCCTGTTCGTCCTTTATTCGGCCAGCGGCAAGCACTGGGACTTGCTGATGAAGCAGGCGTCTTCCTTCGGCCTCGGCCTGGTGGCGATGGTGGTGATCGCCCAGTTCGAACCCCGCTTCCTCGCCCGCTGGGTGCCCCTTGGCTATGTCGGTGGCGTGGCGCTGCTGATAGTGGTGGACATCATGGGCCACAACGCCATGGGCGCGACGCGCTGGATCAACATCCCCGGGGTGATCCGCTTCCAGCCCGCCGAGTTCATGAAGATCCTGATGCCGGCGACCATCGCCTGGTACCTGTCCAAACGCACTTTGCCACCCAAGCTGAAGCACGTTGTGGTGAGCCTGGCGCTGATCGTGGTGCCCTTCATCCTGGTGGTGCGCCAGCCGGACCTCGGCACCGCGCTGCTGATCCTCGCCTCGGGCGCCTTCGTGCTGTTCATGGCCGGGCTGCAGTGGCGCTGGATACTCGGCGCGGTCACGGCGGTGGTGCCGATCGCGGTGGGGATGTGGTTCTTCGTCATGCACGACTACCAGAAACAGCGCGTGCTGACCTTTCTCGACCCGGAGAGCGACCCGCTCGGCACCGGCTGGAACATCATCCAGTCGAAGGCGGCGATCGGTTCGGGTGGGGTGTTCGGCAAGGGCTGGCTGCTGGGCACCCAGTCGCACCTGGATTTTTTGCCCGAAAGCCACACGGACTTTATCATTGCCGTCCTCGGCGAAGAGTTCGGCCTGGTCGGCGTGTGCATCCTGCTGCTGGTCTACATGCTGCTGATCGGTCGCGGCCTGGTCATCACCGCCCAGGCGCAGACCCTGTTCGGCAAGCTGCTGGCGGGCAGCCTGACCATGACCTTCTTCGTTTATGTGTTCGTCAACATCGGCATGGTCAGCGGCCTGCTGCCGGTGGTTGGAGTGCCTCTTCCCTTCATCAGCTATGGCGGAACTTCGCTGGTTACGCTGCTGTCAGGGTTTGGGGTTTTGATGGCCATCCATACCCATCGCAAGTGGATCGCCCAGGTTTGATACGAGTGAATAATTTGAAAATACTGCGCAACTGGATGATGCGAGGGGCCCTGGGAGTGGGCTTCTGCGGCGTGCTGGGTGCAGCCGCCCCCGCATTGGCGGGCGACTATGAAGGAAGCCCCCAGGTCGCCGAGTTCGTTGCGGAGATGACCCGCGACTATGGTTTCGCCGGGGAGCAACTGGTCAGCCTGTTCCGGGAGGTCGAGCGCAAGCAGGCGATCCTCGATGCCATCTCGCGGCCGGCTGAACGGGTCAAGCCGTGGAAGGAATACCGGCCGATCTTCATCACCGATGCCCGCATCCAGAAAGGCGTGGATTTCTGGAACAAGCACGCCGACGCCTTGGCCCGTGCCGAGAAAGAGTACGGCGTGCCCGCCCAGGTGATAGTCGCCATCATCGGCGTCGAGACCTTCTATGGCGGCAACACCGGCAGCTACCGGGTGATCGATGCGCTATCCACTCTGGGCTTCGACTACCCGCCGCGTGCCGACTTCTTCCGCAAGCAGCTCAAGGAGTTCCTCCTGCTGGCGCGCGAAGAGCAGGTCGACCCGCTCACCCTCAAAGGCTCCTACGCCGGCGCCATGGGCCTGCCGCAGTTCATGCCGGGCAGCTTCCGCGCCTACGCGGTGGACTTCGACGGTGATGGCCACATCGATATCTGGAACAACCCGGTGGATGCCATCGGCAGCGTGGCCAGCTACTTCAAGCGCCATGGCTGGGTAGCCGGCGAGCCGGTAGTGAGCCGCGCCCAGGTGCGTGGCGAGAATGCCGAACAGGGCCTCACCGAAGGCCTGGACCCGGTGAAGAATGTCGGCGAACTGCGTGCCCTGGGCTGGGCAAGCGGTGACGCCTTGCGCGATGATCTCCCCGTCACGGCCTTCCGACTGGATGGCGTCGACGGCATGGAGTATTGGATGGGCCTGCCCAACTTCTACGTGATCACCCGCTACAATCGCAGCGTGATGTATTCCATGGCGGTGCATCAGCTTTCAGAATCCTTGGTCAATGCACGGGGCGGGCGTTAACAGATGCAGCCAATGCCTATAAGAATCGCTGCTTACGGTGTCCTGGCGCTGATGCTCGCCAGTTGCTCCAGCAGCCGTACCCCGCAGCCGGTACAGCAGGGCGGAAATATTTCCGGCCCCGGCGACTATTCGCGCCCTCACCGTGACGGCGCTCCCTGGTGGGACGTGGACGTATCACGGATTCCCGATGCCGTGCCCATGCCGCACTACGGCTCGTACAAGGCCAACCCCTATACGGTGCTCGGCAAGACCTACTACCCGATGAGCGATGCGCGCCGCTACCAGGCCACCGGCACCGCCTCCTGGTACGGCACCAAGTTCCACGGCCAGGCCACTGCCAACGGCGAGGCCTACGACCTCTACGGCATGACCGCCGCGCACAAGACCCTGCCGCTGCCGAGCTACGTCAAGGTGACCAACCTGGACAACGGCCGCACCGTGATCCTGCGGGTCAACGACCGTGGCCCGTTCTACTCCGACCGCATCATCGACCTGTCCTTCGCTGCCGCGAAGAAGCTCGGCTATGCCGAGAGCGGCACCGCGCGGGTCAAGGTGGAGGGCATCGATCCCAACGAGTGGTGGGCTGCCCAGGGCCGCCCGGTGCCCATGGTGCTGGCACAGCCGCAGCAGGTGGCCAAGGCGCAGCCGGCGCCGAGCGTCGCGCAGGTTGCCTCCGCCCCCGTTGAGCAGTACACCCCGCCGCCCGCGCAGCACGCAGCCGCCGTGCTGCCCGTGCAGATCGACGCAAAAAAAAACGGTTCACTCGGAGCATCTGGCCTGTATCTCCAGGTGGGCGCCTTCGCCAATCCGGACGCTGCGGAGCTCCTCAAGGACAAGCTGAGCGGGATGGTGAGTGCCCCGGTATTCATCAGCTCGGTCGTGCGCAATCAGCAGATCCTGCACCGGGTACGCCTGGGGCCGATCGACACGCAGGGTGAAGCACAGCAATTGCAGGACAGCGTACGCCTGGCCAACCTCGGCCAGCCGACCCTGGTGAAGCCGGACTGACGGCTTCGTTCTTTGCCCGCAAGGGCCTGTTAGACCATTAGCAACTTCAGAGAGACGGATGAACATCATCAGCTTTGCGAAACGCCTTCTACTGCCAGCAGCCCTGCTCATCGCCGCGCCGGTCGCCCTGGCCGCCGAGCAGATCGTCCCATCGCCGCCGCAACTGGCTGCCAAGGCCTATGTGCTGATGGATGCCGCCAGTGGCCAGGTCCTGGTCGAGAACGCCGGTGACGAGCGCCTGCCGCCCGCCAGCCTGACCAAGCTGATGACCGCGTACATCGCCACCCTGGAAATCCGCAAGGGCCAGATCGGCGAGAACGACCCGGTGACCATCAGCGAGCACGCCTGGCGCACCGGCGGTTCGCGCATGTTCGTGCAGGTGAACACCCAGGTGTCCCTGAGCGACCTGCTGCACGGCATCATCATCCAGTCCGGCAACGACGCCAGCGTCGCGGTGGCCGAGCACATCGCCGGCAGCGAAGACGCTTTCGCCGACATGATGAACACCACCGCCGAGAAGCTCGGCATGGTCGGCAGCCACTTCATGAACGCCACAGGCCTGCCCAACCCGGAGCACTACTCCACCGCGCACGACATGGCCCGCCTGGCCCGCGCGATCATCTACGAGGACCCGGCGCACTACGCCATCTACTCGCAGAAGGAGTTCTTCTGGAACAACATCAAGCAGCCCAACCGCAACCTGCTGCTGTGGCGCGACAAGACCGTCGACGGCCTGAAGACCGGCCACACCGAGGAAGCCGGCTTCTGCCTGGTGGCCTCCGCCGTGCGTGACAACCAGCGTCTGATCGCCGTGGTGTTCGGCACCAACAGCGAGCAGGCCCGTGCCGCCGAGACCCAGAAGCTGCTGACCTACGGTTTCCGCTTCTTCGAAACCAAGACCTTCTATCAGAAGGGTGCCGAGCTGGCGAAAGCCCAGGTATGGAAGGGCGCTTCCCGCGAAGTGAAGGCCGGCCTGGCCAGCGACCTGACCATGACCCTGCCGAAAGGCCAGCTGCAGAAGCTGCAGGCTGCCATGACCCTGTCCCCGCAGCTGGTCGCGCCCATCAAGCAGGGCGATGTGATCGGCAAGGTCGAGGTCAAGCTGGACGACAAGGTGGTGCACAGCGCCGACCTGGTCGCCCTGGAGGCCGTCGAGGAAGGTGGCTTCTTCCGCCGCGTGTGGGATAGCATCCGCCTGTTCTTCTACGGCCTGTTCAATTAAGCCGTACCCACCGACCTACTGAGCCGATGCCTCGCCCCCCACCCGGGTGGCGGGGCGTCCGCATCGCGGGCCACGAGTCCGCCGCCGCCATGACCGACGAAACCGACGTACAAGCCCCGAAAATCGAATTCCCCTGCGAGCGCTACCCGATCAAGGTGATCGGCGATGCCGGCGAGGGCTTCTCCGACCTGGTCGTCGAGATCGTCCAGCGCCACGCGCCGGACCTCGACGTCACCACCCTGGTGGCACGCGACAGCCGCAATGGCCGCTTCCTCTCCGTGCAGGTGCTGATCACCGCCACCAGCGTCGACCAGTTGCAGGCGATTCACGTCGACCTGCGCGCTACCGGTCGCGTGCACATGGTGCTCTAGTGGCGCCTGAGCTCATCGTGCGTCACCTGGGGTTGGCGGATTACCTGCCGACCCTGGAGGCGATGCGTCGCCTGACCGCTGAGCGCGACGGCAGCACCCCCGATGAAATCTGGCTGCTGCAGCACCCGCGCGTCTTCACCCAGGGGCAGGCCGGCAAGGCCGAGCACCTGCTGGCGCCAGGGGATATCCCGGTGGTCCAGGTGGATCGCGGTGGCCAGGTCACCTACCACGGCCCCGGCCAACTGGTGGGCTACCTGATGCTCGACCTGCGCCGTCTGGGCCTGGGTGTGCGCGAGCTGGTCACGGCCATGGAGCAGAGCCTGGTCGATGTGCTGGCCGGCTACGGCATCGAGGCCGCGCCCAAGGCGGATGCCCCCGGCGTCTATGTCGCGGGCGACAAGATCGCCTCGCTGGGGCTGCGGGTCAGCCGTGGCTGCTCCTTCCATGGCCTGGCACTTAACGTGGACATGGACATGTCGCCCTTCCAGCGCATCAATCCCTGTGGCTACGCCGGGCTGAAGATGGTGCAGCTCCGTGAGCTGCTCGATTCGCCGCCGTCGTTCGACGAGGTGGCGCAGCGGCTGGAGCGCGTCCTGCGCGACCGGCTCTACCCGCGCTAGGCAGATACGAAAAAGGCGCCCAGTGGGCGCCATTTTTCGAAGTCCTGATTTCCCTTCATCGCACTCCACCCCGGTTTTCCCGGGGCGGTCTTGCCGTGCCCGCTCAACCCAGGTTGAGGGTGGGGATGAGGTTGGTATCCAGGGGCTGGCCCGGTACCGGAACCGGTGCGGCGAGGCCCAGGTTATTCTTCTCGAACACCCGGTCGGCGCGGTAGCTGGAGCGCACCAGCGGGCCGGCGGCGACTTCCATGAAGCCCTTCTCCAGGCCGATGTCGCGGAAGCGGTTGAACTCTTCCGGGCTGACCCAGCGCTGCACCTTCAGGTGGTTGCGGGTGGGTTGCAGGTACTGGCCGAGGGTGAGGATGTCGACGCCGATGGCGCGCATGTCATCCATGGCTTCGATCACTTCTTCGTCGGTCTCGCCCAGGCCCAGCATCAGGCTGGTCTTGGTCAGCAGGCTGGGGCGATGGCGCTTGGCATGCTCCAGCACGCGCAGGGTCTTCTCGTAACCGGCGCGGGGGTCACGCACTTCGTAGGTCAGGCGCTTCACCGTCTCGACGTTCTGCGCGAACACTTCGAGGCCGGAGTCCGCCACGCGCTCGATGGCCTGCAGGTCACCGTTGAAGTCGGGGGTGAGGGCTTCCACCACTACGTTCGGGGTGCGCTCCTTGATGGCGCGCACGCAGGCTGCGTAGTGGGCCGCGCCGCCGTCGTCGAGGTCGTCGCGGTCGACGGAGGTCAGCACGATGTAGCGCAGCGCCATCAGCTCCACCGACTTGGCGGTGTTCTGCGGCTCTTCCTTGTCCAGCCAGCCATTGGGGTTGCCGGTGTCCACGGCGCAGAAGCGGCAGGCGCGGGTGCACACCGAGCCCATCAGCATGATGGTGGCGGTGCCGTTGGACCAGCACTCGCCCATGTTCGGGCAGTGGGACTCCTGGCACACGGTGCTCAGGCGGTGTTCACCGACATTGCGCTTGACCGCGTCGAAGCGGCTGCCACCGGGCGCCTTGACCCGCAGCCACTTGGGCTTGGGCTCGAACACCTGTGGCTCGGCCGAAGAACGGCGCTTCTGGCCATCCTTGATCGCGGTGATGCCCTCGGCGTTACGGAATTTTTCGCCACTGGCGACGGGTTTTGGCGAGGCTGTATCGGACATCTGAACTGGCTCCGCTAGAGGCTCAGCTGGCTGCCACGGGGGCAAAAAAAGGGGGTGGCGCAGTTTATCACAAAGGTGGATACAGACTGGCAGCCACCTGGAGACAAATGACCAGACGGTCAGCCTCGGCCACTGGCCTACCCGCAGGAGAGGCCGGTGGCCGGGCGAAGGCGGGGCTCAGCGTACCTTGCGCAGTTCGCCGAGCAGTTCCTGGTTGGGGTAGCCATCGGCTGGCCAGCCCAGGCGCTGCTGGTAACCACGGATCGCCTTGCGGGTGTTGGCGCCGATGATGCCGTCGGCGGCGCCCGGGCTGTAGCCGTTGCTGGCCAGGGCTTCCTGCAGCTCGATGCGCTCGGTGCGGCTCAGGGGCTTGTCGCCCTTGGGCCAGGTGCCGGCGATCAGCCCCTGGCCGTCGAAGCGCTGGGACAGCAGGCCGATGGCCAGGGCGTAGGACGAGGAGTTGTTGTACTTGAGGATGGCGCGGAAGTTGTCCAGCACCAGGAAGGCCGGGCCGCGATAGCCGGCCGGCAGCAGCAGGTAGCCCCGCTCCTGCGCGAGCGAGGCGGGCAGGGGGGATTTGACCCCGAGGGCCTGCCACTCGGCCACTGTCTTGCGGATCTCGGTGTCGGCCTGGGCGTAGTCGAAGCCGGCGGGCAGCCGCACTTCGGCGCCCCAGGGCTTGCCCTTCTGCCAGCCGGAGGCCTGCAGGTAGTGGGCGGTGGAGGCCAGGGCGTCGGCGGTGGAGTTCCAGATATCGCGGCGACCGTCGCCGTCGAAGTCCACGGCGTGGGTGTTGTAGGTGGTGGGGATGAACTGGGTCTGCCCCATGGCGCCGGCCCAGGAGCCACGCATGCCGCCGGGCTTGATGTCGCCGTGCTGGATGATCTGCAGCGCGGCGATCAGTTGGGCGTGGGCGAAGGCCGGGCGGCGGCCTTCGTAGGCCAGGGTGGCGAGGGAGCGGATCACCGATTTGTCGCCCATGAACTGGCCGAAGCTGCTTTCCATGCCCCAGACGGCGACTAGGGTCTGGCGGTCGACGGCGTAGCGTTGCTCGATGGCGTCCAGTATCCGGGCGTGTTCCGCCAGCAGGGCCTGGCCCTTGCGGACGCGGTAGGGCGACATGGCGCCTTCCAGGTATTCCCAGACCGGGCGGGTGAACTCGGGCTGGCTCTGGTCGGCCTTGACCACGGCGGGGTCCGGTTCGATGCCCTGGAAGGCCTGGTCGAAAAGGGTGGCGCGGATGCCGGCCGCCAGTGCTTCCTGGCGGAAACGGTCACGCCATTGTTCGAAGGTCTCGTCGGGCAGGACGTCGGGCGCGAGCTGCTGCACGGTGGTTTGTGCGGAGGTGGAGGCGGGCTGGGCGGGCGCGCTGGCCAGGGGGGCGGCGTTGTTCGGGGTGTCGGCGCAGGCGCTGAGGACTGCGAGGGTGGTAGCTACTGCTAGGCTGCGGAGGATCAGGCCGGGTACGGGGGCGAGGAGCATGGGGCGGTCTCGACAGCTGTAAAAACAAGCCGCGACCTTAACACGGATGGCCCTTTTCAGGCGGCCAGAAGCGAAGAAGCCTCCCAGTTACGGGAGGCTTCGCGGCGGTAGCTGCCTTTGCCTTTTGCCGGCTGTTCCTGGCGGCTGCGGAACAGGGGCTGGGCGATGATGCTTTTCGCCTTGTTGGGTTTCTTGCGCTGCTTGGCCATGGCCGACTCTCCACTGGGCGCCTGCGGGGTTGCAGGCGCGCGCATCTTGCGCCCGAGTGCGGGCGATGTCCAGTGTCAGGCGGCGGGGATGGGCAGGCGCTGGCCGGCAAGGCTGAGCGCGAGGTGCGCGAGGCCGATCCAGGGGTCGCCTGCGGCCTGGCCCTTGATCTGCGCGTCGATGCGCTGGGCATCGCTGAGCAGTTGGTTCCAGCGCGAGGCAGGGTGGCGTTGCAGGGCACGACTGACCAGCGGGCGGCGTTTGTCCCAGACCGGCGGGCGGGCGGAGGCGAAGGCCTTTTCCAGTGGTACGCCCTGGCTGTACTGCTGGGCGATACCGGCCAGCTGGCGCAGCTCGCGGGCCAGGGCCCAGAGGATCACCGGGGTTTCCACGCCCTCGCCACGCAGGCCTTCGAGGGTGCGCAGGGTGTGGGCGGCTTCGCCATTGAGTGCGGCATCGATCAGGCCGAAGACGTCGAAGCGGGCGCTGTCGGCAACGGCGGCCTGCACGGTGGCGGCGTCGATCTGGCCGCCTTCGGCGAGCAGCTTGAGCTTTTCGATTTCCTGGGCGGCGGCCAGCAGGTTGCCTTCCACGCGGGCGGCGATCAGGTCCACCGCTTCCTGGTTGGCGGCGAGGCCGGCCTGGGCCAGGCGCTGGCGTATCCATTGCGGCAGCTGGTGGGCGTCCACCGGCCAGATCTGCAGGAACTGGGCGTTGGGGCCGTCGATCAGCGCCTTGGCCCATTTGGTCTTCTGGGTGCTGCCGTCCAGCTTGGGCAGGCTCACCAGCAGCAGGGTGTCTTCCGGCGGGCGCGAGAGGTATTCGAGCAGGGCGGCGGCGCCTTTGTCCCCCGGCTTGCCGTTGGGGATGCGCAGTTCGAGCAGGCGCCTGTCGGCGAACAGCGAGAGGCTGGCACCGGCCTCATGCAGTTGGCCCCAGTCGAAGCTGGTCTCGACGTTGAAGACCTGGCGCTCGTTGAAGTCGCGCTCGCGGCAGGCCATGCGGATGGCGTCGCAGGCTTCCTGGCACAGCAGCGGCTCGTCGCCACTGACGACGTAGACAGGGGCGAGGGTGCCTTGCAGGTGCTTGCTGAGTTGGGCGGCGTTGAGCTTCATGGGCGGGAAATGACCGGGGCCGCAGTAGCGGCCCCGTGCACCTTACTGGATGGGCAGTTGCAGCGGAGACTGCTGCGGCTTGGCCTCGTCGGCGCGGCGCTCGGCCTCCAGGGCTTCGGCTTCCGCCTTGGCCTTGGCTTCGGCTTCTGCCTGCAGCTGGTCCAGACGCTCGGGGGTGATCAGCTGCAGGCGCATGGCCAGTTGCTGCACCACTTCGCGGCGCATTTCCTCACGCAGCTGGGTGGACTCCTGGGAGGAGCCGATCAGGTTGTTGCTGTCGTGGGTGTAGTAGCGCTGCACGTCCATGCGGTCGCTGAGCAGCAGCAGGTCGTTGTTGCCGCGGATCTCGTAGTCGACGGTGTAGCTCATCTCGTACTCGGCGCTGCGCGCGGAGCCGGTGTAGGTGGCGGTGCGCTGGTCTTCCTTCTCGCGGGAAAGGACCAGGGTGTAGGGCGCGCCGGCGTGGACGTTGACGTTGCTGTTCTCCAGCAGCTCGCGTACCTGCTTCACGGTCTCGCCGTAGGTGTTGCGGCCGGTGACGTCGATTTCCTTCAGGGCGAACCGGGTGTCGCCGGTACCGCGCAGCTGAAAGCCGCAGGCACTGAGCATCACGGCCAGACCCACGACCAGCAGATTCCGTTTCTTCATCTTTGTTTTCCCCTTGGCGAACGTACCGGGGCCGCGCTCCACACGCGGCCCCGGGCTCAATCAGTTGGCGACTATGTTGACCAGCTTGCCCGGCACCACGATGACCTTGCGGATCGTCAGGCCCTCGGTGAAGCGCAGCACGTTCTCGTTTTCCCGCGCGGTGGCCTCGACGGCCTCGCGGCTGGCGTCGGCCGGTACTTCGATCTGGCCGCGCAGCTTGCCGTTGACCTGGACCACCAGTTGCAGGGTGTCCTGCACCAGGGCGCTTTCGTCGACCTTCGGCCAGGTGGCATCGATGATCGCGTCGGCGTGGCCCAGTTCGCGCCACAGTTCATGGCTGATGTGCGGGGTGATGGGGGCCAGCAGCAGGGCGACGGTTTCCAGGCCTTCCTGCAGCAGGGCGCGGTCCTGGGCTGTTTCCTGGGCGGCTTTCTCGAGCACGTTCATCAGGGTCATCACGGCAGCGATGGCGGTGTTGAACTTGTGGTGCTGGCCGACATCCTGGCTGGCCTGCTTGATGGCCAGGTGGATGGCACGGCGTACTTCTTTCTGCGTGTCGCTCAGGGCGGCGGCGTCGAGGCTGCCCGGCAGGCCGGCGTTGACGTGGGCCTGGCCCAGGCGCCAGACGCGGCGCAGGAAGCGGCTCGCACCTTCGACACCGGAGTCGGACCATTCCAGGCTCATGTCCGGCGGCGAGGCGAACATCATGAACAGGCGGCAGGTGTCGGCACCGTAGGCGTCGATCATGGCTTGCGGGTCCACGCCGTTGTTCTTCGACTTGGACATCTTCTCGGTGCCGCCGATTTCCACCGGCAGGCCGTCGGTCTTCAGGCGGGCGCCGATGACCTTGGCCTTGGCGTCACGCTCGACTTCGACGTCGGCCGGGTTGAACCAGTCCTTGCCGCCGTTCTCGGTGGTGCGGTAGTAGGTGTCGGCGATCACCATGCCCTGGGTGAGCAGGTTCTTGAACGGTTCGTTGGAGCTGACCAGGCCTTCGTCACGCATCAGCTTGTGGAAGAAGCGCGCGTAGAGCAGGTGCAGGATGGCGTGTTCGATACCGCCGATGTACTGGTCCACCGGCAGCCAGTGGTTGGCTGCAGCCGGGTCGACCATGCCCTTGTCGTAGTGGGGCGAGGCGTAGCGGGCGAAGTACCAGGAGCTTTCCACGAAGGTGTCCATGGTGTCGGTTTCGCGCTTGGCCGCGGTGCCGCATTTCGGGCAGCTGCACTCATAGAACTCGGGCATCTTGGCCAGCGGCGAACCGGCGCCGTCCGGCACCACGTCCTCGGGCAGGACGACGGGCAGCTGGTCCTCGGGGACCGGCACGTCGCCGCAGCTCGGGCAATGGATGATCGGGATCGGGCAGCCCCAGTAGCGCTGGCGGCTGATACCCCAGTCGCGCAGGCGGAACTGAGTGCGCGCCTGGCCGAGGGATTTCTTCTGCAGGGCCACTTCGATGGCGTCGAAGGCGCCCGGGAAGTCCAGGCCGTCGAACTCGCCGGAGTTGATCAGCTGGCCATGCTCGCCATAGGCGGGCTGCCACGGGGCCGGGGTCTCGTCGCCCGCGCTGGTGCGCACCACGGCTTTCACCGGCAGGGCGTACTTGGCGGCGAACTCGTAGTCGCGCTCGTCGTGGGCGGGCACGGCCATCACCGCGCCTTCGCCGTAGTTCATCAGGACGTAGTTGGCGACCCACACCGGCAGCTTCTCGCCGGTCAGCGGGTGCTCGACGAACAGGCCGGTCGGCAGGCCTTTCTTTTCCTGGGTGGCGATGTCGGCTTCGGCAACGCCGCCACGCTTGCATTCATCGATGAAGGCCTGCAACTCGGCAGCCTTGTCGGCCGGCAGCTTCTGCAGGGCGATGGCGGCCAGCGGGTGCTCGGCGGCCACGGCCACGTAGGTGGCCCCCATCAGGGTGTCCGGGCGGGTGGTGAAGACCTTCATTACCCCGGCCTGGCCGATGCTGGCCGCGTCGTAGGGGAAGCTCACTTCCATACCGCGGGACTTGCCGATCCAGTTGCGCTGCATGGTCTTGACCTGCTCGGGCCAGCCATCCAGGTCGTCCAGGCTGCTCAGCAGCTCATCGGCGTAAGCAGTGATCTTGAAGTAGTACATCGGGATTTCGCGCTTCTCGATCAGCGCGCCCGAACGCCAGCCACGGCCGTCGATGACCTGCTCGTTGGCCAGTACGGTCTGGTCCACCGGGTCCCAGTTGACGGTGCCGTTCTTGCGGTAGATGACGCCTTTCTCGAACAGGCGGGTGAACAGCCACTGTTCCCAGCGGTAGTAATCCGGCTTGCAGGTGGTGACCTCGCGGGACCAGTCGATCGCCAGGCCCAGGCTTTTCAGCTGGGTCTTCATGTAGTCGATGTTTTCGTAGGTCCACTTGGCAGGGGCGACGTTGTTCTTCATGGCGGCGTTTTCCGCCGGCATGCCGAAGGCGTCCCAACCCATGGGCTGCAGGACGTTCTTGCCCTGCATGCGCTGGTAGCGGGCGATCACGTCGCCGATGGTGTAGTTGCGCACGTGCCCCATGTGTAGCTTGCCGCTCGGGTAGGGGAACATCGACAGGCAATAGAAGGTGTCCTTGCCGGGCTGTTCGCTGACTACAAAGGATTTCTGCGAATCCCAGTGGGATTGCGCGGCGGCTTCGATTTCGCGGGGCTGGTAGTTTTCGTGCATGGCTACTTGCGCTGAGAAATGGGCATTCAGATCCGCTGCTGTCCCGGATTCGGTAGGCCTGATCTGAAAAGGAAATTCGAGCGCCGTAGCATACATGACCCCCCTCGGCTGAGGGAAACCCTGATTGTCCGCCGCCCGGGCGCGGCCCACCGTTTGTCGCGGCAGCCTGCCGGTTCGGCACCTGGCGCTAAGCTATTCATTAGCTTTGTAAAAGTCGGATGCGGTAACGAGGTGGTGGTAGATGGGCGATTTGCGGCGGGCGGAATCGGCGGGCGGGCTCTACGAGCGATTGCTGCATCGCCTGGCGCTCGCCCTGGATGAAGCCGACACCGCCGTCCGCCTGCGTGACGAACACCCCCGCGAGCTGGAGCTCAAGGGACTGACCCCCGCCGAGCTCGAACTGATCCGCGCCTACCTCGACAACGACCTGCACTGGCTGCGTGGATGGCATGCGGCCGCCGAAGAGCTGGCGTTGATCGAGCAGCAGCCGGCCAAATCCAAGGTCACTCGCACCGCCGCCAAGGCGCCCACGCCCTCGCCACGTGTCGCCAAACCCCTGTTCAAGCGGCGCCAGCAACTGGTTTGCGCACTTTGTGGTGCGGCTGCCAGCTGGCAGCGTGGCCAGGGTGTGCAGGCCTGCCCCACCTGCGGTTCGCAGCTTTTCCGTACCGGTAATCCCCGTTAGGCTTCGCGCACCTTTGGAGGTGCTCGATGCCCATTCGCTATTTCTTCAAACAATTGCTGCTGCCGCCTGGTGGCCTGTTGCTGCTTCTGCTGGCCGGCTGGTGGCTGCGTCGACGCAGCCCGCGCCTGGCGCTGTGCTGCTTCGTGCTGGGCTTCGGCGGCTTGTGGGCGATGAGCCTGCCGGTGGTGGTCGAGTGGTCGGCACGGGCACTGGAAACCGAAGCGCCCTTGACCCGGGATGAGTGGAGCGGCCTGGCCGGGCGTGCCCAGGCCATCGTTGTGCTCGGTGCCGGGCGCATGCGTGGCGACCCCGCCTGGGGCGAAGATCAGCCCAGCCTCCTGGCCATGGAGCGGGTGCGCTATGCAGCGTTCCTGGCCAAGGCCAGCGGTCTGCCGGTGCTGACCTCCGGCGGCCTGCACTACGGCACCCCGCCCAGCGAGGCGGCGATCATGGCCAGGACCCTGGAGCAGGAGCTCGGCGTGCCCGTGCGCTGGCAGGAAGGGACCAGCCGCACCACCTGGGAAAATGCCGTGGAAAGCGCGCGCATCCTCAAGGCCGAGGGTATCGACAAGGTCGTATTGGTGACCCAGGCCTTCCATATGCAACGGGCGCGCTGGTGCTTCGAGCAGGTGGGGCTGGAGGTGGTGACGGCGCCCATGGGCGCCTACGGGGTACCGGTCTCGCAACCCTTCGGCGGCTGGCTGCCGGAAGCGCCGGCGGTGTGGAGGAGCGGCATGCTGCTCAACGAGTGGATCGGGCTGATCGCCTATCCGCTGGTCTATCGCTGATCCTCCGTGCGTCCCGGGCTGAAGCCCGGGCTACGGTGGCGCCGGGGCGCGGGGTCAGACGGTCTTGGCGATGCGGCTGGCCAGCAGGGCCCAGCCGAACAGCAGGCCGCAGAGGATCACCAGCGGCCAGGCACGCCATTTCAGGTAGGGCGTCAGCTCCTGCATCGGCACCACTTCGCCATACAGGGTGGCCTTCTGGAACTGCGGGATGCTTTCGGTGATCTGGCCGAAGGGGTCGATCAGCGCGGTGACGCCGTTGTTGGTGGCGCGGATCATCCAGCGGCCGGCTTCCAGGGCGCGCATCTGCGCCATCTGCAGGTGTTGCAGCGGGCCGATGGAAGTGCCGAACCAGGTGTCGTTGCTCACCGTCAGCAGCAGTTCGCTGTTGGCCGACAGGCCGGCGGCGAACTCCGGGTAGACCACTTCGTAGCAGATGAACGGGGCGATGCGGTATCCCTTGGCCAGCAGCGGCTGCTGGTCGGCCGGGCCCCGGGCGAAGTCCGACATGGGCAGGTCGAAGAAGGCGATCAGGCCGCGCAGCACGTCCTGCAGGGGGACGTACTCGCCGAAGGGCACCAGCTTCTGCTTGAGGTAGGTGCCTTCACCTTCACCGACCACGGTGATGCCGTTGTAGTAACGCTTTTCACCGCGCTCGTTGAGCTGGCGGATCGGCACCCCGGTGATCAGGGTGGCCTGGCGATCATGGGCGAAGCGGTTCATCACCGAGAGGAAGCCGTCGGCGTATTCCTTGAGCACCGGCACGGCGGTTTCCGGCCAGATGATCAGGTCGGCCTTCTCGGCGCTGAAGGTCATGTCGCGGTACAGCGCCAGCTGGGCGTTGAGCTGTTCCGGGTCCCACTTCATGTTCTGTTCGACGTTGCCCTGCAGTGCGGCGACCTTCAGTGGCTCGCCGGCGGGTTTGGTCCAGGCGTGGCCTTTCAGGGCCTGGCCGGCGATCCAGGGTGCGACCAGCAGTACCAGGCCGGCAGCGAGGAAGCCCGGGCGTGTGCGCAGGCGTACCAGGTTGACCAGCAGGGCGGCGGTCAGCGCGAGGACGAAGGACACCAGCCACATGCCGCCCACCGGGGCGAGCCCGGCCAGGGGCGCGTCGAGCTGGCTGTAGCCGGCGTAGAGCCAGGGGAAGCCGGTGAGGAACCAGCCGCGGAAGGCCTCCTGGGCCAGCCACAGGGCGGCAAAGGCCAGGGCATCGGCCAGGGGCGCTTCGCTGCGGCGGAACCAGCGCGCCCAGACGATGGCGGGCAGGGCGAAGAACAGGGCGACGCCAGCGCTGAAACCACCGGTGAGGAAGGCCGCCAGCGGCACCGAGGCGGCGCCGTAGTCATGGATGCTGACGTAGATCCAGCTGGTGCCGGCTATGAACAGGCCGAAGCCGTAGCACCAGCCGCGGATGAAGGCGGCCTTGGGCGCCAGGTCGCGCAGGCCGAGGTAGAACAGCGCCAGGGACAGCAGCGAGAGTGGCCAGATATCGAAGGGCGCGAGGGCGAGCGGGGTGAGCGCGCCGGCCGCCAGGGCCAGCAGGTTGCCCGGCCAGCCGGGGCGGGTGATCCAGTTCATGCACAGTCCTTGGGCTTGGTGGCGCGGTCGCGCCCGGGGAGTTCGTCGCGGCGCAGTCTAGCCGGGCCGCGCCCACGCCGTGAAGCGGGGCGCGGCGTGGTCTCAGCGGGACAGCGGGCTGAGGCGCAGCAGGTGCAGGCGGCGGCTGTCGGCGTTGAGCACGCGGAAGCGGAAATCGCCGATCTGGGTGACTTCGTTGCGCTTGGGCAGGTGGCCGAAGGCGCCCATCACCAGGCCGCCGACGGTGTCGAATTCGTCTTCCGAGAAGTCGGTCTCGAAGAATTCGTTGAAGGCGTCCACCGGGGTCAGTGCCTTGACGATGAAGTCGCCGCTGGGCAGCGGCTTGATGTAGCTGTCTTCCTCGACGTCGTGCTCGTCCTCGATGTCGCCGACGATCTGCTCCAGCACGTCCTCGATGGTCACCAGGCCGGCGACGCCGCCGTATTCGTCGATGACCACGGCCATGTGGTTGTGGTTGGCGCGGAATTCCTTGAGCAGGACGTTGAGGCGCTTGGACTCGGGGACGAAGGTCGCCGGGCGCAGCATGTCCTTGATGGCGAAGGGGCGCTCCGGGTCCTGGAGGATCAGCGGCAGCAGGTCCTTGGCCAGGAGGATGCCCATCACGTCATCCAGGCCCTCGCCGATCACCGGGTAGCGCGAGTGCGCGGCGTCGATGATCGCCGGAAGGAATTCCTTCGGGCTCTGGTTGGCCTTGATGCTGATCATCTGCGAGCGCGGCACCATGATGTCGCGTACCTGCAGGTCGGCGACCTGAATTGCACCTTCGACGATCGACAGGGCTTCGCTGTCCAGCAGCTTGTTCTGGTGCGCTTCACGGAGGAGCTCCAGCAGCTCCTGGCGGTTCTTCGGCTCATGGGCAAAGGCCTGGGTCAGCTTTTCCAGCCAGGACCTGTGCCCGTTGCTCGATCGATCTTCGCTCATATGTCCTTGCTCGGTGCCTTCTTATTCGTCATCGCGGTAGGGATCGGGGTGGCCCAGTTCAGCCAGCAATTCCCGTTCCAGCGCTTCCATTTCTTCGGCTTCTTCATCTTCGATGTGGTCGTAACCGAGAAGATGCAGGCAGCCATGAATCACCAGGTGCGCCCAGTGGGCGTCCAGGGCCTTGCCCTGTTCAGCGGCCTCGCGGGCCACCACCGGGGCGCAGATCACCAGGTCGCCGAGCAGCGGAATATCCAGCAACTCGTCGGGCACGTCGGCGGGGAAGGACAGTACGTTGGTGGCGTAGTCCTTGTGCCGCCAGGTGTTGTTCAGCTCGCGGCCCTCGGGCTCGTCTACCAGGCGGATGGTCAGCTCCGAGTCGGCACTGCGCTGGCGCAGGGCCAGTTCGCACCAGCGGCGGAAGTCGGCTTCGCCGGGCAGCCCGGGGGCTTCACTGGCCAGTTGCAGGTCGAGTTCAAGCATCGGCGTCGATCGCACCCGGGTCGTTGTCGGCAGGCTTGGGCTTGGGCTGGTTGCGGTTGTCGTAGCGGTCATAGGCTTCGACGATGCGCTGCACCAGCGGGTGGCGGACCACGTCCTGGGACTTGAAGTGGGTGAAGGCGATGCCCGGTACGTCACGCAGCACATCGATCACGTGGGTCAGGCCGGAGCGGGTGCCGCGCGGCAGGTCGACCTGGGTGATGTCGCCGGTGATCACGGCCGTTGAGCCGAAACCGATACGGGTGAGGAACATCTTCATCTGCTCGAGGGTGGTGTTCTGACTCTCGTCGAGAATGATGAAGCTGTTGTTAAGGGTGCGGCCGCGCATGTAGGCGAGCGGGGCGACCTCGATGACCTGCTTCTCGATCAGCTTGGCCACCTGCTCGAAGCCGAGCATCTCGTACAGGGCGTCGTAGAGCGGGCGCAGGTAGGGGTCGATCTTCTGCGACAGGTCGCCGGGCAGGAAGCCGAGCTTCTCGCCGGCTTCGACCGCCGGGCGCACCAGCAGGATGCGGCGGACCTGTTCACGCTCCAGGGCGTCCACGGCGCAGGCGACGGCGAGGTAGGTCTTGCCGGTGCCGGCCGGGCCGATGCCGAAGTTGATGTCGTGGTCGAGGATCGATTTGACGTAGCGCTGCTGGTTGGCGCCGCGCGGGCGGATCATGCCCTTGCGGGTGCGCAGGGCGACGCTGGTGTCGACCTTGGCGGGGCTGGCCAACTGCTCCATCCCGGTTTCCTGGAGGAACAGGTGGACCATGTCCGGCGACAGCTCGCTGGCTTCGGTTTCACGGTAGAGGCGGCGCAGGAGGTTTTCCGTGGCCTGGGTGCGCTGGGCGTCGCCAACCAGTTCGAACTGGTTGCCGCGGTTGCGTATCTCGATGGCCATGCGCTGTTCGATCAGCCGCAGGTGCTCGTCGAATTGGCCGCAAAGGTTGGCGAAGCGACGGGCTTCAAAGGGTTCCAGGGTGAAGCGGTGCAAATCCAGGGGTGCGTTCAATGTCGTCTGTATGTGGCCGCCGAACGGCAGGGATAGGAAAGGAAGAATAAACCCAGGTGCCCGACTGTGAAAGCTCGGGCATCTCGGAATTCAGTGCAGGGTCTCGTTGATCAGGGTGCCGCGCAGGGAGTGGGGCAGGGCGTCGTCGATGTGGACGTCGACGAACTGGCCGATCAGCCGCGGGTTGGCACTGCGGAAGTTGACGATGCGGTTGTTCTCGGTGCGGCCCTGGAGCATGCCCGGGTCCTTCTTGGAAAAATCGCTGACCAGGATGCGCTGGGTGCTGCCGACCATCCGTCGGCTGATCTCGAAGCCCTGCTGGTGGATGCGGCCCTGGAGGATCATCAGGCGCTGCTTCTTGACCTCGTCCGGGGTGTCGTCCACCAGGTCGGCAGCGGGGGTGCCGGGGCGCGAGCTATAGATGAAGGAGAAGGAGAAGTCGAAGCCGACGTCTTCCACCAGCTTCATGGTGGCTTCGAAGTCCTTCTCGGTCTCGCCGGGGAAGCCGACGATGAAGTCGGAGCTGATGCAGATATCCGGCACTGCCGCCTTCAGCTTGCGCACGCGCGACTTGTATTCCAGTGCGGTGTGGTTGCGTTTCATCGCCGCGAGCACGCGGTCGGAGCCCGCCTGCACCGGCAGGTGGACGAACTTCACCAGTTCGGGCACCTCGGCGTGGGCCTGGATCAGCGCATCGGAGAATTCCAGCGGGTGAGAGGTGGTGTAGCGCAGGCGGTCGATGCCATCGACGGCGGCGACCACGCGGATCAGCTCGGCGAAGTCGGCGATGCGGCCGTCATGGGTGGTGCCCCGGTAGCCGTTGACGTTCTGCCCGAGCAGGGTGATTTCGCGCACGCCGTTGTCGGCGAGGTGGATGACCTCGGCGAGCACGTCGTCGAAGGGGCGGCTGACTTCCTCGCCACGGGTGTAGGGTACGACGCAGAAGGTGCAGTACTTGCTGCAGCCTTCCATCACCGAGACGAAGGCGCTGGGGCCGTCGACGCGGGGCTCGGGGAGGCGGTCGAACTTCTCGATCTCGGGGAAGCTGATGTCCACCTGGGGCACGCGGGTGCTGCGTGCCGCGTCGATCATTTCCGGCAGCCGGTGCAAGGTCTGCGGGCCGAAGACCACGTCGACATAAGGGGCACGATCACGGATCGCCGCCCCTTCCTGGCTGGCCACGCAACCACCGACGCCGATCACCAGCTGCGGGTTCTGCTGCTTCAGGTCACGCCAGCGGCCCAGTTGCGAGAACACCTTGTCCTGCGCCTTTTCGCGGATGGAACAGGTGTTGAGCAGGATGACATCGGCGTCTTCGGCGCGCTCGGTCACTTCCAGCGCCTGGTGTTCGCCCAGCAGGTCGACCATGCGCGAGGAGTCGTACTCGTTCATCTGGCAACCGTGGGTCTCGATGTAAAGCTTCTTGGCCATGCACGTTCGTCGGGTGGTTCGAAGAACCGCGCATTATAGTCGGCAGGCGCCTGGCTTCCTAGCGTCCACCGTCCGGAGCCGTGCTATGCTTCGCGCCCCTCGAACTTCCCCCTCCTGCCGCCTCCTCCATGACCAAGCGCGACCCGATCTACAAGGTGATCTTCCTCAACCAGGGCCAGGTGTACGAGATGTACGCCAAGCAGATCTACCAGAGCGATCTGTGGGGCTTTCTGGAGGTAGAGGAATTCGTCTTCGGCGAGCGCACCCAGGTGGTGGTCGACCCCAGCGAAGAAAAGCTCAAGGCCCAGTTCGAAGGCGTGGTGCGCAGCTTCGTACCCATGCACGCCATCATCCGCATCGACGAGGTCGAACGCCTCGGCACCCCGAAGATCAGCGAAGCCAAGGTCACCGGCAACGTCATGCCGTTCCCCATGCCGATGCCGGATAAGAGCAGCTGAAAGCCTGAAGCCTGAAGCTGGAAGTGTCGTGTGTAGGGTGGGTCGGGCGGCGTTCCGCGAGCGTAGCGAAACCCATGCGGAGCGGTGTTCGGCATGACTCCGAGCGGTGGACCGATAAAGCGTGGTCCACCCTACGTCCAGGTTGCGAAAACAAGAAAGCCTGGAGTTGACGACCATCGTCGATCCCCCAGGCTCTTCCAGCTTCCAGCTTCCAGCTTCCAGCTTCCAGCTGCTCCTAAGGCAACGGCGAGAAAGGCGAGCCGCCGTCGGCGGTCTGCAGTTCGATCAGGTAGTTGCGGAAGATCTGCCCTAGCACCTGGGTAGCGATCTCGAGTTCGTCGGCGCGCATCTGGCCGGAGACCATGTCGGCGGTGTCCATCGCCTCGTCCGAGCCGTTCACTGCGGCCATCTTCAGCACGATATAGGCCTGCACGTTGCTGGCCGGCACGCCTTCGCCACGGAAGAACATGTTGCCGAGGCGGAACTGTGCCTGGGCGTTGCCCTTCAGGGAGGCTTGCTCGAACCAGTTGAGCGCCTGGTGCAGGTCGCGGGGGGTGCGCTTGCCGTCGTAGTAGAACTCGCCCAGCTCGTACTGCGCCTCGGTGTCGCCGGCCTTGGCGGCCTGCTGGCAGTTGGAGAGGGCTTCCTGCTGGTCTTCGGGTTGCGTATTCAGGCTGCAGCGCCCGGTGGCCGAGATCAGCAGGGAGTTACCGCCGGCTTCGGCCAGCAGTGGGGAGAGGAGCAACAGGCTGCCCAGGGTCAGGATGCGGCCGGTGCGGTTCATGAAATCACAGCGCCTCGAAAAGCAGTGCGGGCGACGGGCCCGGCCGGCGAAACGCGCCGACCGTCACATTATGAAATAAGCAAGGCGCTTCTTACAAAGTCTTTGCGCGGATTTCCTTGCATCCGGGCGCTGGCCCGTAGGCGCGGCTCCCGGATGCAACGTCCGCGTAAAGCCGGTCAGGCCTTTTTCAGCTCGGCGAACGCGCGCTCGGCGGCGTCCAGGGTGATGGCCAGCTCGGCATTGCCGTGGGCGATGGAGGTGAAGCCGGCCTCGAAAGCGCTGGGCGCCAGGTACACGCCACCCTGCAGCATCAGGTGGAAGAAGCGCTTGAAGCGCTCGGCGTCGCTGGCCATCACGTCGTCGAAGGTGACGATGTCGTCGGCACCGCTGAAGTAGAGGCCGAACATGCCGCCCGCCTGGGTGGTGACGAAGGGAATGCCGGCGGCATCGGCACGCTGTTGCAGGCCGTCGAGCATGCGGCTGGTGTAGTCGCTCAGCTCGGCGTGGAAGCCGGGGCGGCTGATCAGCTTCAGGGTGGTCAGGCCGGCGGCCATGGCCAGCGGGTTACCCGATAGGGTGCCGGCCTGGTAGACCGGGCCCAGCGGAGCGATCTGCGACATGATTTCGCGCTTGCCGCCGAAGCAGCCCACGGGCATGCCGCCACCGACGATCTTGCCGAAGGTGGACAGGTCCGGGGTCACGCCGTAGTGGCCCTGGGCGCCGCCGAGGGCGACGCGGAAGCCGGTCATCACCTCGTCGAAGATCAGCACCACGCCGTGCTGGTCGCACAGGCGGCGCAGGCCTTCGAGGAAGCCCGGGGCCGGGGGGACGCAGTTCATGTTGCCGGCCACCGGCTCGACGATGATGCAGGCCACGTCCTGGCCCACTTCGCCGAGCATCTTCTCGACGGCGTCGATGTCGTTGAAGGGCAGCGTCAGGGTGTGCTTGGCGAAGGCTGCGGGCACGCCGGCGGAGCTCGGCACGCCCTGGGTCAGCAGGCCGGAGCCGGCCTTCACCAGCAGGCTGTCGGAGTGGCCGTGGTAGCAGCCTTCGAACTTGATGATGCTGTCGCGGCCGGTGTAGCCACGGGCCAGGCGGATGGCGCTCATGGTCGCCTCGGTGCCGGAGCTGACCATGCGCACCATCTCCATGGACGGCACCAGGGAGCAGACCAGGTCGGCCATCTCGGTTTCCATGGCGGTCGGGGCGCCGTAGGAGAGACCGTGCTCCAGATGGCGGCGCACGGCGTCGAGCACGTCGGGGTGGCTGTGGCCGAGGATCATCGGGCCCCAGGAGCCGACGTAGTCCACGTAGCGCTTGTCGTCCTCGTCCGTTACGTAGGCGCCCGCAGCGTGCTTGAAGAACAGCGGCGTGCCGCCGACGCTCTTGAAGGCGCGGACTGGCGAGTTGACGCCACCGGGGATGTGTTTCTGGGCGTTGGCGAACAGGGTTTCGGAACGGGACATGTCAGGCTCTCTCTGAAAACGGGTGTACGGGGCTCAGGCCGGATCGAACAGGGCGCTGAAGGCGCGCGCGCGGCGCTCCACTTCGGTGGGGCTGTCGGCGGCGAACAGGGCGTGGATCACGGCGATCAGGTCGGCGCCACGGGCGATCAGCTCGGGGGCGTTGTCCTGGGTCACGCCGCCAATGGCCACCAGCGGCAGGGCGAAGCGGCGTTTGGCTTCGTCCAGCAGCTCGGGCGTGGCGGCAGGGGCGCCGGGCTTGGTGTTGGAGTTGAAGAAGCGACCGAAGGCGATGTAGCTGGCGCCTTCGCGCACCGCGGCCTCGGCGAATTCCAGGTTGGCGTGGCAGGTGCCGCCGATGATGGCGTTGCGGCCGAGCAGGGCGCGGGCGGCGGCGAGGGAGCCGTCGCCCTGGCCGAGGTGCACGCCGACGCTCAGGCGCGCGGCCAGTTCGGCATCGTCATTGATTATCAACTGCGCACCATGGCGCGCGCACAGCTCGCGCAGGGCGTCGGCTTCGCGCAGGCGGCGGGCGTCGTCACCGGATTTGTCGCGGTACTGCAGCAGTCGGGTGCCGCCCTTGAGCGCCGCCTCGACGTAGGGCAGCAAGCGGCCGTCAGCGAGCAGGGCGCTGTCGGTGATGGCATAGAGACCGCGCAGCTTCATGAGCAGAAGTCCAGGGGCAGGCGGCGCGGCACGAACTGGCCCTGGCCGGGCTGCTCGGCGTCACGCAGGGTGCGCCAGGTGTAATCGAGGGCGGTTTCCACGGCGCTGACCAGGTCCTGGCCGAGGGCCAGGCGGCCGGCGAGGGTGCTGGCCAGGGTGCAGCCGGAGCCGTGATAGCTGCCCGGCAGACGCTGGCAGGTGAAGGTGTGCTGGCTGCCATCGCGGGAATAAAGGCGGTTGTGCACTTCGGTCTCGTCGCCATGGCCGCCGGTGATCAGCAGGTGGCGGACGAACGGCAACAGCTTCTCGGCGCACTGGTCGGCGGTGCCTTCGGGCAGTTCGGCGAGGATGCGTGCTTCCGGCAGGTTGGGGGTGGCCAGGGTGGCGATCGGCAGCAGGCGCTCGCGCATGGCGAAGCCGACTTCGTCCTTGCCCAGGGCGCCACCGCCGCCCGCGCGCAGCACCGGGTCGCAGACCAGCGGCACGCCCGGCAGGGACTGCATGATTTCCAGGACCGTCTCGACCATTTCCACCGAGCCAAGCATGCCCAGCTTGACGGCGGAGACCGGCAGGTCGGCGATCACCGCATGGGCCTGGGCCAGCACCCACTCGCGGTCGAGCACGCGGAAGTCGGAAACGTTGACGGTGTCCTGCACAGTGAGGGCGGTCACGGCAGGGGCGGCATGGCAACCCTGGGCGATCAGGGCTTCGATGTCCGCCTGGAGACCGGCGCCGCCACTGGGGTCGTGGCCGGAAAGACAGAGGACGATGGGGCGGGAGATGGGCTTTTTCATGGTGCGCGAGCTTATCACTTTTCCAACGCCCGGAGCCCGGCCGGCCCGTGCGCATTGTCGGACAAAAAATCTCTGCGACAACCTGCCCCAGGGTGGGGCAGGAACACGCCCTTGCGTCTTCCCGTGTCATGCCTTGTAAGTGCCGTTCTAGAGCGGCTGGTGGCTTATGGCAATGTGCCTCTTCGTGCGGCCTTGGGCTGTGCTAAAGTGAGCGAATTCGAACAACCAGGCCCCGTGTGGCGTGTCAGCAGGGGAAGAAGGGACTTCCCGACGCGCACAACAGGCCTTTGCGGGGCCTCATGCGGCGCGTCCTTCTGCTTCTTCTCCTTCTGGTTTCCACGTCCGTGCTGGCGGTCGAATTCGACGAACAGACCCGCCAACTGCCCCTCGGGCGGCACATGGACGTATTCGAAGACGTACGCGGCGACGCCAGCCTGGCCGATATCACCTCGCCCGCCCTGGAAGGCAGCTTCCGCCGTCACGACAAACCCGTGCTCAACGCCGGCTACTCGCGCTCGGTGTTCTGGCTGCGGGTGGATCTCGACTACCGCCCGCGCACGCTGGGCGGCCAGCAGCCCTGGTTGCTGGAACTCGCCTACCCGCCGCTGGATCACCTCGAGCTTTACCTGCCCGACGGCCTGGGCGGCTACCGCCTGGCCCAGCGCACCGGCGACGCCTTGCCCTTCTCCAGCCGCGAGATCAAGCAGAACAACTACCTGTTCAGCCTCAACCTGCAGCCCAACCAGCCCCAGCGCCTCTACCTGAGACTGCAGAGCCAGGGCTCGATCCAGGCGCCGCTGGCCCTGTGGTCGCCACAGGCCTACCTGGAAGAGCAGCCCGGGCGCATCTATGTGCTCGGCATCATCTATGGCGTCTTGCTGGTGATGCTGATCTACAACCTGTTCATCTTCCTCAGCGTCCGCGACACCAGTTACCTCTACTACATCCTCTATATCGCCTCGTTCGGGCTCTACCAGATCTCGGTGAACGGCGCCGGCATCGAATTCTTCTGGCCCGACAGCCCCTGGTGGGCCAACGCCGCGACGCCCTTCCTGATCGGCTCGGCCTCGCTGTTCGGCAGCCAGTTCGCCCGCAGCTTCCTGCACACCGCCGAACACAGCCCGTGGATGGACCGCACCCTGCTCGGGCTGATGGCCATGGGCGGCCTGGTGATGGTGCTGTCGCTGGCCGCCAGCTACGGCGTGGCCCTGCGCCTGGCCACCTCCCTGGCACTGATCTTCACGGTGGTGATCTTCACCGCCGGCGTTCTCGCCTGGCTGCGCGGCATGCGGGTGGCGCGCTACTTCATCTTCGCCTGGACCACCTTCCTCATCGGCGGTGCCATCAACACCCTGATGGTGCTGGGCTACCTGCCCAACGTCTTCCTCACCATGTACGCCAGCCAGATCGGCTCCGCGCTGGAGGTCGGGCTGCTGTCCCTGGCCCTGGCCGACCGCATCAACGCCATGAAGGAAGAGCGCACGCGCATCCTCCAGGAGGCCGGGCGCAAGCTGGAGACGCTCAACCAGGAACTGGCCAACAGCAACCGCCTGAAGGACGAATTCCTCGCCACCGTCACCCACGAGCTGCGCACCCCGATGAATGGCGTGATCGGTTCCCTGGAGCTGATGCAGACGGTCAAGCTCGACGTCGAGCTGGAGCAGTACCAGAAGACCGCCGCCAGCTCGGCGCGGGACATGATGCGCCTGGTCAACGACATCCTCGCCATGACCGAACTCCAGGCCGGCAAGCTCTACCCCCGGCGCGAACCCTTCAGCCTGCGCGGTCTGTTCGACAGCCTGCGCGCCCAGTACGCCCCGCGTGCTGAAGACAAGGGCCTGCGCTTCTCCCTGGAGCTGGATGAAAGCCTGCCCGACATGCTCGAAGGCGACGCCGGCAAGCTCTCCCAGTCCCTTGGCTATCTGCTGGACAACGCCATCAAGTTCACCCCCCGGGGCAGCGTCACCCTGCGTGTGTTTCGCCTGGAGTCCAGCGGCGACGACCTGGGCCTGCGCGTGGAAGTGGAAGACACCGGCATCGGCTTCCAGACCCCGGCCGATGGCTCGCTCTACCGCCGCTTCCGCCAGATCGACGGCTCCATGACCCGCGAATATGGCGGCCTGGGCATCGGCCTGGCCCTGGCGCGGCAGCTGGTGGAGCTGCTGGGTGGCGACCTCACCCATGAATCCGAGCCCGGCCAGGGCAGCTGCTTCCGTCTCGACGTGCAGCTGACCCGGCCCGCCCAGCCGCAGTTGCCGGCCACGCCCCCGCGCCGCGCCGCCGGCCAGGCCCAGCGTCGGCCCGAGCAATGCACCGTGCTGGTGGTGGAGGACAACGCCATCAACCAGTTGGTGACCCGCGGCATGCTGCTCAAGCTCGGCTACCGCGTGCGCACCGCCGACAACGGCGCCGAGGCCCTGGAGCTGCTGCGCCGCGAACCGGTGGACGGCGTCCTGCTGGATTGCCAGATGCCGGTGATGGACGGCTTCGCCACCTGCCGTGCCCTGCGCGGCATGCCCACCTATGCCGACCTGCCGGTGCTGGCGATCACCGCCCACAGCCACAGTGGCGACCGCGAGCGCTGCCTGGCGGCGGGCATGAGCGACTACCTGGCCAAGCCGGTCAAGTTCGAAGAGCTGCGCACCCTGCTGCACGACTGGCTGCTCTGCCGGCCGGTGGAAACCAGCGCCTGAACAGTCCCGGCAGGCGGCGTTTTTCCCCTTTTCGACGGCGTTAATCCCGCTTTCTGCAAAGTCTGAATCCTGATTCACTGAAAAAAGATGAATCAGGATTCAGACCATGTCCTACCGAGTCACCGCCACCCGAATCGACCGTGACCAGGAACTGCGCCGGCGTATTCTCGATTGCGCGCTGGCCCGCGTGGCCGAGGGCGGTTTCGCCGCACTCACCATGCAGGCCCTGGCCGAGGACGCCGGCGTCGCCACCGGCAGCCTGTACCGGCACTTCCGCAACAAGGGTGAGCTCGCGGCCGAAGTCTTCGCCCGTGCCAGCCAGGTGGAAGTGGACACCCTGGCCCAGTTGCTGCGCGGCCCAGGCACCCCCACCTGGCGCCTGGCCGAAGGCTTGAACCAGTTCGCCGCCCGCGCCTGGAGCAGCCGCCGGCTGGCCTTCGCCTTGATCGCCGAGCCGGTGGACCAGGAAGTGGACGAGCAGCGCCTGCTCTATCGTGAGTCCTACGCCGAGCTGTTCATCGAGTTGCTGGAGGAAGGGCGCGCCAGCGGCGAATTCGACCTCCTCTCCACGCCCCTCACCGCTGCCTGCCTGGTGGGGGCCATCGCCGAAGCCCTGGTCGGCCCCTTGTCGCCGCCCGCCCGCGCCGCCCGTGAGCCCGGGCAATCCCAGGCCGACCTCGAACTGGTCAGCCGCAACCTCGTTTTCTTCTGCCTGCGCGCCGTTGGCGCCGCCATCCCTGCCTAGGAGAACCGCCATGAACCTGCACCAGTTCGCCGAGACCCATGACGTGCTCAACCAGGTGCCGTCCCTGGACGGCGCCAACCTCTACCGCGTCGACCTGCCCCTGCAGGAATGGACCCGCCGCTACGACGGCGGCTGGGCCGAGGCGCAGCTCGACCGCTACGGTGCTGCGGCCGGCGGCGCGTTGATGGCGGCGGGTTTCCTCGCCAACGAGAACAAGCCGGTATTCAAGAGCCATGACCGCTACGGCAACCGCATCGACCTGGTGGAGTTCCACCCCGCCTACCACGAGCTGATGGCCTCGGCCATCGCCGCCGGCATCCCCTCGCTGCCCTGGACCGACCCGCGTCCCGGCGCCCAGGTGGCGCGCGCGGCCCTCAACTACCTGCACAACCAGCCCGAGGCCGGCAACGCCTGCCCGCTGACCATGACCTACGCCAGCGTCCCGGCCCTCAAGCTGCAGCCGGATATCGCCGAAAAGTGGCTGCCGAAGATCCTCTCCACCCAGTACGACCCGCGCAACCTGCCCATGGAGCAGAAGAGCGGCGTCACCATCGGCATGGCCATGACCGAGAAGCAGGGTGGCACCGACGTACGCGCCAACACCACCCGCGCCCACCCCGTCGGCATCCCCGGCCCGGGCCAGGCCTACGAGCTGGTCGGCCACAAGTGGTTCTGCTCGGCGCCCATGTGCGACGCCTTCCTCACCCTGGCCTACACCGACAAGGGCCTGTCCTGCTTCCTGCTGCCGCGCCACCGCCCGGACGGCACCCGCAACCAGTTCTACATCCAGCGCTTGAAGAACAAGCTGGGCAACTGGGCCAACGCCTCCAGCGAGGTGGAATACCGTGGCGCCCTGGCCTGGATGATCGGCGAGGAAGGGCGCGGCGTGCCCACCATCATCGAAATGGTCTCCCTGACCCGCTTCGACTGCATGATCGGTTCCAGCTCGCTGATGCGTCAGGCGCTGACCCAGGCCGCGCACCACTGCGCCCACCGCAAGGTCGGCGGGCGCGTGCTGGCCGACCAGCCGCTGATGCAGAACGTACTGGCCGACCTGGCCCTGGAAAGCGAAGCCGCGCTGGCCCTGACCATGCGCATGGGCCGCGCCCTGGATCACGCCCACGACGAGCAGGAAGACAAGTTCGCCCGCCTGGTCACAGCCGTGGGCAAGTACTGGATCTGCAAGCGCGCCCCCGCGATGATCAACGAGGCCCAGGAATGCATGGGCGGCGCCGGCTACGTCGAGGAAACCATCCTCCCGCGCCTCTACCGCGAAGCGCCGGTCAACTCCATCTGGGAAGGCTCCGGCAACGTCCAGTGCCTGGACGTGCTGCGCGCCCTGTCCAAGGAGCCCGGCGTGCTCGACGCTCTGTTCGCCGAACTGGGCGATGGCCACGGCGACGCCCGCCTGGCCGCCCACATCGGCAACCTCAAGGCTGCCTTCCATGACACCGCCGACATCCAGTACCGCGCCCGCCAGCTCACCGAAGACGTCGCCGTGGGGCTGCAGGCCAAGCTGCTGCTGGAAGCCGGCAACGCCACCGTCTCCGACGCCTTCATCGCCAGCCGCCTCGGCCACGGCGGCCGCGTCTACGGCACCCTGCCGCGCGGCGTGGATGTCGAAGCGCTGATGGCGCGCAGCACGCCGCATCTGGTGTAACGCTCGGCGTGTGGCGTCGTAGGTCGGGTGAAACCCGGCGATCTTTCTGGCCAGCGGTTCAGCGCCGCTGCCAGATCATCTTCCCGCCCGTGCCCTCGGTGACCAGGTAGGGGTCGCTGAAGCGGTAGCGGGCGGCGGGCTGGTAGTCGGCGGCGCCTTGCTGGCGTACCAGCAGCACGCCGTTGTCGCTGCGCCATTGGCCGCTGTATTGCAACTGGCCGGGGCTGTCGTAACTCCAGTCGCCGCCACCGCCGGCGGAGCGGGTCCATTGCGCCACGCTGCCGTCGGCGCCGAGGCGCAGGGTCATCACGGTGTTGAAGGAGGCGAAGCCGGTGCCGCCGCTGCTGTTGATGATCTTCTCGTGCACCCAGTTGCCCACCAGGGCCGGGTCCAGGCCGCCGCCCGTGCTTTGGGGCTGTGCCTGTGCGTTCGCCTGGTCGGCGCGCAGGAACAGTGCCTGGCGCTCCAGTACCTGGCCGTTGCGCGGGTCGCGGGCGGCGATGCGGGTGGCGAGCTGGGCGTCGGCGTAGCGGGCGGCGAGGGTGGCGACCACCTGGCCGGATTGCGGCACGCTGATTTCCGCCCGCAGCACCTGGCCGTCGAAGCTGCCCTTGAGGTCGAGGCGCAGGCTGCCGTTCTCCACGTACTGGCCGCTTACCGCCTGGCCGTCCTGGCGCAGCACCAGTTCGGTGGGCTGGCCGTCGAGGTTGGCCTGGTAGCGGCCGTCGAGTTCGCCGGCCAGCAGGGAGCAGCAGTAGAAGGCGGGTAGCAGCAGGCAGAGAAGGCGGGCCATGGCGGAGGACTCGTCGTTGGGATCGCCCAAGCCTAGTCGCAGGCCGTGCAGGCTGCCATTGCCGGGACAATCGTCGCGCAATGCACCGAAGGCTCTATGCCGCGGGCCCGGACAGCGGCAAGATAGAACCTGTTCGCACAGACAGGATGCCGATCGTGACCCAGGATACCCCCGAGTTTCTCATCGCCAGCACCGCCGAAGAGGCGGTCGACCGTCTGGCCGAGCTGCATGGCCGCGCCACCTCTGCGCTGAGCCAGGCCCTCAAGCTCTACCTCAAGGAACGGGCCGAGCCGGACGCCGCCCAGCGCGCGCAGTTCCGCTACCCGGAGTTGCGCATCACCTATCGCTGCCAGGGCGAGGTGCCGTCCACCGTCCGCGCCTACGCCAAGATGCAGGTGCCGGGCACCTACAGCGTCACCGTCACCCACCCCGCGGCCTTCCGCAAATACCTGCTGGAGCAGCTGCGCCCGCTGATGAGCGACTTCACCGTGCAGGTGGAGGTGGGCGTGAGCCAGCAGAACATCCCTTACCCCTACGTGGTCGAGCAGGGCGATGAGCTGGCCGGCACCGACGTGACCGCCGCCGCCCTGGCGCGGGTGTTCCCCAGCACCGACCTGTCCGCCGCCACCGATGGTGTCGCCGACGGGCTCTATGACTGGGAGCAGGCCGACCCGCTGCCCCTGGCACTGTTCGACGCGGCGCGGGTGGATTTCTCCCTGCGTCGCCTGGTGCACTACACCGGCAGCGACTGGCGCCATGTGCAGCCCTGGATCCTGCTGACCAACTACCATCGCTACGTCGACCAGTTCATCCAGCACGGCCTCACCCAGCTGCGCGAAGACCCGCGCTTCGTGCGCATGGTCCTGCCCGGCAACGTGCTGGTAGAGCGGGACATGAACGAGGAGACCATGCAGGCGGTGATCGACAGTGTGGTCTGGCACCGCTACCAGATGCCGGCCTATCACCTGATCGCCGCCGACGGCCATGGCGTCACCCTGGTCAACATCGGCGTCGGCCCGTCCAACGCCAAGAACATCACCGACCACCTGGCGGTGCTGCGCCCCCACTGCTGGCTGATGATCGGCCACTGCGGCGGGCTGCGGCAGTCGCAGACCATCGGCGACTACGTGCTGGCCCACGCCTACATGCGCCGCGACGGCATCCTCGACCGGGTGCTGCCGCCGCACATTCCGCTGCCGGCCCTGGCCGAAGTGCAGCAGGCCCTGCAGGACGCGGCGGCACTGGTTACCGGTGAACATGGCGAAGACCTCAAGCGGCGCCTGCGCACCGGCACCGTGCTCACCTACGACGACCGCAACTGGGAGCTGCGCTGGGCCCAGGAGCGCCCGCTGATCAACCTGTCGCGGGCGGTGGCGGTGGACATGGAAAGCGGCACCATCGCCGCCCAGGGTTATCGCCTGCGGGTGCCCTACGGCACGCTGCTGTGTGTCTCCGACAAGCCGCTGCACAGCGAGATCAAGCTGCCGGGCTCGGCCAGCGCCTTCTACCAACGTGCTGTCAGCCAGCACCTGCGCATCGGCATCGCCGCGCTGGACCTGCTGCGCACCCAGCTCAACTCGCTGCACTCGCGCAAGCTGCGCAGCTTCGACGAGCCGCCGTTCCGTTGATCGGCTGTGGATAACGACAAGGGCCGCATGATGCGGCCCTTCTTCTGTCTGGACTGAAAAGTCTGACGTCCTTTGGTGAGTTGCTCGCCAACAATACGCTCAGGTTTGCATTTAAGCTGCCGCACCCCAAGGACGAACGAGGTGACATCGATGGAGCAGGCCCGCCACTTACTCACGGCATTCTGGGAACCGTTCAGCTTCCTGAACCTTTTCGCCTGGATCAGCGGCGCACTGCTGTTAGGCACGATCGCCGGCCTGGTGCTGGCCATCCAGTTGCACCGTGGCGGTTGGCTGGCCCGCAGCAAGCGCTGGCATCACTGGACGCTCAAGCTGTATTTCCTGCTGCTGCCGCTGGCCGGAGGTGTGCTGGGATTCCAGGGCGGGATGCTGTACAGCGGACAGCAACAGATCAATCGGCACCTGGACAGCTACGCGCCGGCCGTGCAGCGGCTGGCCGATGACACCTGGCAGGACTTCCAGGCTTATGTCCAAGCTCAGGACGAGCAGCGACTGCAGGCCTTGCGCGGCGCCAGCGTGCAAGCGGCACTCAATCAACTGGCGCTGGATTACCTGCGCGGCGAGCGGCAGCAGGAGGCCGACGCGCGAGCCGAGGCGTCGCTGGCCGAGCGCGTGGCCTTCGACCTGCTCGATCGTCTGCGAGCGAGCCTGCTTGACAAGGCCTTGGGCGAGGTGGCGGTGAGCGAGGCGGCGAGCTACAGCGGGCTCAACAAGAAGGTGCTGGCCGGGGTGCTCGATGCGCGGGTGGAGCAACTGTTCCAGGCCGAGTTCCTGCTGGACCTGCTGAAGCGCCAGGTCGGCCATGTGTTCAAGCCGTTTTACATCGCGCTGCTGCTGCAGCTCGGCCTGCTCCTGGTTTTAATCGCCGGGGAGTGGGGTGTTTCACGCTGGCTCCGCCAGATCCCGTCCGCCGCCCTGGCGGAGCCGGTCGCACTGGGGGCTCCGTAACAAACGGGCCGCGTGATGCGGCCCGTTTGTTACGGGCGGTGGCTCAGTTGCCGCTGGCCTCGGCGAGGCCGGTTGCGGCGTCGCCGTCCAAGGCGGGCACCTGCCACTGGTAGCCCGGCGTCGGCACGCGGAAGTTGTCGGCCTCGACGTTCCAGTCCGCCAGCGCCTTGGCCAGGTCCTTGGGCGGGGTGTACTGGCCTTCATCGGTGAGGTTGAAGGTGCCGAAGTGGATGGCCAGGCTGTTGCGCGAATCCAGCTGCTTGTGGGCCTGCACGGCATCGTCCGGGTTCATGTGGTTGTCGCGCATGAACCAGCGTGGCGCATAGGCGCCGATGGGCAGGGCGGCGAAGCGCATGGGCCCGAAGCGCTCGTGGATCAGGCGGAACTCCGGCCCCAGCCCGGTATCGCCGGGGAACAGCAGCGGGCCGTCCGGCGAGGTGACCACGAAGCCCATCCACAGGGTCCGGTTGGTGTCGCCGCGGGTGCGCGCCGACCAGTGCTGCACCGGCACCGAGTGCAGGGTGAGTTCGTCGTTCAGCGGCAGCTCCTGCCACCAGTCCAGCTCCACCACGCGGGCGAAACCGGTCTCGCGGATCAGCGGGCCGTTGCCCAGCCCGGTGGCCACGGTGGCCAGGGGGAAGCGCTCGGCCAGGCCACGCAGGCTTTCCAGGTCCAGGTGGTCGTAATGGTTGTGGCTGACCAGGATCAGGTCGATGGGCGGTAGCTGGTTGAGGCTCAGGCCCGGCTGCTGATGGCGGCGCGGGCCGATGAAGCTGAAGGGGCTGACGCGCTGGGACCACACAGGGTCGGTGACGATGTTCAGGCCGCGGTGCTGGATCAGCACGGTGGCGTGGTTGATGTAGGTGATGCGCAGCTCGTCGCCCTGCACCCGCTCGACGACCTCGGGGGCGGCGACGGCGGGCTCTTCCACCCAGGGCGCCTGCTTCTCGCGGTTGAACTGCCACTTCAGCACCGACCACAGGTCCTTGTGCGGCTTGGGTTCGATGTTGTGGAAACGCTGGCCGTCGAAGTGGTCCGAGGTCGGCCCCTGGTAGGGCGTGCCCGCACAGCCGGCCAGGGTCATCAGGCTGATCAGCCAGGTGGGGCGTAACGCACGGGGCATGGTGGTCCTCGCTCTTGCGGTGGTGGGGCGCTCAACCTAGCATGCGCTTCCGATACCCTGTCCACTGCCGCTCGTAACCAGCCATGTCGTCCCGCCCGCCGCGCTCTCCACGCCCTTCTTCCCGCCGCCCCCAGCCTGCCGCTCCTCGCCGCGTGGCCAAGGCGCCGCCGGCCGAACCGCGCCTGGTGCTGTTCAACAAGCCGTTCGACGTGCTCACCCAGTTCAGCGATGGGGAAGGGCGCGCCACCCTCAAGGATTTCATCGACATCCCCGGCATCTACCCCGCGGGGCGTCTCGACCGTGACAGTGAGGGCCTGCTGCTGCTGACCAATGACGGCCGCTTGCAGTCGCGCATCGCCGATCCCAAGCACAAGCTGGCCAAGACCTACTGGGTGCAGGTGGAAGGGGAGCCCAACGAAGAACAGCTGCAGCGCCTGCGTGACGGCGTCGAACTCAACGACGGCCCGACCCTGCCGGCCGAGGCGCGCCTGCTGGAGGCGCCGCAACTGTGGGAACGCGACCCGCCCGTGCGCTTCCGCAAGAGCGTACCCACGGCCTGGCTGGAACTGGTGATCCGCGAGGGGCGCAACCGCCAGGTGCGGCGCATGACGGCCGCCGTCGGCCTGCCGACCCTGCGCCTGGTGCGCGTGCGCATCGGCCCCTTCGCCCTGGACGGGCTGGGGCTCGGTCAGTGGAAGGACGTGCCGGCGCGTCTGGACTGAGCGCCGGCGGCTGGATCAGGAACTGATCAGTAGAAGGACTTGATCACTTCGATGCCCTTGTTCAGCACCTCGCACCAGGCGCTGCGTACCTCGGTGCTGTGATCCTTGTCGTGCTCGGCGATGGTCAGCAGCAGCGATTCCACCCACAGGTCGTACATTTCGGGGCGGATGTCGAAGCCCTCGCGGGAGTGGGTGGCGCCGAGTGCGCGCAACTTGGTGTCGGGCATGCCGCGGGCGAACATCACCAGGTTGAGGATGCCCTGGCGCAGCAGCGCCTTCTGCGCCGGCATATCGGTCTCGGTGAACTTGGCGCGGATCTGCGGCGAGCTGTCGAGAAAGCGGCGATAGAAGGCATCGAAGAAATCGGGGTTGGCACAGCAGCGTCCATAGCTCTGCATGACGCGATCAGTGGCGTTCATGTTGTCTCCAGGCAGAAAAAACGAAGCCGCCCACGCAGGCGACCTTGCCTGTGCGGGGAGCGCGGGGGAGGTTTTTTACATGCCTTCGAGGCCGCCGATCACCAGGGATTTGATGACGAAGCCGAGCACACCGAGACCCAGGGCGAGGAACAGGATGAAGGTGCCGAAGCGACCGGCCTTGGACTTCTTCGCGAGGTCCCAGACGATGAACGCCATGAACAGCACGAGACCGGCGATCATCGCGGTCATCATCCACTCTTCGAATTTCTCGGGGCTCATTCTCAACCTCTAGCAGCGAAACGAATCAGACCCGGCGCGGGAATGCGCCGGGCAGTGATGCCGTGAGGGCGGGGGCTGCGGTTGTTGTTCTGCGAGCCTGGGGCTCTTATTGGCGAAACCACGCGGGGCACAGCAAAGGCGCGGCGATTATACGCCGCGCTCCGGTGCCCGCCAGTACCACCTACGTATTAGCCGCGCAGGTGGGTCAGCGGCAGCTCCGTGGTGCTCAGCACCTGGTTGAGCACGAAGCTCGAACGCACGCTGGTAACGCCTTCGATGCGGGTCAGCTGGCCCAGCAGGAACTGCTGGTAATGGTCCATGTCCGGCACCACCACCTTGAGCTGGTAGTCCGCCTCCATGCCGGTCACCAGGCAGCACTCCAGCACCTCCGGGCACTGGCCGATCACCGACTGGAAGTGCTCGAAGCGCTCCGGGGTGTGGCGGTCCATACCGATCAGCACATAGGCGGTCAGGCTCAGCCCCAGCTTCTTGCGGTCGAGCAGGGCCACCTGGCGCACGATGTAGCCGTCGTCCTCCAACTGCTTCACCCGCCGCGAGCAGGGCGAGGGCGACAGGCCGATGCGCTCGGCCAGCTCCTGGTTGGAGATGCGCGCATCGCGCTGCAGTTCGGCGAGGATCTTCAGGTCGTAGCGGTCGAGTTTTTCCATCTGTGCACCCAGATTCCATGTGGATTGCCAGGAATGATGCGTGATTAGTGAAAAATTGCGCAAGTGGCAATCTGTAGAGCAATCTTTGCAATCATCTGTCGTGCCCGGCAGCTTAAGATTCTTCTCAGTTTCACGGCCCGGACAGCATGTCCACCCGACCCGCCCAATCAGGCGCGTCGGCGCCGCCGAACCCACCGGTTCGAGTCGGCCCCCGGGTCCGCGCTGCCCAATCAGGCAGGCGATGAAAGCGGCGACACAATTGCCAGCACAGGACAGATTCCCCAAAGGGGGGCCCGAAATAGGGGCCCCCCTTTTTTATTGCCCGCGAGAAACCTGATGCACAGGCCCGATCCGTAGGATGGGTCGGGCGGCGTTCCGCGAGCTCGGCGAAACCCATCGAGACCGAGCGCGGATCAGCATGGTGTTTGCGAGAGGCCTTAGACGAGGCCGGCCAGGCGCAGCAGCCACCAGGCCAGCACCGCCAGCTGCACGAAGAAGCCGGCGAAGCGCAGCCAGACGAACAGCGCGCTGGTGCTGATCAGGTGGACGACGCTTTGGAAGATGCGCGCGCCCAGCAGCACCAGGGCCAGCGGGTCGGTGATGGCGGTTTGCGCGGTGGCCAGGGCGAACAGCAGTACCGCCGCCTGCATCGGCAGGTTTTCCAGGCAGTTGGCGTGGGCGCGCACCAGGCGCTGGCCGAGTGCGCCGGGCGTGTTGCTGCCATCGGGGGCGAAGGCGTTGACCTTCATCCGCCCGCCGAGCACCAGCAGGCCGCGCTGATTTACCAGTAAAAAGACCAGCAGAAGGCTCCAGGCGACCAGGCCGAGCAAGGCGATGGCAGTGGGGGATTGCGACATGGGAAAGGCTCCTCGAATTGTTGTTGTGGGATGACGCGCGGCGAATATAGAGCAAAAGCTCTAAATCTGCGAAGCCAACCAACAATGGGGAGGAATACCGGGAGGGCAGTCTTAGTTGCGGGCGGCCTGGACCACCTCGATGGGGTCGGCGTGCACCAGCACCTCGGCCCGTGGGTAGGCCGCGATGATAGCCTGTTCCACCCGCTCGCACAGCGCATGGGCCTGGGACAGCGGCAGCTCGCCCGGCAGCTCCAGGTGCAGTTGCACATACCAGTGGCTGCCGGAAATGCGCGTGCGCAGGTCGTGGGCGCCCAGCACGCCGGGCACCGCGCAGGCAAGCTGGTGCATGCGCTCGCCCACTTCTGCGGAGACTTCCTCGTCCATCAGCACTGCCACCGATTCCCGGGCGATGCTGATGGCGCTCCAGAGGATGTAGGCGGCAATGCCCAGGCCGAAGAGGCCGTCCACCCGGTCCCAGCCCTGGCTGGCCAGCGCCAGGGCGATGAGGATGCTGGTGTTGAGCAGCAGGTCCGAGCGGTAGTGCAGGGAATCGGCCCGCACCGCGGTGGAGTGGGTGACCTGCACCACATGGCGCTGGAAGGCCAGCAGGGCGAGGGTCAGTACCAGGGACAGCACCATCACCGCCATGCCCAGGCCCTGGCTGCCCAGGGGCTCCGGCTGGCGCAGGTGCTCGACGGCCTGCACGCCCACCAGCACGGCGCTGGCGGCGATGAACATGGCCTGGGCCAGCCCGGCGAGGGATTCCGCCTTGCCGTGGCCGAAGCGGTGGTCATCGTCCGCCGGCTTCAGGGCGAAGCGCACGGCCAGCAGGTTGAGCAGGGAGGCGGCGCTGTCCAGCAGCGAGTCGGTCAGGCCTGCGAGCAGGCTGACCGAGCCGCTCAGCCACCAGGCGACTGCCTTGGCCAGCACCAGGGTCAGGGCGACACTCAGCGAGGCGCTGGTGGCCAGGCGTAACAGGCGTGCGTGCTGCGCTGAAGTGCTCATGAACGGCTGGGCTGGTAGTAGATGAAATCCAGCGGCGGGCTTTCCAGGCCCATCGCCGTCATCGCCGCGGTCACCTGGCCCCGGTGGTGGGTGCCGTGGTTCACCAGGTGGGTGATGATTTCCCCATGGGGGCGGCGGAAGGGCTCGCCCTTCATGTTCTGGTATTCCAGGGGCGCGGCCAGGGCGTCGTCGTCCTGCCCGGCCAGCCAGGCGCGCCACAGGCCGATGCCTTCGGCCAGCACTGCGGCCAGGGCAGCGCGGTCCGGCGCGGCCTCGGCGTCCAGTCGTTCGAAGGGGCGGGGCAGGTGCAGCAGGCGGGAGAACCAGATGCGGTCCACCACGGCCAGGTGGTTTAGGGTGCCGTGGATGGAGCCGAAGAACAGGCCGCGATCGGCCCGGTAGCGGGTTTCGTCGAGGGGCGCGAGGCTCGCCAGCAATTGCCGGTAGGCCCAGCCGTGGTAGGCCAGGAGCCTGTCGAAATGGTTGGCGAGCGCACGCATCAGGCGGCCGGTTTCAGGCCGTAGGCGGCCAGTTGCTCGAGGCCGCCGCTGTGCTGGATCAGGCGCGGGTCGTCCAGCGGCAGGTTGCGGCCGGTTTCACGCTCGATGATCGCCTTGAGGCGGGCGTTGTCGATCTTGCCGTCGGTGCCGATGGCGTCTTTCAGCAGCGCCGGGTCGACCTGGGCGGTCTCGTTGTCCGGCAGGTAGATGGCCCCGGTGGCGAAGTCGACGCCGAAGGCGATCAGGCCGGGGATCACATAGAAGAGGATGCCGACGGCGTTGAGGGCGGCGACCACGGGGTCGATCTTGCCTTCGATCTGGCCACGGCGGTCAGGGAAGAACAGCGTGCCGCAAGCGGTCAGCTGGGTCAGCAGGGCGGCGGCGACGGCGCCACCGATCAAACGGGAAGACATGCGCATATGCGGCTCCAGGCGAGAAAATGGCGTCACTATACCAAGGCGTTCATTGCAAAACGCACGGCAGTGTTGAGACCACACGAAAGGGCTGGCAGTTCGCCGCTATAATCGCCACCCCGCGTTGGAGCCCCCATGAATCCGCTACCCATCGATGCCGTCCTGCCCGCCCTGCGCGAGGCCCTTGCGCAGCGCCATGAAGCGGTGCTCGAAGCGCCCCCCGGCGCCGGCAAGACCACCCGCGTGCCCCTGGCGCTGCTGGGCGAACCCTGGCTCGCCGGGCAGTCCATCCTCATGCTCGAACCCCGCCGCCTGGCTGCCCGGGCCGCCGCCGAGCGCCTGGCCGACGAGCTGGGCGAGAAGGTCGGCGAGACCGTGGGCTACCGCATCCGCCTGGAGTCGAAGGTCGGCCCGCGCACGCGCATCGAAGTGGTGACCGAAGGCATCCTCGCCCGCCGCCTGCAGGACGACCCGGCGCTGGAAGGCGTCGGCCTGGTGATCTTCGACGAATTCCATGAGCGCAGCCTCGACGCCGACCTGGCCCTGGCGCTGACCCTCAACGGCCGCGCGCTGCTGCGTGACGAGCCGCCGCTGAAGGTGCTGCTGATGTCCGCCACCCTGGAGGGCGAGCGCCTTTCCAGCCTGCTGGACGCGGCGCCCGTGGTGCGCAGCGAGGGGCGCATGTTCCCTGTGGATATCCACTGGGGGCGGCCCTTCCAGGCTGGCGAATACATCGAGCCGCGGGTGCTGCAGACGGTGCTCCTGGCCCTGGCCGACCAGCCGGGTAGCATCCTCGTGTTCCTCCCCGGCCAGGCCGAGATCCGCCGCGTCGCCGAGCAGCTCGGCGAACAGCTGCAGGGGCGCAGCGACGTCCTGCTCTGCCCGCTGCACGGCGAGCTCGACCTGGCCGCCCAGCGCGCCGCCATCGAGCCCGCGCCGGCCGGCACGCGCAAGGTGGTGCTGGCCACCAATATTGCCGAAACCAGCCTGACCATCGACGGCGTGCGCGTGGTGGTGGACGCCGGCCTGGAGCGGGTGCCCTGTTTCGACCCGGCCAGCGGCATGACCCGCCTAGACACCCAGCGCATCTCCCGCGCCTCCGCCACCCAGCGTGCCGGCCGCGCCGGGCGCCTGGAGCCGGGCGCCTGCTACCGCCTCTGGTCCGAGGCTCAGCACCAGC
>BATO01000053.1 GCA_000474255.1 Aquipseudomonas alcaligenes MRY13-0052
GACGCTCAATACCGCCGCGCTGGACGACCCCGGCCTGATCGAGGCGGCCAGCCGCGAGTACGGCTCCCAGTGCATAGTCGTTTCCGTGGACGTGGCCAGGGAGGAGGGTGGTTACCGGGTGTTCGCCGAAGGCGGCAAGCGCCCCACCGAGCGCTTCGTCGCCGATTGGGCGAGCGAGCTGCAGGCGCGCGGTGCTGGCGAGGTGATGATCAACTCCATCGAACGCGACGGCGCCCGCCAGGGCTACGATCTGCAACTGCTGGATATCGTCTGCCGGCAGGTGAGCATCCCGGTGATCGCCCTGGGCGGCGTGGGCGAGTGGGAGCATCTGGCCCAGGCCCTGGAGCAGACCGGGGTGGACGCCGTAGCCGCCGCCAACGTCTTTCATTACACCGACCAGAGCGTCTATCTGGCGCGCAAATATCTATTCGATCGCGGGCTCAACGTGCGCAGCCCGCAATTGCTGAGTCTCTAGGAGAGTTCCGTGGAATATTGCAGCCGCTGCGTGTACCCGAGGGCCAGTGTCAACCTGATGCTGGACGAGCAGGGGGTCTGTTCGGCCTGCCAGGTGGCGGAGCAGTTCGCTCAGCTCCCCGAGTCATTCTGGGATGAGCGTCGCAAGCGCTTCGAGCGGGTGCTGGAGGAGACCGGTGCCGGCAAGCGCAACGACAATTACGACTGCATCATCCCCGTCAGCGGTGGCAAGGACAGTTACTACCAGGCCCATGTGATCGCCGCCCAGTACGGCCTCAAGCCGCTGCTGGTGACCTACCACGGCAACAACTACCTGCCCGAAGGCGACTACAACCGCGACCGCATGCGCCATGTGTTCGATGCCGACCACATGGTCTTCGGCCCCAGCGTGGAGGTGCTCAAGCGCCTCAACCGCCTGTGCTTCCGCAAGATGGGCGACATGAACTGGCATGCCCACTGCGGGATCATGACCTACCCCATCCAGGTGGCGGTGAAGTTCGACATTCCGCTGATCATCTGGGGCGAGACTGCTTGGGACATTTCCGGGATGTTCGACCCGGACGACTACGTCGAATTCAGCGCGCGGGTCCGTCATGAGCACGCCCTGCGTGGCTTCGAGTGGCACGACATGCTGGACGACCCGGCCGAGCCGCTGCGCGAGAAGGACCTGCTCTGGGCGCGCTACCCCAGCGATGCGGAGATCCTCAAATCCAAGGTGCGCGGCATCTACATCGGCAACTTCTTCCCCTGGGACGCCAACCAGCACACGCGCCTGGTGCAGGAGAACTACGGCTGGAAGATGGCGGACAAGCCCTTCGAGCGCACCTACCGGCAGATGTCGAACCTGGACGACCGCTACGAGAACGGCGTGCACGACCTGCTCAAGTTCATCAAGTTCGGCTACGGCCGGGCCTCCGACCACGCCTCCAAGGATATCCGCGCCGGCTACATGACCCGCGAGGAGGGCGTGGAGATCGTGCGCAAGATGGACCACGTGGTGTCCAGCGACCTGCAGCACTGGCTGGACTACGTGGGCCTGACCGAGCGCGAATTCTGGGAGGTGGCCGATACCTTCCGCTCGCCGCGCGTCTGGTGGATCGAGGATGGCCAGTGGTGGAAGGACAATATCTGGGGCGAAGCCAGCGCCTACGGGCCGGTGCACCTGCCGGAAGACCAGCAGCAGAAATACCGTCGGGCCAACTGAGCACCGGGAGGAGGGGACATGAAAGAAGACGACATCCGGCCTTCCCGCCTGCAGGCGGGGCAGCGCGTGGCCCTGCTGCGCGATATCGCCATGCTGCTGGCACGCAACGACGAGTTCGTCGAGGCGGCCTGCCCGGCGTGCGGCTCCGTTGATGCGCGCTTCAAGTTCGAGAAGAACGGCTTCCGCTACCAGGACTGCCAGGCCTGCACCACCTTCTACGTCAACCCGAGACCGGGGGAGGCGCTGCTCGGCGACTTCTACCGCAGCAGCGAGAACTACGCCTATTGGGCGCGGCACATCTACCCGGCGTCCGCCGCCGCCCGCCACCAGTCGGTGATCGTGCCGCGCGTGGAGCGGGTGCTGGAGCTGTGCCATGAAATCGGCCTGCCGTTCGGCGAGATGCTGGAGATCGGCGCCGGCTACGGCTCCTTCTGCAGCGAGATGCAGCGGCGCGGGCTGTGGCGGCACATCGTCGGCATCGAGCCCACGCCCGACCTGGCGGGCATCTGCCGCGAGCAGGGCTTCGAGGTGGTGGAGTCGCGGGTCGAGGATTTCGCCGCTACGACCGACCGCCGCTTCGACCTGATCGTCGCCTTCGAGGTCATCGAGCACCTGTTCGACCCCGGCCAGGTGGTGGCCAGCCTCGAATGCCTGCTGCGCCCGGGCGGGGTGCTGATCCTCACCTGCCCCAACGGCGCCGGCTTCGACGTGCAGCAACTCGGCCCCGACAGCCCCTGCGTCGATCACGAGCACCTCAACTACTTCAATACCCGTTCGCTGCCGCTGTTGCTGGAGCGCCACGGCCTGGCCACGCTGAAGTGCATCACCCCCGGCAAGCTGGATGCCGAGCTGGTGCGTAAGGGCATCGCCGCCCAGGGGCGCGAAGGGCAGCTCGAGCCCTTCCTCCACGAGGTGCTGTTCGAGCGCTGGGACGAGCTGGGCGCTGCCTTCCAGCGCTTCATCGCCGATGCCGGCATGTCCTCCCACATGTGGGTGATGGCCCGCAAGCCGGGCGCTGCCGATGTCTGACTACGAGGAGTTCGCCCGCGCCCTGCGCCAGACCTACCAGGACAACGGCTTCGCCCTGATCAAGCAGTTGCTTTCGCCGGAGGTGGCGCAACGGCTGCGCAAGGACATGGCGGTGCTGTTCGAGCGGGAGCCGCGCTATGCCGGCGACATCTACGACAACCCCGGGCTGGGCGACATCCGCATCGATGTGTTCAGCCGCTATCCCTCTGTGTGGAAGGCGATCTTCGACAGCGAGATCCTCGCCGTGCTGAAGATCCTCCTGGGCGAGGACTTCGCGCTCCTGCCGGAGTCGGCGCTGCACCGCAAGGGCTATGGAACCTGGCACAAGGACACCGACTCCCAGCAGAAGGCCGGGCACCGGTTCCAATGGGAGCCGGATTGCGACATCGTGCAGATCGCCTTCTATCTCCAGGCCAACACGCCCGAGCACGGGGGCGGCCTGGAGGTGATCCCGGGTTCCCACCGGGTGGACATGCGCTGGTACGAGGAGAGCCAGAAGGGCCTGCGCGTGCTGAGCGAGGCGGGGGACATGGTCATCTTCAACACCCGCCTCGATCACAAGGCCTGCTGGCCGGTGCAGCCGGTGCCGGAAGGCCAGGAAAAGTACGCGGTGTTCTTCATGGCATCGCGCAACAACGATCATGCACGCCGCTACATCGACTTCATCCGTGGCCGGCCGGGCTACCTTTTCATGGATGGCTTCAGCTATCCGGCCGCTCTGCAGAGCCTCGCGCGCCAGGCAGGTGTCAACTTGCTGGTGTGAATCTTGCTGCAGCGCGGGATACGTCAATTTTCCGTTCAGGTCGGGACGCCCGCCGTGCCGCCTGAACCGCTTCCAGACAGGTAGGTTATGGTCGGACTCGTGCTCCCCCCCTCGATGCAAGGCAAGCCCGTGTGGCGCAAGTTGCTGCCCACCGGCTTCAGCGGGTTCGACCCCGAGCAGCCGTGCGGCTACTGGCCCGTGCTCTGGCAACGCTGGCTGGGCTACCGCGAAAGCGATGCCGCCTTCGGCGATTTCCTGGCGTTCCTCGAATCCCTGCCCAGTGGCCCGGCGCTCGACAGCGAGGCCCTGGCGCAGCAACTGCAGCCGCACCTGGCGCGGCCGCGCAACCGCTTCTTCCTGTTCATCCTCTGGTTCTTCCGCGAAGGGGCCCGGCCCACGCCGCTGGCCGAGCTGCCCGACCTCGAGACGTTGCTCGGGGCGGAGCACTGGGCGCACTTCACGCGCTGGCACCGCAAGTACCACACCGACTTCGTGGCGCTGGAGTGCCTGCTCGCCTGGCAGCAGCAGCCGGAGGTCCGCGCTGCCTACCTGTATCGCGGCGTCGAACTGCAAGGCGTGCTGGATTACCCGGCCTTCCCGCGCATGCTCGATTCGCTGTTCCACGCCTTCACGGACGAGTGATACCCATGTCCCAGCCCTTGCGCGCGATCATTACCCAGCTCTGGACCAAGAACGTTCCATTGCTGGAGCAATACCTGGCCGATTACGGCCCCCGTACCGTCCTGACCTTCCAGGGCTGCGTCACCCCCGAATTCGAAAGCATGCTGGAACGCCACGGTAGCGACGTGGTGCTCATCGACTCACTGCTGGAAAGCATGGTCACCGCCACCACCGAAACCTTCAATGAGCGGGCCGCGCTGCCCTTCAGCGATACCGTGCGCCAGGGCATCCAGCCGCAGCTCGAGGCTGCCGGCCTGACCTGGGAAGACTGGGTGCGCACCCTGCAGGACGTCGCCACCCGCACGCTGCCGGTGTCCTTCGCCCTGGTGGACGCGCTGGATCGCCTGGCGACCCTCTATGAAATCGAACTGATCGCCGTCAACGAAGACTGGATGTTCGGCTCCAAGACCTTGGTGGCCTGGGGCAAGGCGCGGGGCATCCCCAGCCTGCACGTCGAGCACAACCCGACCCTGTGCTACCCCTACACCGTCCACGACCAGCAGAACGCCGACCGGATGGTGGTGTGGAGCGAGGACAGCCGCCGCCTTTACGGCGACGCCGGCTACGACACCGAGCGCCTGCAGGTGATGGGCCTGCCGCAGTTCGACGACCTCTTCGCCGTGCGTGGCGAACGCCAGGCCAGCCGTGAAGCGCTGTGCGCGGAGCTGGGCCTGGACCCGTCCCTGCCCATCGTGGTGCTGGGTACCACCCTGCTGGCCGAGCATGCGCTGCCGCCGGAGCTGAACATCGACGAGCAGGTGCTGCGTGCCTACCTCGGCGCGATCGGCACCCTGGGCAAGGGCGTGCAGGTGGTGATCAAGGGGCGCAGGCCCCAGGGCCGTTTCGGCGCCGAGCAGGTGGCCGTGCTGGCCGCCGAGTACGGCCTCACGGCCGCTGACTACCGGTACGCCGATGGCGCGCCGCTGCCGTTCCTGCTGTCGGCAGATGTGCTGGTGGCGGTGGATTCCGGCCTGCAGGTGGAGGCGATGCTGGTGGGCACGCCGGCACTCAACCTGATGACCGAGACCGGCTTCTTCTATGGCCCCGGCCTGGTGCCGGGGCAGGGCGTGGACACGGTGGACGGCAATGAGCTGGCGCCCGCCATCCGTCGACTGCTGGATGACCCGGAGCACCGGCAGCGCATGCTCGAGCGGGCCAATGCCTGCATCGAGCAGTTGCCCCGGGGCTCCACCGCGGCCATCGCGGCGTTCATGTCGCAGCTGGCGTTGCCCGCACCGCGTCGCCTGCAGGCCAGCGACCAGTTGATGGACTGGTTGGAATCCGCCGCGCCGACCGGCAATGCGCTGAGGATCATCCTTGATCACCTCGCCGCCCACAGCCCCCGGGCGCCACAGCTGGGCGTCGTGATACTGGACCGCCAGGGCAGCCTGGCTGATGTGATCACCACCGTGGGCAGCCTCTCCGAAAGCCGTTACCCGGAACTCGTGCCGATGCTGGTGAGTGCCAATGCCGAAGTCGTCGGTGAGGCGAACATCCCCGCCCGGCTGGTGCAGGACGGCAGCCATGTGGAGGCGATCAACGAACTGGTGGCCGGCGCGGATCTGGACTGGGTGCTGGTGGTGGATGCCGGGGTGGAGTTCACCTCCACCGGCCTGCTCGCCATCGCCCAGAAGGTCGCCTCCGACCCGCAGTGCCGCGCGCTCTATGCCGATGAATTCCAGCTGACCGAGCTGGGCGCGCGCGGGGCCTGCTTCAAGCCGGACTTCAACCTCGACCTGCTGCTCAGCTTCCCCCTCAGCCTGTGCCGCTACTGGTTCATCCGCGCCGACGTATTCCGGACCGAGGGCGGCTTCGACCCGATCTTCGCCGACGCCATGGAGCTGGAGTTCATCCTGCGCCTGGTGGAGCGGGACGGCCTGGTGGGCCTGGAACATGTCGACGAGGTGCTGCTCACCAGCCGGGTGCCGCAGTTGCGTGCCAACCCGGTGGAGCAGGTGGCCATCGAACGCCACCTCGAACAGCGTGGTTACCAGGCGCGGGTGGAGAGCTTCCTGCCGGGGCGCTACCGCATCGACTACGGCCACGAGGTCGGGCCGAAGGTCTCCATAGTAGTGGCGGTGCGTGACCACCTGTCGCTGCTGCAGCGCTGCGTGGATAGCTTGCTGGAGAAGACCCGTTACGGTCATTACGAGCTGCTGCTGGTGGATTGCGAGAGCCAGGAGCCGGCGACCCGCCAGTGGCTGGATGGCGTCGAGGCGCTGGACAGCGAGCAGGTGAAGGTCTGGCGCTTCGCTGGCGAGCTGAATTATTCGGCGATGGTCAACGCGGTGGCGATGTCGGTGGAGTCCGACTACCTGCTGCTGCTCAGCCACGATGTGCGCATCGTGCACGAGGACTGGCTGGAGCAACTGCTCAACCACGCGCTGCGGCCCGAGGTGGGGGTGGTTGGCGCCAAGGTGCTGGATGCCATGGGCTGCATCGAGCAGGCGGGGATCATCCTCGGCCTGCACGAGGTGGCGGGGCGCACCTTCGTCGGCGAACCGGGCGATGCCGCCGGCTATATGAACCGTTTGCAGGTTCCCCAGAACTACAGCGCGGTGGGCTCGGCCTGCATGATGGTGCGGCGCGAGGCGTTCATCGCGGTGGACGGCATGGACGCGGAACGCCTCGGTGCCTTCTATGGCGATGTCGATCTGTGCCTGCGCATCCGCGCGTCCGGGCTGCTCAACGTGTGGACCCCCGATTGCGTGGTGATGCGCGACGGCATCGACCTGCCGGTGCTGGCCATCGACGGCGCCCTGGCACGCCAGGCCGCGCTCAAGGCCGAGCGCGAGCAGATGCTGCAGCGCTGGCTGCCGGTGCTGGCCCGCGACCCGGCCTACAACGCCAACCTGTCTCTGTCCGGCCACGGCTTCGGTTTCGAATACGGCACGCGGCGCGTGCGTCATCCGCTGCTGCCCCAGGTGCTCTGCTACCCGGCGGACGCCACCGGCTGCGGCCACTACCGGATTCGCCAGCCACTGGAGGCGCTGCGTGAGGCGGGCCTGGTGGAGGGTACGTTCAGCGGCACCCACCTGACGCCCGTGGAGCTGGAGCGCTTCGGTGCACAGACGGTGGTGTTCCAGCGGCAGATCATGGACCCGCAGATCGAGGGCATGCGCGAAGTGAAGGCGCTGTCCGGGGCATTCCGCGTCTACGAACTGGATGACTACCTGCCCAACCTGCCGCTCAAGAGCGCGCACCGGGAAACCATGCCGCGCGATGTGCTCAAGTCATTGCGCCAGGCGGTGGCGCTCACCGATCGCTTCGTCGTTTCCACCGCGCCGCTGGCCGAGGCCTTCGCCGACCTGCACAGCGATATCCGCGTGGTGCCGAACTGCCTGCCGTTGCCCTGGTGGAGCAATCTGCGCAGCCGGCGCCGCCGTGGCAGCAAGCCCCGGGTTGGCTGGGCGGGTGGCAGCAGCCACCAGGGTGACCTGGAGCTGATCGCCGATGTGGTCCGTGAACTGGCGGGGGAGGTGGAGTGGGTGTTCTTCGGCATGTGCCCGGAGAAGCTCCGGCCCTACGTGCACGAATTCCATATCGGCGTGCCGATCGAGTTGTATCCGGCCAAGCTGGCCAGCCTGGACCTGGACCTTGCCCTGGCGCCGCTGGAGCAGAACCTGTTCAACGACTGCAAGAGCAACCTGCGCCTGCTGGAATACGGCGCCTGTGGCTTCCCGGTGATCTGCAGCGACGTGCTCTGCTACCGCGGCGACCTCACGGCGACCCGGGTGAAGAACCGCTTCAAGGATTGGGTGGACGCCATCCGCATGCATTTGAGCGACCTCAAGGCCACCGCCGCCGCCGGCGACACCTTGCGTGCCCAGGTGCTGGGGAACTGGATGCTGGACGGGGAGAACCTGGTGCGCTGGCGCGCCGCCTGGTTGCCGGACTGACCGTCCTGGCGCTCACCGACGAACGGCGTGGCAAAAGGCTAAACCTTCGCTACGCCTGCCGATAACAGGAGTACGAACACTGTTCGCGGCTGCGCGGCAAGCCCAAAGAGAAAAAATTTCAAATTTCTCCTAAAGCTCCACCGGCAAGCGCCGATAAACAGTTCGAATGCGAATTCTAGGGGCACCTGAGCAGCAGGTCCTGAAGGTCGCAAAGCTCAGGTAAATACTAGGTACTTCGGGAGACGCCAAATGGCACTTACAGTCAATACCAACATTGCTTCGCTCAACACTCAGCGCAACCTGAACGCATCGTCCAATTCGCTGAATACCTCGCTGCAGCGTCTCTCCACCGGTAGCCGTATCAACAGCGCCAAGGACGATGCCGCCGGCCTGCAGATCTCCAACCGTCTGACCAACCAGATCAGCGGCCTGAACCAGGCGACCCGCAACGCCAACGACGGTATCTCCCTGGCGCAGACCGCTGAAGGTGCACTGCAGCAGTCCACCAACATCCTGCAGCGTATCCGCGACCTGTCCATCCAGGCAGCCAGCGGCTCGAACAGCGACGCCGACCGCGCGGCCCTGCAGAAAGAAGTGACCGCGCAGCAGGCCGAACTGTCCCGTATCGCTGAAACCACCACCTTCGGTGGTCGCAAGCTGCTGGACGGCACTTTCGGTACCACCAGCTTCCAGGTCGGTTCCGATGCCTACCAGACCATCGACGTGACCCTGAAGGATGCGTCCTCCGCCAAGCTGGGTTCCTACCAGGTAGGTGGTGGTGCTTCCACCTCCGCGGCCGGTGCCTCGGCATCCGGTACCACCGTTGCCGGTAGCGTGGTTGCGGGTAGCGGTGGTGCGTTCGCCTCCGGCACCGTCACCGTGGTCGGCAACGGCCAGACCAAGGACGTGACCCTCGCCGCGACCGACAGCGCGAAGAGCATCGCCCAGAAGTTCGACGGCTCGATCGCCGGCCTCTCCGCCAGCGCCCGTACCGTGATTCAGGCCGACGTCAACTTCACCTCCGGTGCCGCCTCGTTCAACCTGACCGTTGGTTCCAACACCGTGCAGATGGTAGGTGTGACCTCCAACGAAGACCTGGCCAACCAGATCAATTCCAACGCCGGTAAGCTTGGCCTCACCGCCAACTACGACCAGCAGAACGACAAGATCACCATCACCTCCGCGACTGGTGAGACGATCGAGTTCGGTGCTGCTACCGGTAGCTCCGCAGGCACCATCGACGTGGCCGCTCAGGGCAACGACGGTACCTACGGCGGCGCGACGGATGTGGCGGCGACTGGCGGCAAGGCCTTCGGTTACGTGCAGCTGGATTCCCCGGTATCCTTCGCGGTGACCGGCGATACCACCCAGGTGTTCAGCACCAGCTCGTCGACCCTGAACACCGTTGCCAACGTCGATATCTCCACCGCCGATGGTGCCCAGCGCGCCCTGGCAGTGGTGGACAGCGCCCTGGCAGCGATCGACTCCCAGCGTGCCGACCTCGGTGCTGTGCAGAACCGCTTCGATAACACCGTATCGAACCTGCAGAACATCTCCGAGAACGCCGCTTCTGCTCGTAGCCGGATCAAGGACACCGACTTCGCAGCTGAAACTGCGACCCTGTCCAAGAACCAGGTTCTGCAACAGGCCGGTACTGCGATCCTGGCCCAGGCGAACCAGCTGCCGCAGTCGGTTCTCAGCCTGCTGCAATAACGCAGGAAGAGCGCCCAGCAACAATGGGGGGAAGGGGATGACCCTTCCTCCCATTTGGCCATTGTGAGGTATGAAAAATGGATATCTCGAACATTACGTCGGTCGGTGCCCTACCTAGGTTGGCCAAGGACCCCGTCGCCAGCGTAACGCCCGGCCAGGAGGCTGCCAGGAAGGTGGCTCCGGCAAGCACTGCGGTCAGCAGCGCTGAAGCGGACGCCCAGTCCCAGCAGTCCCAGGCGCAGGGGGGCAACCTGGAATCCGCTGTCGCTGATATCCAGTCCTTTGTCCAGACCGTCAAGCGCGGGCTGGATTTCAACGTCGATGACTCCAGTGGCGAAGTCGTGGTGAAGGTCATCGATACCGATTCGGGCAAGCTGATCCGGCAGATTCCTTCCGAGGAATTGCTGAAGCTCGCTGAACGGCTGGAAGACATCCGCAGTCTGATGTTCGAGGCCAAGGCTTGAGTTGGTACGTTTCTTGAGTACCAAACTCTTGATCGTTCCCTGGAAGGGAACTCGGGACGTTTTTTTGACGGAGGTGTGAGATGGCTACCACCATCGGTACTGTTGGATCTGGACTCATCGATATCGATACCACTGTGAAAGCGCTGGTGGCCAACGCCCGTGCGCCCAAGCAGAACCAGCTCGATACCCTGGAGTCGAAATCCACGACCAAGCTCACCGCCCTCGGCTCCCTCAAGAGCGCCGTCAGTGAATTCCAGAGCGCCATGGCGTTGCTCAATAGCCCCACCAGTTTTCTGGCGCGGACTGCGACTTCGTCCAACACCGCGGCGTTGAACGCCACCGCGACCCCGAGTGCGGTTTCCGGCAGCTACAAGATCAACATCACCCAGTTGGCCGCAGGCAGCAAGATCGCTTCGGCGGCCTTCAGCACCGGGGCTACTACGGCCTTCAACGAAGGCTCGCTGGACATCAAGATCGGTGGTAACGATGCCTTGACCATCGCTGTCGACAGCACCAACAACACCCTTTCCGGTATCCGTGACGCCATCAACAAGCAGGGTGCGGACAAGGGCATCAGCGCCACCATCGTGACTGACAGCCAGGGTTCGCGCCTGGTGCTGAGCAGCAGCAAGATGGGGGACGGCAAAGACATCACCATGACCGGCACCAGCACCTCGGGCAGCAAAACCGACCTGAGCAAGCTGAACTTCCCCGGCCCGACCCTGAATCCTTCCGACTTCGGCTCGACCGCCGAGTACGACGCGGCCGTGGCCAAGGCCGGCAAGACCCTGTCCACCGCCCAGAGCGCCAAGTTGACGGTGGACGGCCTGAGCGTGGTCAGTGACTCCAATACCGTCACCACCGCGATCGATGGCATCACGCTCAATCTCACCGGTGAGACCGAGGCGCTCAAACCCTTGACGCTGACCGTCGGGCAGAACAGCAGCGCGGTCAAGACCAACGTGCAGAACTTCGTCACCGCGTACAACAAGATGGCCTCCGCCATCAGCTCGCTGACCAAGGTCACCCCCGTGGAAGGCAGCGACCCGGTGGTTGCCGCGCTGGCCGGCGACTCCACCGCACGCGCACTGTTGAACTCCATGCGCAGTGAACTGGTCACCCCGAGCAGCAGCGATGGCTCGGTCAAGGCGCTGGCATCCTTGGGCATCACCACCAAGCAGGACGGCACCCTGGATCTCAACTCCGCCAAGCTGGATGCGGCCATCGCCTCCGACTACCAGGGCATCGCCGACTTCTTCACCGGTGACAACGGCCTGGCTGCGCGCATGACCGCGAAGGCCAAGCCGTACACTGACTCTGGTGGCGTCATCGAGCAGCGCAGTTCGGTGCTGCGCGACACCATCAAGGGCGTCGACAACCAGCAGAAAGCGCTGGACCTGCGCATGACCGCGCTGCAGACCCGTCTGTACAAGCAGTTCACCACCCTGGACTCGTTGCTGGCGCAGATGCAGGGCACCAGCGACAACCTCGCTTCGCAGCTCGACGCCTTGCCTGGCCTGGTCAAGAAGAACTGACCGAGCCCGAGGTTTGGTCCGCTCCCGTCTTAATGACGAAAAATGCTCAGCAGAAGGCTTAAAGCTCCCGTGAAACCAGCCGATATTATGGATATCGAAGAAACACCGGTTCACGAGGAGTTGCGAAATGAGAGCGATGTTGGCCATGAAGCAGTATCAGCAGGTGAACGTGCAGGCTCAGGTGTCTGACGCCAGCCCGCATCGTTTGATCCAGATGCTGATGGAAGGCGGCCTCGAACGCATGGCGCAGGCCCAGGGTGCGATGATGCGCGAGCAGGGACCGCTGAAAGGCGAGCTGATCAGCAAATCCATCGGTATCATCGGCGGCCTTCGCGAGGCGCTGGACCCGTCTCGCGGTGGCGAAGTCGCGGCCAACCTCGACCGCCTCTACGAATACATGATCGCGCGCCTCATCCACGCCAACAAAGCCAACGACCCTGCGGTGCTCACCGAGGTGGCCGGCCTGTTGCGTGAAGTGAAGTCCGGCTGGGATGCCATTGCGCCCTGAGTAGGAGAGCAACATGAGCCACATCATGCTCAAGCAGATCGAAGAAACCCGCCTGGCCCTCATCTCCGCCTTCGAGAGCCAGGACTGGGAGAGCGTGAGCCAGCTCGACCGCCAGTGCCGCGATCAGGTGAACGTCGCCATGCTCGATTGCGCCGATATCGAGGAGGGCCTGCGCACGCAACTGGAGGCCCTGATCGACGTCTACCGTCGCCTGACCGAATCCTGCGCCCAGCAGCGCGACCAGGTGGCCAGCGAGCTCAGCAATCTCGTCCGCTCCAACCAGGGTGCCAAGGTCTATCAGCTGTTCGGTTGATGGCACCCCGATGCGGCACTGATGGCATATCGGTGCTGCGTCCTCAGTCTCTTAGGCTTTCTGTCGATCTCCTCAAAAAAAGCACGCCATAAATTTGACTCTGTTCGCTTTTTTGACTTTACTAGTGGCCAATTGCCGTTGCTGATCGTGATTTTGATGGCACCGGCTGCCCTTGTGCCGCTCTAACGCGGCATCAGTCCTCGAGCAAAGACCAGAACAAGCATGTGGCGTGAAACCAAGATTCTGCTGATTGACGACAACAGCGATCGCCGCCGTGATCTGGCGGTCATTCTGAACTTTCTCGGCGAAGAGCATCTGGCCTGCGCCAGCCGCGACTGGCGTGACGCCGTCGGCGCGCTGAGCGCCACCCGTGATGTGCTTTGCATCCTCCTGGGCGATGTCGAGTCCAAGGGCGGCACCACCGAGCTGCTCAAGCAGGTCGCCACCTGGGACGAGTTCCTTCCCGTGCTGCTGATCGACCAGGCGGTTCCGGCCGACTGGTCCGATGAGGTCCGCCGCCGCGTGCTGGCCAGCCTCGAGATGCCGCCCAGCTACAACAAGCTGCTGGATTCCCTGCACCGCGCCCAGGTCTATCGCGAGATGTACGACCAGGCCCGCGAGCGCGGCCGCCAGCGCGAGCCGAACCTGTTCCGCAGCCTGGTGGGCACCAGCCGTGCCATCCAGCAGGTGCGGCAGATGATGCAGCAGGTGGCCGATACCGACGCCAGCGTGCTGATCCTCGGCGAGTCGGGCACCGGCAAGGAAGTGGTGGCGCGCAACCTGCACTACCACTCCAAGCGCCGCGATGCGCCCTTCGTACCGGTCAACTGCGGCGCCATCCCCGCCGAGCTGCTGGAAAGTGAGCTGTTCGGCCATGAGAAGGGTGCCTTCACCGGTGCCATCACCAGCCGTGCCGGGCGCTTCGAGCTGGCCAACGGCGGCACCCTGTTCCTCGACGAGATCGGCGACATGCCGCTGCCGATGCAGGTCAAGCTGCTGCGAGTGCTGCAGGAGCGCACCTTCGAGCGCGTGGGCAGCAACAAGACGCAGAACGTCGACGTGCGCATCATCGCTGCCACCCACAAGAACCTCGAGCAGATGATCGAGACCGGTGGTTTCCGTGAGGACCTCTACTACCGCCTCAACGTCTTCCCCATCGAGATGGCCCCGCTGCGCGAGCGCGTGGAGGACATCCCGCTGCTGATGAACGAGCTGATTTCGCGCATGGAGCACGAGAAGCGCGGCTCCATCCGCTTCAACTCCGCCGCCATCATGTCGCTGTGCAACCACGACTGGCCGGGCAACGTCCGCGAGCTGGCCAACCTGGTGGAGCGCATGGCGATCATGCATCCCTATGGCGTCATCGGCGTGACCGAGCTGCCGAAGAAATTCCGCCACGTGGACGACGAGGACGAGCAACTGGCCGCCAGCCTGCGCGAAGAACTCGAAGAGCGCTCCGCCATCGGTGCCGGCCTGCCCGGCGTCAGCAGCCCGGCGATGCTCCCGCCCGAGGGCCTGGACCTCAAGGATTACCTGGGCAACCTGGAGCAGGGGCTGATCCAGCAGGCGCTGGACGACGCCGCCGGTGTCGTGGCCCGTGCCGCCGAGCGTTTGCGCATCCGCCGCACCACCCTGGTGGAGAAGATGCGCAAGTACGGCATGAGCCGTCGCGACGACGAAATGGCAGAAGATTGACGCTGATTTCGTAAATACCTGTTTTAAAAGGGTATTTTTTAGGCACGGGTATTGCTATGTCTCTCTCGACTGACCGTCTCCTGACGGTTTGCCGAGCGAGAGAGAACCATGACCGCCAGTGCCAGCCCATCGCAGAAACCTGAGTCCGCCAGTGCGGCGCCCGTAGAAGAGGCCGGCAGAGCCAGCCTCGAACAGGCGTTCGCCATGTTCAACCAGATGTCCAACCAGCTGAGCGAGTCGTACAGCCTGCTGGAGGCGCGGGTGACCGAGCTCAAGGGGCAGCTGGCCCTGGTCAGCGCCCAGCGCATGCAGGAACTGGCGGAGAAAGAGCGCCTGGCCCTGCGCCTGCAAAGCCTGCTCGACCTGCTGCCCGGTGGCGTCATCGTCATCGATGGCCAGGGCGTGGTCCGTGAAGCCAATCCCGTGGCGCGCAGCCTGCTCGGCAAGCCGCTGGTGGGGATGCTCTGGCGCGAGGTTATCGCGCGCAGCTTCGCTCCGCGCAAGGACGATGGTCACGAGATTTCCATGAAGGATGGGCGTCGCCTGTCTATCGCCACCCGTTCCTTGAACGGCGAGCCCGGGCAACTGGTGCTGCTCGCCGACCTCACCGAAACCCGTCTCCTGCAGGATCAGCTGGCCCGCCACGAGCGGCTTTCTGCCCTGGGGCGCATGGTCGCGTCCCTGGCCCATCAGATCCGTACGCCGCTCTCCGCCGCGCTGCTCTATGCCAGCCACCTCACCGAGCAGGTGCTGCCGGTGGAGCAGCAACAGCGTTTCGCCGGTCGCCTCAAGGAGCGGCTGCACGAGCTCGAACACCAGGTGCGTGACATGCTGATCTTCGCCCGTGGCGACCTGCCGCTGCCGGATCGGCTGAAACCGGTGATGCTCTTCGCCGCGCTGCGCTCGGCCGCCGAATCCCATGTCACCGGCCTTTCGGTGCGCTGGCAATGCGACGCCAGTGGCGGCGAGCTGCTGTGCAACCGCGACACTCTGGTGGGGTCGCTGCTCAACCTCATCGAGAACGCCATCCAGGCCTCCGGCCGCGATGTGCGCCTCAAGATCCACCTGTACAGCCGCGACGGCACGTTGCGCCTGTGCATCAGTGACAACGGCCCGGGCATGGATGCCGCTACCCTGGCTCGCCTGGGCGAACCCTTCTTCACCACCAAGACCACCGGAACGGGCCTCGGCCTCGCGGTGGTCAAGGCGGTGGCGCGCGCACACCAGGGCGAGTTGCTGCTCAGCTCCCGCCCGGGTCGTGGCACCTGCGCCACCCTGGTCCTGCCGTTGCTTGGCACGGCACAGCCGGTAATTCAGGAGTAACCCCATGACCGTCAAAGTTCTGTTGGTCGAAGACGACCGTGCCCTGCGCGAAGCGCTTGCCGACACCCTGATGCTCGGCGGCTACGACTTCCGCGAAGCGGACTGCGCCGAAGCGGCCCTGGTGGCCCTTGGCGAAGAGCCCTTCGGCATGATGATCAGCGACGTCAACATGCCCGGCATGGACGGCCACCAGTTGCTCGCGCTGGTGCGCACCCGCTATCCGCAATTGCCCGTGCTGCTGATGACCGCCTATGGCGCCGTCGAGCGCGCGGTGGATGCCATCCGCCAGGGTGCTGCCGACTACCTGGTTAAGCCCTTCGAGCCTCGTGCGCTGCTGGAGCTGGTCGAGCGCCATGCCCTGGGGCGCGCCACGGCCGGTGAAGGGGAGGGGCCCGTGGCCCAGGAGCCGGCCAGCCTGCAATTGCTGGAATTGGCCGCCCGTGTCGCCCGCAGCGACTCCACCGTATTGATCTCCGGTGAGTCCGGTACTGGTAAGGAAGTGCTCGCGCGCTACATCCACCAGCAATCGCCGCGCGCCAGCAAACCCTTCATCGCCATCAACTGTGCGGCGATCCCCGACAACATGCTCGAGGCCACCCTGTTCGGTCACGAGAAGGGCGCCTTCACTGGCGCCATCGCCGCCCAGCCCGGCAAGTTCGAACTGGCCGACGGCGGCACCATCCTCCTCGACGAGATTTCCGAGATGCCCCTGGGCCTGCAGGCCAAGCTCCTGCGCGTGCTGCAGGAGCGCGAGGTGGAGCGGGTCGGCGCACGCAAACCCATAGAGCTGGATATCCGCGTGCTGGCCACCACCAACCGTGACCTGGCCGGCGAAGTGGCGGCGGGGCGCTTCCGTGAAGACCTCTACTACCGCCTCTCGGTCTTCCCCCTCGCCTGGCGCGCGCTGCGTGAGCGCCCGGCCGATATTCTTCCCCTGGCCGAGCGCCTGCTGGGCAAGCACGTCAAGAAAATGAATCACGCCCCGGTGCGTTTCTCCGCCGAAGCGCGGCATGCGCTGGTCAGCCACCCCTGGCCGGGTAATGTGCGCGAACTGGACAACGCCATCCAGCGGGCGCTGATCCTCCAGCAGGGCGGCCTGATCCAGCCCCACGACCTGTGCCTCACCGCGCCCATCGGCATGGCCGTGGCGCCGGTATCGGTACCCTTGAGCCCGATTGCTGCCGTCGTTCCGGCGCCGGTCGGCCTGCCCGTCAATCCTGCCGCGCCCATTGCGGACGCCGCAGGCGCGCTGGGCGAAGACCTGCGTCGCCACGAGTTCCAGATGATCATCGACACCCTGCGCTCCGAGCGCGGCCGCCGCAAGGAAGCCGCCGAGCGCCTGGGCATCAGCCCGCGCACCCTGCGCTACAAGCTCGCGCAGATGCGCGACGCGGGGATGGATGTGGAGGCGTATTTGTATGCCAGCTGACGCTGGGAGTCGCGCTAGCGCTTGAGCGGCAAGCTGCAAGAAATCTGGCCTATTCACCCCGAGTGGGCCTGCTCCTGCCTGCTACTTGAAGCTTGCCGCTTGAAGCTTGCAGCTCTCCACCCCCACCTTGGCACCCTTGTTGCAACCTCCCCCACAAAGACCGCTCTAGCGTCAAAAAACTGCGGTCGCGGAGGAATGTGATGAGCCAGGGTGTCGAATTCAATCGCCTGATGTTGGAAATGCGCTCCATGCAGATGGAGGCCATGGCCCGTACCAAGCCCGTGGTCAGCGCTACGCCCGAGGTCAATGCGCCGAGCTTCTCCGACATGCTCGGCCAGGCCGTTAACAAGGTGAACGAAACCCAGCAGGCGTCCAGCCAGCTCGCCACTGCCTTCGAGACGGGCCAGAGCGGCGTCGATATCACCGATGTGATGATTGCCTCGCAGAAGGCCAGCGTGTCGTTCCAGGCCATGACTCAGGTGCGCAACAAGCTGGTCCAGGCGTATCAAGACATCATGCAGATGCCGGTTTAAGGGCAGGGTTGAGAAATGGCAGACGCGGCAACCGCTAACGTTCCGGCCCCGGCGGGCGAGCAGGGCGAGAAGAAACCCCTCTTCGGCCTGGCATTCCTGGAAAACCTTTCGCAGATGAGCATGCTGCGCCAGATCGGCCTGCTGGTCGGTCTTGCCGCCAGCGTGGCGATCGGTTTTGCCGTGGTGCTCTGGTCGCAGCAGCCGGACTACCGTCCGCTCTACGGCAGCCTGAGCGGTATGGATGCCAACCAGGTGATGGAGGCGCTCAACGGCGCCGACATCCCCTACAAGATCGAACCCAATTCCGGTGCCTTGCTGGTCAAGGCCGACGACGTGGCCCGTGCCCGCATCAAGCTGGCCGGCGCCGGCATCGCGCCCAATGACGGCAACGTCGGCTACGAGATCCTCGACCAGGAGCAAGGCCTGGGCACCAGCCAGTTCATGGAAGCCACCCGCTACCGCCGCGGCCTGGAAGGCGAGCTGGCGCGCACCGTTTCCAGCCTGAACAACGTCAAGGGTGCCCGCGTGCACCTAGCCATCCCGAAAAGCTCGGTGTTCGTCCGTGACGAGCGCAAGCCCAGCGCCTCGGTGCTGGTCGAGCTGTACCCGGGCCGCTCCCTGGAGCCGAGCCAGGTGATGGCCATCGTCAACCTGGTCGCCACCAGCGTGCCGGAACTGGAGAAGGGCCAGGTCACGGTCGTGGACCAGAAGGGCACCTTGCTGTCCGACCAGCAGGAGCTTTCCGAGCTGTCCATGGCGGGCAAGCAGTACGACTACACCCGCCGCATGGAAGGCCTCTTCACCCAGCGCGTGCACAGCATCCTGCAGCCGGTCCTGGGCAATGGCCGCTACAAGGCCGAAGTCTCGGCGGACGTCGACTTCAGTGCGGTGGAATCCACTGCCGAGATGTTCAACCCGGACCAGCCGGCGCTGCGCAGCGAGCAGAAACTCAACGAAGAGCGCCAGGCCGGCTCCGGCCCGCAGGGCGTTCCCGGCGCGCTGTCCAACCAGCCCCCGGGCCCGGCCAACGCGCCGCAGCAGGCCGCTCCGGCAGCCGCTGCCCCGGCCGTGGCACCCGGCCAGCCGATCCTCGATGACAACGGCCAGCAGATCATCGACCAGGCCACCGGCAAACCGATGCTGGCGCCGTACCCGACCGACAAGCGTGACCAGACCACGCGCAACTTCGAGCTGGACCGCTCCATCAGCTACACCAAGCAACAGCAGGGTCGCCTGCGCCGGCTTTCCGTCGCCGTGGTGCTGGACGACCAGGTCAAGGTCAACGCCCAGGGCGAGACCACCCATGTACCCTGGACCGCTGACGAGATCGCTCGCTTCACCCGTCTGGTACAGGACGCCGTGGGCTTCGATGCCAGCCGTGGCGACAGCGTCAGCGTGATCAACACGCCGTTCGTCGGCGGTGGCGACGAGGTGATCGAACTGCCGTGGTACGAGCAGGTCTGGTTCCAGATGCTGACCTCGGGTCTGAAGCAGCTGTTCCCGGCGTTGCTGATCCTGATTCTGGTGTGGTTCGTACTGCGCCCGGTGCTCAACAACATCTCCGGCGGTGGCAAGGGCAAGGACCTGGTCGGCGGCGGTCGCGACGGCGACGTCGAGCTGGGCGAAATGGGTGGGCTGTCCGGCGAGCTGTCCGATGATCGGGTGAGCCTCGGCGGGCCGCAAAGCATCCTGCTGCCGAGCCCGAGCGAGGGGTATGATGCACAACTGAACGCGATCAAAAGCCTGGTAGCCGAAGACCCGGGTCGCGTGGCCCTGGTAGTCAAAGAGTGGATCAACGCCGATGAGTGATAACCGCGCTCCCAAGCTGACCAAGGTGGACAAGGCCGCCATCCTCCTGCTTTCCCTCGGCGAGACCGATGCCGCGCAAGTGCTGCGCCACATGGGCCCGAAGGAAGTGCAGAAGGTCGGCGTGGCGATGGCGCAGATGCGCAACGTGCACCGCGAGCAGGTCGAGCAGGTGATGGGCGAGTTCGTCGAGATCGTCGGCGACCAGACCAGCCTGGGCGTCGGTGCCGACGGCTACATCCGCAAGATGCTCACCCAGGCCCTGGGCGAGGACAAGGCCAACAACCTGATCGACCGTATTCTCCTGGGCGGCAGCACCAGCGGCCTGGACAGCCTGAAGTGGATGGAGCCGCGCGCCGTGGCCGACGTCATCCGCTACGAGCACCCGCAGATCCAGGCCATCGTGGTCGCCTACCTCGACCCCGACCAGGCCGGCGAGGTGCTCAGCCACTTCGACCACAAGGTGCGCCTGGACATCATCCTGCGCGTGTCCTCGCTGAACACCGTGCAACCTTCCGCGCTCAAGGAACTCAACCTGATCCTCGAGAAGCAGTTCGCCGGCAACTCCAGCTCCACCCGCACCACCATGGGCGGCGTGAAGCGCGCGGCGGACATCATGAACTTCCTCGACAGCTCGGTGGAGGGCCAGCTCATGGACTCCATCCGCGAGGTGGACGAGGACCTGTCCGGCCAGATCGAAGACCTGATGTTCGTCTTCGACAACCTGGCGGACGTCGACGACCGCGGCATCCAGGCGCTGATGCGCGAGGTGTCGTCCGATGTGCTGGTGCTGGCCCTCAAGGGCTCGGACGAAGCGATCAAGGAGAAGGTCTTCAAGAACATGTCCAAGCGCGCCGCCGAACTGCTGCGCGACGACCTCGAAGCCAAGGGCCCGGTCCGCGTCAGCGACGTGGAGACCGCGCAGAAGGAAATCCTCACCATCGCCCGCCGCATGGCCGAAGCCGGAGAAATCGTGCTCGGTGGCAAGGGCGGCGAAGAAATGATCTGAGGCGCGCCCGATGGCTACCAAGGAAGCACAGAGCGAGCTGATTCGCGCCAAGGATGTGAACGCCTTCGATCGCTGGTCCCTGCCCAGCTTCGATCCCGAAGGCCCTGCCGTGGTCGCCGAGGAGCCGGACGAGCCCGCCCAGCAGCCGGACGCGCCGGCGATGGCCGAGGCCGCGCCGGCCACGGAAGCCCCGCAGGCCGTCGAGGATGTCGAGCCGGAGGCCGTCAAGCCGCTGACGCTCGATGAGCTGGAAGCGATCCGCCAGGACGCCTACAACGAAGGCTTCGCCACCGGCGAGAAGGACGGCTTCCATGCCGGCCAGATCAAGGCGCGCCAGGAGGCCGAGGTGGCCACCAATGCGCGCCTGGAGTCCCTGGAAAGCCTCATGGGCCAGCTCATGGCGCCCATCGCCGAGCAGGACCAGCAACTGGAAGAAGCCATGGTGCACCTGGTCGGGCTGATCACCCGGCAGGTCATCCAGCGCGAGCTGGCGATGGACTCCACCCAGATCCGCCAGATCCTCCGCGAAGCGCTCAAGCTGCTGCCCATGGGCGCCAGCAACCTGCGCATCCACATCAACCCGCAGGACTTCGAGTTGGTGAAGGCCTTGCGCGAACGCCACGAAGAAACCTGGCGCATCCTCGAAGACGAGACCCTGCTGCCCGGCGGTTGCCGCATCGAAACCGAACACAGCCGCATCGACGCCAGCATCGAGACGCGCATGACCCAGGCGCTGAAGCAGCTTTTCGACCAGCAGCGCGAACAGAAGGTGCACACGCCACCGGCCGATATCGCCCTCGACCTGAGCCCGCCGGAACCGCCCCATGCGTCTTGAGCGGACCAGTTTCGCCAAGCGCCTCGGCGGCTACGCCGATGCCGTGCAACTGCCCACCCAGCCCGTGGTGGAAGGGCGCCTGCTGCGCATGGTCGGCCTTACCCTGGAAGCCGAAGGCCTGCGCGCCGCCATTGGCAGCCGTTGCCTGGTGATCAACGACGACAGCTACCACCCGGTGCAGGTGGAAGGCGAAGTCATGGGGTTCTCCGGCAACAAGATCTACCTGATGCCGGTGGGCAGCCTCGCCGGCATCGCTCCCGGCGCCCGCGTGGTGCCGCTGCCCGATACCGGCCGCCTGCCCATGGGCATGTCCATGCTCGGGCGGGTACTCGACGGCGCCGGCCGTGCCCTGGACGGCAAGGGCGGAATGAAGGCCGAAGACTGGGTGGCGATGGACGGCCCGGTGATCAACCCGCTCAACCGTGACCCCATTTCCGTGCCGCTGGACGTCGGCATCCGCTCCATCAACGGCCTGCTTACCGTCGGCCGTGGCCAGCGCCTTGGCCTGTTCGCCGGCACCGGCGTGGGCAAGAGTGTGCTGTTGGGCATGATGACCCGCTTCACCGAGGCGGAAATCATCGTCGTCGGGCTGATCGGCGAGCGGGGCCGCGAGGTCAAGGAATTCATCGAACACATCCTCGGCGAAGAGGGCATCAAGCGCTCCGTGGTGGTCGCCTCGCCCGCGGACGACGCGCCGCTGATGCGCCTGCGTGCCGCCATGTATTGCACGCGCATCGCCGAATACTTCCGCGACAAGGGCAAGAACGTCCTGCTGCTGATGGATTCGCTGACCCGTTTCGCCCAGGCCCAGCGCGAGATCGCCCTGGCCATCGGCGAACCGCCGGCCACCAAGGGCTACCCGCCCTCGGTGTTCGCCAAGCTGCCCAAGCTGGTGGAGCGGGCCGGTAACGGCGAGAAGGGCGGCGGCTCGATCACCGCCTTCTACACCGTGCTTTCCGAGGGTGACGACCAACAGGACCCCATCGCCGACGCCGCGCGGGGTGTGCTCGATGGTCACTTCGTGCTGTCACGGCGCCTGGCGGAAGAGGGCCACTACCCGGCGATCGATATCGAGGCGTCCATCAGCCGGGTCATGCCCCAGGTGGTCAGCCCCGAGCACATGAAGATGGCCCAGCGCTTCAAGCAGCTGTGGTCGCGCTACCAGCAGACCCGCGACCTGATCAGCGTCGGCGCCTATGTCGCCGGCGGCGATGCCGACACCGACCTGGCCATCGCCCGGCAACCGGCCATGGCCAAATACCTTCACCAGGGGCTCAACGAAAGCGAGCCGCTGGCACAGAGCGTCGAGCGCCTCGCCGCGGTGCTGAACACCGGCAGCGCGGGTTGATGAACCATGGCCCGTGACCGCGCCGCGCGCCTTGCTCCCGTCGTGGACATGGCGCAGAAAGCCGAACGCGATGCCGCCCGCCTGGTCGGGCATTGCCAGGGGTTGCTGGGCCAGGCCGAGGGCAAGCTCGGTGACCTCGAACGCTTCCGCTCCGATTACCAGCAGCAGTGGATCACCCAGGGCAGCCAGGGTGTGTCCGGCCAGTGGCTGACCAACTACCAGCGCTTTCTTTCGCAATTGGAAACGGCCGTCGCCCAGCAGACCCAGAGCGTGGCCTGGCATCGCGACAACCTGGCCAAGGCGCGGGAGGCCTGGCAGCAGCGCTACGCGCGGCTGGAGGGCCTGAAGAAGCTGGTGCAGCGCTACATCGACGAGGCGCGTGCAATCCAGGACAAGCGCGAGCAGAAACTCCTCGATGAACTCTCGCAACGCCTCATCGGGCGCGAGGAACGCTAAATCGCGGTTGCCGAGGCTCCAGGCGGGTGCTAAATCTTCTGCACGCGTTTACATTTCTGATCAAGGAGTCTTGCATGGCCATCACCTCGCTGCCTTCGAGCGACGGGCAAGAGCTGACCATCGTCATCCAGGGACGTTTCGATTTCGGGGCTCACCAGGAATTTCGCGACGCCTACGAGCGCGTGAGCATCAACCCCAAGCGCTACGTGGTCGACCTCAAGGGCACCACCTACCTCGACAGCTCCGCCCTGGGCATGCTGCTGTTGCTGCGTGACCACGCCGGTGGCGACAGCGCGCAGATCCGCCTGGTCAACTGCAACCCCGACGTGCGCAAGATTCTCGCCATCTCTAACTTCGAACAGCTGTTCCAGATTGCCTGACACCGCCATGTCGGCCCGCCTGTCCATCCTCATCGCCGAGGACAACGCGGCCGACCGCATGCTGCTTTCCACCATCGTCAACCGCCAGGGCCACCGTGCCCTGACGGCCGCCAATGGCCTGGAAGCCGTCGCGCTGTTCCAGCAGGAGCAGCCCGACATGGTGCTCATGGACGCGCTGATGCCGGTCATGGATGGCTTCGAGGCGGCACGGCGGATCAAGCAGCTGGCGGGCGAGGAGCTGGTGCCGATCATCTTCCTCACCTCGCTCACCGAGAACGAAGCGCTGGTGCGCTGCCTGGAGGCCGGCGGCGACGACTTCCTCGCCAAGCCCTATAACCGCGTCATCCTCGAAGCCAAGATCAAGGCCATGGACCGCCTGCGCCGCCTGCAGGAGACCGTCCTGCACCAGCGCGACCTGATCGCCAAGCACAACGAGCACCTGCTCACCGAGCAGCGCGTGGCCAAGGCGGTGTTCGACAAGGTGGCCCACTCCGGCTGCCTCAATGCCTCCAATATCCGCTACCTGCAGTCGCCCTATGCGCTGTTCAACGGCGACCTGCTGCTGGCCGCCTACAAACCTTCCGGTGGCATGCATGTGCTGCTGGGCGACTTCACCGGCCACGGCCTGCCGGCGGCCATCGGGGCCATGCCCCTGGCCGAAGTCTTCTACGGGATGACCGCCAAGGGCTACGCCATGGCCGACATCCTCCGCGAGATGAATGCCAAGCTGAAGCGCATCCTGCCGGTGGGCGTGTTCTGTTGCGCGACCCTGCTCAACCTCAGCTTCCAGCGGCGTGTGCTGGAGGTGTGGAACGGCGGCTTGCCCGACGGCTACTTGTGCCGCGCCGATGGCGGCCCGGTGGTGCCGCTGGTATCGCGGCACCTGCCGCTCGGGGTGCTGGAGCCGGCCCAGTTCGATGACAAGTACGAGGTCTACCCGATTGATGTCGGCGACCGCGTGTTCCTCTGGTCCGATGGCGTGCTGGAAACCTGCAACGAGGCCGGCGAGCTGTTCGGTGACGAGCGCCTGCGGCGTGTCTTCGCCAGCAATACCGCGCCGGAGCAGTTGTTCGACGAGATCCAGCGCACCCTGGCCGCCTTCCGGGGCGAAGCCCAGGACGACGTCAGCATGATCGAGGTGACCCTGGTCGAGGACCTCGAACAGCGCCCGCAGCTGGCGTTCACCGACAGCGGCCAGCTGAGCCCGCTGGACTGGTCGGCCAGCTTCGAATTCCGCGCCCAGACCCTCAAGCGCTTCAATCCCTTGCCCTTCCTCCTGCAGCTGTTGCTGGAGGTGCAGGGCCTGCGCGACCAGGGCGGGGCGCTCTACACCGTACTCGCCGAGCTTTACTCCAACGCCCTGGAGCACGGTGTGCTGGGCCTGGACTCCGCGCTCAAGCGCGATGCCCGTGGCTTTGCCGAGTACTACCGCGAGCGCGCCACGCGCCTGGCCGGGCTCGAGCACGGCCATGTGCGCATCCACCTCGAGCTGTTGCCGGTGGGCGAGGAGGGCGGGCGCCTGCTGGTGCGGGTCGAGGACAGCGGCAAGGGCTTCGATGCCCGGGCGGTGCTGGAGCGGGATATCGATACGTCGAGCCTGAGCGGACGTGGCCTGACGCTGGTCAGACAACTTGCCGCGCGCTGCGACTTGCCGGAGGATGGCAGGGGCATCCGCGTGGAGTTCGTCTGGCCACGCCCATCCTGATTCCCATCGTGTCGTTCAAGGAGTGATCCGGTTGTCCGATCTGCATATCGACAATGGCGTACTGGCCGCTTTGCAGGAAGTCATGGAAGACGAGTACCCGGTGTTGCTGGACACCTTCCTGGTCGACTCGGAGGAGCGTGTACGCCTGCTCCACCAGGCCTGCGACCAGCAGGACGCCCAGGCATTGCGCCTCGCCGCGCACAGCTTCAAGGGCAGCTGCAGCAACATGGGCGCGCCCTTGCTGGCGACCCTGTGCAAGCAGTTGGAGGAAAGCGCCCGACGCGAGCGCCTGGAAGACGCGCCGGACCTGGTCGAACGCATCGAGCGGGAGTTCGCCATCGTGCGCATCCTGTTCCGCTCCGAGCGCCAGCGTCACAGCTTCTGATGCGCTGATTTCCTTCGCGGCCGAAACTTGGCCCGCCCCTTGCAATCCCCCTGGCACGAACCAACCCCTCAGCGGAGAGTGCCCATGCCCGTTGCCCCCGATATTCTTCTGCAGGCGAACCCTGGCGTGAAGACGAAAGTGCAGGCGGCAAAAACCCAGGTCAAGACACCGGAACCCGTCAAGAACGCGGCTCCCAGCTTTGCCCAGGTGTATGCGAAGGAGCAGCAGGCCAAGCCTGTAGAACGAAACGAGCCGGCGGCCAAGCCTGCCCGTGACAAGCCCGATGACACCCGCAAGGCGGACGATTCGGCGGACAGGCCGGCCAATGACAACACCGGCAAGCCGTCGACGGTTGCCGATAGCGGCAACGGCTTGCCGGCCGACCGCGACAGCGGGAAGGGCAGCGGCAGTGGTGGCGATACCCCTGACGACAGTGTGGCCGCCAGCGACGGCACCCAGCCCGAAGACCCGGTCATCGATCCGTTGCTGCTGATGGCCATGAGCGGCCAGATCGCGCCGCCGGTGGTCGAGCCGCCTGCGCCGGAAGTCACCTTGCCGACCGGCTTGCCCAGTGTCGCGCCTGCTACCCAGGGCACCGCCACGCTGGAGGTCGATGCCCAGGCAGATCCGCTGCAAGGCTTCGCCGGCATGCAGATCGGCCTGCAAACCGAGGGTGAGGGCGACCAGGTGCAGGTGGCGACCACCACCACCGTCACCACGCAGAATTCGGCCAATGCCGGGCAGAACTTCGCCAGCGCCCTGGCCGCCTTCGGCGACAAGACGGCGGAACCGGAAGAAGTCCCGGTGGATGTCGAACTTCCAGTGGCGGAACTCTCCGAGCAGCTCACCCAGGGCCTGGGCGAGAGCAAGTCGGAAATCCGCAGCGAAGTCCTTGATAGCCGCCTGAATGCCATCGGCCAGACCATCAGCCAGCAGTCGGCCCTGGCCCAGCGCACGCCGGCCCTGGTTCCCGGCCAGCCGGTGGCGATGAACCAGGGCGGCTGGAGCGAAGCGGTGGTCGATCGGGTCATGTGGCTGTCCAGCCAGAACCTCAAGTCGGCCGAGATCCAGCTCGACCCGCAAGACCTGGGGCGCCTGGAAGTGCGCATCAACATGGGCCAGGACCATACCCAGGTGACCTTCGCCAGCCCCAACGCCGGGGTGCGCGAGGCGCTGGAAGGGCAGATGCACCGCCTGCGCGACATGTTCTCCCAGCAGGGCATGAACCAGCTGGATGTGAACGTCTCCGACCAGTCCCTGAACCGTGGCTGGCAGGGCCAGCAGAGCAATGAGGGCGGCAGCGGCCGAGGCAATGGCGGAAGCTCGCACCTGGGCGGTGGCGGCGACGAGGAGATCGCTGTCGGCATCAGCGAGATACGCAGCCCCACGGCAACTGGCGGGCGCGGCCTGGTGGACTACTACGCCTGATCCGCATCCCCGCAATCGTCATGTTCTAGACTGAAGGCGCCCGGTGGCTCGATAAAAAGCCACCGGGCGCCTTTTTTCGTGGGTGACAGCCGCCAAGGACACTGGTATATCCGCTGCGGCGTTTGGTGAGAAGCTGGCATAACACTTGCTCTCAACCCATTGAATGCGGGCATTAACCCGATCAGCGACGGAATTTTGGCATGGCGAAGAAAGAAGCGAAGGCGGATGCGGGCGGCGACGAAAAGCCCGCCGGCAAGAGCAAGCTCAAACTGATCATCCTGCTGACCGTGGTGCTGCTGGTGGTCGTGGGCGCCTCGGTCGGCGCGACCTGGTTCCTGCTGGGCCGCGGTGGCGACGCCAAGAAGGATGACAAGAAGGACGAGGCCGCCGCCGAGCACGTTGCTCCGGTCAAGCAGATCGCCTTGTACGAGCCCCTGGCTCCGGCCTTCGTGGTCAACTTCAACCAGAACGGCCACCAGCGCTACATGCAGGTCACCGTGGCCCTGATGGGCCGCGACAAGGCCGAGATGGATGCGCTCAAGGAGCACATGCCGGTGGTGCGCAACAAGCTGGTGATGCTCTTCTCCAGCCAGACCTTCGACACCCTGGTCACCCCGGTGGGCAAGGAGATGCTGCGCCAGCAGGCCACCGCCACCATCCAGGAAGTGGCCAAGGCGCAAACCGGCAAGGTGGCGGTCGAGCAAGTGCTGTTCACCAATTTCGTATTGCAGTAGCAGGGGAGACCCATGGCAGTCCAAGACCTGCTTTCCCAGGACGAGATCGACGCGCTGCTCCATGGCGTGGACGATGGCCTGGTCGAGACCGAGAACGAGGCGGAACCCGGGAGCGTCAAAAGCTACGACCTGACCAGCCAGGATCGCATCGTCCGTGGACGCATGCCGACCCTGGAGATGATCAACGAGCGTTTCGCCCGCTATACCCGCATCAGCATGTTCAACCTGCTGCGCCGTTCCGCCGATGTGGCGGTAGGGGGCGTGCAGGTGATGAAGTTCGGCGAGTACGTGCACTCGCTGTACGTCCCCACCAGCCTCAACCTGGTGAAGATGAAGCCGCTGCGCGGCACCGGCCTGTTCATCCTCGACGCCAAGCTGGTGTTCAAGCTGGTGGACAACTTCTTCGGCGGTGACGGCCGTCACGCCAAGATCGAGGGCCGCGAATTCACCCCCACCGAACTGCGCGTGGTGCGCATGGTGCTGGACCAGGCCTTCGTCGACCTGAAGGAAGCCTGGCACGCGGTGATGGACGTGAACTTCGAGTACATCAACTCCGAGGTGAACCCGGCGCTGGCCAACATCGTCAGCCCCAGTGAAGTGATCGTCGTCTCCACCTTCCACATCGAACTCGATGGCGGTGGCGGCGACCTGCACATCACCATGCCCTATTCGATGATCGAGCCCATCCGCGAGATGCTAGACGCCGGCTTCCAGTCCGATGTCGACGACCAGGACGAGCGCTGGATCAAGGCCCTGCGCGAGGACATCCTCGACGTCAGCGTGCCGGTCGGCGCCACCGTGGTCCGCCGCCAGCTGCGCCTGCGTGACATCCTGCACATGCAGCCGGGCGACGTGATTCCGGTGGAAATGCCCGAGCACATGATCATGCGCGCCAACGGCGTGCCGGCCTTCAAGGCCAAGCTGGGCGCCCACAAGGGCAACCTGGCCCTGCAGATTCTCGATCCGATCGACCGTCAGCGCTGACGGTCGACCCATACCCTATTTGAGCCAGCCGAGGTCAACCGATGGCAGACGAAGAAAGCACCACCCCCGAGGAACAGGCGCTCGCCGATGAATGGGCGGCGGCCCTGGCCGAGGCGGGCGACGAGGCCAGCCAGGACGACATCGACGCACTGATGAACCAGGGCGGCGGAGCGGCGGCACCGGCCAACCCCCGGGCACCGATGGAAGAGTTCGGCAGCATGCCGCGCTCCAACGCACCGGTGAGCCTGGATGGCCCCAACCTCGATGTCATCCTCGACATCCCGGTGTCCATCTCCATGGAAGTGGGCAACACCGACATCACCATCCGCAACCTGCTGCAGCTCAACCAGGGCTCGGTAATCGAGCTGGACCGCCTGGCCGGCGAGCCGCTGGATGTGCTGGTCAACGGCACGCTCATCGCCCATGGCGAGGTGGTGGTGGTCAACGAGAAGTTTGGCATCCGCCTGACCGACGTGATCAGCCCCAGCGAACGCATTAAGAAACTGCGCTGACGCCATGGGACGACTCCTGCTCGCGCTGTTCTGCCTGCCCCTGACGGCGTTCGCCGCAGAGCCGGCGGCAAACGCCTCCGCCATCCCGGCCGCCGTCGCCGCGCCTGCCGTGGGTGCCGCTCCGGTGGTCAATGCCGGGGGCGGCGTCGCCGCGCAGCTCGGGCAGCTGACCATCGGCCTGTTGCTGGTGGTGGGCGTCATCTTCGTGCTCGCCTGGCTGTTGCGTCGGGTGCAGCAGATGGGCCTCCGCGGCGGCCAGGTGATCAAGCTGGTCTCCAGCCAGGCGCTGGGCCCGCGTGATCGGCTGGTACTGGTGCAGGTGGGCGGCGAGCAGATCCTCCTGGGTCTCACGCCCGGGCGCATCACCCCGTTGCATGTGCTCAAGGAACCGGTGCACATGCCCGACGCCGAGCCTGCCACCCCCGAATTCGCCCAGCGCCTGATGGAGCTACTGGGCAAGGACAAGGACAAGAGCTGATGGGTTACTGGCGCATCCTGATCGCCCTGCTGCTGGCATTCGCGGCACCCCTGGCGCTGGGCGCCGACGACCCGTTGTCGATCTCCGCCATCACCCTGTCGACCAACGCCGAAGGCCAGCAGGAGTACTCGGTCAGCCTGCAGATCCTGCTGATCATGACGGCGCTGAGCTTCATCCCGGCGTTCGTCATGCTGATGACCAGCTTCACGCGGATCATCATCGTCTTCTCCATCCTGCGCCAGGCGCTGGGCCTGCAGCAGACGCCGTCGAACCAGATCCTCACCGGCATGGCGCTGTTCCTGACGATGTTCATCATGGGGCCGGTGTTCGACCAGGTGAACCGCGACGCCCTGCAGCCCTACCTCAACGAGCAGTTGCCGGCCCAGGAGGCGATCAAGCGCGCCGAGGTGCCGGTGAAGAACTTCATGCTGGCGCAGACCCGCTCCAGTGACCTGGAGCTGTTCGTGCGCTTGTCCAAGCGCACCGACATCCAGTCGCCCGACGCCGCGCCGCTGACCATCCTGATCCCGGCCTTCATCACCTCGGAGCTGAAGACCGCGTTCCAGATCGGCTTCATGATCTTCATCCCGTTCCTGATCATCGACCTGGTGGTGGCGAGCGTGCTGATGGCGATGGGCATGATGATGCTGTCGCCGCTGATCATCTCGTTGCCGTTCAAGATCATGCTGTTCGTGCTGGTGGATGGCTGGGCGCTGATCATCGGCACCCTGGCCGGAAGCTTTGGAGGGGTTTAGCCATGACACCCGAAGTCGCCGTCGACCTGTTCCGTGAAGCGCTTTGGCTGACCTGCGTCATCGTCGGCATCCTCGTGGTGCCCAGCCTGGTGGTGGGCCTGATCGTCGCCATGTTCCAGGCCGCCACGCAGATCAACGAACAGACCCTGAGCTTCCTGCCGCGCCTGTTGGTGATGCTCATCTCGCTGATGTGGGCCGGGCCCTGGCTGACCCGCGAGCTGATGGAGTACATGACCAACCTCTACCACAACATCCCCATGTTGATCGGCTGACATGCTGGAGCTGACCACATCGCAGATCGGCGGCATGGTCGGCAGCTACCTGTTGCCGCTGTTCCGCATTGCCTCGCTGCTGATGACCATGCCGCTGATCGGCACCCAGCTGGTGCCGACCCGGGTGCGGCTGTACCTGGCCCTCGGCATCACCGCAGTGATCGCCCCTTCGCTGCCGCCCATGCCCCCGGTGGACGCCGTCACCCTGCAGGCCTTCCTGCTGATCGCCGAGCAGATACTGGTGGGGGCGGTGATGGGCTTCGCCCTGCAGCTGTTCTTCCATGCCTTCGTCGTCGCCGGGCAGATACTCGCGGTGCAGATGGGCCTGGGCTTCGCCTCCATGGTCGACCCCACCAACGGCGTCTCGGTGCCGGTGATCGGGCAGTTCTTCACCATGCTGGTGACCTTGCTGTTCCTGGCCATGAACGGCCACCTGGTGGTGTTCGAGGTGCTCGCCGAGAGCTTCGTCACCTTGCCGGTGGGCGGGGGGCTGATGGCCGAGCACTACTGGACCCTGGCCACCAAGCTGGGCTGGGTGCTCGGCGCCGGCCTGCTGCTGGCGCTGCCGGCGATCACTGCGCTGCTGGTGGTCAACATCGCCTTCGGCGTGATGACCCGCGCCGCGCCGCAACTGAACATCTTCTCCATCGGCTTCCCGCTGACGGTGGCCCTGGGTCTGGTGATCATCTGGATCGGCATGGCCGACATCCTCTCCCAGTACCAGCTTATCGCCACCGACGCCTTGCAGCTCCTGCGCGAGCTGGCGAGGGCGCGCTGATGGCCTCTCGCTGCGGCTGCATGCCGCCCATTACCCGTCCCGGTCGGTTAGCCGGGCCTTCTGCCGAGGTGCGCCATGGCAGAAAGTGAGAGCGGGGCGGACAAAAGCGAAGAACCCACCGCGAAACGCCAGCAGGAGGCGCGCGAGAAGGGGCAGATCGCCCGTTCCAAGGAGCTCAATACCCTGGCCATCACCCTGGGTGGGGCGGGGGCGTGCTGGCCTCCGGCGGCGGCCTGGCGGACATGATGATGCGCATGATGCAGGCCAACTTCACCCTGTCGCGCGAAGCGCTGATGGACGAGCGCAGCATGGCGCTGTGGCTGTTGCAGTCGGGGCAGATGGCACTCTCGGCCGTTACCCCGTTGCTGGTGACGCTGCTCATCGTCTCACTTGTGGCGCCCATCTCCCTGGGGGGCTGGCTGTTCTCCTTCGAGGCCCTGGCGCCGAAATTCAGCCGCATGAGTCCGCTGTCCGGCATCAAGCGCATGTTCTCCATGCACGCGGTGGTGGAGCTGCTCAAGGCGCTGGGCAAGTTCGGGCTGATCCTGATGGTGGCGCTGATGGTGCTGTCTTCGGATGCTGACGACCTCCTGGCCATCGCCCACGAGCCTCTGGAACAGGCCATCCTGCACAGCGTCCAGGTGGTGGGCTGGAGCGCGCTCTGGCTGGCTTGCGGGCTGATCCTCATCGCCGCCATCGATGTGCCGTATCAGCTCTGGGACAACAAGCAGAAGCTGATGATGACCAAGCAGGAAGTGCGCGACGAGTACAAGGACAGCGAGGGCAAGCCCGAGGTCAAGTCGCGTATCCGTCGCATGCAGCGGGAGATGGCCGAGCGCCGCATGATGTCCGCCGTGCCCGAGGCCGACGTGGTGATCACCAACCCGACCCACTTCGCCGTGGCCCTGAAGTACGACCCGGCCAAGGGCACCGCGCCGCTGCTGCTGGCCAAGGGCAACGACTTCACCGCGCTGAAGATCCGCGAGATCGCCCAGGAGAACAAGATCACCGTGCTGGAATCCCCGGCCCTGGCGCGGGCGGTGTTCTACTCCACCGAGCTGGACCAGGAAATCCCCGCCGGCCTGTACCTGGCGGTGGCCCAGGTACTGGCCTACGTCTACCAGCTCAAGCAATTCCGCGCGGGCAAGGGCAAGCGCCCTGCGCCCTTGACGGAGCCGCCGATCCCCGCTGACCTCCGTCGCGACGACTGACCCTGCGCTGCCCCTGCCTGTAGGCAAAGGTCGCCGCGCCCCCCTCTGCACCGCCACCTCCGGGAAGTTGGTGAGCTTCTTGCACAAGCTCTGCTGCGCGCATCCGCGCGTCAAAAGATTGAATGGGCGAGGGCTGTGTTTCGCCACTGCTTGAGGGTAGAGATTTGGATCGTTCGCAACTGATCGGCAACGTGCGCGGCAATGTCGCCAGCCTGTCCCGGGGCAACCTGGGGGTGCCGCTGCTGGTGCTGATCATGCTGGGCATGATGACGTTGCCGGTGCCGCCGTTCCTTCTGGACGTGTTCTTCACCTTCAATATCGCGCTCTCCATCGTGGTTCTGCTGGTCAGCGTCTACGCCCTGCGCCCGCTGGACTTCGCGGTCTTCCCCACCATCCTGCTGGTCTCGACCCTGCTGCGCCTGGCGCTGAACGTGGCCTCCAGTCGCGTGGTACTGCTCCACGGCCAGGACGGCCACGACGCCGCGGGCAAGGTGATCCAGGCCTTCGGTGAAGTGGTCATCGGCGGCAACTACGTGGTCGGTGCGGTGATCTTCGCCATCTTGATGATCATCAACTTCGTGGTGGTCACCAAGGGTGCCGGCCGTATCTCCGAGGTGAGTGCACGTTTCACCCTCGACGCCATGCCCGGTAAGCAGATGGCGATCGACGCCGACCTCAACGCCGGCATCATCGACCAGGTCGAAGCCAAAAAGCGCCGCGCGGAAGTCTCCCAGGAAGCCGACTTCTACGGCTCCATGGACGGTGCCAGCAAGTTCGTCCGCGGTGACGCCATCGCCGGCCTGCTGATCCTCTTCATCAACCTGATCGGTGGCATGGCCATCGGCATCATCCAGCACGGCCTGACCTTCGGCGACGCCGGGCGCATCTACTCCCTGCTGACCATCGGTGACGGCCTGGTGGCGCAGATCCCTTCGCTGCTGCTGTCCACCGCCGCTGCGATCATGGTGACGCGTGTTTCCAGCTCCGAGGACATGGGCCAGCAGGTCAACCGCCAGATGTTCGCCTCGCCCAAGGCGCTGGCCGTCTCCGCCGCCATCCTCATCGCCATGGGCCTGGTCCCGGGCATGCCCCACGTGTCCTTCCTCGGCCTCGGCCTGATCGCCGCTGGCGGCGCCTGGTGGATCTGGCGCAAGGGCCAGAAGGAGAAGGAAGTGGCTGTGCAGGAAGCGCAGCGCCAGCAGGAACTGCTGCCGGCCCAGCGTGCCCCGGAAACCAAGGAGCTGGGCTGGGACGACGTCACCCCGGTGGACATGGTCGGCCTGGAAGTCGGCTACCGCCTGATTCCCCTGGTGGACCGCAACCAGGGTGGCCAGCTGCTCACCCGCATCAAGGGCGTACGCAAGAAGCTGTCCCAGGAGATGGGCTTCCTCATGCCGTCGGTGCACATCCGCGACAACCTCGACCTGCTGCCCAACGCCTATCGCCTGACCCTGATGGGTGTCAGCGTGGCCGAGGCGGAGGTCTACCCGGACCGCGAGCTGGCGATCAACCCCGGCCAGGTGTTCGGCACCCTCAACGGCATCGCCGCCAAGGATCCGGCGTTCGGCCTGGAGGCCGTGTGGATCGACGGCAGCCAGCGTGACCAGGCGCAGTCCCTCGGCTACACGGTGGTGGACGCCAGTACCGTGGTCGCCACCCACCTCAATCAGATCCTGCACAAGCACGCCCACGAGCTGCTGGGGCACGAAGAAGTGCAGCAGCTCATGCAATTGCTGGCCAAGAGCTCGCCCAAGCTGGCGGAAGAGCTGGTTCCGGGCCTGGTTTCGCTGTCGACCCTGCTCAAGGTGCTGCAGGCGCTGCTGCAGGAACAGGTACCGGTGCGCGACATCCGCACCATCGCCGAGGCCATCGCCAACGTCGCACCCAAGAGTCAAGATCCCGCCGCTATGGTTGCAGCTGTTCGCGTGGCGCTGAGCCGCGCAATCGTGCAAAGCATTGTGGGACTAGAGCCGGAGCTGCCTGTGATCACCCTGGAACCCAGGTTGGAACAGATATTGCTCAGTAGCATGCAGAAGGCCGGACAAGGCTCCGAGGATGGCATCCTCCTGGAGCCTGGCATGGCCGAGAAGCTGCAACGTTCCCTGGTGGAAGCGGCGCAGCGCCAGGAAATGCTCGGCAAGCAGGCCATCCTGCTGGTAGCCGGGCCGATCCGGGCGATGCTGTCGCGCTTCGCAAGGCTCGCCGTGCCAACCATGCACGTACTGGCCTACCAGGAAATACCGGACAACAAGCAGGTCACCATAGTTGCGACTGTGGGGCAGAACTAACCGAGGTCACAGGCCATGCAGGTCAAACGCTTCTTCGCTGCGGATATGCGCCAGGCCATGAAACTGGTGCGGGACGAACTGGGCGCGGATGCCTCCATCATCGGCACCCGTCGGGTCGCCGGTGGGGTGGAGATCACCGCCGCGCTCGACTATCCCATGCCGGCTCCCGCGCCGAGCAAGCCCAACCCGGCCCTCGAAGCCGAGCTGCGCCGTACCCAGACCCGCATCGCCGAGGCCCATGCCGAGCTTAGCAACCGCGGTGGCCAGGCCGACGCCGGCAAGAACCGCCAGCTGGTTGCCGACCGTTCGGACGTGTCTGCGGAAAGCCTCGCCGCCGCCATGCGTCCGCAACGCACCGAGCGTGCAAGTGCCTCGCCGCTGGCGGCACCCGCTGCCCAGCCGAAGGCCGCCGCACCGGCCGCCGCCGACCAGCGCAGCCTGGATGCCATGCGTTTCGAACTCAACGGCCTGCGTGAACTGATCGAAGTCCAGCTGGGCTCCATCGCCTGGGGCCAGATGCAGAGCCGCCGTCCGCAGCAGGCCGGCCTCTGGCGTCGCCTGCAGCGCATGGGCCTGTCCGCCGAACTGTCCCGTGCCCTGATGGAGCGTGTCGCCTCCGTCAAGGACCCGCGCCAGGCCTGGCGCATGGTCCTGGCCCACCTGGCCCACGCCATCCGCACACCGCAGCAGGAGCCGCTGGAAGAGGGCGGTGTGATCGCCCTGGTCGGCCCGGCCGGCATGGGCAAGACCACCACCCTGGCCAAGCTGGCTGCGCGCTACGTACTGAAATACGGCGCCCAGCAGATCGCCCTGGTGAGCATGGACAGCTACCGCATCGGCGCCCAGGAGCAGTTGAAGACTCTCGGCCGCATCCTCAACGTGTCGGTGACCCATGTCGATCCCGGCCAATCCCTGACCCAGGCGCTGGCCCCGCTGGCGCGCAAACGTGTGGTGCTGATTGACACCGCAGGCCTGCCGGCGACCGATCCTGCGCTTAAAATGCAGTTGGAGACCTTGGCCAGCCGTGGTGTCAAAGCCAGGAACTATCTGGTGCTGGCTGCAACGAGTCAGAGCCAAGTGCTAAAGGCGGCCTACCATAGTTATAAGCGTTGCGGTCTTTCTGGCTGCATCCTGACCAAGCTCGACGAAGCGGCGAGCCTGGGAGAGGTTTTAGGACTGGCTATCGGCCAGCATCTCCCGGTAGCCTATCTTGCTGACGGGCCTCGGATTCCGGATGACCTGCAGATCCCCCGCAGCCACCAGCTGGTGAGCCGTGCAGTGAGCCTGCAGACGCCGGAGGACCCCAGCGAAGAAGCCATGGCCGACCTGTTCGCCGGGCTGTACCAGAACCCGGCCCGCCGAGTCGGATAGAACCCAGCCACTCCGGATGAGTGGCACGAGCCCGCCAAGTGGCCCAGTCGACGTGAGACAAGGTGTAATAAATGGGTAGTTTGCATCCCGTACAGGTGATTGCCGTAACCGGCGGCAAAGGTGGCGTCGGCAAGACCAACGTGTCGGTGAACCTCTCGCTGGCCCTCGCCGATCTCGGTCGCCGGGTCATGCTGCTGGACGCCGACCTTGGCCTGGCCAACGTCGACGTACTGCTCGGCCTCACCGCCAAGCGCACCCTGGCCGACGTGATCGCCGGCGAGTGCGACCTGCGTGACGTGCTGTTGCAGGGCCCGGGTGGCGTTCGTATCGTGCCGGCCGCCTCGGGCACTCAAAGCATGGTGCAGCTCTCGCCCATGCAGCACGCCGGCCTGATCCAGGCTTTCAGCGAGATCAGCGACAACCTCGACGTTCTGGTGATCGACACCGCCGCCGGCATCGGCGACGCGGTGGTCAGCTTCGTGCGCGCGGCGCAGGAAGTGATCGTAGTCGTCTGTGACGAACCCACTTCCATCACCGACGCCTATGCTTTGATCAAGCTCCTCAACCGCGACTACGGCATGAGCCGTTTCCGCGTATTGGCCAACATGGCACATAGTCCACAGGAGGGTCGCAACCTCTTTGCTAAGCTGACCAAAGTGACTGATCGCTTCCTGGATGTGGCCTTGCAATATGTCGGCGCGGTGCCCTATGACGAATCCGTACGCAAGGCCGTGCAGAAGCAGCGCGCGGTTTACGAAGCCTTCCCGCGCTCGAAGTGCGCCCTGGCGTTCAAGGCGATAGCCCAGAAAGTGGACAGCTGGCCCCTGCCGGCCAACCCACGCGGTCATCTGGAGTTCTTCGTGGAGCGCCTGGTGCAGCAACCGATCGCGGATTCGGCCATATGACACCCGCTAGTGGACTTCGTATGTACAACAAGGCACAGGCTAGGGATTCCCAGCACCAGCTGATCGAGCGCTACGCGCCGCTGGTCAAACGCATCGCCTACCACCTGCTGGGCCGCTTGCCGGCCAACGTGCAGGTGGAGGACCTGATGCAGGCCGGCATGATCGGCTTGCTCGAAGCCTCGAAGAAATACGATTCCAGCAAGGGCGCAAGTTTCGAGACCTATGCAGGCATACGCATCCGCGGTGCCATGCTCGATGAAGTGAGAAAAGGGGATTGGGCACCACGCTCGGTCCATCGCAACACCCGGATGGTGAGCGATGCCATCCGGAAAATTGAGGCAAGAACCGGGCGAGACGCTAAAGATCAGGAAGTTGCGGCCGAACTTGGATTGAGTCTCGAAGATTACTACGGCATCCTGAGCGACACTTTGGGCAGCCGCCTGTTCAGCTTCGACGACCTGTTGCAGGACGGTGAACATGGCGCGACGCACGAAGACACCGGAGTCACCCATCTCGAACCTTCGAATGATCTGGAAGACGAGCGCTTCCAGGCGGCGCTGGCTGACGCCATCGCCAATCTGCCGGAACGAGAGCGCTTGGTACTGGCGCTGTATTACGACGAAGAGCTGAATTTGAAGGAAATCGGCGAAGTGCTGGGGGTCAGTGAATCGCGGGTCAGCCAGTTGCACAGCCAATGTGCCGCACGCTTGCGGTCACGGCTGGGTGAATGGCGCGCGCACTGATTGGCACGCCGGTTTTTCGATTGATCGACGCCCCCGTTCTACGGGGGCGTTTAGGACTGTACGGAGGTCGATTTGGACAAGAACATGAAAATCCTCATCGTGGACGATTTCTCGACGATGAGACGCATCATCAAGAACCTCCTGCGTGACTTGGGTTTCACCAATACCGCAGAGGCCGATGATGGCACCACCGCTCTACCCATGCTGCACAGTGGCAACTTCGATTTCCTGGTCACCGACTGGAACATGCCGGGCATGACCGGGATCGATCTGTTGCGCGCCGTGCGTGCCGACGAGCGCCTCAAGCACTTGCCGGTGCTGATGGTGACGGCCGAGGCCAAGCGTGACCAGATCATCGAAGCGGCCCAGGCCGGTGTGAACGGCTATGTGGTCAAGCCTTTCACCGCCCAGGTGCTCAAAGAGAAGATCGAGAAGATCTTCGAACGGGTCAACGGCTGATGCCAGTCGCGAGGACGCCATGGACCAAAAAGATTCCCAACCGGGAGACCTTGAGTCGACCCTGAAAAACCATGCGCGCGAGCTGGTCGATACCCTTGAAAAAGGCAATTTCGGCGATGCCGTGCAACTCATCCATGAACTCAACAAAGTCCGTGATCGCGGGCTGTACCAGGAAGTCGGCAAGCTGACGCGCGAGCTGCACACCGCGATCGTCAACTTCCAGATCGACCCGCACCTGCCCCATGCCACCGAGGTTTCGCAGATCGCCGACGCCACGGATCGTCTTTCCTACGTGGTGAAGATGACCGAGAAGGCCGCTAACCGGACCATGGACCTGGTGGAGGAGAGCGCACCGCTGCTCAATGGCCTAGGCGATGAAGCCCAGAGCCTGGGAGAGGAGTGGGGGCGCTTCATGCGTCGGGAAATTGGCGCGGATGCCTTCCGCGACCTGGCCAAGCGCATCGAGACTTTCCTTGCTCGCAGTCAACGCGATACCGAACAGCTTTCGTCGAGGATGAACGACATCCTCCTTGCCCAGGACTATCAGGATCTCACCGGCCAGGTGATCAAGCGCGTCACCCAACTGGTCACCGAGGTCGAGAGCAACTTGGTGAAATTGGTACTGATGGCCAGCGATGTCGATCGCTTCGCTGGTATCCACCACGACCGTGCGGAGATCGTGGCTGAAAAAGAAAAACAAAAAGAGCCTTCCAGGGGTGAAGGTCCGCAGATCAATGCCGATAAGCGTGATGATGTCGTGTCCGGTCAGGTCGATGTCGATGATCTGTTATCCAGCCTTGGATTCTAGGGAGCAACCGAATGAGCTTCGACGCCGATGAAGAAATCCTCCAGGACTTCCTGGTTGAGGCCGGCGAAATATTGGAGCAATTGTCCGAACAGCTGGTCGAGCTCGAGAGCCGTCCGGACGATATGGATCTGCTCAATGCCATTTTCCGCGGCTTCCACACGGTCAAGGGTGGTGCCGGCTTCCTCCAGCTGAATGCGCTGGTGGAGTGCTGCCACATCGCCGAGAACGTCTTCGACATCTTGCGCAAGGGCGAACGCCGTGTGACGGCGGAGCTCATGGACGTGGTCCTGCAAGCGCTGGACACGGTCAACGAGATGTTCAGCCAGGTACGCGAGCGCGCCGAGCCGACGCCGGCCACGCCGGAGCTGCTGGCTGCCCTGGCACGCCTGGCCGAGCCGGGTGGTGACGAGGCGGCTGCCGAACCGGAGTACGAGCCCGAGCCTGAGCCCGTTGCTGAAGCCGAAGCCGCGTCCGGTGATATCACCGACAGCGAGTTCGAACAGCTGCTCAACGTGCTCGATGAGCCCGCCGCCGAGTCGAGCGTCAGCGCGGCCTCATCGGCCGCTGCCGGGGCTGACGAAATCAGCGACGACGAGTTCGAAGCGCTGCTCGACCAACTGCACGGCAAGGGCAAGTTCGTGGCCGAGCAGGCCCCTGCTGCGCCTGCCAAGGCCGCCGCCCCGGCGCCCGCGCCTGCGGCACCTGCCGGTGGCGGTGACGAGATCAGCGACGACGAGTTCGAAGCGCTGCTCGACCAGTTGCATGGCAAAGGCAAGTTCGTGGCCGCCGCTGAGGTCGAGGCCCCTGCGGTTGCCGCTCCGGCCGACAAGGCTCCTGCGGCACCTACTGCCGGCGCCGGCGAAAACATCACTGACGACGAATTCGAAGCGCTGCTCGATCAGCTCCACGGCAAGGGCAAGTTCGTTGCCGACGCCGCGGAGGCAGCCCCTGCCAAACCGGCTGCTCCGGCCAAGCCCGCTGCCGCTCCGGCCGCCAAGCCTGCCGCCGCGAAACCGGCTGCTGCTCCCAAGGCGGCTGAGCCGTCCAAGCCCGCTGCCAAGCCTGCGGCCGCTCCCGCGCCTGCCGCGGGTGGCGACAAGGCCGCGTCCGCCGCCAGCGAGGCCGAGACCACGGTACGCGTCGACACCGCGCGCCTGGACGAGATCATGAACATGGTCGGCGAGCTGGTATTGGTGCGTAACCGCCTTGTGCGCCTGGGCCTCAACAGCGGTGACGAGTCCATGGCCAAGGCCGTGTCCAACCTCGACGTGGTCACCGCCGACCTGCAGACCGCGGTCATGAAGACCCGCATGCAGCCGATCAAGAAGGTCTTCGGCCGCTTCCCGCGCCTGGTCCGCGACCTGGCGCGCAACCTGAAGAAAGAGATCAACCTCGAGCTGGTGGGTGAAGAGACCGACCTCGACAAGAACCTGGTCGAGGCCCTGGCCGACCCGCTGGTCCACCTTGTGCGCAACGCCGTCGACCACGGCGTCGAGACGCCCGAGGAGCGCGAGGCCGCCGGCAAGCCGCGCACCGGCCGCGTGGTGCTCTCCGCCGAACAGGAAGGCGACCACATCCTTCTGATGATCACCGACGACGGCAAGGGGATGGACGCCAATATCCTCCGCGCCAAGGCGGTGGAGAAGGGGCTGCTGGACAAGGACGCCGCCGACCGCCTGACCGATCTCGAGTGCTACAACCTGATCTTCGCCCCGGGCTTCTCGACCAAGACCGAGATTTCCGACGTCTCCGGCCGCGGTGTCGGCATGGACGTGGTGAAGACCAAGATTTCCCAGCTCAACGGCACGGTCAACGTGTTCTCGCAGAAGGGGCAGGGCTCGAAGATCGTCATCAAGGTGCCGCTGACCCTGGCGATCATGCCGACCCTGATGGTGATGCTGGGCAACCAGGCCTTCGCCTTCCCGCTGGTCAACGTCAACGAGATCTTCCACCTCGACCTGTCGCGCACCAACGTGGTGGACGGCCAGGAAGTGGTGATCGTGCGCGACAAGGCGCTGCCGCTGTTCTACCTCAAGCGCTGGCTGGTGCGTAACGCGGCCCACGAGGAACAGGGCGAAGGCCATGTGGTGATCCTCTCCGTGGGCACCCAGCGCATCGGCTTCGTGGTGGACCAGCTGGTCGGCCAGGAAGAGGTGGTGATCAAGCCCCTGGGCAAGATGCTCCAGGGCACTCCCGGCATGTCCGGCGCCACCATCACCGGCGATGGACGCATCGCCCTGATTCTCGACGTGCCGAGCATGCTCAAGCGCTACGCGCGCCGCGGTTGATCGTTTAGGCGGCCCTGGCGGGCCGCCTGTTAGGAGTGTTTATGGCAGTCAAGGTTCTGGTGGTTGATGACTCCGGTTTCTTCCGTCGTCGTGTCTCGGAGATTCTGTCCGCCGACCCCAATATCCAGGTGATCGGCACCGCCACCAACGGTCGCGAAGCCATCGATCAGGCGCTGGCGCTCAAGCCGGACGTGATCACCATGGACTACGAGATGCCGATGATGGACGGCATCACCGCGGTGCGGCACATCATGCAGCGCTGCCCGACCCCCGTGCTGATGTTTTCTTCCCTGACCCACGAAGGCGCCCGGGTGACCCTGGACGCCCTCGACGCGGGTGCGGTGGATTTCCTGCCGAAGAACTTCGAGGACATCTCGCGCAACCCCGACAAGGTCAAGCAACTGCTCTGCGAGAAGGTGCACAGCATCGCCCGCAGCAACCGTCGCTACAGCAGCTACAGCCCAGCGCCGGCAGCCCCGGCGTCGGCGCCCAGCCCCGCTGCGCCCACGCCGGCCCCGTCGCGCCCCAGCGCCGGTGCCGCACCTGCGCCGGCTTCCAGCTCGGGGGGCTCGTCCAGCCCGGCTCCCAAACGCAAGTCTTACAAGCTGGTGGCCATCGGCACCTCGACCGGCGGCCCGGTGGCCCTGCAGCGGGTGCTGACCCAGCTGCCCGGCAACTTTCCGGCGCCCATCGTCCTGATCCAGCACATGCCGGCAGCCTTCACCAAGGCCTTCGCCGAGCGCCTCGACAAGCTCTGCCGGATTTCCGTCAAGGAAGCCGAGGACGGCGATGTGCTGCGCCCCGGCCTGGCCCTGCTGGCACCGGGCGGCAAGCAGATGATGGTCGACGGCCGTGGCACCGTGCGCATCCTCCCGGGTGACGAGCGGCTGAACTACAAGCCCTGCGTCGACATCACCTTCGGCTCGGCGGCCAAGGCCTATAACGACAAGGTCCTGGCGGTGGTGCTCACCGGCATGGGCGCCGATGGCCGGGAAGGCGCTCGCCTGCTCAAGCAGGGCGGCAGCCAGGTCTGGGCGCAGGATGAAGCCAGCTGCGTGATCTACGGCATGCCCATGGCCATCGTGAAGGCCAACCTGGCCGACGCCGTCTACGGGCTCGACGATATCGGCAGGCACATAGCCGAGGCGTGCCTGTAATGGAGAACGCGCGTCAATGGATGTACTGAGCGTTGTCGGCGTCATACTTGCGCTCGTCGCCATCATCGGCGGCAACTACCTCGAAGGTGGCCACGCGGGGGCGTTGCTCAACGGCCCCGCTGCGCTGATCGTGGTGGGCGGTACCCTCGGGGCTGCGTTCCTGCAGACCCCGATGAGTGTGTTCAAGCGGTCCCTGGTGACCATTCGCTGGATCATCTTCCCCCCGCAGATCGACCTGGCCGGCGGCATCAACCGCGTGGTCGGCTGGAGCATGGCTGCCCGCAAGGAAGGCCTGCTGGGCCTCGAGCCCATCGCCGATTCCGAGCCGGACCCGTACGCCCGCAAGGGCCTGCAGCTGTTGGTGGACGGTGCCGAACCGGAAGCTATCCGCAGCATCCTCGAGGTGGACCTCTACACCCAGGAAGCCCGTGATATCCAGGCCGCCAAGGTGTTCGAAAGTATGGGCGGCTACGCGCCGACCATCGGCATCATCGGTGCGGTAATGGGCCTGATCCATGTCATGGGCAACCTGGCGGACCCCAGCCAGCTGGGCGGTGGCATCGCCGTGGCCTTCGTCGCCACCATCTATGGCGTCGGCTTCGCCAACCTGCTGCTGCTGCCGATCGGTAACAAGCTCAAGTCCATCGCCATGCGCCAGTCGCGCTATCGGGAGATGCTGCTCGAAGGCATCCTCTCCATCGGCGAGGGCGAGAATCCCCGCTCCATCGAGTTGAAGCTGCAAGGCTTCATGGATTGATGGAGGCGACATGGCCCGCAGACGTCATCAGGAAGAACACGAGAATCACGAGCGTTGGCTGGTCTCCTACGCGGACTTCATCACCCTGCTGTTCGCCTTTTTCGTGGTGATGTACTCCATCTCCTCGATCAACGAAGGCAAGTACAAGATCCTTTCGGAGACCCTCACCGGCGTCTTCAGCCAGCCGGATCGTTCGATCAAGCCGATCCCCGTTGGCGATGAGCGCCCGCGTACCACCGAGGCGGACAAGTCCATGACCGACAGCGGCTCCAGTGATACGCCGAGCGCTGCCACTGATCCGCTGCAGGAGATCAGCCAGGACATCAGCGAGGCCTTTGGCGAGCTGATCAAGGACGGGCAGATGACGGTTCGCGGCAATGAGCTGTGGGTGGAGATCGAGCTCAACTCCAGCCTGCTGTTCCCCAGCGGCGACGCGATACCGGCCAACGAAGCCTTCACCCTGATCGAGAAGGTGGCCAAGATCCTGGCGCCCTACGAAAACCCGGTGCATGTAGAAGGTTTCACCGATAACCTGCCGATCAATACGGCGAACTATCCTTCCAACTGGGAGCTGTCTACTGCACGGGCCTCGAGCATCGTGCGCATGCTCTCGATGGATGGCGTGAACCCGGCGCGCCTGGCCGCAGTCGGCTATGGCGAGTTCCAGCCGGTGGCGGACAATGCAACGGCCGAAGGGCGCGGGCGCAACCGGCGCGTGGTATTGGTGGTGTCGCGCAACCTGGACGTGCGTCGTGCGGTCAGTGGCGTAGGCAGCGCCAACGCAAAACCGGATGACGCCCTGCAGCGTGCTGGCACGCAACCTGCACCAGCGCCAGAAGCGAGGCCCCCAGCAGCGGGGGCCGTCAATTCCCCGTCGCCGGCCCCTGCGGGCGGACAATGATTCTCGGCAAGGCGGCGTTTCTGCCGGGAGGATGAAGACCATGAGAGTTTGGGCGGTAGCCAATCAAAAGGGTGGAGTGGGCAAGACCACCTCGTCGATCGCACTGGCGGGCCTGCTGGCCGATGCCGGCAAGCGCGTGGTCGTGGTCGACCTCGACCCCCACGGTTCCATGACCAGC
>BATO01000052.1 GCA_000474255.1 Aquipseudomonas alcaligenes MRY13-0052
GTCTTGGCGATGAAACGGGCGGGGCCGCTCACGGCCCAGGGGCCGAGCAGCTCCTCCATCTCGTCGAGCAGTTCCTGGGCGGCGCAGACGAACCCCAGGCGCAGCCCGGCGAGGCCGAAGAACTTGCCGAAGGAGCGCAGCACGATGAGCCCCGGCAGGTGGCTGATGCGCGCCAGGCTCTGGTCCGGGGTGCAGTCCATGAAGGCTTCGTCCACCACCAGCCAGCCGCCGCGCTCGGCCAGGCGCGCATGCCAGTCCAGCAGCAGCTCCGGCGAGTAGCGCTGACCGGTGGGATTGTTGGGGTTGACCACCACCAGCACGTCCAGGCGGTCGATGGCGCGACGGGCACCGGCTTCGCTGATCTCTTCCAGGCGATGGCCGACCCGCCGCCAGGCGGCGGCATGCTCGGCGTAACAGGGCGAGAGGATGCCCACCTGGGAGGTACGGCGAATGCGCGGCAGCGCCTGGATGGCGGCCTGGGAGCCGGCCACCGGCAACAGGGTCGGGGCCTTGTAATAGCGGCGGGCGGCCTCTTCCAGGCCGTCGTCCTGCTCGGGCAGGCGGGCCCAGGCGGCGCCGGGCACCTCCGGCAGGGTCCAGCCGTAGGGCGCCAGGCCGGTGGAGAGGTCGAGCCAGTCGGCCTCGGGGATGCGATAACGCTGCGCGGCGGCGCGCAGCCTGCCTCCATGCTCAAGCAAAGAGCCACCCTCCGATGATCAGCACGCCCACCCAGAGCATCACGCCCTGGCGCACCAGGTCCATGCCACGGTCGATGTCTTCGGCCCGCGCGGGCTCGCCCAGCCCCAGGTGCGGGCGCTCGTGCAGCTCGCCGTGGTAGACGGCCGGGCCACCCAGTTGCACGCCCAGCGCACCGGCGCCGGCGGCCATCACCGGCCCCGCGTTGGGGCTGTCCCAGAGCGGTGCCTGCTTGCGCCAGCAGTGCAGCGCCACGGCCGTCTTGCCGAGCAGCGCGTAGGTCAGTGCCACCAGGCGCGCGGGAATGTAGTTGAGAACGTCATCGATGCGCGCGGCGGCCCAGCCGAAGCGTTCGAAGCGCGCGTTGCGGTAGCCCCACATGGCATCGAGTGTGTTGCTCAGGCGGTACAGCACCACGCCCGGCGCACCGGCCACGGCGAACCAGAACAGCGCGGCGAACACCGCATCGCTGCCGTTCTCCAGCACCGACTCGGTGGCGGCACGGGCCACGGCGCCTTCGTCCAGTTCGCGGGTTTCGCGGCTGACCATGTAGCCGACGCGCTGGCGTGCCTGCTCCAGGTCACCGGCCTCGAGGGCGCGGGCCACCGGCTCGGCGTGTTCATTGAGGCTGCGCAGGCCGATGGCGGCGTAGAGGGCGATGACGCCCACCAGGGTGCCGATCCAGGGCAGCTCGGCCAGCCACCAGGCGGCCAGGGTCAGCGGCAGCACGGCGATCACCCAGGCGCTGACGCCATGGCTGCGCCAGCCACGGCCACCGGGGTTGAAGCGTTGCTCGAGGCGCTTGGCCCAGTTGCCGAAGGCCACCAGCGGGTGCCAGCGCCGTGGCTCGCCAAAGACGGCATCCAGCACCACGGCGGCCAATGTCAGCATGCCCAGGCTCATTCCTTGTTTCCCCACTGGTTCTCGAACAGTAATTCGGACAACGGGCGCGGCTGCGCCCAGCCCTCCAGCGCCAGCATCGGCGCCGGGTAGAAGGCCTCCACCGGGCCCAGGCAGAGCACCGCCAGGGGCTTGCTGCCGGGCGGCATGCCGAGCAGCTCGGCCAGGGCCTGCGGGTCGAACAGCGAGACCCAGCCCAGGCCCAGCCCTTCGGCGCGGGCGGCGAGCCAGAGATTCTGAATCGCGCAGGCCAGGGACGCCATATCCATTTCCGGCAGGGTGCGTCGGCCGAAGACATGGGCCTCGCGCCCGTCCATCAGCGCGGCCACCAGCAGCTCGGCGCAGTCGCGGATGCCTTCGACCTTGAGCCGCATGAATTCGTCGGAGCGCTCGCCCAGCGCCTCGGCGGTGCGCACCCGCTCCGCCTCCACCAGGCCGTGGATGTCCTCACGCAGCGCCGGCTCGGTGACGCGGATGAAGCGCCAGGGCTGCATCAGGCCGACGCTGGGCGCCTGGTGCGCCGCCTCCAGCAGCCGTGCGAGCAGCTCGGGCGCCACCTCGCCGCCGCTGAAGTGGCGCATGTCGCGACGCTCGGCGATGGCGCGGTAAACGGCGGCGCGTTCCTCGGGGCTGAAGGCGTTGTCGGTCATGGACGCAGGAGCTCCGCCGCCGCAGCGGGATTGGAAGGCAGGTAGAAGTGGATATAGGACGCGGTGAGGCGGCCGATGCGGAACACCGCCTCGGCCACCGGCTTGTCGTTCGGGCAGGTGCCGCGCGCCAGGGGCTGCAGCGACGAGTCGAGGCGCGAATGGTGGTAGGTGTGGCCACGCAAGGCACCGCCGGGCAGCTCGACTTCCTGCAAGGCCAGGGCCACCAGGCGCTTCTGCATCACCGCGCTGCCGGGCAGCAGGCCCACCAGTTCGGCACGCTCGCCTTCGGCGTCGGTCAGCGCGTCCAGCAGGTAGAGCATGCCGCCGCACTCGGCGAGCGTCGGCTTGCCAGCGTCGCAGTGGGCACGGATCGCCGCCGCCATGGCGCGGTTCTCCGCCAACGGCGCCAGGTGCAGCTCGGGGTAGCCACCGGGCAGGTAGAGGCTGTCCACCTCGGGCAGCGCGGCGTCGGTCAGCGGCGAGAAGAACTGCAGCTCGGCACCCAGGGCGCGCAGCAGGTCGAGGTTGGCCTGGTAGGTGAAGGCGAAGGAGGTGTCGCGGGCGACGCCGATGCGCACGCCTTCGAGCAGCGGTTGCAGCTCATGGGCCGGCGGCGCCTCGAAGGCTACGGCCGGCGGCAGCTCCACCGAGGCGCTGGCGGCCAGGGCATCGGCAGCGGCGTCCAGGCGCGCATCCAGGTCAGCCAGCTCCTCGGCCTGTACCAGCCCCAGGTGGCGGCTGGGCAACTCGACCTCGGCGCTGCGCGGCAGGGAGCCGTACCAGCGGATCCAGTCCGGCAGGCTGTCGCGGATCAGGTCGCTGTGGCGCTGGCTGCCGACGCGGTTGCCGAGCACGCCGGAGAACGGCAGGCCCGGTTGGTAGGTGGCCAGGCCCACGGCCAGGGCGCCGAAGGTCTGGGCCATGGCGGCGCCATTGATCACCGCCATCACCGGCACGCCGAAGCAGCGCGCCAGGTCGGCAGCCGAGGGCGAGCCGTCGAACAGGCCCATCACCCCTTCGATAAGGATCAGGTCCGCTTCGGCAGCGGCCTCCCAGAGCAGGCGGCGGCTTTCCGCCTCGCCGATCATCCACAGGTCCAACTGGTAGACCGGCGCGCCGGAGGCACGGGCGAGGATCATCGGGTCGAGGAAATCCGGCCCGCACTTGAACACCCGCACGCGCTTGCCCTGGCGGGTGTGCAGGCGCGCCAGGGCGGCGGTGACGGTGGTCTTGCCCTGGCCGGACGCCGGGGCGGCGATCAGCAGGGCCGGGCAATGGCGCGTGGAGGTGCTCAGAATTCCACCCCTTTCTGCGCCTTCACCCCGGACTTGAAGGCGTGCTTGACCAGGCTCATCTCGGTGACGGTGTCGGCGGCGTCGATCAGACCCTGGGGCGCGCCACGGCCGGTGGCGACCACGTGCTGCAGCTCGGGGCGCGATTCGATGTCGCGGAGCACGGTCTCCAGGTCGAGGTAGCCGTGCTTGAGGGCGATGTTCAGCTCATCCAGCACCACCAGGCCCACCTGCGGGTCGTTGAGCAGCTGCGCCGCGACGGCCCAGGCCTGCTGCGCCTTGTCGATGTCGCGCTGGCGGTCCTGGGTGTCCCAGGTGTAGCCCTCGCCCATCACGTGGTAGGCGACCTCGTCCGGGAAGCGGCGGAAGAAGGCTTCCTCGCCGGTGGACATGCCGCCCTTGATGAACTGCACCACGCCCACCTTCACACCGTGCCCGAGGGCGCGGGCGACCATGCCGAAGGCCGAGCTGCTCTTGCCCTTGCCATTGCCGGTGTGCACCAGCAGCAGGCCGTACTCGTCCTGGGCCTGGGCGATCTTCTCGTCGATCAGGGCTTTCTTGCGCTGCATGCGCGCCTTGTGGCGGGCATCGCGTTCGATGGATTCGGTCATGGTGGCTCCTGTCAGAGGGCTTGGTAGCGGACGCTGAAGAACACTGCCTGGCCGGGCTGGTTGTAGTCCAGCGCGGTTTCGTAGTCGGCATCCAGCAGGTTGGTGACCTTGGCCTGCAGGCGCCACTCCTCGTTCAGCCAGTATTCGCCGCGCAGGTCGAGGGTGGCGTAGCCGGCCACCTTGTTGCGGTTGGCCAGGTCGTCGTAGCTGCGGCCTTCGGCGTGCAGCGTGGCGCCCAGGCCGAAGCGGCCGATGCGCCGGTCCAGGTCGAGGTTGAAGCTCTGTTGCGGACGGCGCGGAAGCTCGTTGCCGGCGTTGCTGCCGTGGTCGCGGTTCTCGGCGTCGAGGAAGGTGGCGTTGGCGTTCCAGTCCCAACCCAGCCACTGGCTGCCGAGCACCAGTTCGAGGCCGTCGATGCGGGCCTTGCCGATGTTGTTGGGGCCGCCGTACGGGCCGAGGGTGGAGTCGTAGGCGATCAGGTCGTCGACATGGGTGCGGTAGGCGTTGACCGACCAGTGGCCCCAGTCGTGCTGCCCGGTGAGCGCAGCCTCGAAGCTCTCGGAGGTTTCCGCGTCCAGGCCCGGGTTGCCATAGCCGGGGTAGTAAAGCTCGTTGAAGCTGGGCGCCTTGAAGGCGGTGCCGTAGCTGAGGCTGAAGCGCAATTCATCGGTGAACGCATAGCCCCAGGCGGCGCTGCCGGTGTCGTGGGTGCCGAACTGCTCGTTGTCGTCACGGCGCAGCGACAGCTGCCAGTCCTGCTGGCCAGCTTGCCCCAGGTACTGGGCGAACCACCCCTGGTTGCGGCGCGAGTCCTGCTCGAAGGCCGTGGAGCTGCTGACCTGGTCACGCTGCCAGTCGTAGCCGAGGGTCAGCACGTGGCCTTCGGCGAGGGTCAGGTCGTTGAGCCAGGAGGCGCTGTCGCGCTTGGAGTCGAAGCGGGCATCGAACAGGCCATCGGTGTGGCTGGTGGACTTGTCCTCGCTGCGACCGGCCCGCAGGGTGATGTTCCAGATGTCCTGGGGGCTGAAGCGGGCGCGGCCGCCGATCACCTCCTGGCGGTTGTCGGCGTTGGCGCCGTGGCCGCCGAGGGGATGCAGGTAGCCACTGCTGTCGATGTCGTCGTAGTCGTTGTGGGCCTTGGCGCGCATCAGCGTGCCATCCAGCGCCAGACTGCCGAGCTGCACACCGGCATTCAGGGTACCGGACAGGTTGCGGTAGCCGTCGGCGTCGGGCTCGTAGTAGTTGCTGCCCTGGCGGCGGGAGTTGATGCCGTCGGTGTCCTGGCTGCTGACGCCGAGGTTGTACCAGGCCTGCTCATCGCCACCGGCTACCCCGGCGCTGCCCTGGTAGCTGTCATGGGTGCCGTAGCCGGCGGAGAACCAGGGCTTTGCCGCGCCCTCGCCGTGCCCTTTGCGGGTGAAGATCTGGATCACCCCGCCTATGGCTTCGGAACCGTAGAGGCTGGAGCGCGGGCCACGGACCACTTCGATGCGCTCGATCAGCTGCACCGGCAGGTCCTGGAAGGCCGTGAGCCCGGCGCTGACGGAGCCGACCTTGACGCCGTCGATCAGCACCAGCACGTGGTCGGACTCGCTGCCGCGCATGAACAGCGTGGTGTTCTTGCCGGGGCCACCGTTGTTGCTGAGGGTCACGCCCGGCACCTTGCGCAGCAGCTCGGGCACGGAGCTCGCCTGGCTGCGCTCGATGGCCGCACGGTCGATCACGGTGGTGGCGGCCAGGCTGGCGCGCACGGGCTGCTCGCTGCGGGTGGCGGTGACCACCTGCTCGTCAAGTTCGAGGGGCGCGGCGGCCAGCGGGGAAATGCACGAAATGCCGAGAACAGCCAGCAGCGCCGGCCTCGGGGAAGCGTATCGACTCAAGATTCGATCTCCGTCGCGCCACCCGCGCGACCTTCTGGGGTGATGCATGGGCGATCCCATGCGCAGTCACACCAGGCCGGTCTCCGGGCTTGCGAGTGGAACCGTCGGTTCCCTTCCGCGCCTTCCCATGCCTGGGCACAGTGGCTGTTGCGGAGTCTGATTCGCCTACCGTTGCGGGGGCAGCGCCGGATTCTTCGGGAGAATGGACCGGCTTCCCTGTTTCACCCCGGTGGCATGGCCACGGGGCACCTGATGCAAGGCGCGCAGCTTAGTGGCCGGGGTGGCCAGGGTCAATCGACGGGCGGCGGGCGGGAAATAGGTCGAACCGACGGGGGCAGAGCCACGTCCACTCAACAGGACCCACTCCATGAGGAGACCTCCATGATCCGCGACCGCTATGCCTCCTGCATCCAGGCCTGCAACGCCTGCGCCATCGCCTGTGAACACTGCGCCGCCTCCTGCCTGCGCGAGGAAGACGCCGGGCACATGGCGCTGTGCATCCGCACCGACCGCGACTGCGCCGACCTGTGCCGCCTCGCCGCCCTGCTGATGGCCCGCGACAGCCCGCTGGCCGACGAGATCTGCCGCCTCTGCGCCATCGCCTGCCAGGCCTGCGCCGAGGCATGCGCCAAGCATGACCACGACCACTGCCAGGAATGCGCGCAGGCCTGCCAGCGCTGCGTGGTGGAATGCGAGGCGATGGCGAAGGCGGCTTGAGCTCGACCCGGCCAGCGCACGATTGCCTACCGGACCGGATGCGGACTATATATGGACCGTATCCGTTACCATGCGCCCCTCACAAGGAGCCCGCCATGAAAGTCCGGACCATCAGCTACCTCAAACAGCATGCCGCCTCGCTGGACCTGAGCGAGCCCATGGTGATCACCCAGAACGGCGTACCGGCCTACGTCGTGGAATCCTATGCCGAACGCCGCCGCCGCGATGAAGCCCTGGCGCTGATCAAGCTGCTGTCGTTCGCGGAACGGGACAAGGCAGAGGGCCGCCTCATCTCCGCCGACACCCTGCTGCAGCGTCTCAAACAGCGCAGCCCCCTCACCCAAGGACCGGGAAGCATCGAGGATGAGCAGGAAGATTGAGGTCGCCTACGCGACCACCGCCGAAGAAAGCCTGGTTTCGCAGATCCACCACCTGACGCCTTTCATCGGCGCCGAACCGGCCTACGCCAAGCTCGCAGCCCTGATCACAACCTCCGAGCACCATCTGCAAGCCCACCCACTGGCCGCCCCCATCTGCGAGGAAGCCGCCTTGCTGGGCGTCCGCGGCTACCGCGAACTGCATATCGATGAGTTCCGCATCCTCTATCGCTTCGACGAGACCGCCAGCCTGGTGATGGTCGCGCTGATCCTGCGGCAGCGGCAGAGCATCGAAGAGCAATTGATCAACTACTGCCTGATGCGTTGAGTAGCACAGCGCCCTCAATGCCTCGGCTCGAACCCCGCCGGTTTGCCCGCCAGCCAGTCGACGAAGGTGCGCAGGCGCTCGTCGGCCATCAGCGCCTCGCGGCTGTTGTAGGTCAGCGCCAGTTCCTTTTCGCTGAACAGGCGGTGGATCTGGTTGTGGCAGGGACGACAGACCCAGAGGGTGGCGGTGATGCGCTCGTTGCGGGCGAAGCGCTTCTGCACGTAGGTTTTGCCGTGCAGGGCCTTGGGGATCAGGTGGTGGCGGGTCAGGGGCGCGGCGCGCCGGCAGAGCTCGCAGGCGTCCGGCTGGGGCGGCAGGCGGATGGGCTCGGCCACGGGTTCAGCGCTTGCGGCAGAGGGTCAGCCCGTCGCCGATGGGCAGCAGCGAGAGATCGACGCGTGCATCGGTCTTGAGCGCGCGGTTCAGGGCCTTGATGGCGCGGGTGTCGGCGCTGTCGGGGCTGGCTTCCAGCACGCGGCCGCTCCACAGCACGTTGTCGAACAACACCAGGCCACCGCTGCGCACCAGGGCCAGGGCGTGCTCGAGGTAAGCAGGGTAGTTGGCCTTGTCGGCGTCGATGAAGATCAGGTCGAAGCTGCCGGCCTGCCCTTCCCGCTCCAGACGCCCGAGGGTTTCCAGGGCCGGGGCCAGTTGCAGGTCGATGCGGGTATCGACGCCGGCTTCCTGCCAGTAGCGCCGGGCGACGGCGTTGTAGTCGCCGGGCAGGTCGCAGCAGAGGATACGGCCGTCCGCCGGCATGGCCTCGGCCATCACCAAGGCGCTGTAGCCGGTGAAGGTGCCGATCTCGAGGATGCGTCGCGCGCCGGTGAGGCGCACCAGCATGGCCATGAACTGACCCTGCTCGGGGGCGATCTGCCAGCGCGCCGTGGGCAGTTGCGCGGTCTCCTCGCGCAGGCGCGCCAGCAACGGCGTCTCGCGCAGGGAGACGTCGAGCAGGTAGCGGTGGAGGTCGTCGTCGAGGTTGAGCGTCCGGGTGGTCATGCAGCCTCTCAGGGCGTGCTAGCCAGATGCGAGTCGAGCAGCACGCGCTTGGCGTTCAGGTAGCTTTTCTGCCAGTAGCTGTTGGACAGGCTGTCGAGGCGTACCGTTCCGCCGCTGGAAGGCGCATGGACGAAGCGCCCCTCGCCGACGTAGATGCCGGCGTGGCTGACCTGGCCGCCGCCGTTGGTGGCAAAGAACACCAGATCGCCGCTCTGCAGGGCGTTCATGCCAATGGTCGGCACGCGCATGGCGATGAGCTCGCGGGTGGAGCGCGGCAGGCTGATGCCGGCGGCGTCGCGGTACACGTAGCCGATCAGGCCGCTGCAATCGAAGCCGCTGTCCGGCGTGTTGCCGCCGTAGCGGTAGGGCGTACCCACCAGGCCGAGGGCGCGGAACAGCACGTCATCGGCCGCCGGCGAGGACGGCGCCTGAACCACGGGCGGGGTGTAGACCGGAGCGGGAGCTGGCGCATGGCTGGAGCAGGCACCGAGCAGGGCGAGCAGCGCGATGAGGGTGAGACGGTGCAAGGCGGGCATGGCAAGTCAGTCCTGACTTGAGGTTTGCACGCTAATGTGCTGATCCCGCTCGAATAATGCAAGCAAAAAGCCATCGCCGCTGCGCTTGGGCGGCAACCCGTACCTATATAAAGGGAGGCGGAAACGACTCGGCCCGGAACAGAGTCCGGGCCGATAGGTGCATCTGGATCGCGATCAGCGGTGCATCGAGCCCTGCGCCGAGGCGTTCATCGAGGGGGAGACCTGCGCGAGGACGCGCTTGGCTTCCATGTAGCTGGCGTTCCAGTAGCGATCATCCAGGCTGTCGACCCGCACACCGCCGCTGCGGTGGCTGGAGGAATGGATGAACTGGTCGTCGCCGATGTAGATGCCGGCGTGGCTGACGCGACCACGACCACGGTTATTGAAGAAGACGATGTCGCCCGGCTTCAGTTCGCTGCGCGCAATGACCGGCGCATCGAGGTTGATCATTTCACGGGTAGAGCGCGGCAGCTGGATGCCCGCCTCTTCCTTGAACAGGTAGCCGACGAAGCCGCTGCAATCGAAGCCGGTCTTCAGCGAGCGACCACCGAAGCGGTAGGGAGTCCCCACCAGCTCGAAGCCACGCTCGAGAACGTTGTCAGCGAGGGACGGCAGCTGGTAGGGCTCGTCGTCCATCATATCCGCCATGTCCTGGACGCTCGGCTCTTCGATGACGGCCTGAGGTTCCGGAGTGACGGCTACTTGCGGCTTTGGCGAGACGCCGGCGCAAGCGGTAAGAAACAGTGCAAACGCAATGGGCACGAGGGGTGCGAAGCGACTGAGCATGGGCACGACCGTGTCGAAAATTATAAGAAGGCGCGAATATGCCCTCTATCGATCTAATTTGCAAATTTAATCGATCGAAATGTGACTCAGTAGTTCCTGCAAAACATCTAAGGCCTTTCCCTTCAGATGTACGTCGACTGAGCGTGCGAGGTCGGTGCTGGCGGGGTTGATCTCCGCCGTGAAGCCGCCTTGCTGGCGGGTGCGCATCACCGGTTCGATGATGTAGGGGAAGCTCGCCGTGGTGCCTACGGCCAGCACCGCATCGAAGCCCTTGCGCAGTTGCGCGTAGAGGGTGTCGATGGCCTTTTCGGGGAGCATTTCCTCGAACAGGACGACGGGAGGCCGGAGGATACCACCGCACACAGTGCATTTGGGAGGCAAAGGCCGTTCCAGGTGCTGCGACAGTTGGTCACTCTCGGCACCGCACGACTGGCAGAACAGCGGCGACAGCTCGCCGTGGATCTCGATCAGCCGCTCCGGCGGCGACCCCGCCTGGCGGTGATAGCCGTCGATGTTCTGCGTCAGCACCCAGCATTCCGGCTTGAGCCGCTGCAATTGCGCGATGGCTTCGTGCCCGGGATTGGGGCGCGCGGCCAGGCAGGCGCTGCCGAGTTGGGCGAGGTATTTCCAGCACAGCGCCGGGTCGCGCCGCAGCATGGGCCCGGAGATGGCCTCCTCGATCGGGATGCCCTCCTCCGTCATGCCGTTATAGAGGCCACCGAGCCCCCGGTAGGTGGGCAGGCCGGAATCCGCCGAAAGCCCGGCACCGGTGATGACCAGGATGCGCTCTGCGCGCTTGAGCTCCGCAGCGACGCGGGCGATAGCCGACGAATGATTCATGCAAGCCTCCTGCTCGATGAAACGGGTCAGTGATTGACGGTGTAGGCCAGCATCGCCGACAGGTGGCACAGCGGCCGCCCGCTTTCCTCGTGCCAACGGTTGAAGGCGGCCTGTACCAGCGCCAGGTCGCGCAGGCTGGTGGGCACCTTGTCGATGATGTCCTGGGCCTTGAGCGCCGCGACCATGTCGTTGGACGGGACGAAGGTGTCCTTGCCGACCATGCGCAGGAAACGCGGCGCCGAAAGTCCGCCCATCTGGCTGCCGTGCTTGGCCAGGTACTTCCACAACCCGACGATGTCGGACGTCGGCCAATCGGCGATCAGCGCACCGAAGCTGCCCTTCTCGCGACGTACGTCGAGGATGAACTGGGCGTTGCGCGGCACGCTCTTGAGCTTGCCCAGGTGGCGAATCAGCCGCGCGTCCTGCATCAGCCGCTCCAGGTGCTCGGCGCCCATCAGCACCACCTTCTCCGGATCGAAGCCGAAGAACACCTCCTCGAAGGCCGGCCACTTGGCGTCCACCAGGCTGTGCTTGAGCCCGGCACGGAACACCCGCAGGGCCAGCAGCGACAGGTAGCGGTCATCGCTCAGCTCGCGCAGCTCGGCATCGCTGCGCGGCTGCGGCAGGCGCGCTTCCAGGGCCTCGGCCGAACCGAAGCGGTTGAGGCAGTACTCGTGAAGCCAGCGGTAGTCACGCATAAAAAGGGCCTTGGCTAGAAAGCTTGAAGCTTGAAGCTTGAAGCTTGAAGCCTTCCGGTTTCAGGCTCTCGGCTTCCAGCTCCACTTCAGATATTGACGACGTCCAGGGTGCGCGGCGCGGCGCTTTCGTCGATGCGCAGGTTGGTGAAGTCGAACAGGTTGCGGTCGGCCAGTTGCGAGGGCACCACGTTCTGCAGGGCGCGGAACATGATCTCGGTGCGGCCCGGCGACTTGCGCTCCCAGTCCTGGAGCATCTCCTTGACCACCTGGCGCTGCAGGTTCTCCTGGGAGCCACAGAGGTTGCACGGGATGATCGGGAATTCCTTGAGCTGCGAGTAGGCCTCGATATCGGCCTCGTTGCAGTACGCCAGCGGGCGGATCACCACGTTGCGGCCGTCGTCGGCACGCAGCTTCGGCGGCATGGCCTTGAGGGTGCCGCCATAGAACATGTTGAGGAAGAAGGTTTCCAGGATGTCGTCGCGGTGGTGACCGAGGGCCATCTTGGTCGCACCGATCTCGTCGGCGAAGGTGTAGAGCGTGCCTCGGCGCAGGCGCGAGCACAGCGAGCAGGTGGTCTTGCCTTCCGGGATCTTCTCCTTGACCACCGAATAGGTGTCCTTCTCGACGATGTGGTACTCGACGCCGATGGAGTCCAGGTAGGCAGGCAGCACGTGCTCGGGGAAGCCGGGCTGCTTCTGGTCCATGTTCACCGCCACGATCTCGAACTTGATCGGCGCGACCTTCTGCAGGTAAAGCAGGACGTCGAGCATGGTGTAGCTGTCCTTGCCTTATAGGCTAAGAAACAAAATTTTACAGCACCACCATAAACGTAACCTATTGATTTTAAATAAATTAAATAGCATTCAGGCTTTACAGAAAAAGGCAAAAATGTAAATTTGGCGTCTTCCTGAGCTCTAAAAACCCTCATACCTCCCGAAAAACCACCTTCAACCTTTACAAAATCCGAACGACATCAATCCGGCCTTCAACACTGGATGATGAAACCTCGGCTGCTTCGAATTCGTAGGGCGGCCGGACATCCGATCTATCAATGGATAGATCTATAAAATCGAAGAGACTGCGATCAGCTAACTGGGAAGGACTTACGTTTTGTAAGCTGTGAAAGATGTTTTCTACGCAGCCAGGATTTACCGAATCCCACTCCGCAATCATCGACTTGATTTTTTTCCTCTGCAAATTCTCTTGCGATCCGCAGAGATTACACGGAATGATTGGATATGCGCTATCGGCAGCGACCTTTGCTATATCTTTCTCGCGACAGTAGGCGAGTGGCCGGATGACTATATTCCTCTTGTCATCGCTAAGAAGCTTAGGAGGCATCCCTTTCAATTGCGCTTGGAAAAACATGTTCAGAAACAAAGTTTCAACCATGTCATCCATATGATGACCGAGTGCCAATTTAGTAGCCCCAATTTCCTCAGCAAAACTATAAAGCGTGCCCCTTCTGAGTCTAGAGCAAAGAGAACAAGTAGTCTTACCTTCTGGGATCTTACTCTTGACAACGGAATAAGTATCCTTGTCGATTATATAATAATCAATCCCTTTAGCCTCGAAAAACTCAGGCAATATATGCTCCGGAAAGCCAGGTTGCTTCTGATCAAGATTAACCGCCACAACACTGAATTTTATTTGCGCAACTCTCTGCAAGTGCAGCAAAGCGTCAAGCATAACGAATGAATCTTTGCCACCACTTACGCAGGCCATAACTTTGTCGCCATCTTCGATCATTGCATAATCTACAACAGCCTTGCCCACATTGCCGCGCAGCTTTTTACGACGAAGTTCCGCAGCTTTATTAATCTGAGATACCTGTTCGCCCATCATCATATACACTAGCTTCCAATTAAATATTTACAAGCCCAGTTTACTATAAAAACCTCGCCCACCTTGCAACATCCCGCACCACTTGCGAAGAATTGAGATAGTTAGACACTACCAAAATCGGACGCATAAACAATTCGAAGCAAAGCACAACATTGAGGCCACGTATTTAATATACGACATACACTCTTAAGTAAATCTATAAGTCAGTATCATCTGCCGAGTTTGAAGCCAGCTATATCATAACAAGATTATGCCTGCGTTTTATAGAAGCTCCTGACCAACGATTGCATTTAGCTTGACCGAGTCGCAACAGAGGAGGATCACAGCACGGAACTCTGCGAGTCACGCGGAGAGGCCGCAGCAGCCTCAGAATCACATGTGGTGTGAGGCAGGCTCAGTCATTGGGGCTGGATTCAGACGCTGGAGATTAAGCCTTCAGCGCAGCCTCGATCGCGGCAAAGTCGATCTTCGTCCTGCCATCAATGGCCTCGAACGAACGCGTTGCTGCCGCTCGATCAGGGCTGGGTATTGCAGCCGTCAGGATATGTAGGGAGATCTACCACGAAACACCCACTCGTCCCTGTGCCAGCCATACGCGCTCACCTGGCCACATTGTTAATGATCGCGCTCACAAGTGGTCCGTCTCAGCCTGATCATCGGTCGCGACCTGGAACGAAAGAGGCTCTTTGTACTGGAACACCGGGTCGTCGTTCAGGCCAAGGCAGGACATGCGCTACCCTGATCTCGACCGCGAACACATCGCCCTGCTTGCCGGCTGGATGGTCGCCGGGAGCGTGGTGGACGGCCACCACCACGCAGTCCGAAAAGTCTCTGCATAGAAAGAAGAAGTCTCCCCTTTGATTACAACAAAACGGCAGTAGCTGATTGGCGGTGACGATTCGAAGCTTCCACTCATCTAGCTCTCAGTGGTCCACGATGGTTCGGCTGTTGCCAGTCACGACTGGCCGGATTCAATCCATAGCTGCCGGTGGCCACGGGCCGAAACCGGCCAATAGCCGACAATGACGACACTGGAAATCCCCGCCTGTGAGCGTCGGCTCAGGGCGGGACAGCGTCATCCAGCTACCTGCGCCACTGACTCAGCCTTGTCCAGCCGGCCGCGCCGCACGAACAGACTGACCAGCCGTTGACGGATCGCCACCTGGAGTTCCGCCAGTTGTTCCGGCGTGATGCGAATTTCACCCGCTCGACGAGCGCAACACCGGCGCCGCCTACGCCAAGAACCGGCGAATCGAACTCAAACTCACGAACCGCTGAGCGCCGCGTCACCGCGCTGCTGCGCCAGCCAGTCGCGCGGGGCGCAGCCCATGCGCACGCGGAAGGCGCGCGCCAGAGCGTTCGGGCTGCCGTAGCCGACGCGGTCGGCCACCACCGCCACCGGCCGCCCCTGCTTGAGCAGGGTGCAACTGACGTTCATCCGCCAGTCGGCCAGATAGTCGCCCGGCGTGACGCCCACCGCGTCCTTGAACGCGGCGGCGAAGCGCGCGCGTGACATGCCCGCCTTCGCCGCCAGCGCCTCGAGCGACCACGCGGTCTGCGGCGCATCGTGCATGGCGGTTATGGCGCGCGCGAGTTTCGGGTCGGCCAGGCCCGCCAGCAGTCCGGTGGCGCCAAGCCGCCCATCCATCAGATAACGCAGCAACTGGATCAGTAGCAACTCGCACAAGCGGTCGATGGCGGCCTGCCGACCGCACTGGTCGCGCTCGGCTTCGGCAAACAGCAACTCTAGCGTCGGCCCGAGGCCGGGCAAGTCCGCCAACGGAATCAGCAGCATCGACGGCAAGGCCATGGCCAACGGATTGCCCGTCGAAGCGCCCAGGTCGACCTCCGCACACAACAGCTCAGCGGTATCGCCGGGGGCGGCGACAAAACGATGCGACGCCACGCGCGGATAAAACAGCAGGCTCGGCTCGGTAACCAGCAGATCTTCATGCACGGGCGAACGCGCCGTAATCGGGCCGCGCCGCACCAGATGGATATAGCCATGCGGCGCCGCGTAATGATGCTGCCCACAGAAGGCGCCGCTGTGAAAAACGCGCGCCGAAAGCGAGTAGTGCCGGAGCAAGCCGGCCAGTCGATCCGCCATTCCACTCTCCATATAAGACGATAGGTTACGTATTTGATACTTTACGTGCCATATCGTACCAAACAAAGGGCGATCATGCCCACGTGCTCTTGCACCTCACCCACTACGGAGATAGACATGACCCAAATCGCCCCCCTGACCATCGACACCGCTGACGCCGCTACCGCTGCCACACTCAAGGCCGTCAAAGCCAAGCTTGGCATGGTGCCGAACCTGTTCGCCACGCTGGCCCACGCGCCGGCGGCGCTCAATGGCTACCTCGGCTTGTCCGAAACGCTGGGCACCGGCCGCCTGAATGCCTCCCAGCGCGAGATCGTTGCGCTCGCTGCCGGTCAAGCCAATCGCTGCCAGTATTGCCTGAGCGCACACACCCTGATCGGCAAAGGTGCCGGACTGTCGGCAGAGGCCATCGCCGCGGCCCGCACCGGCCAGGCGGCCAACGCACTTGACGATGCAATCGCCGGCTTTGCCCGCGCGCTGGTCGAGCAACGCGGCGTGGTGTCGGCCGACGCCATGGCCAACTACCGCCGCGCGGGGCTCGACGACGGCCTGATACTGGAAGTGATCGCCAACGTCGCGCTGAACACGCTCACCAACTACACCAACCACATCGCCGACACCACGGTGGATTTCCCCGTGGTCGCCGTCTGATCTCCATAGGCATATAAGGAGAACACGATGAAAATCGCACTCACCGGCGCTCTGCTCGCCAGCGCCCTCGTCCTGCCACTGGCCGTCACGGCCGGCGACTTTTCGCCCTATGTGGACAGCCAGGGCGGCATCAGCCGCCCCACAGACTTCCGCACAAACTTCGTCCACCTGGGCTCATATGCGGTGTTGGACGAAAAATCCGCCTCTCGCGGCTTGCACGATGTGTACACCGAAAAGGCCTCGGCCGAGCACTACCGCAAGACCGGCAAGTTCTTGGACGGCGCCACGCTGGTGAAAGAGATCCGCAAGCTCGAAACCAGCGCCATGACCACTGGCAACCCTGTGGTCTGGGGTTCCGATGCGGCCGTGTGGTTCGTGATGGTCAAGGACGCCAAAGGCCGTTTCGCCAGCAACCCCTTGTGGGGCGACGGCTGGGGCTGGGCGCTGTTCAAGGCCGACGCCCCCGCCAAGAATGTCGCCGTCAGCTACGAAGCCGACTGCATGGGCTGCCATGTGCCGGCGGCCAAGACCGACCGCGTATTCATCCAGGGCTATCCGACACTGACCCAGCACTGACTTGCTGCCGGGTTACGCTTCGCGCAGGATGGCACCTCCGTCCTGCGCGAGCCACCCTTTCCGGAAGCGCGCCATGCCGACACTCGACGCCTTTCTGACCGTCGTCCGCGCCTGCACGCGCTGCGCACCGCATCTGCCACACGGCGTGCAGCCGGTCTTCCAGTTTCACCCGAGTGCGCCCATCCTCATCGCCGGCCAAGCACCGGGGGCCCGGGTCCATGCCTCAGGCGTGCCCTTCGACGACGCCAGCGGCGCGCGTCTGCGCGCCTGGCTGGGCGTGGACCGCGACACCTTCTACGACCCTACCCGCATCGCCATTCTGCCCATGGGCTTCTGTTATCCGGGCACCGGCAAAAGCGGTGACCTGCCGCTACGCCCGGAGTGCGCCCCCCGCCTGGCGCGAAGCCTTCATGCAGCGTTTCGAGCGCCTGTCGCTGGTCATCGTGCTGGGCAGCTACGCCATGGACTACCACCTCGGTACTGGCAAGACGCCGCTCACCCGGGTGGTCGAAGCCTGGCGCGAGCACTGGCCGCAAGCGTTCCCCCTGCCTCACCCTAGCCCGCGCAACAATCGCTGGCTGGTGCGCAACCCCTGGTTCCAACAAGGGGTCGTCTCAGAAAACGGAAAATAAAGCACGCTAAGCGTGCGTGGAGGCTGGCACCCAGCGGTACAGCGTCGGAATGGACACGCCGAGGTTCTTGGCCACGTCCTTGGGCGGCACCCCGCTGGCCAGCAGCTTCTTGGCCGACTCGATCTTGCTGTCGGTCATCTTCGGCTTGCGGCCGCCTTTGCGGCCGAGCTGCTTGGCGACTTCCAGCCCGGCGCGGGTGCGCTCGACGGTCAGCTCGCGCTCCATTTCGGCAAGGCTCGCCATGACGTGGAAGAAGAACCGCCCGGATGGTGTGCCGGTGTCGATGGAGTCGGTGAGGCTCCTGAACTGGACACCGTGCTTGTGCAGATCGCCGACCAGATCGACCAGTTGCTTGACCGACCGGCCCAGCCGGTCGAGCTTCCAGACGACCAAAGTATCGCCTTCGCGCAGCATTTCGAGCGTCTTGGCCAAGCCAGGCCGGTCTGCCCGCGTGCCACTCACCTTGTCCTCGAAGACCTTTTTACATCCGGCCTTGCTCAAGGCTTCGCGTTGCAGCTCCAGGTTCTGATCCTGCGTCGAGACGCGCGCATAGCCAATCAACATGGCTTGTCTCGCGCCCGGTCGATGCGTTCCTGCATCGCCTGCATCACTTCTTCGTGGGTGTACGATCTGGCGTTGGCGTCGGTGGCTTGCCGCAGGGCTTCCTCAACCTCGCGCGTCATCCGCTCGTAATCCTCCGGCCACAGCGCTTGCTCCATGCGCAGCGACGCCTGACCCAGCAGGTGCAGCAGGCTGAACAGCCGCATGTCGTTGGTGGCGACGATGCGCTCCCGAATCTGCTCCTGAATAGCTTCGCTAGCCCGATGCGCTTGTGGTGTGGCAGTCCCCTCGTAGTCAGCGGGGAATTCCGCTTCCTCGGCAATCCTTGCCCAGGCGCTGGCCAGCGCCTCGATGGTTGACGTGCTCATTTCCGCCGCTCCTGTGCTCTTTGGCGAATCAACCGGCCAAGGGGCCTCGACGCGAAAACCAGCAGCATCACGCCTATCGGATACCAGGTCGAGAAGACCACCAAGGCATCGAAGGCTGGCCGTCCGGTGTTGGTAGGCAGTACGGCGGTCACAGCCATCAACCCGCCGACCGTCCAGATGATGCGCCACACGTAGGGCATCACGCGGGGCACGTAGCCGTCATCGAAAGCGGTCTGGTAGTAGCGGCGCAGGCCGCGCTCGGCAAGCGCCTGGCGCTGCCGCTCCGACAGCGCATCCGTCCGGCCATACCAGCGCCGGAATGGTGGACAGCGCAGCAGCAAAGGGGTGAAGAGGATCATCACCGCCACGATCGCGACACCCCACGCCATGACGGCGCCGGCATCGGGCCGCTTGGCGTTCTCGATCACGGGCGCGAAGACGCCCGGAGCACCGATCATCCAGAACAGCGCAATGTGCTGATGGAAGGAGAGCTTCATTTGCTCATCCACTTGCGCAGCAGGCGCTTTTTCAGGGAGGCGCGTTCTTGCGGGTTGCGTCCCTTGTGATTGGCGATGCGATCCGCCGTGGCGGCCTGGCGCTTGACGGGCCAGTAGGAGCGGCCATCCTTGCCCATCGACCAGACGCTGCTGGCCTGGTTTTCCAGCAGGGGCAGATGGGCGCTCAGGGCTTCGGGCGACGCGCTGGTCAGCGCCGTGCGCTCACGGGTGCGCCAGCGCTGATGCCAGAGCTTCTTGTCCTCGCGCTCGCTGCCGCAGGTCGTGTGCCCGACGATGGGTGTTTTGCGGCGGCTGCGGCTCATAACGTAGTGGTCTCCAAGAACATTCAGGACTGATCCCAGGCGTCGATGGTCAAGACCTGATCGGCAGGACAGGCGGCTACGCGGTCGGGAACTGGATGGTGTTCAGTCTCATGCCGACCCCATTCGATTGATCGCGTCGCTTGCGGCACGCTGCGACGCAAGGAGGTTTGCGACCTGGTTTAGCAGCCGTGTCCGCTGCATGTCTGTTACCTATCTCCCCGACCGCTCATTGGACCAACTCCAGAGATTGGGCTCTATCGCTCAGCCAATACGAAACCGGCATTGGCTGATGCCACAACCGAGACGAACACAAATGGCTCGGTACCTGTATTTCGCGCCCCGTGCACTTGGCCCGGTCTTGCCACGGCTATCTCACCTTCCCTGAGGGCACGAACAATCCCATTGCCCTGAAAGTAATCAGCCATTCCCGACAAAACAGTCCACGTGTCTTGGCCGTGAGGATGAATGTGAGCCGCAATTTCCTGCCCGGGATGGACATGCCAAACCACGATAATTGAGTCTCGGGTTTCAAGCACAACGGAACGAATAGGCTCGCCTTCGGACGGCTGAACATACTCGGCTACAGAAAATATTCTCGATTCAACAGTCATCGGAGATCCCTCTTTCACAGTGCCCCCAGACAGGCTGGATATGAGTTCTAACTCGAATTTGAACGGGAGGCTGGTCGTGCGGTCGTGCAGTTGCCGATGAGCGTGTCGGCTGCTGCCTCCTTGCCCACCAGCGAACTCTCGTCCGTTGCGGCCATCCAGAAGGTCTTGCCCGAGCGCGGCTCATAGGTCGCGGGATCGAACACGCCAGAGGGGCCGAACATCGGCGGCTTGATTGGTCATGGCTCCATGCCTTTGTCGTTACGGTCTTCATCGTCGGCATCCTGACGCACGGCGGGCAATTGCTGGAGCAACGCCGGCAGCCATTCCTGTACCGTCTCCCACACCACATCGAGGTTGATGTCGAAATAGCCGTGAGCCATGCGATTACGCATATTGCGCATGCTGCGCCACGGCACGTCGGCATGCGCCTGGGTGAACTCGACGTAGCCATCCATCACCTTTGTGGCCGCCTCGCCGATGACGATCAGGCTCATGATGACGGCCTGCTGGGTGCGCTTGTCGGCCAAGAAGTCGTCCTTGGCCATCCCTTCCACGAAGCTGCGCGCATCGGTTGCGGCCTGCTGAATGTGGTCGAGGTAATCGGGCAGGCGGTTCTCGCTCATATCGGTTGCGCCTCCGCGAGCACCTTGGCCCGGAACTTCGGCGGCAGGTCGCCGGGAGTCAGCAGATCGACGTCAACGCCGAGCAGCGATTTCAGTTCTTCTTCCAAATCGCCCAAGTCCAACAACGTGGCACCGGGCAGCGCATCGACCAACAGGTCGAGGTCGCTGCCATCCCGGTCGGTGCCATGCAGCACCGAGCCGAAGACGCGCGGGTTCGCGGCGCGAAAGCGGCCTACCGCTTCACGCACTGCGCTTCGCTTCATGTCAAGCACAACAGACGGTCGCATGGGCATCCTTTCTTATCGAAACTCGTTGAGATGATATGCAATCAAGAATAGAATTTCAAGAACTATTTTCGAGAATCGCAATGCCTTGATTCCGGGGTTTGGGGAGCAATGGAACCAAAAACCAACGTAAGCTCTGAATCCCACCGTAAAGGGGCTTTCCGATCTCCAGCTCACCCGCCAGGCATTACTCTCTGATCAGTGCCTCGATGATCGGGCAGATCGTTCCGCCGTCTCCCGCATAACATTGCTGCACCAGTTCGCCTAACAGTTGCTGCATGACGACCAAGTCGGCCATCTTCTGCTCGATCAACGCGAGCTTGCGTGCAGCCCGTGCTCGCGTTTCGGCACAGGCGCACGACTCATCCAGCGTCAGCAGTCCACCGACTTCCGAGAGCGTGAAACCCAGCGCCTGAGCCCGCTTGATGAAACGCAGTCGCTTCACCATGTCCACCGGATAGCGCCGATGGCCACCCAAGGGTTTGGCTGGTTCATCCAGCAGCCCGCGTCGCTGGTAGTAGCGGATCGTCTCGACGTTCACCCCGGCGGCGTCTGCCAGCTTGCCAATGGTCAGCTCTGTGGCCATCACTTTCTCCTTGATTCCGTACTTTGGTACGGAGTTTAGAATAGCACCTAGGCAATCAGGCTCAGGAGATGGGAATGGGGATGCAACTCACCGGGAAAGGCTCGCTGGTCGCGAGTTCGCTGACCGCCATCGGTGCGTCGGTGTGCTGTGTCGGGCCACTGGTGCTGTTGGCACTCGGTGTCGGCGGTACGTGGGTGGGCGCTCTGACCATGATGGAGCCACTACGCCCCCTCTTCATCGGGTTGACTCTACTGTTCCTGGGATTGGCATTCCGCAAGCTCTACCTGGTGCCACAGGTTTGTACGCCAGGTACACCCTGCGCCGATCCGCGCACGCTCGTGCGACAGCGACTCGTGTTCTGGATCGTCAGCGTGCTGCTGCTCGGCCTATTGGCCGTGCCGTGGCTCGCCCCGCTGTTCTACTGAAGGAGATTAACCATGCGCAAACTGCTGATCGCCGTGCTTTTCGCCTTGCCCTTCGTGGCGCTGGCGGCTCCCCCGAAAACCGTCACGCTCGACGTGCAGAACATGACGTGCGGACTCTGTCCGATCACGGTCAAGAAGTCGCTGGAGAAGGTGTCCGGCGTGAGTGACGTCCAGGTCAATTTCGACCAGAAGACGGCGACCGTCACCTACGATCCCGATAAGGCCCAGCCCGAGGCACTGACTGAGGCGACCGCGAACGCGGGATACCCCTCCACAGTGCAGAAGTGAGGTCACGATGAGCGCCATTGTCCTTGAGTCCGTGCTGACTTGCCCGCGCTGCGGCTTCGCCAAGCCGGAAACCATGCCCACGGACGCCTGCCAGTTCTATTACGAGTGCAGCAACTGCAAGGCGCTGCTGCGCCCCAACCCAGGGGATTGCTGCGTTTTCTGTTCGTTCGGCTCGGTGAAGTGCCCGCCGATCCAGCAGCAGCTTGGGTGTTGCTCATAGCGTTTAGGGGGATCACAGGTCGTCGTCTGGATTACGCAGTGGCCGCAGCTCGCCGCGCGCAACTTCTTCCGGTACCGCAAAGGAATACCGCCCGAGCATGTTGATGTGCTCGTAGATCAGCGGCGATAGCCGGGCCAAATCCTCTTCCAGCACTGGATAGCCGTGCTGCTTGAGCCGTTCCACGGCCGCCGTCATGTAGAGGGTGTTCCACAGCACGATGATGTTCACCACCAGGCCCAGAGCACCGAGCTGGTCTTCCTGGCCTTCGCGGTAGCGCTGGCGGAGCTCGCCGCGTTTGCCGTGGAACACGGCGCGGGCCAGGCTGTGCCGGCCTTCGCCTCGGTTCAACTGGGTCAGGGTGGCGCGGCGCTTGGACTCGTCGTCGATATAGGTCAACGTGTGCAGAGTCTTTTCGATCCGCCCGAATTCGGCCAGCGCCTGGGCCAGCCGGGTGGGTCTATCTCCCGTTTGCAGCGTGCGCATGATGCCAGTCGCCGGCACCCGGCCGAGTTTGAGCGAGCCGGCCAGGCGCAGCAGGTCGTCCCAGTGCTCGGCGATCAGGTCGAGTTTGACCGACTGGCGGGCCAGCCCGTTGAGCTTGCCGTAGTCCGCGTCCGGGCGCGTGCGCCAGAAGCGGGTACCGCCGACATCGGCCAGCCGCGGACTGAAGTGGTAGCCAAGTAGGCGGAAGAGCCCGAACACCACATCGCTGTAGGCCCCGGTGTCGGTCATGATTTGCGTCGGCTGCAACTCGGTCTGCTGTTCCAGCACGACCGCCAGCAACACCAGGCTGTCGCGCAGCGTGCCGGGCACGGTGATGGCGTTGAGGCCGGAGAATTGGTCGGAAATCAGGTTGTACCAGGTGACACCCCGGCCGGTGCCGAAATACTTCGGATTGGGGCCGGCATGCACGGTGCGCACCGGTACGACGAAGCGCATGCCATCGGCGGAGGCGACCTCGCCGCCACCCCAGACTTGGGCCAGTTCCAGTTGGCTTTGCGCTCCGACCAGGATGGCGTTAGCCGCTGACAGGGTGTCGTCGCGGATATAATTCTGGCTGACCCAGGACAGCCGGTCACGGCGCAGCGCCGGGTTGTCGGTGCGGATCAAGGGCTCCAGGCCGGTGTTGCAGGCCCCGCCCAACAGCACCGCGCAGAGGCTGGTGACCAGGTTGTCGGCGCGTGCATTGCGTTCGGAGACATGGGTGAAGGCCTCGGAAAAGCCAGTGCGGGCGGCGATTTCCAAGAGGATTTCCGGCAGATCGACACGCGGCATCAGGTCAGACACGGCCGCCCGCAGTTGCAGCAACGAGCAGGGCTCGTCCAGCTTGTCCAGCGCCCCGAGCGACAGTTCGGTCTTGCCCTCGGTGTTCTCGCTCAGTTGAATCGCCGGGTTGTCGGGCAGGCGCGCGGCTACTGCCAGCCAGGTTGCATCCAGCTCGACGGACAAGGCGTCCAGGGTGGTTTTGGCGTCGATGGTCAGGCCCAGTGACCGGCAGATGATCGGTCGCGCCGCCAGCCATTCGGCACCGTCGAGCAGGCCAAGGCGCGGGTCGGCATAGCGCCAACTGGGCGAGACGAAGACATCGCGGCGGCGCAGGGCCGTGCGCAGCGCATCGAGCGTGCAGAACACATAGGCACCCATGTCGAGGGAGCCATCTTCGCGGGTGATGTGCTTCTGCCAAGCCTTGGCCACGATCTCCTGCGGCGCGTCATCCTCTGGCTTCCGGCGCGGCAGGTTCAGTTGCAGCCACTCCAGACTAGCCGCCACGCCCTTGCCGGCCGGGCTGAAGCCGAAGCGGATGTGCTTGAGCAGGTCGGGCAGGAAGCGGCGCACGCTGCGGTAGCGCGCTTCCAATGCAAGAAAATAGACGTCATCTACCGGGCGGATCAGCGCGTTGACCTCTTCCAGGGCCTTTTCCAGGGTGGTCCTCGGCAGGTCGTTGAACAGCCGGGCGCGCACGTTGTCATCGCTGATCGAGCTGTCCAGCACGACCTTGCACGCGGCGGCGAGCGTCGCGGCCGACCGATCCAGGTCTTTCAGGCTGCGCATGCGGGCTTTCTTGTCGGCCTTCTCCGCGTTGCTGAACAGGTCGCGCAGCAAGGCCTCCAGGACTTCCAGTGCGTCGTCGTGCGCAGTCGCCTCCAGGCAGAGTGCGAAGGCCACCAGTGTCGCCATCCGCCGCGACGCCGGCAGCCGATTAATCGCGGTGACCTTGGCCGTGTTGGCGAAGCGGGCCAGGGCGGCGATACGGCTGGGAGGGATGTGCGCCGCCGCCGGCAAGGTGATGCCGATGCCGCGCACGTCATCGAGCCGGCGCAGTGCCCGAATCAACGCGGGGCCACTGACCATGACCGGGCCGGAGCGCAATTGATCCAGCCGGGAGCTGCGGTTGCCTTCGGCCACCGTCAGCAAGTCTTGCAGTTGCAATCGCTGTTCCTCAGTCACGCTGCGGCCCAGCGTAAACCAGAGGCGTTCTTCGACCCGACTGCGCAACTGGGCGATAAAGCGCTCTAGTTGAGACACACCAGGCAGGAGGACTTTCTGTGTGAACAGCCACGAGGTGGCTCGCTCAAACAGCACTCCCGGCCGGTCGGTGCCCGTCCAGCAGAGGGCATACAGCCAGCGGCTCAAGCGAAAGCCGATGCCCGGATCGGTGAAATGACGATAGCCAAAGCGGTTCTGAATATCGGTGGCATGTATCCAGCGGCGATGATCGCTATAGCGCTGGAGGCAGTCGGGGTCTGGAATCGCCAGTTGTCGGCAAAGCACCTGCAGGACTTCCACCGGCACGGCGGCGGGCTTGTCCGGCAGAACGCCAACGAAGCGGACGGTGGTCAGCAGAACGGCATAACCCAGACGGTTATGGTTACCCCGCAGCACCTGGATGGCTTCACGGTCTTCATCGCTCAGGTGGAAGTAACGTTCCAGCTCTTCACGGCTGGGCGAATCAACATAGCGGCCAAAACCGTCGCGTTGCTCTTGAGTCAGAAAACCGACCGGCATTGATCACAGCACCTCGACGCAGAACACGGCGGGCGTGACGATCCGCGTGCGTTCGATGTGCCCGCGTTGCAGCAGGCCGGCGCGGCGATCACCGGTTATCAGGTAGTCCGCATCGCCCGCCAAGGCCATGGCCAGCAAAAACGAGTCATCCGGATCATCGGCTTCGACCTCGATGGTCAGGCGCTCCAGTACCACAGCCCGTTGCAGGTTATTGATCATGGCGCCCACCTTGGCGGGCTGTAGGATGGCCTGAAGCTTGGGATAGCGGCTGGCTCGACGAATTTCATCGAGTTGCATCCGCGAGGTCACCACCTCGAAACGCGCCGCCCGCCAGGCACGGTAGATCGCATCGGGCGCGCCATGTGGCGAGATCAGGGCGCTGAACAGGATGTTGGTATCCAACACGACCCGCATCAGCGCTTACGTGCCCAGTCGAGCGCTTCGTCAACCGCGTTGGTCAATTCTGCCTCACTCAGATGGGCGTTAGCGGCCTTGGCCTGCTCAGCGCTCAGCTCCAGGATGTGTGCCCGTACCGCTTCTTCGATGAAGCGCGACAGGTCGCCCTTACGGCCGCCGCCCTGGCTGGCCAGAAACATCCGAAGCGACTGGTCGGTGTCGGCCGAGACGGCGACATTCCAGCGAATGGTATTCATAGCGTTCTCCGCTAATAGGTGTTTGTGTGTTTATACGCCAATCACAAAGGGCGATGCAATGGTTCGACAAAACGAACGTATATGTGACAGGTACGACATGCTGATAGGCTACATGCGGGTATCGAAGGCGGACGGCTCCCAGGCTACCGATTTGCAGCGCGACGCGCTGATTGCCGCCGGGGTCGATCCAGTACATCTTTACGAGGACCAGGCATCCGGCATGCGCGAGGATCGGCCCGGCTTGACGAGCTGCCTGAAGGCGTTGCGAACTGGCGACACACTGGTCGTGTGGAAACTGGATCGGCTCGGACGCGACCTGCGACATCTCATCAACACCGTGCACGACCTGACTGGGCGCGGCATCGGCTTGAAGGTATTAACCGGGCACGGCGCGGCCATCGACACCACGACCGCCGCCGGCAAGCTGGTCTTTGGCATCTTCGCCGCCCTGGCCGAGTTCGAGCGCGAGTTGATCGCGGAGCGCACGATTGCCGGCCTAGCCTCGGCCCGCGCGCGCGGGCGGAAAGGCGGCCGGCCGTTCAAGATGACCGCCGCCAAGCTGCGGCTGGCGATGGCGGCAATGGGTCAGCCAGAGACCAAGGTCGGCGACCTGTGCCAGGAACTTGGCGTCACGCGGCAGACCCTGTATCGGCATGTTTCACCCAAGGGTGAGCTACGTCCAGATGGCGAGAAGCTACTCAGCCGAATTTGATGCCGGCATGAGGCAACGTAGCGACAGCGTGGTTTGTCTCAATGGGAAGCGCTCATGATCGATCTTTGAAGGCCCGCAGCAGTCGTGTCACAGACAGGACGAACAAACCGGTCAGCGTGAGGGCTGCGATACCCCAGTACTCTCCGATGAACGCGCCGGCCGTCGTGCCGGCCAGCACAATGGCGAGAATCGGCAAATGGCAGGGACAGGTGAGCACGGCCAGCGCGCCCCACAGGTAGCCGGTGATCGGTTTGTGCGTCTCGGACGGCAAGCGCTCGGGGCTGTTCATGGCAGACTCTCCGCGTGCTGTGCCGGCTCGGTCGGCATGGTGGCCAACTGCACCTCCAGATCGGCCAACGCTTCGCGCCGACGCTCGACGAACTGGCGCAGAACGGCAAGCTGCGCGGCCGCTTCATCGCCGTCCGCAGCATCCAGCGCCCGGCACAGCCGCGCCAGCGCGTCCAGGCCGATGCCCGCCTCGAAGGCCGCCCGCACGAAGCACAGCCGTTGCAAGGCGGCATCATCGAACAGGCCATAGCCGCCCGGGGTGCACGCCACCGGACGCAGCAATCCGCGCAGCAGGTAGTCGCGCACGATATGCACGCTCACCCCGGCATCAAGGGCCAGCCGGGACACGGTGTAGGCGCTCATTGAAAACCTCCTTTTTTTATCCAGCGCAGCAGGAAAGCTGCTTCACGTCCTTGTTGAAGGTCTGCGCCGCAAGCTTCAACCCCTCGACCATTGTCAGGTAGGGGAACAACTGGTCGGCCAGTTCCTGCACCGTCATGCGGTTGCGGATGGCGAGCACCGCCGTCTGGATCAGTTCGCCCGCTTCCGGGGCCACCGCCTGCACGCCGATGAGCCGTCCGCTACCTTCCTCGATGACCAGCTTGATGAAGCCGCGTGTGTCGAAGTTGGCAAGCGCTCGCGGAACGTTGTCGAGTGTCAGCGTGCGACTGTCGGTCTCGATGCCATCGTGGTGCGCTTCCGCCTCGCTGTAGCCCACGGTGGCGACTTGCGGGTCGGTGAACACCACTGCCGGCATCGCGGTCAGATTGAGGGCTGCGTCGCCGCCGGTCATGTTGATCGCGGCACGGGTGCCGGCGGCCGCTGCCACGTAGACGAACTGCGGCTGGTCGGTGCAGTCGCCGGCCGCGTAGATGTTCGGGTTGCTCGTGCGCATGCCTTGGTCGATAACGATGGCCCCTTGCGCATTGACAGTGACCCCCGCCGCGTCCAGCGCGAGGCTGCGCGTATTCGGTGCCCGACCGGTGGCAACCAGCAACTTGTCAGCGCGCAATTCACCGTGTCCGGTGGTCAGCACGAATTCGCCGTTCACATGGGCGACCTGGCTGGCTTGCGTGTGCTCCAGCACCTCGATGCCCTCGGCGCGGAAAGCGGCTGTCACGGCCTCGCCGATGGCCGGGTCTTCCCGGAAGAACAAGGTGCTGCGTGCCAGGATCGTGACCTGGCTGCCGAGCCGGGCAAAGGCTTGCGCCAGTTCCAACGCCACCACCGACGAACCGATCACGGCCAGGCGTGCGGGAATGGTGTCGCTGACAAGCGCTTCGGTGGAAGTCCAGTAGGGTGACTCTTTCAGGCCCGGAATCGGCGGCACGGCCGGACTGGCACCGGTGGCGACCAGGCAGCGGTCGAACGTTACCTCGCGCTCGCCACCCTCGTTCAAACGGACGACCAGGCTCTGGTCGTCCTTGAAACGCGCTTCACCGTGCAAAACGGTGATGGCTGGATTGCCGTCCAGGATGCCTTCGTATTTGGCGTGCCGCAGTTCATCGACACGGGCCTGCTGCTGGGCCAGCAGTTTGCTGCGGTCAATCGCAGGCACAGTTGCCGCAATACCGCCGTCGAACGGACTTTCCCGGCGCAGATGGGCAATATGGGCAGCGCGGATCATGATCTTGGACGGCACACAGCCGATATTGACGCAGGTGCCGCCGATGGTGCCGCGTTCGATCAGCGTGACCGTCGCGCCTTGCTCGACGGCCTTCAGCGCCGCCGCCATCGCGGCCCCGCCGCTGCCAATGATGGCGATATGCAAACCGGCGCCCTCAAGTGCATCACGGATTTTTGGTTCATCTTTGAAATCACCAACCCGGATCGAGCCTTGATAACCCAATGCGGCGATGGCGGCCAGCAGTTGGTTGTGGCTCACGGCGGTGTCTGCCATGACTTGCGCGCGGCTTTCTGGATAGGACACCACAGCGGCATTCACGCCGGGAATCTTTTCCAAAGCATCTTTGACATGGGTGGCGCAGGATGTGCAGGTCATGCCATTCACGGTGATTTCGGTCATTTTTTTACTCCATTGAATTTCGGGGTGCAGCAGGCATCGGCTTGGCGTTTTCGTTGGATGGCGTAGATGGTCAAGCCGATGAAAATCGCCAGCGCAGGCAGCAGCACATAGTCCAGATAGCCGGTCAGCGCGGACAAGCCGACCACACCGAGCAAAATGACCAGAACAGGGGTGAAGCAACACAGCGCCACGAGGGTTGTGCCAATGATGCTGACCCGCAGCAGTGTCTTCGGGTCTTTCATGATCAGTTCTTGACTGATGATGGGTAGCCCGCATCCTCGGTAGCCTTGGTCAGTTTCTGCACGCTGGTCTTGGCATCATCGAAGGTGACCACCGCTTCGCGCGTCTCGAAGGTCACGTCAACTTTACTGACGCCATCGACCTTGGAAATCGCCTTCTTGACAGTGATCGGACAGGCCGAGCAGGTCATGCCCGGTACGGACAGCGTAACGGTCTGGGTGGCGGCCCACACGGGGGCAACAACGGCAGCGAGGGCAAGGGCGGAAAGCAGCTTTTTCATGGTGAACTCCTGTGATCAATAGAAAAATGGCACGACGTAGGGAAATCCGAGCGCGACCAAAACCAGCACGGCCACGCCCCAGAAAATGAGCTTGTAAGTAGCTCGCACTTGGGGAATCGCGCAAACCTCACCCGGTTTGCAGGCGGCTGACGGCCGGTAGATGCGCCGCCAGGCGAAGAACAACGCCACCAGCGCCACGCCGATAAAGATGGGGCGATAGGGTTCCAACACCGTCAAGTTGCCGATCCAAGCGCCGCTGAACCCCAAGGCGATCAGAACCAGCGGCCCGAGGCAGCAAGCCGAGGCGAGGATGGCGGCCAGCCCGCCAGTGAAGAGCGCGCCGCGCCCGTTTTGAGGTTCAGACATACGTTTGTCCTTTCGAATCTGAATTGGATAGCTTAAGCTTACTTCCGTAGTTATGTACGGAGTCAAGCGATATGGAAAACAATTTGGAGAACCTGACCATTGGCGTTTTCGCCAGGACGGCCGGGGTCAATGTGGAGACCATCCGGTTCTATCAGCGCAAGGGCTTGCTCCCGGAACCGGACAAGCCTTACGGCAGCATTCGCCGCTATGGCGAGACGGATGTAACGCGGGTGCGCTTCGTGAAATCAGCCCAGCGGTTGGGCTTCAGCCTGGATGAGATCGCCGAGCTGCTGCGGCTGGAGGATGGCACCCATTGCGAGGAAGCCAGCAGCCTGGCCGAGCACAAGCTCAAGGACGTGCGCGAGAGGATGGCTGACCTGGCGCGCATGGAGGCCGTGCTGTCTGATTTGGTGTGCGCCTGCCATGCGCGGAAGGGGAACGTTTCCTGCCCGCTGATTGCGTCACTGCAAGGGAAGAAAGAACCGCGCAGTGCGGACGCGGTGTAGCCCGAGGGAACTACGCCTTAGCGTGCTTTATTTTCCGTTTTCTGAGGCGACTCCTTCATCGACCTATGTAAAACGACTCCTTTATCGAAATAGTGCACTCATCGCTCTCCACGGCGATCCCTTCATCGCGAATTGCACCGCCCAAGACGATCTGCACTGAAATCAATACTTTCTGATGCCTCTTGATTAGAGATGCCAGCCATAATCATCTCATCGCCAACGCATACGGCGTTCGGCAGCCAACACACTCTCACTCACTACTGGAAGCTCAGACATGAAAACCATAGGCATTGAAAACTCGAAGTCCAGCGTACAGGCCCACTTAACGCTTGGAACCAAAACTATGGGGCTAGGTATCTATGGCGCGTACTTGGCTCTCGCTATTATTTACTTCTGGTTCGGCGGCATGAAATTTACCCACTACGAGGCCGAGGGCCTGGTTCCACTGGTGAGCAACAGCCCGCTTTTGGGATGGGTGTATAGCATTTTTTCGGTCGACATGTTCTCCAGCCTGCTCGGCATACTAGAGATTTCGATCGGCACTCTGATCGCAGGCCGCATGCTGTCGCCCAAACTATCCGTGGTAGGAGGCGCTCTGTCTGCAGGCCTGTTCTTCACAACCCTTAGCTTTATGTTTTCCACTCCGGGCGTCATTGAGCCTAGTTTAGGGTTTCCGGCGATTTCCGTTGCGCCAGGTCAGTTTCTGCTTAAAGACTTAGGGTTGCTTGCTGTTTCGATATTTGTGGCAGGCCATTCGCTGGTTGAACTGGAAAAACGTAAAATTAATGCATAATTTTTTCAATGGCTTAAGGCAGTAATGCCTTAGGCCTTTTTGCCATCATTTTCCCCCGCCAGATCTTTCAACCAGTCACGAGGGCTCAACCCCGTCTTGCGTCTAAATGCGCGAGACAGCGCCGAAGGACTTTCGTAGCCGACTTGAGCTGCAATCAGCGTAATCGAGCGCCCTTCTCGCATCAGCTTCTGAGCCAGGCTAACTCGCCAACTCAACAAATAATCAGCAGGCGTCTGTCCGATGACACTCTTGAAATGCACGGCATACGCAGCGCGTGACATATTTGACTCACTGGCCAGCTCTGCTATTGACCAGGCATGTTCCGGGGAGTTGTGCATCTGTAAAAGCGATCGGGCAAGCCGCATGTCGGCCAGTCCAGCCATCATTCCGGTGCGCAACTGGTGATGATCGAGCAGGTAACGGAGCAACAGAATGATTAGGAGCTCAAATAAGCGCTCAAGCGCGGCTTCCCTTCCACAATGCACATTTGCCGCCTCGGCAAACATCCACTCCAACGTGTCTGCCAGCATGGGCAGATCATCGAGTGCGAGCACCAAACAGTCCGGTAATGAAGCCGACAAAGGATTATCAATTCCGCCCTCAAACTCCATGGAAGCACACAACAACTTTGCGCCATCGGACTCACCCGCAAACAATTGATGCTTGGCGGGGCGTGGCATAAAAATCAAGCTAGGGCGAGTGAGCTGCAAATCCTTGCGATCGGGACCAAGCAACGTCACGCTGCCGGCCTGAAGCAGATGGATATAACCTCGCCGCTCGGCGCCATCGTAAGATGCAGAGCCGCATAGGTCGCCGTCATAGAACAGATTGGCCCGCACGCCGAACCGCGAGAGCAAATTAGACAAACGATCCATTGGCCGATCCTTGACGAGTCAGAACGCACAGACCATACCATCTGCGTTGTCGTTCAGTGCCTGTAGCGAACATGCCGGCGTAAATCAGCCAACGGATAAAGTGATCACTGAGCAGCTCAGCCTCCCTTTCCAGTTCGGCTGTTAAAAAAACAACACCGTTGTTTGAAAGCACCAGCAAATCAAGTGCTCACTCTTCTATTTTACGGGGTTGTACGCCGGAATCCCAGAAATTTCCGTCAGCCCAGCTCCAGTCCCGCCACGAGCGCATCCAGGTCGATGAACTTGCCGTCAGTCTGGAAGGTGTAATGCCCGTTCAGCAGGATGTGCCGCCAGGCCGCTGGCGACATCTGCGTGATCAACGCCAGCGCCTTGGCATTGCCAGCTGCCTCGTACTTCGTCAGCAGCAGGGACAGGATCGCCGAGTTGTAGAAGATGATCGCGTTGCCGATCAGCCTGGCGCACTGGTTGCTGATCTCGATTTCGATGTCGGTGCGGCCGGTCAATTCCTTCTTCCCACCGACTTGGGCGATGGTCGAGCGTAGCTGGTGATAGGACTCAATGCGGTTCTGCGAGCGGTGAACATTACGCTCCAGTTGCGGGTCGCGCAGGTAGCGCAGTGTGTAGATACTGCGGATGAGCTTGTCGAACTCGAAGATTGCGCGCCGCGTCGGGTTCGGCGCCGTATAGGTGCACAGCTTGCGGATCAGCGTGCCCTGCGTCATTTCCTTCAGGCCCAGTGTGGCGACGATTCGGTCGATGTTCGCCTTCTCACCGACGATGAGTTGCCGGTCGATCTGGCCAGCCGGCCGGATCAGGCATTTCTCGTACAATGCCAGATCATCGGCGCAATACAGCTCCTGCAACTGGTCGTCGAGGTCGGTGAAGCGCGGCTCGAAACGAAGTCCGAACCAGTGCAGGATGGCGAAGTTGGCCTTGTTGATGCTGTGCATGTCGCCGGTGATCGCGCTCGGCACGATGTCCGACGTGTTGCGGTACCAGATGTCGAACACGTGGTGAGCCTCGTACTCGTGTGCGCCTATCAGGTAGCCGTTCAACGGCACGTGATTGCACAGCAGCGTGTAGGCGACGACGCCCTTGCCGCGGCCGAAATATTTGCGCGAGTAGCGCGCCTTCACAGTTGGTCGCTCGACGCCGAATTTCTGCCCATCAACGGCACCGTACAACGAATCGAGGTCGAACGAGTAATGCGGGAAGATCGGCAGTGCGGCGATGGCGTTGCTGATGCAATCGTTGGCCACATGTAGCGTCGCCTGGCGCAGGTACTGCTGGTAGGTACTCTCCAGGACGTGGTACGGGATGTCGCTGGTACGTGCCATAACCTGGTTGCCGTGGTTCATGGCTTGGGCAATGATCACCGCCATCAGACTGTCGGCGTCGGCTACCTTCTTCGCATAGCGTGGCTGCAATGGTGTCAGCGCCGACAGGAACTGGCACTGGCCGTTGACGAAGCGAAACACGTCGGCGACATCGCAGTATGGCAGTTGCTCGTAGAGAGCTTGCTCGCGCGCCTTCTGGTTCTCCCCCTTGGGCTTGCGCCAGGTCAGTCTCTGCGTGTCCTTGTCGTATTCCAGGTGCGTCAGCTTGCCCTGTTTCAGCTCGCGATTGAACGCCACCCATTGCGCACGCAACTCGGTCGCCAGTGCATCGAGCTGGGCACTGACCGGCTGCCGCAGGAAGGGGATGTCCATCTGCGCGAGCACGGCGGCTTTCTCGTCCATCGAAACCAACTCGTCGGACAAATGCCGGTGCTGCAAGCTATCGTCAATGTAGAGCTCGCCCGCCTGGAAGCGTTTCCTGACCTGACGGTAAAGCCAGAATTCGTAACGATCGGCATGCAGGCCTGTCGGCGTGCCTTCGGCATCGAACATCAGCAGGTACGGACGCAAGCGTTTCGGCAGCGTTGCCGCCGGACATTCGTCGAGTGGCCGTTGTGATAGGCGCTGCTGCTTGGCGAACACGCTCTTGGCCCAAGTCAGCCCCGCGAGCCATGGGTTATCGGGGGCCGTGCCGGCGAAGTCGAGCGCGACGTACAGCGGCCGTAGATGGCGTCGAATGCGTTCGGCCAGGCCGTCCACCGCCTGCCAGTGCAGCGCCAGTTTGTTCAGTGGCTTGACGCTCATGCGCTGCGCCGTGTTTTGCAGCAATTCCCTGGACATGATTTTGTAGGCGCGTTGGCGCACCTCGCCGAACGGCGTCGGATCGGCCACGCTGTCGTCCACGTACAGCGACAGCAGGCGGCCAACCTGCGGCGTTTCCTGATGGCGTCGCAGCTGTTCGGCGACAAAGGACTGTTTCGCACCCGTGCGGCTCTCGTCCTCAAGTTTTTTCATGTGGAAGGCCATCGCGTCGACCAGGTTGTCGGTGAGCTGCCGGTAACGTACCCAGGCATAGCACAGCAGGTAGAGCCGGGTCTGCTCCGCCTTCAGGTGGCGCAGGTCATGGACGGTATAGAAGTTCGCCAGGCTCGCGTAGTACAGCAGGTTCTGCTGCGAGATGCCGAGCTTGGGCAGCAGCGCCTTGGCGATCCCGTGCAAGGACTTCAGCGTGGCGCGCTTCTCGCGCTCCCCTGCCATCTGACGCCAGCCGAAATCTTTAGCGTCCTGCTTGAGCGCTGCCAGTTGAGACAGGGTGTCGTCACGCACCAGGAGCTGGCCCAGCGCAGCTTTGGCCGATTCGTCCAACACTTCTGCCAGCAAGCCGCCCAAGCGCCTGCGTTCGGTGGACAGGGCTTCACTGACCAGCTCTTGTAAGGTGGTGTGGCCGGGCCGGATGATTTTGTGCTCGCTGAGCCAAACGATCAGTTCGGCGGCCACGAATCCTGGCATTACGTCGCGCCGCACGATCTGTTCAGCCTGCTGTGCCAGTTGCGGTAGGAAGCTAGCCGCCCACGACCGGTAGCCGAACAGTTCGGCGATCTGACCCCTCTGGCTGTAGTGCTCATGCTTGGTGATCGCCTTGCGTTCGAACGCTTCGCCGTGGAAATAGCGACTCAGCACGAAGGCGCAATCGTCCTCGACCTCATGCCAATCGAAGCGGAAGAAAGCATGCTTGGCCTTGAAGTAGCCGATCTGCAAGACGCAATAGACTTGGGCCTGCAGGCTAGGCCGGCTGCTGGCGAACGCCAGTTCAGATTCGGCCAACGCCAGGTATTCCAGCCGCTGAGCATCGTCGAAGTCCGGTAGGCCGTACAAGGCTTCCTGCTCTGCGTCAGAAAAGACGGTGAGTAGCTTATTCTTGTTGCTCATCGACCGTCCTTCCCGCACCACGCCAACCTGCTCGCGTCAATGTTTCGATCAACGTAGTGCGCTTGACATTGAAGTTGCGGCACACCGCCGCCTTAGACATGCCGCCATCGAGCGCGGCGACGATGGCGTCCAGCTTCTCACCAGTGATCGCCTGCGGCCGGCCGCCGATCCGGCCGCGTTTGCGTGCGGCGGCCAAGCCCGCGACGACGCGCTCCTGAATCAAGGCGCGCTCGTACTGCGCGAGCGCACCGAACACCTGGAACAGGAATTCGCCCGAGGGCGTCGTAGTGTCCAGGTTCTCTGTCAGCGAGCGGAACGCCACCCGCTTGTCCTTGAGCGAAGTCACAATGGCGAGCAGGTGCGACAGCGAGCGACCGAGCCGGTCGAGTTTCCACACCACCAGCACATCGCCGGCTCGAACGAACTCAAGCGCCCGCGCCAAGCCGGCACGGTCATCCTTCGCGCCAGAGGCACGATCCTCAAACAGGTGACGCGGATCGACGCCGGCGGCGAGCAGCGCGTCGCGCTGCAAGTCCGTGCTCTGGCGGTCGGAGTCCGACGACACGCGCATGTAGCCAACCAACATAGGCGGATAACCATCAAAAACAGGTTTCCGCATAATAGTGAATAGCGATAGAGTTTTCCGTACATTTTTGAGGGGGTGTTGCACAGGTAGCACAGCGGCGGCTGACAGCCTGTCGCAAAACAAATGTTTTACGACACCTCCTTGAGGTTGCCGCGTTTACATCATTACCTGAACAGGTATAAAATTCCGTCATGACAAACAAAGAAAAACCGCTCGAATGGATCGCGAGCAGCCACAAGGATTTGATGGCGTTGCCGTCCGACGTGCGTCGCCGTTTCGGTTACGCGCTCTCGTTGGCGCAGATAGGCGATCAGGATGACGCAGCAAAGGTGCTCAAGGGGTTCGGTGGTGCCGGCGTGCTGGAGGTCGTCGAAGACGATGCCGGCGGCACCTATCGAGCGGTATACACGGTCAAGTTTGCGGAAGCGGTGTTCGTCCTGCACTGCTTCCAGAAGAAGAGCAAGAGCGGAATCGCCACGCCAAAGGCCGACATGGACATCATCCGCGCTCGGCTGAAGGTGGCCGAGGTATTGGCACAGGAGCTACGAAATGCAAAAACGAATCATTGAAGGCGTCGAGGTTCAGCGCAGCTCGGGCAACGTCTTTGCCGACCTTGGACTGCCTGACGCTGAAAAGCTCAAGATCAAGACCGGCCTGGTGGTCGAGATCAGGAGGGCCATGCGCGCCCTTGGGCTGACTCAACAAGCGGCGGCCAAACGCATGGGCATCCCGCAACCGAAGGTGTCGGGCATGATGCGCGGCGACTTCACCAATCTATCCGAACGCAAGCTGATGGATTGTCTGAATCGCCTCGGCTACGACATCGAAATCAAGGTACGGCCAGCAGCCGAGCCGATCGGGCATCTAACGCTCGCAACCGCTTAATCGGAGCTCTCCTGATGGCAGCCCGCATCACCGACGACGAATGGGACGAACTGACTCCCGAGAATTTCGATACCACGGCACTGCTGCGTGCAGTCGATGCCGTGGACGTGCTGCGCGGCGATTTGAATGACAGCGCAGACGGCGCACCTCCGCAACTGCGCACCGACCTGTTGAAGCTGCATCAACTGGCAATGGCCGCGTTCAACGAGGGATCACGCAGCCGAGTGGCTGAGCTATTTGATCTCGCCGTGGATCTTCAGGATCAGGTTGATCATCTGATGACCTCGCTGGAACAAGTGCAAGAAACCCTGTCCCGGTGACGGCGCTCTACCCAGAAAGCCTGTCCTGAATGTTCTTGGAGACAACCACATCATGAGCCGCAGCCGCCGCAAAACGCCCATCGTTGGGCACACGACCTGCCGTAGCGAGCGCGAGGACAAGAAACTCTGGCATCAGCGCTGGCGAACCCACGAGCGCACCGCGCTGGCCAGCGCGTCGCCGGAAGCTCTATGCGCCCATCTGCCTCTACTGGAAAACCAGGTCAGCAACGTCTGGTCGATGGGTAAGGATGGCCGCTCCTACTGGCCCATCAAGCGCCAGGCCGCCACGGCGGATCGCATTGCCAACCACAAGGGACGCAATCCGCAAGAGCGCGCCTCCCTGAAAAAGCGTCTGCTGCGCAAGTGGATGAGCAAATGAACCTGTCCACCATCGAGGCGCTGGCTATCGCTTGGGCGCGAATCGCTGAAGAAGCAGAACTCCCAGCCGGCTACGAGGGCACGGCGACGCCAGAGGCGCATCGGGCCTGCGAGGTGATCCAGGAGCGGATTCGAGAGCACGTCGTCGCCACCAATGACATGCGGCTGTTCGGCCTGCTGCACCTGCTTGGGCAGGCGTCGCTGCGCATGGAGCAAGCGCTGTGGCCGGAAGAATATGCGCGGATGACCCGCGAGGTCGAGGAAGCTCTCCGAGAGGCCGACGACCCCAACGCCAAGTCGTACACCCACGAAGAAGTCATGCAGGCGATGCAGGAACGCATCGACCGAGCGCGAGACAAAGCCATGTTGATCGGCTGACGGAAATTTCGGCGGTTCCGGCTGATCCAAGAATCTTGGCGTGACCTTACCTCCGCTCTACCGCTGGGTGCCAGCCTCGGCGCACGCCTAACCACCCAACTCAGAAAGGAAAATAAGTTGGTAAAACGCATTCCCGTATCCGAGCTTCGTCTCGGCATGTACATCCACAAGCTCGCCTGCTCTTGGGTTCGACACTCATTCTGGCGCGGCAGCTTCCTGCTGACCGAGCCTCAGGATCTCTCTGCCATTCGAGAATGTGGCGTCGGGGAGGTCTGGGTCGACTTGGCCAAAAGCCAAGTCGACCCAGAGAGCCCAGAGAGCCCAGAGAGCCCAGAGAGCCCAGAGAGCCCAGAGCCCAGAGCCCAGAGCCCAGAGCCCAGAGCCCAGAGCCCAGAGCCCAGAGCCCAGAGCCCAGAGCCCAGAGAATTGTCGGAGGAGCAATCTCTGCCGTCTAGTCCACTAAGCAAGAAAAGTGACGGCGCAACCTCAATGGAGAGCGAAATGTGTTATGCACGGAAACTCTGTCTTGCGGCCAAGTCCCAAGTCATGGACATGTTCCAGGAAGCCCGGCTTGGCAAGGCCGTCGACCCAAGCACGACGTTGCCGCTGGTCGGAGAAATCGCTGCCTCGGTGCTGCGCCAACCTCATGCCCTCATCAGCGTCGCACGCATCAAAACGCACGACGATTACACCTACCTGCACTCGGTTGCCGTCTGCGCCCTGATGCTATCGCTGGCCCGGCATCTCGATCTAGACGAGGAGCAAACGCGCCTGGCTGGCATCGGCGGACTGATGCACGACCTAGGCAAGGCCGCGATGCCGCTGGAAGTGCTTAACAAACCAGGCAAGCTCACCGATGCCGAGTTCGCCATCATGAAGCGCCACCCTGTGGAGGGCGCAAAGATGCTGCGCGCAGGCGGGGCCGAGCCCGGGGTGGTGGACATTGCCCTGCACCATCACGAGAAGATCGACGGAACCGGCTACCCGGATCGCTTGGCCGGTGACGCCATTTCACTCCTGGCCCGCATGGGCGCAATCTGCGACGTCTATGATGCCGTGACGTCGGAGCGAGCCTACAAAAAGCCGTGGGACCCGTCCGCGGCGATGCGGCAGATGGCCAAGTGGGAGGGCCATTTCGACAAACGCATCTTCCACGCCTTCGTCAAGGCCGTGGGCATCTACCCCGTCGGCTCCTTGGTTCGCCTGTCCTCTCAGCGTCTGGCCGTTGTCGTTGAGCCGGGAATGGAATCACTGCTGACTCCCAAGGTTCGCGTGTTCTTCTCGCTACGCTCGAGAGAGCCGATCCCGATGCAGACCATCGACCTGGCGGCCACGAGTTGCAAGGACAGTATCACTGGCCCCGAAGACCCGACGCTCTGGAACTTCAAGAACCTCGACGACTTGTGGATGGAATAGCCCCCACAAAACGACGGCCCCGTGAGGGAGCCGTTGAACATCGTCGAGCGATGCCCGTCCAGGGAGGGATGGCCGAGCTCGATTCTCCAGAAGGTAGCTGGTGACACGAGTGTTGAGCCCACCCAACTAGGGTGACGGAAATTTCTGGGGTTCCGGCTTACATCCCCGTTCTGATCCCGAGTACTCACCCGCGCATAGCCAATTTTCATCAGAAGTACCGTTTACTCAACAGATAAATTGAAAATAGAACCTTGATTAACGATACCAGTATTTAAAACCATAATGAGGCTTAACTCAGAGCAGGGCTGGTCTTCCGTTAAAGTTCTATAAAACGAGGGTTTTATCGAACCATTGCGAAGCGGCAAGGAACGGGTGTATAAACACACAAACACCTGTTATTGGAGAAGTCATGAACACCACTCGCTGGAACGTCGCCGTCTCTACCGACACCGACCAATCGCTTCGCATGTTTCTGGCCAGCCAAGGCGGTGGCCGTAAGGGCGACCTGTCGCGCTTCATCGAAGAGGCGGTGCGGGCACACATCCTGGAACTGAGCGCTGAACAGGCCAAGGCTTTCAACGTCCATCTAAGTGAGGCAGAGCTGACCGACGCGGTTGATGAAGCGCTCGACTGGGCACGTAAACGCTGATGCGGGTTGTATTGGATACCAACATTCTATTCAGCGCGCTGATCTCACCGCATGGGGCCCCTGATGTGATCTATCGGGCCTGGCGTTCGGCTCGCTTCGAGGTAGTAACCTCACGGGCACAGCTCGATGAGATTCGGCGCGCTAGTCGATACCCCAAGCTTCAGGCCATCCTGCAGCCTGCCAAAGTCGGAGCCATGATCAACAACCTGCAACGCGCAGTAGTATTGGAGCGCTTGGTCATCGAGGTTGAAGCCGATGATCCGGATGATTCATTTCTGCTGGCCATGGCCTTGGCGGGCAATGCGGACTATCTGGTGACCGGTGATCGCCGCGCCGGCCTCTTGCAGCGCGGGCATATCGAACGCACGCGGATTGTCACCCCCGCGGTGTTCTGCGCCGAGGTACTGTGATCCATGCCGGTCGGCTTTCTGACCCAGGAGCAGCGCGACGGCTTTGGTCGCTACATCGAGGCACCCAGCCGTGATGAACTGGAGCGCTACTTCCACCTGAGCGATGAAGACCGTGAAGCCGTCCAGGTACTACGCGGCAACCATAACCGCCTGGGCTATGCCGTTCTGCTGACTACCGTTCGCTTCGTGGGTGTTTTGCCGGACAAGCCCGTTGCTGTGCCGGTGGAAGTCCTGCATGTACTTTGTCGGCAATTGGCAATCGCCGACCCTGACTGTCTTGCGCGTTACAGCGATCATCGTCGCTGGATACATACGGCCGATATTCAAGAGCGCTATGGCTATCGCCACTTTACAGACCCTGGCATCGGCTTTCGTTTGAGCCGCTGGCTGTATGCCCTCTGCTGGACAGGCACAGATCGGCCTGGTGTGCTGTTTGAACGAGCCGCCTCATGGCTGTTCACACAGAAAGTCCTATTGCCTGGGGTTTCCCAGTTAGAGCGTTTCATTGCCCAACTGCGTAGCCGCGTTGAAGAACGCCTCTGGTACACCTTAGGCCGCAGCGTGACCGAGGAACAGAGACAACACCTACAAGACTTGCTTCTGGTGGCTGAAGGCAACCGCAGTTCCCGGCTGGATCAACTACGCTCCGGCCCGGTGATGGTCAGTGGCCCTGCTCTGATTCGGGCGCTGCGTCGGCTGGATGATGTGCGTGGGTTGGGTATCGCCTTGCCGCCGGCTGCACATATCCCGCCCAGCCGTATTGCAGCCCTGGCCCGCTTTTCCAACACGGCCAAGGTCACGGCCATCAATCGACTGCCGGCGTCGCGCCGGTTGGCGACGCTGGTGGCGTTCGCGGTTTCCCTTGAAGCCAGTGCGCACGACGATGCGCTGGAAGTTCTGGAGGCGCTACTACGTGATATTTTCAACAATGCGGAGAAGGCTGACAAGAAAGCCCGGTTGCGTAGCCTAAAAGACCTGGATCGCTCGGCGGCAACACTCGCTGCTGCGTGCAAGGTCGTGCTGGATAGCTCGATCAGCGATGACAACGTCCGTTCCCAGCTGTTCAACGACCTGCCACGTGTCAGGCTGGAGAAAGCCCTGGAAGAGGTCACTGCGTTGATCCGTCCGGCCAACGATGTATTTTACCTCGCCCTGGAGGAGCGCTACCGCAGTGTGCGCCGCTTCCTTCCCGATCTTCTGAAACATATTCGCTTCGGCTTCAGTCCCGCCGGCAAGGGGGTGGCGGCTAGTCTGGACTGGTTGCAACTGAATCTACCTCGCAGGAAGCCCGAGGATGACGCGCCGCAGGAGATTGTTGCCAAGGCCTGGCAGAACCACATCACCCGCGAAGATGGCTCCCTCGACATGGGCGCCTATGTCTTCTGCACGCTCGATGCACTACGCACGGCCCTACGCCGCCGCGATGTCTTTGTTGCACCCAGTTGGCGCTATGCCGACCCGCGTATCGGTCTGCTCGATGGCGCAGAATGGCTGTCGGCGCGACCGATCATCTGCCGCTCACTGGGCTTGACCATCGACGCCAAAACCACTTTGGACGCTTTGTCTGCTGAGCTGGATTCAACGTGGCAGGCGGTTGCCGCCCGACTTCCCGACAACCCGGCCATCCAGCTAAGTGAGAGCGCAGAGGGTAAAACCGAGCTGTCCCTCGGGGCGCTGGACAAGTTGGAGGAGCCAAACTCGCTATTGCAACTGCGTGCAGCAGTGGCCGACTTGATGCCGCGTGTCGATCTGCCGGAAATCCTATTGGAAATCGCGGCCCGTACCGGCTTCGCTGAGGCCTTCACCCATGTATCCGAACGCAATACGCGGGCCGACAACCTGGTGACAAGTCTGTGCGCCGTGCTGCTGGGAGGCGCCTGTAACACCGGCCTGGAGCCATTGATCCGCAACGATAACCAAGCGCTGCGCCGTGATCGGCTGTCGTGGGTCAGCCAGAACTATCTCCGTGACGACACCCTGTCAGCAGCCAACGCCATTCTGGTGTCGGCGCAAAGCCAACTGGAGCTGGCTCAGATCTGGGGCGGCGGCGAAGTGGCCTCCGCCGATGGCATGCGTTTCGTCGTACCAGTGCGCACCGTGCATGCTGGGCCCAACCCGAAATACTTCGGTACCGGCCGGGCGTCACCTGGTACAACCTGATTTCCGACCAGTTCTCCGGCCTGAACGCCATCACAGTACCCGGCACCTTGCGCGACAGCCTGGTACTGCTTGCGGTTGTGCTGGAACAACAGACCGAATTGCAGCCCACACAAATCATGACCGATACCGGTGCCTACAGCGATGTGGTGTTCGGGTTGTTCCGTTTGCTCGGTTATCACTTCTGCCCGCGCTTGGCCGATGTCGGCGGCACCCGCTTCTGGCGCACACGCCCAGAAGCGGATTACGGCAAGCTCAACGGACTCGCCCGGCAGTCGGTCAAGCTCGACCTGATCGCGGAACACTGGGATGACCTACTACGCCTAGCTGGTTCACTCAAGCTCGGTCGAGTGCCGGCGACCGGCATCATGCGCACGCTGCAAACGGGAGATCGTCCGACCCGCCTGGCCCAAGCGCTGGCAGAGTTTGGGCGGATCGAGAAAACCCTGCACACACTGACCTACATCGATGATGAGTCCAAGCGCCGCGCCACCCTGACCCAACTGAACCGAGGCGAAGGTCGGCACAGCCTGGCCCGTGCCGTGTTCCATGGCAAACGCGGCGAGCTTCGCCAGCGCTATCGCGAAGGTCAAGAGGATCAACTCGGTGCTTTGGGCCTGGTGGTGAACATCATCGTGCTGTGGAACACCCTCTACATGACGGCAGCTGTGGAACGGCTAAAGCAGCACGGCTACCCGGTGCAGGAAGAGGATCTGGTTCGGCTGTCGCCGCTGATCTTCGAGCATATCAATATGTTGGGACGGTACTCCTTCGCGGTACCGGAAGAAGTCGCCCGAGGTGAGCTACGGCCACTGCGTAATCCAGAGGAAGACCTGTAGCTGTTTGTGATCGAAAGCGGCCATGCCCAGGCTGACGGTTATTTATTCTCAGGTAAAGAACTCAACCTCTCCACCCACAAGCTTATAGATAGCGCCTACAATTTTTATTTTCCCATCCTGCTCGAGCTTATTCAGGGTGGGGCTGTGTTGACGGATATCGGCCAGCGTCATCTTGATGTTGGTGCGGGCAACGGAATCGACAAAGTCATAGTTGTCAGCCGTACGCTCACCTGCGTATGCCGTTTCAGTAATTGCCGGTTTAATTTTGCTCAGCAATCCAGTCAGGTTTCCCAGTTCGGCGTTGGCAATGGCACCCTTCACCGCACCACAGGAGGTATGCCCCATCACCACTATTACCTTGGCCCCTGCCAGAGCACAGGCAAATTCCATGCTGCCGAGAATGTCTTCGTTTTCCACATTGCCAGCCACACGGCAGTTAAACGTTTCACCAATACCGGCATCCAGCAGGATTTCCGCCGGAGCGCGCGAATCAATACAGCTTAAAATTACCGCTGACGGATACTGCCCCTTTTGACTGGCGCGCTTTTGCGCCAAATAGTCATGCTGCTGCATTTTGCCTTCACGGAAACGCAGATTGCCAGATTTCAGGCTTTCAATGACCTCATCCGGCGTCATTTTATCTCGCTCTTCTTTGCTAAGCGCTGCGGCAAAAGACACTGAAGGCACAGTTAACCCGGCCACTCCAGTAATCGCCAATGTGGAAAGGGCAGCTCCGCGCTTGAGCAGCATGCGGCGGGATGGGTGTTGCGGGTCAGATTGGCTCATTGTTCAGCTCCTAGATTGTGGTGTTGGGCCACATTAACTCGGATGCACATTGCCGTAAGCAATACTTTCGAAAAGTACGGAAGATCAATCGAGGGAATTGCCTAGGAAGAAGGCTCTGAGCGGAGGTGGTAAGGCTTACGTTGGTTTTTGGTTCCATTGCTCCCCAAACCCCGACTTGGCGAGTTCGTCGAACTTGCGTCGGGCGTGCGCCGCACAGGCCGCCGAGACACGCTGCGGGAAGACCTTGGGGTCGAGCACCGAGTCATAGCCGCCGTAGCGGTCGCACACGAGCGTGCCGCTCCAGGGCGGATCCCGGCTCTCGGCGGGCCGGTCGGCCTGGCTGCCGGGTGGACTGGGCAGCCCGCCCAGGAAGGCCAGCGGGTACTTGCTGCCCCGCCCCGGACAGAAGTCGTAGACCACGCCGGGCCGGGGATCGAATTCCCCGCGTGCATAGGCCCAGACGTACGCTTTCCTGGTCTTGCCTGCACCCGGGTCCAGCATGTCCACCGTCGTCTCGTCGGCCTGCACGACCGCGCTGCCCAGCACGAAGCGCTTGAGCGCCTCGTACAGCGGGTGCAGCGCCGCGCCCGCCTGACCGGCCCACGCGGCCAGCGTCGAGCGCGGGGTGTGCACGCCCGAGCGGGCATTGATCGCCTCCTGCCGGTAGTACGGCACATGGTCGGCGAACCGGCTGATGAGCGTGTACGCCACCAGTCCGCTCGCCGGGATGCCCCGCTCAATGATCTGCGGCTCGGCGGGCTCCTGCACCAGGCGATCGACGCCCTGGCGCTGGCAGCACCGGCAGACCCACTTGCCCCGGATGTGCCGGTGCACGAAGAACTCCGCCGGCACGATGTCCAGTCGCTCGCTGACGTCCTCGCCCACCCGGGTCATCGGCTCGCCGCAGTCCACCGCCGGGCAGTGGGTGTCGGCCGGCTCGTGGTGATGCTCCACCCGGCGCAGGTGCTCGGGCAGCGCCTGCCGGCGCGGCGGCTGGGGCGCCTTCTCGGGAGTGACTGGCGGCGGCGACTGCCGGGCCTGCAACTCGGCGAGCTGCGCCTGCAGGTCCGCCTCGTCCTCGACCAGCGTCTCCAGGAAGAGCTGTCGCTGCTGCGCATCCATCGCCTCGGTGCGCGCGCCGAACTTCCAGCGCTTGAGCCGCGCCAGCTCGAACGTGATCTTCTCGATCTTCGCGTCCCGCCACACGATCTCGCCATCGCGCC
>BATO01000051.1 GCA_000474255.1 Aquipseudomonas alcaligenes MRY13-0052
CTGCAACGGCTTCAACAATCTCGGTGACGGCGGCCGGCTCGGCGATCTCGGCTGCGGGCTGGGTAGGCGCGACCGGCGCGGCAGGACGCTCTTCCCAGGGCAGGTCGACCACCTCGGCCTGGGCAATAGGTTCGGGTTCGGGCTCGGGCTCGGGCTCGGGCTCGGGCTCGGGCTCGGGCTCGGGCTCGGGAGCAGGCTGGGCGACCTGGACAGGCTCGGCTACAGGCTGCGGCGCCACTTCAGCAGCAGGAGCCACTTCAGCCACGCGGGGCGCGACCGGGGCTTCCACCACAGGGGCAGCAACCACCGGCTCGGGTGCAACCTGCACCGACACCACGGCCGCCGGGGCGACCACGGGCTCGACAGGCGGCTGGGGAGCCGCTACCGGGGCAACGGGGGATACGGGGGCAACCGGCGCCACGACAGCGCCGGCCACTGGGGTGTTCGAGGAATCAGCCGTGGCCCTGCTGATTCCCGGGTCCTTTAGCGTGACCCTCGGGGCGCCGTCGGCATCCGCAGGACGGAAGGCGAGCATGCGCAGCAGCACCATTTCGAAGCCACCACGCGGGTCCGGCGCCAATGGCAGGTCGCGGCGGCCGATCAGGCCCATCTGGTAATAGAACTGCACATCTTCGGCGGGTAGCGCTTCGGCCAAGGCCAGCACGCGGTCGCGGTCGCCCTGGCCGTTGTCCACCGCATCCGGCAAAGCCTGGGCGATGGCCACGCGGTGCAGCACGTTGAGGATTTCGGCGAGCACGCCGCTCCAGTCCGGGCCTTGCTCGGCCAGGTGGCGGATGGCCTCGAGCACGCCACGGGCATCGCCCTGCAGCAGCGCATGGAGCACGCCATAGACCTGGCCATGGTCGAGGGTGCCGAGCATGGCACGCACATCGGCGGCGAGGACCTTGCCCTCACCGAAGGCGATGGCCTGGTCGGTGAGGCTCATAGCGTCGCGCATCGAGCCGTCAGCGGCACGACCCAGCAGCCACAGGGCGTCGGGCTCGAACGGCACGCTTTCGGCACCGAGGACGTGGGTCAGGTGCTCGACCACGCGCTCCGGCGGCATGTTCTTCAGGGAGAACTGCAGGCAACGCGAGAGGATGGTAACGGGCAGCTTCTGCGGGTCGGTGGTGGCCAGCAGGAACTTGACGTGGGGTGGCGGCTCTTCGAGGGTCTTGAGCAGGGCGTTGAACGAGTGCGTGGAGAGCATGTGCACTTCGTCGATCAGGTAGACCTTGTAGCGGCCACGGCTCGGCGCGTACTGCACGTTGTCCAGCAGTTCGCGGGTGTCTTCGACCTTGGTGCGGCTCGCGGCGTCCACCTCGATCAGGTCGACGAAGCGGCCCTCGTCGATCTCGCGGCACACCGAGCACTGGCCACAAGGTGTGGAGCTGATGCCGGTTTCGCAGTTCAGGCACTTGGCGAGGATGCGCGCGATGGTGGTCTTGCCCACGCCACGGGTGCCGGTGAACAGGTAGGCGTGGTGCAGGCGCTGGTTGTCCAGCGCGTTGATCAGAGCCTTCAGCACATGGGTCTGGCCGACCATTTCGCGGAACGAGCGCGGACGCCATTTACGTGCAAGAACCTGATAACTCATTGAAAACCGTCGCAGCTGGGGAATCGGAAGGGGCTAATGCTAGCGGAGCAAACCGCAAATTGCATCCGATGCGAAGTGCTCTATGTTCAACAGGTGTGACACGGGGCATCGTGGATGCCTCGCCATACCCGTTCGAGGGTGCTTGATGCGTCCAACGCTGCTCCTCCTGTTGCTGATCACCAGTGCGCTGGCTCGCGCCGAAACGGCTCCCCTGCGCTTCTCCGCAGTGGACAGTTGGGCCATGCCGGTGGCGCAGATCGAGAACAACGAGCTGACCGGCGGCATCATCTTCGACATCATCCAGGGCCTGGCCCGACAACTCGGGCGCGAAGCGCAGATCAACGTGCTGCCCCGTACCCGCGTGCAGCTGGCCCTGGAGCATGGCGATGTCGACGTCCGCTGCTACGTGAGCCCCAACTGGATGGGCGACTTGGGCGTGAACTACCTGTGGAGCGAGCCGATCCTGGTGCAGCGTGACCTGCTGGTGAGCGCCCCCGACAACGCGAGCCCCGTCGACCCGCAACGCCTACCGGCGCAGAGCGTGGGCACCGTGCTGGGCTATTCCTACCCGGGCCTGCAGGAGCGGTTCGATGACGGCACCCTGCAACGAGACGAGGCCCGCAACCAGGGCCTGGTGCTGCAGAAGCTCGGTGCTGGGCGCTACCGCTACGCGGTCAGCAGCGAACTGGCGCTGAAATGGTTCAACCGCGGCATGCCGGCGAGCGAACGCTTGGCGGCGGTGGCGGTACTGGAGGAAGAGCCTGTTGCCTGTCTGGTGCGCAATGCACCGGAGATACCGGCGAACGAAATCGTGCGTGCACTGGCGCGCATGCGAACGTCGGGGGAAATAGAGAGAATCGTGTCGCGCTACCGGTGAGTTGCAGCGCTGGGAGATGGGGGTGACCCTACCAGCCACACCCCGGCACACAATGTTCCCGCTGTGGCTGCTTCCTTCCGGATCTGACCAGGTTGACGGGTAATCGTTGCGGGGGGACCGGCAGGGCCACCATAACGCAGCTCGCCAGATCAGCGAGCCGCGCCATTGTACCGGCTCTTCGCCAACTTACAACTGCTAAAAACATTTCCGTTACAAGCACTTGCGACTCATACCCGGAAGCGACCGACCAGCTTGGCGAGGCCGCTGGAAAGCTCGGAGAGATGACGGCTCGCCTGGGTGCTCTGGTCGGAGGTTTGTGCCGCCTCGGTTGAGAGGTCGCGGATGTCGCTGATGTTGCGGGCGATCTCTTCGGTGACGCTGCTTTGCTCCTCGCAGGCGGTGGCGATCTGCGCAGCCATATCGTTGATGCGCTGCACCGAATCGCCGGTGTCCGTCAGCGCCTGGTCGACGCCAGCGGCGCGCTCCACGCTGTCACGGGCCTGGGCGCTGCCCGAATGCATGGCGCGCACGGCATTCTGCACGCCCACCTGCAGGCGCTCGATCATCTGCTGGATGTCCTTGGTGGACTCCTGGGTGCGCGCGGCCAGGGCACGCACCTCGTCGGCCACCACCGCGAAGCCCCTACCCTGCTCGCCCGCCCGTGCCGCTTCGATGGCCGCGTTGAGCGCCAGCAGGTTGGTCTGGTCGGCGATGCCCTTGATCACCGCCAGCACGGCGCCGATGTTGGCGGTCTCCTGCTCCAGGGTGCCGATGGTGGTAGAGGCGCTTTCCACCTCCTGGGCCAACTGGCGGATTGCCTTGATGGTGGCGCCGACCACCTGCGCCCCCTCGCGGGATTGCACCTCGGCGAAGCGCGCGGCATCGGCGGCGTTCTGGGCGTTGCGTGCCACTTCATGAACGGCGGCGCTCATTTCGGTGGCAGCGGTGCTGACCTGGTCGACCGCCGCGTGCTCGCTGCTGATCAGCCGGTCGTTGGCCGCCGCCAGGCCGGCCAGGTTCTGCGCCGAGTCGGCAACCTCGCCGGTGACGCGCCCGACCTCCTTGATCAGCGGCTGCAGCTTGTCGAGGAAGCGGTTGAAGGCGTGGCTGAGCTTGCCCAGCTCGTCCCGCGAGGTGACATCAAGGCGCACACGCAGGTCGCCGTCGCCATCGGCGATCTGCTCGATGCGCTCCAGCAGACGATGCAGGGGCCGGGTGACCAGGGTCGGGAAACCGAGTACCAGCACCAGGCAGATGGCCAGGCCGATGACGATGATCACCCCCTGCTGCCAGCTGCGCGTTTCGCCGATGGCAATCGCCCGCTGCCCCTCGGCATTGGCTGCGTTGTCCTCGAGCTCGCCGAGCTTGTCGATGGCATCGCGCATGTTCTGGAACTGGCTTTCGCTGTCACCGAAGCTGAGGACGCTGGCGGCTTCCGGGTCGGAAGTCGCGAGCTGGACTACTTTCAGGGAGGTGACCTTCCACTGCTGGAAGCCGCTGTCGAACTGGGCCACCAACTGCCGCGCCTCGGCACTCGCGCCCATCTCCGCGTACTTGTGCACGCGGTCATAGGCCTGCTGCAGGTTCTCCGCATGGTCGGCCTTGAGCTGTTCGATGTAGGTGCCCGCCCCCTCGTCCAGCAGGCTGCGCTCGGCCGTGAAGGCCTGGTAGAGATCGCGGTCGGCATTGAGCAGCAGGCTGATGGCGGGCAGGTAGCGATTGGTCAGCTGCTTGCTGGAATCGGCCACCTGGGACACCCCCTGCATGCCCAGGCCACCCATCAGCACCAGGAGCACCACCAGGAGCAGGATGGGCAGGGCGATCTTCCAACGAAACCCCAGGTCGGCAAAGGCACGTAGCATGGCGACTCTCCGCAATGTCATAGCGATGTAACAGCAAGCGTAGACCGCCCATCACCGTCTGTCGGGCCTCTGCGAAAAGGCCGTGGCGACGAACAGAAACACTTGGTGGCAGGAGTGCCCTGGCTTTTATGCTAGCGTGCCGCCCGCTTCGCCAATGGCACCTGGCGCTATCGCACTTTCAGCGCGAGCGCGGGTCTGAACCCGCGCTGGCATCGCCAACCCGAACGCGAACCGAACCCACATCCACTGGAGCTACACCATGGCAATCACCAAAGACCAACTGATCGCAGACATCGCCGAAGCCACCGACACCACCAAGGCCTCCGTGCGTGCCGTGCTGGAACAGCTGAGCGAGATCGTCAGCGATACGCTGGAAAACAGTGATGAGATCACCCTGCCGGGCATCGGCAAGCTGAAGATCACCGAGCGTCCGGCCCGCACCGGCCGCAACCCGCAGACCGGCAAGAGCATCGACATCGCGGCCAAGAAGGTCGTCAAATTCGTGCCGGCCAAAGGCCTCAGCGACGCCGTGAACAAGTAAGCGACAACGCAATAAAAAAGGCCGGGCTAATGCCCGGCCTTTTCATCTGTGCCTGCGGTCATGCCCCGCGCTCGCAGGGCCGTACCGGATCACAGCGAAACGCCCATCCCTTTCAATTCGGCCAGGAAGGCCTCCTCGTCCAGCACGCGCACGCCCAGCTCGGTGGCCTTGGCCAGTTTGGAGCCGGCACCGGGGCCCGCCACCACGCAGTGGGTACGGGCCGAGACCGAGCCCGCCACCTTGGCACCGAGGGCTTCCAGCTTTTCCTTGGCCACATCGCGGCTCATCACTTCCAGGGTGCCGGTCAGCACCCAGGTCTGCCCGGCCAGGGGCAGGCCTTCGACGGTCTTCTTCTCGCTCTCCCAGTGCATGCCGAAGTCGCGCAGCTGGGCCTCGATCAGCACGGCGCGCTCGGCATTGGCGGGCTGGTCGAAGAAGTCGCGCAGGGACTTGGCCGCCTTCTCGTTGAGGCGCTCCACCTGGCGCAGGTCCAGCCAGTCGGCCTTGATCACGCCTTCCACGCTGCCGAACTTCACTGCCAGCTTCTCTGCACCGGTGGCAGCGATGAAGGGGATGTTGAGCTTGTCGATAAAGCCCGCCAGGGTCGCACAGGCGGCGAACTCGGGGCTGAGGTCGCCCTCCTCCTGCAGCACCACGCCACGGGCCAGCAGGTCGTCGATGACCTGGAGGTTGTGGGCATCGCTGAAGAAGTTGTGGATCTCGAAGGCGACCTCCAGGCCCACGTCCGGCAGGTAGGTCAACACCTCGGGCAGCGCCTGGCGGATGCGTGCCAGGGAGCCGAGGGCGCGAGCCAGCAGCTTGGCGGTTTCCTCACCCACATCGGGGATGCCCAGCGCATAGATGAAGCGCGCCAGGGTCGGCTTGGCGCTGTCCTGGATCGCCGCCAGCAGGTTGCGGGTCGACAGATCGGCGAAGCCTTCCAGCGCCACCACCTGCTCGTAGGTCAGGGTGAACAGGTCCGCCGGCGAGGCCACCAGCCCGGTGTCCACCAGTTGCTCGACGATCTTGTCACCCAGGCCTTCGATATCCAGCGCGCGGCGGGACGCGAAGTGGATGATCGCCTGCTTCAGCTGGGCACCACAGGCCAGGCGGCCGACGCAGCGGTAGACCGAGCCTTCGCTGGTGGTTTCCTTGCCCTTGGCGCGCTTGACCAGCTGGGTGCGCTCGACAGCCGAGCCGCACACCGGACACTGCTCGGGGACATGCACTTCGCGGGCATCTGCGGGGCGGCGCTCGGTGACCACCTGCATCACCTGGGGGATCACGTCGCCGGCCCGGCGGATGATCACCGTGTCGCCGATCATCAGGCCCAGGCGCGCGACCTCGTCCATGTTGTGCAGGGTGGCATTGGCCACGGTGACGCCGGCCACCTTGACCGGCTTCAGCCGCGCCACCGGGGTGACGGCACCGGTACGGCCGACCTGGAATTCCACGTCCAGCAGCTCGGTGAGCTCCTCCTGGGCGGGGAACTTGTGGGCCAGCGCCCAGTGCGGGGTGCGGGCGCGGAAACCCAGCTGCTGCTGGTCTTCGATGTTGTTGACCTTGAACACCACGCCGTCGATGTCATAGGCCAGGTCCATGCGCCGCTGGCCGATGTCGTGGTAGTAGGCCAGGCAGGCTTCGACGCCCTTGGCCAGTTTCAATTCACGACTGATGGGCACGCCCCAGCCCTTGAGCTTCTCCAGCATGCCGACCTGGGTGGCCGGCAGCTCGCCGCTGACCTGGCCGATGCCGTAGCAGCAGAACTCCAGGGGGCGGCTGGCGGTGATGCGCGGGTCCAGCTGACGCAGGCTGCCGGCCGCGGCGTTGCGCGGGTTGGCGAAGGTCTTGCCGCCGCTTTCCGCCTGGCGCGCGTTCAACTCATCGAAGCCGGCCTTGGGCATGTACACCTCGCCGCGCACTTCGAGCACGGCGGGCCAGCCCTCGCCCTTGAGCTTCAGCGGCACGTTGCGGATGGTGCGCACGTTGGCGCTGATGTCTTCACCGGTGCTGCCGTCGCCACGGGTGGCACCGCGCACCAACTGGCCGTCGCGGTACAGCAGGCTGACCGCCAGGCCGTCGAGCTTGGGCTCACAGCTGTACTCCACCTCGGCGCCGCCACCGAACAGGTCGCCGGAAGAGAGCCCCAGGCCACTCTGCACGCTGCGGTCGAAGGCGCGCAGGTCGTCCTCCTCGAAGGCGTTGCCCAGGCTGAGCATGGGCACCTCATGGCGCACTTCGCCGAAGGCACTCAGGGCCTCGCCACCCACGCGCTGGGTCGGCGACTCCGGCGTCACCAGCTCCGGGTGCTCGGCCTCCAGGGCCTGCAGCTCGCGGAACAGGCGGTCGTACTCGGCATCGGGGACGCTGGGTTCGTCCAGCACGTAGTAGCGGTAGTTGTGCTCATCCAGTTCGGCACGCAATTGGTGGATGCGCTGGGCGGCGGTCTGGGCGTCGGTCATGATTCGTGCTCTTTTCTATGCAAACGAAAAGAGCAGCCTGGGCTGCTCTTTCGTTGGATCCTGTGATTCAGCGTTTGGTCAGGCTGCGGCGCTCGAACTCGACGATGCGCTGCCGATAGTGTTCGATCGTTTGCGCCGTCATCACGCTGCGCTGATCGTCCTTCAATTCGCCGTTCAGTTCCTGGGACAGCTTGCGCGCCGCGGCGACCATCACATCGAAGGCCTGCTTCGGATGACGCGGGCCCGGCAGGCCGAGGAAGAAGCTCACCGCACGGGTGCTGAAGTGGTCGATGTCGTCCAGGTCGAAGGTGCCGGGCTTGACGCCGTTGGCCATGGAGAACAGCACTTCGCCGTTACCGGCCATGCTTTCGTGACGGTGGAAGATGTCCATTTCGCCGAAGCGCAGGCCGCTCTCGAGGATGTTCTGCAGCAGGGCCGGGCCCTTGAAGCCGTCACCGTCGCGCGCCACCACGTTGATCACCAGCACTTCCTCCACCGGAGGCAGGTCCTGGGCCGGGGCAGCATGGGTCTTGCCGTTCTTGGCGGGCTTGGCCGGGGTGCCATCGTCCACGGGGTTGAGCAGGGTCGGTACCGGCTCATCGAGATTGAGGTCGCCCTGGTGCGGCTCGCCGCGGCGCTTGTTCAGCTCCTTGGCGCTCATGGGCGGCAGGTCTTCCTCGTCCAGCGAGGGTTCCTGGTGGCGTTCCTTGACGCGTACGGGCCCCATCAGGCCGGGGTCCTCGTCGTCATCGGGGAGATTGGAGAAGCTGCGATCGAGCTTGAACTTGAGTTTTCCCTTGCCGCCGCTCATGCGGCGCCAGCCATCGAACAAAATGCCGGCGATTACGATGATGCCGATGACGATCAGCCACTCGCGCAGACCGATATCCATTAATCCTGTGTCCCCTGGTCAAAAAATATTCTGATGATGGTGAAGAAAGGACATCCGGTCCCCTGAAAACGTGGCGCCCAACTCCATGTTCTGAATGGCGTTTTCCACGTGCGACAAAAGTGGGCATTAAGCTAGCACGGCCAGCCCAGCAGAGAAACCTCTGATAGAGGCTTCACGGCCCCTGGAGCGGTGAGGATTCTCCCCGCCCGGTCAGGCCTCTACGAGGGAAAGAGCCTCCTCGACATCCACCGCGACCAGACGCGAGCATCCCGGCTCGTGCATGGTCACGCCCATCAGTTGATCGGCCATTTCCATGGCGATCTTGTTGTGGGTGATATAGATGAACTGGACCTTCTCCGACATCTCTTTCACCAGGCGGGCATAGCGCCCGACGTTGGCGTCGTCCAGCGGCGCGTCCACCTCGTCGAGCATGCAGAACGGCGCGGGGTTGAGCTGGAAGATGGCGAATACCAGGGCCAGCGCGGTGAGCGCCTTCTCGCCACCGGAAAGCAGGTGGATGGTGCTGTTCTTCTTGCCTGGCGGCCGCGCCATGATGGCGACGCCGGTGTCGAGCAGGTCCTCCCCGGTCAGCTCCAGGTAGGCATGGCCGCCACCGAAGACCTTGGGGAACAATGCCTGCAGGCCCGAGTTGATCTGGTCGAAGGTTTCCTTGAAGCGGTTGCGGGTCTCCTTGTCGATCTTGCGGATGACGTTTTCCAGGGTGTCCAGCGCTTCCACCAGGTCGTCGTTCTGGGCGTCCAGGTAGCGTTTGCGCTCGGATTGCTGCTGGTATTCGTCGATCGCCGCGAGGTTGATCGGCCCCAGGCGCTGGATGCGCGCCGCGAGGCGTTCGAGTTCTTCTTCCCAGGCCGCTTCGCTGGCCTCGCCGGGCAGCGTGGCGAGCACGCCGTGAAGGTCGTAGCCGTCTTCGTGAAGCTGGTCCTGCAGGGTCTTGCGACGCACGCTCAGGGCCTGCCAATCCATGCGCTGCTGCTCCAGCTGGCCACGCAACAGCTGTGATTGCTGCTCGGCCTGGGTACGACGCTTCTCGGCGTCACGCAGCTCACGATCGGCGTCTTCCAGCGCCAGGCGGGCGAGCTTGAGCTCCTCTTCCACGCCCATGCGCCGGTCCAGCAGCTCTTCGAGCTTCATGCGCAGCTCTTCCAGCGGTGCGGCGCCCTCCTCCAGATTGAGGTTGAGCTGCTCACGGCGCTCTTCGAGGCGCTCGAACTGCAGGCTCAGGCGTTCCAGCGCCTGGCGCGTGGAGTCGTGCTGGGCACGCAGTGAGCCGACACGCACGGCCAACTGGTGGGCCTGGTCCTTGTGCTGCCGGGCCTCCTGGCGGATGCGGTCGAGGCGCTCGCGCAGGCTGTCGCGCTCGGCGAGCAGCTTCTCGCGCTGCTCGGTGTCGGTTTCCATCGCATCCAGCGCGTCCTGCAGGACAAGACGTGATTCGCCGAGCTGCTCGTGTTCGATGGCGCGCTGTTCGTCCAGCTCGGCCAGCTCCGCCTCCAGGCGGCGGCGACGCAAGGTGAGCTGCTCGACCTTGGCCTGCTGGGCGGACAGCTGCGCCTTGAGCTCACCCAGGCGGCGGGATTCATCCTGGGCGCGGCGGCGTTGCTGCTCGCGGCTTTCTTCCTGCTGGCGCTGGCTGTCACGCAGGTGCTGCAGGCGCTCTTCCAGGGTTTCCAGGGCCGCTTGCTGCTCATCATACTCAGCATGCAGGCGCTCCAGCTCGTGGCCACGGGCCAGCACGCCACTCTCGGCTTCGCTGGCGCGGCGCACACGGAGGAAATTGCGCCCGACCCAGTAGCCATCACGGCTGATCAGGCTCTCATCAGCGGCCAGCGTCGAACGCGCGGCCAGGGCCTGGTCGAGGCTGTCCACGGGCCGCACCCGCGCCAGCCAGGGCGCCAGGTCGATGGCGGACTCGACCTTGTCCAGCAGGCTGCCGGGCACCCGGGCGCCGCCCTTGACGGCAGCCGCCAGGCGCAGGTCGCCCTGGGTAAAGCCGCTCAGGTCCAAGGCATTGAAATCGTCCAGCAGCACGGCTTGCAGGTCGGCACCGAGCACGGTTTCCACCGCCAGCTCCCAACCCGCTTCCACCCGCATGCTTTCAGCCAGGCGCGGGCGTTGATCGAGCTTCTGGCTGCGCAGCCATTCAGCGGTGCCGGTACCCGGGTCGAGCGCGGCCTGCTGCAGGGCTTCGAGGGAGGCGATGCGCCCGTTGAGGCGCTGCAGTTCGCCCTGGGCGCGCTGCTGGGCCTGGGTCGCCTGCTGCAGTTCTTCACGCAGTTGCTCCAGGCGCTCGACCTGGGCCTCTTCAGCGGCCTGCAGCTCTTCCAGCTGCAATTCACCGGCGGCGAGCTGTTCGCTCAGTTCGAGAATGGCGGCGTCTTCCGGATCAGCCGCGAGCTGGGCGCGTTCGTCATTGAGGCGGCGCCCGCGCTCCAGCAGGCGCTCGAGGCTTTGCTCCAGCTGCTGGATGCGCGCCTGCTGCACTTCGGCCTGGCGCCGGGGCTCGGCGCTGCGCTGGTTGAAGCCGTCCCACTGCTCCTGCCAGGCGTGCATGCCGGTCTCGGCTTCTTCCAGCTGAGCGGCGGCTTCCTCGGCGGCGGCGGCGCTGATCTCCTGCTCGGGCGCGAGCATTTCCAGCTCCTCGCCCAGGGTGGCCAACAGGGTGCGGTCGTGGCCGAGGTGGGATTCGGTTTCCTGGCGGGCGCGCTCGGCGTCGCGCAGGTCGTCCTGCAACTGGCGCAGGCGCTGCTGGCCGTGCTGGATGCTTTGCTCGACGCGAGCGATGTCGCCACCCACGGAATAGAAACGGCCCTGGACCAGGTTGAAGCGCTCGGACAGTTCATGGTGCCCATCGCGCAGGCGTTCGATGCTGGCGTCGGCGCTGCGCTGTTCGGCCACCAGTGCCTCGAAGCTGACTTCCTGGCTGCCGATCACCGCCTCACGCTGGCCTACCTGTTCGTTCAGGGCCTGCCATTTGAGGGCCGCGAGCTGGGCGCGCAGTTGGCGCTCCTCGGCCTTGTATTCCTGGTACTTCTCGGCGGCCTGGGCCTGGCGGTGCAGGCGTTCGAGCTGGCGCTCCAGCTCTTCGCGCAGGTCGGTAAGGCGGGCGAGGTTCTCGTGGGTACGGCGGATGCGGCTCTCGGTCTCGCGGCGGCGCTCCTTGTACTTGGAGATGCCGGCGGCTTCCTCGATGAAGTTGCGCAGGTCCTCGGGCTTGGCCTCGATCAGCTTGGAGATCATCCCCTGCTCGATGATCGAGTAGCTGCGCGGCCCCAGGCCGGTGCCGAGGAAGATATCGGTGATGTCGCGGCGCCGGCACTTGGTGCCGTTGAGGAAATAGGTGTTCTGCCCGTCGCGGCTGACCCGGCGGCGAATGGAGATTTCGGCGAAGGCCGCGTACTCGCCCACCAGGGTGTTGTCGGAGTTGTCGAAGATCAGTTCGATGCTGGCCTGGGCCACCGGCTTGCGGGTATTGGAACCGTTGAAGATGACGTCGGTCATCGACTCGCCGCGCAGGTTCTTCGCCGAGCTCTCGCCCATCACCCAGCGCACGGCGTCGATGATGTTGGACTTGCCGCAGCCGTTGGGGCCGACGACCGCCGCCATGTTGCTGGGGAAGTTGACCGTGGTCGGGTCGACGAAGGATTTGAACCCCGCCAGTTTGATGCACTTGAGCCGCATCCCTGCCTCCCTCGGTCAGTGAACGATCAGCGCCCGGCCAGCGCCGCAAGCACCAGTTGGCAGTTGTGCTGGCCATAGGCGTGCAGCACGTCGCGGATGCGTGCCGGCTCACGGGCGATCACCGCCTGCAGCAACTCGGCGAACGCCAGCATGAACTGGGCCATCTCGCCTTTGCGCTGTTCCAGCGCCAGGTGATAGGTGCGGCTGATGGCCGGCAGCAGGTTCTCCACCGTCTCTTCCAGGTAGGGGTTGTCGGCGAAGGGGAAGGCGGCGCGCATGATGTCGAAGCTGGCATCGACGAAGTTGCCGATGTCGTGCTCCTTCAGGCATTCCTCCAGGCGCAGCTGGATGGCGCGGAAGGGGGCGAGGTCCGCTTCGCTTTTCCAGCGCTGGGCCACGGCGTTGGCCAGGAGGATGTACATCTCCATCATCAGCGCATAGAGGCTCTGCACGTGATGGGGGGTGAGCTCGGAAACCTGGGCGCCACGGCGCGGCAGGATGTTGATCAGGTGGCGGCGCTCGAGGATCAGCAACGCCTCGCGCACGGAACCGCGGCTGACGTTGAGGGACTGGGTGACCTTCTGCTCCTGAATGCGCTCGCGTTCCTTCATCTCCCCGCGAATGATGCGCTCGGCGAGGTGGTGGGCGATCTGTTCGGCGAGGCTGTCCGTGCCTTGAACGTCATGGTTTCCTTCGGTCATGGAGGCTGGGAATGTCCGTAAGGCGCCCTCGGCGATAGCTCCGGCGTTGCTATATCGGCCCGGGAACGCAGCAGCTTCAAGGGATTGCGGCCCGCAGCGGAACGCTGCAGGGGGCGAAGTGTAACACAGGGTGTTACCTGGCAAAGGTGACAACAAGCGGGCATTCAGACCTAAAGGTCGGTCGCCGGGTGGGGCTGGGAAGCGCAGGATTGTCTGACAATTTTACAAGAACCCATCCACCTCGACACGGAGAACACCCATGTTCGAACGCCTGCCTTCCAACTGGATGCTCGCCCTGAAAAAGGTCGGCTACTGGATCTGGCTGATCCCGGTTGCCGGAATCCCCATGAGTTTCTACTGGTCGCTGGACAGCCACTACGCCAATGCCTGGCCCTGGCTGGTGATCACCGTGGTCTTCGGGGTGATCCCGCTCCTCGACGCCATCGTCGGCCGCGACCCGGCCAACCCGGATGAAGCCGAGCAGGTGCCGGAGATGGAGCGCCAGGACTACTACCAGGTGCTCAGCCTGGCCACCGTGCCGCTGCTGCTGGGGATGCTGGTCTGGAGCGGCTGGGTCTTCATCCACCACGAGGACTGGAACTGGGTCGGCCGTCTCGGCTGGCTGCTCTCGGTGGGCACCGTGATGGGCGCCATCGGCATCACCGTGTCCCACGAGCTGATCCACAAGGACCCGAAGATCGAGCAGAACGCCGGCGGCCTGCTGTTGGCGGCCGTCTGCTACGGGGGCTTCAAGGTCGAACACGTACGTGGCCACCACGTCCATGTCTCGACCCCCGAGGACGCCTCCTCCTCGCGCTACGGGCAAAGCCTCTATGCCTTCCTGCCCCATGCCTATAAGCACAACTTCCTCAATGCCTGGCACCTGGAATCCGAGCGCCTGAAACGCAAGGGCCTGCCTGCACTGCATTGGCGCAACGAGCTGATCTGGTGGTACGCCATCAGTGCAGCCTTCACCGTCGGTTTCGGCCTGGCGTTCGGCTGGCTCGGCGTACTGTTCTTCCTCGGCCAGTCGGCCATGGCCTTCACCCTGCTGGAGATCGTCAACTACGTGGAGCACTACGGCCTGCACCGGCGCAAGCTGGAGAACGGCCGCTACGAGCGGACCAGCCCGGCGCATTCCTGGAACAGCAACTTCCTGCTCACCAACCTGTTCCTCTTCCACCTGCAGCGCCACTCCGACCACCACGCCTACGCCAAGCGCCGCTACCAGGTGCTGCGCCACTTCGACGACAGCCCGCAACTGCCCAACGGCTATGCGGGGATGATCGTCCTGGCGCTGATCCCGCCGCTCTGGCGCGCGGTAATGGACCCCCGCGTGCGGGCCTACTACGCCGGCGAGGAACACCAACTGACGGATTCCCAGCAGGCCGCCTGACCGCCCTCCCCACCCCCACCGTTCGACCGACGCCCCCGCATGGGGGCGTCGGCGTTTCTACACTTGCAGATGACTGGCACGGATTAAGCAACTTTGCCGTACCAGAGCGGGCGCGCCGCCCTCATAGCCCATCGGCATGAAGATTTTCTGACTTTTGAGTCAAATATTTATTGACCAGAAAGTCAGGGGATTCTAAATTCGCGGCCATACGAGCCCTCGTAAAAACAATAAAGTGCCTGGAGGTCGTCCTTGATCCAGTTTTTAGTCAATCGGGAGCTGCGCACCGAGCGCGATCTCGATCCCAACGTCACCGTGCTCAACTACTTGCGTGAACACCTGGCCAAACCCGGAACCAAAGAAGGCTGTGCCTCGGGCGACTGCGGCGCCTGCACGGTCGTGGTCGGCGAGCTGGAGGGGGATCGCATCCGCTATCGCACCCTCAACTCCTGCCTGACCTTCGTCTCGTCCCTGCACGGCAAGCAGCTGATTTCCGTGGAAGACCTCAAGCACAAAGGCCAGTTGCACTCCGTGCAGCAAGCCATGGTCGACTGCCACGGTTCCCAGTGCGGCTTCTGCACCCCCGGCTTCGTCATGTCGCTGTTCGCCCTGCAAAAGAACAGCGACGGCTACGACAAGGCCCAGACCCTGGAAGCCCTGGCCGGCAACCTGTGCCGCTGCACCGGCTACCGCCCCATCATCGACGCCGCCGAGCAGGCCTGCTGCCAGAAACAGCCGGACCAGTTCGACGCCTTCGAGGCCCAGACCGTGGCCCAGCTCCAGGCCATCGCCCCGCGCGAGACCGCCGAGCTCAACAGCGGTGACAAGCGCTGCCTGGTGCCGCTGACCGTCGCCGACCTGGCCGACTTCTACACCGCCAACCCGCAGGCCCGCCTGCTGGCCGGTGGCACCGACCTGGCCCTGGAAGTCACCCAGTTCCACCGCGAACTGCCGGTGATGATCTACGTCGGCCACATCGACGCCATGAAGCGCGTCGAGATCGGCCCCGACTTCATCGAGATCGGCGCCGCCACCGCGCTCTCAGACTGCTACAGCGCCCTGGCCCGCGAATACCCGGACTTCGGCGAACTGCTGCACCGCTTCGCCTCGCTGCAGATCCGCAACCAGGGCACCCTGGGCGGCAACATCGGCAACGCCTCCCCCATCGGCGACGCCCCGCCGCTGCTGATCGCCCTCGGCGCGAAGATCGTCCTGCGCAAGGGCAACCAGACCCGCACCCTGCCGCTGGACGAGTACTTCCTCGACTACAAGGTGACGGTGCGCCAGGAAGCCGAGTTCATCGAAAAGATCCTCGTGCCGCGCGCCCGCACCAACCAGGCATTCCGTGCCTACAAGGTCTCCAAGCGCCTGGACGACGACATTTCCGCCGTCTGCGCCGCCTTCAACCTGGTGATCGAAAACGGCGTGGTGCGTGAAGCCCGCATCGCCTTCGGCGGCATGGCCGGCATTCCCAAGCGCGCGGCGGCCTGTGAAGCCACGCTGGTGGGCGCCGCCTGGTACCCGGGCGTGATCGAACGCGCGTGCGAAGCCCTGGCCCAGGACTTCACGCCGCTGTCGGACTTCCGTGCCAGCAAGGAATACCGCCTGCTGACCGCACAGAACCTGCTGCGCAAATTCTTCCTCGAACTGCAGGCCCCCGAAGTCGAAACCCGGGTGACTGCCTATGTGTGATTTCAAGCATGTCGCGCACCAAGCGCCGCACCCGGCAGTTGCTGGCCAGGAAGCGCAGTACCGTCGGCTTAATCTGCACGTCGCGCCCGTCACCGTTCACGCGGGCGCAGCAGTCGTTGGAGGCACAGAGCATGTCTAACCACCACAAGATCAAATCCCAGGAAGAACTGGCCGCGCTGTTCCGCGCCGACATCACCACCGGCGTCGGCAAGAGCGTCAAGCACGAGAGCGCACCCAAGCACGTCTCCGGCGAAGCCGTGTACGTCGACGACCGCCTGGAGTTCCCCAACCAACTGCACGTCTATGCCCGCATGAGCGACCGCGCCCATGCCCGCATCCTGCGCATCGACACCACCCCCTGCTATGCCTTCCCGGGCGTGGCCATCGCCATCACCGCCGAGGACGTTCCCGGCCAGCTGGACATCGGCCCGGTCGTGGCCGGCGACCCGCTGCTGGCGGACGGCAAGGTCGAGTACGTCGGCCAGGTGGTCATCGCGGTTGGTGCCGACAGCCTGGAAACCGCCCGCAAGGCGGCCATGGCCGCGATCATCGAATACGAAGACCTGGAGCCGGTGCTCGACGTGGTCGACGCGCTGCGCAAGAAGCACTTCGTCCTCGACAGCCACCAGCACAAGCGCGGCGACTCGGCCAGCGCCCTGGGCAGTGCGAAGAACCGCCTGCAGGGCAACCTGCACATCGGCGGCCAGGAGCACTTCTACCTGGAAACCCAGATCTCCTCGGTGATGCCCACCGAGGACGGCGGCATGATCGTCTACACCTCCACCCAGAACGCCACCGAGGTGCAGAAGCTGGTGGCCGAGGTGCTGGGCGTGCACATGCACAAGATCGTCATCGACATGCGCCGCATGGGCGGTGGCTTCGGCGGCAAGGAAACCCAGGCCGCCGGCCCGGCGTGCCTCTGCGCGGTGATCGCGCACCTCACCGGCCGCCCGACCAAGATGCGCCTGCCGCGCGTCGAAGACATGAGCATCACCGGCAAGCGCCACCCGTTCTACGCCGAGTACGACATCGGCTTCGACGACAACGGCCTGCTCACCGGCATCGAACTGGAACTGGCGGGCAACTGCGGCTACTCGCCGGACCTCTCCGGCTCCATCGTCGACCGCGCGATGTTCCACTCGGACAACGCCTACTTCCTCGAACACGCCACCATCAACGGCCACCGCTGCAAGACCAACACCGCGTCGAACACCGCCTATCGCGGCTTCGGCGGCCCGCAGGGCATGGTGGTGATCGAAGAGATCATGGACGTGATCGCGCGCCACCTGGGCAAGGACCCGCTGGAGGTGCGCAAGACCAACTACTACGGCAAGGACGAGCGCAACGTCACCCACTACTACCAGCCGGTCGAGCACAACCTGCTGGATGAGATGACCGCCGACCTCGAGGCCAGCAGCGAATACGCCAAGCGCCGCGAAGAGATCCGCGCGTTCAACGCCAAGAGCCCGGTGCTGAAAAAGGGCCTGGCGCTGACTCCGGTCAAGTTCGGCATCAGCTTCACCGCCACCTTCCTCAACCAGGCCGGCGCGCTGGTGCACATCTACACCGACGGTTCGATCCACCTGAACCATGGCGGCACCGAGATGGGCCAGGGCCTGAACACCAAGGTCGCCCAGGTGGTGGCCGAGGTCTTCCAGGTGGACATCGGCCGCATCCAGATCACCGCGACCAACACCGACAAGGTGCCCAACACCTCGCCGACCGCGGCGTCCAGCGGCACCGACCTGAACGGCAAGGCCGCGCAGAACGCCGCCGAAACCATCAAGAAGCGCCTGGTGGACTTCCTCACCATTCACTTCAAGGTGACCGACGAAGACATCGAGTTCAGCAACGAGCAGGTGCGCGTACGCGACCACTACCTGTCCTTCGAGGAAGTGATCCAGCTCGCCTACTTCAACCAGATCTCGCTCTCCAGCACCGGTTTCTATCGCACGCCGAAGATCTTCTACGACCGCGACAAGGCCAGCGGCCGCCCCTTCTACTACTTCGCCTACGGCGCTGCCTGCGCGGAAGTGCTGGTGGACACCCTGACCGGCGAGTACAAGATGCTGCGCACCGACATCCTGCATGACGTGGGCGACTCGCTGAACCCGGCCATCGACATCGGCCAGGTGGAAGGCGCGTTCGTCCAGGGCATGGGCTGGCTGACCATGGAAGAGCTGGTGTGGAACGCCAAGGGCAAGCTGATGACCAGCGGCCCGGCGAGCTACAAGATCCCCGCCATCGCCGACATGCCCATCGACCTGCGGGTGAAGCTGGTGGAGAACCGCAAGAACCCCGAGCAGACGGTGTTCCATTCCAAGGCCGTGGGCGAGCCGCCCTTCATGCTCGGCATCGCCGTGTGGTGCGCACTCAAGGACGCCGTGGCCAGCCTGGCGGACTACAAGGCGCAACCGAACATCGATGCACCGGCCACTCCGGAGCGCGTGCTCTGGGGCGTGGAGCAGATGAAGAAGCTGCAGCAGGCGGCCAGCAAGCCCGCTGCCAGCCAGGTAGAGCCCGCCTGACGGCGGGCCGGGAGCCGAGATGAACAGCCAACCCGCCTTCAGCCGCGAAACCCCGGAACAGCAGGCCGCCCCCGTCCTGCCGACCGAAGCCTTGCGTCGCCCGGAACAGGATGTCTGGCGCCTCTCGCGCTCCGCCAAACCCCTGCGCACCTGGAGGTTGAGCAAATGAGCTGGATCAGCGCCCTGGCCGAACTCCAGCAACGCAGCGAAGCCTGCGTGCTGGTGACCATCATCGAAGAGCGCGGCTCCACCCCGCGCAATTCCGGCTCGAAGATGGTGGTCAGTGATGACCGCATCTACGAAACCATCGGTGGCGGCCACCTGGAGTTCAAGGCGATGGAAATCGCCCGGGAAATGCTCCGCACCCGCACCCAGGACACCCGCCTGGAACGCTTCAGCCTGGGCGCCAGCCTCGGCCAGTGCTGTGGCGGTGCCACGGTGCTGCTGTTCGAACCCATGGGCCAGCCCCAGGCGCACATCGCCCTGTTCGGCGCCGGCCACGTCGGCCGTGCCCTGGTCCCGCTGCTCGCCAGCCTGCCCTGCAAGGTGCGCTGGATCGACTCGCGGGAGAACGAATTCCCGGCATTCATCCCGGCCGGCGTCGAGAAGGTGGTCAATGACGACGTGGTCGATGAAGTCGAGCGCATGCCCGTCGGCAGCTACTTCATCGTCATGACCCATAACCACCAGCTCGACCTGGAGCTCACCGCCGAGATCCTCAAGCGCAACGATTTCGCCTACTACGGCCTGATCGGCTCGAAGACCAAGCGCGTGAAGTTCGAACACCGCCTGCGCGATCGCGGCTTCGCCACCGAAACCGTGCAACGCATGCGCTGCCCCATGGGCATCGCCGAGGTGAAGGGCAAGCTGCCTGCCGAGATCGCCATCTCCATCGCCGGCGAGATCATCGCCACCTACAACGCCACCTTCGGTCAGAAGGAAGAAGGCCAGGACGTGAAGAAAAGGGAAACAGTCGCCAAACTGGTGCCCTCTTCCCGCCGCGAACAGGCCTGACACCCCGATTCATGCAGAAGGACGCCGAGCTGCCTCAGCTCGGCGCTCGCCTGCGCGGAGCCCCGACACGGGGCATCAAGATCACGAAAGAACGAGATTCAACATGACCAGCCCTGTAAAAGCCTATCGCGCCGCCATCCTGCACAGCATCGCCGACCCCGCCGAGGTGGGCATCGAGCAGTCCTACGAGTATTTCGAGGACGGCGTGCTGGTGATCGAGGACGGCAAGGTCGCCCGCGTCGGCCATGCCGCCGACCTGCTGCCCGGTCTCAAGGGCGTGGACGTGCGCGAATACCGCGACGCCCTGATCACCCCCGGCTTCATCGACACCCACATCCACTACCCGCAGACCGGCATGATCGCCTCCTACGGCGAACAGCTGCTGGACTGGCTGAACACCTACACCTTCCCCACCGAGAAAGCCTTCGCCGACAAGGCCCACGCGGCGGACGTGGCAGCCATCTTCCTCAAGGAACTGCTGCGCAGCGGCACCACCACTGCCCTGGTGTTCGGCACCGTGCACAAGCAGTCGGTCGACGCCTTCTTCGAAGCCGCCGAAGCCCTGGACCTGCGCATGATCGCCGGCAAGGTGCTGATGGACCGCAACGCCCCCGACTACCTGACCGACACCCCGGAAAGCGGCTACGCCGACAGCAAGGAGCTGATCGAGCGCTGGCACGGCAAGGGCCGCCTGCACTACGCGGTGACCCCGCGCTTCGCCCCCACCAGCACCCCGGAGCAACTGACCCTGGCCGGCAAGCTGTTCGGCGAGTTCCCGGACCTGTACATGCACACCCACCTCTCCGAGAACAAGGCGGAGATCGAATGGGTGAAGTCGCTGTTCCCGGAGCGCAAGGGCTACCTGGACGTGTACGACCACTACAAGCTGATCGGCCCGCGCGCGGTCTTCGCCCACGGCGTCCACGTCTGCGACGACGAGTGCAAGCGCCTGGCGGAAACCGGCTCGGCCGTGGCCTTCTGCCCCACCTCCAACCTGTTCCTGGGCAGCGGCCTGTTCGACCTGCAGAAGCTGGAAGCGCATGGCGTGCGCGTGGGCCTGGGCACCGACGTCGGCGCCGGCACCAGCTTCTCCCAACTGCAATCGCTGAACGAGGCCTACAAGGTCATGCAGTTGCAGGGCAAGAAGCTCGACCCGTTCAAATCCCTGTACCTGGCCACCCTGGGCGGCGCCCGCGCGCTGTACCTGGACGACAAGATCGGTAACTTCGCCAGCGGCAAGGACGCGGACTTCGTGGTCCTCGACTACCAGGCCACCCCGCTGATCGCCTACCGCATGCAGCAAGCCAAGACCATCGAGGAGAAGCTCTTCGCGCTGACCATCCTCGGCGACGACCGCACCGTGAAGGAAACCTTCGCCGCCGGCCGCTCCGTGCACAAACGCGACTGATCCAGCGCCCCCTCAAAAAGCCCCGCCCATGCGGGGCTTTTTCTTTGTGCACCGCCTCTGCGCAGCCCATGGGAGCGAATTCATTCGCGATGGGCTATCCGACCACACGCAACCACGTGCCGGCGGCGGATCTTTCGCGGCTGAAGCCGCTCCCACGGGAAGCACCTGCGACGCCGTGCCGTTGCAGGTCGGGAGCAACCCAACAGGGCTCCTGCGTGGAACCACGCGGGTTTCACCCGCCCTACGGAGCTGACCGGTATGTAGGGTGGATGGCGCTCTTTTCATCCACCAAGCGACCTTCCAGCCCACACGCATGCCCGCCCCATGGGAGCGAATTCATTCGCGATGAAGCCAGCAACCTGTCCCCTTTTTTCGCGGCTGAAGCCGCTCCCACAGAAGCCGGTGGCCGTTGCGCCAGGCCGTCGGGTTGCACCCGACCTACCCGCCTCACCCAAACCACACCGCCCACAAAAAAGCCCCGCATTGCGGGGCTTATTCATTGCTGCGCGGGCCCTATCGCGGGCCGTCGCCCAGCGACCCCATCGCCTCCAGCCCCTGCAGCACGCTGGCACCGGTGAAGAGGAACAGCACCTGCTCCTCGGCCTCCAGGCGGATGTCGGCACGGCGCTCGGGCTCACCGATGAAATCCAGGGACATCTGGAACAGGTTGCGGCTGATCAGGCTGGACACCCGCCGCACCACCGCATCGGGCACCAGCGCCGGCAGCAGCTTGAATTCGACTATGTCCTCGGCCATGTCATCGGCGAACGCGTCCATCACCTCGCGCAGGGCCTCGCGCATGGCCGGCGACGCACCATGCAACTCGCGCACGCCGATGATGAAGGCCTCGGCGTTATCGGCGACGAAGTCGAAGAACAGGTTCACCGTTTCATGGCACACGCGCTTGCCGCGCCCCAGGTCGATACCCATCAGCTTGGGCATGGCCCTGTGTTCGCCCTGCACCGCGCGCGCCGCCGCTTCACGGCGCAGGTCACGCAGGGGCTGGCGCAACTGGGTGGAGATGTTGCGGATCATCGCCAGGCCCAGGTCGTCCACGTCCTTGAAATGGCGATAGAAGGTATTGGGGTTGAGCCCCGCCTCCCGCGCCAGCTCGCGCAGGCCGAGGCTGCTCAGGCTGCGGCTCTGGGAGGTCAGGCGCAGGGCCGCCTCCATCAGCAGGCGCTTGCCCGGTGCATCGACTGCTCTTTCCTTGGACTGTTGCCCGTCGTCCAGCACAGAACTCATGGCTGACCCTACCTAAGGTTGGTTGTACCGCGATGGCTTGCTGGCGAGTATACATCTGTCTACATTGGTATACAGCTGTATACGCCACAAAATAAGCATAACAGGAGCTTGGCCATGAACGCGCCCGTATCACCTCCCACCCCTGCCCGCCACTGCAAGGTTGCCATCATCGGCTCCGGCTTCTCCGGCCTGGGCATGGCGATCCGCCTGAAACAGAAAGGCGAGAACGATTTCCTCCTGTTCGAGAAGGAAGCCGGCGTCGGCGGCACCTGGCGCGTCAACAACTACCCGGGCTGCGGCTGCGACGTGCAATCGCACCTCTACTCCTTCTCCTTCGAGCCGAACCCCAACTGGACGCGGATGTTCGCCAAGCAGGAAGAGATCAAGGGCTACCTGGAAGGCTGCTGGGAGAAATACCGCCTGCAGGACAAGACCCTGCTCGGCACCGAAATCACCCGCGTGGCCTGGAGCGACAGCGAAGAGCTCTGGCACATCGACGATGCCGCCGGTAATCACTACACCGCGCAGTTCGTGGTGTCCGGCATGGGCGCCCTGTCCACCCCGGCCATCCCCCACCTCAATGGCCTGGAGAACTTCGCCGGCAAGAGCTTCCATTCCCAGCAGTGGGACCACGACTACGACCTGGCGGGCAAGCGCATCGCCGTGGTCGGCACCGGCGCCTCGTCCATCCAGTTCGTCCCGCAGATCCAGAAGGTGGTCGGCCAGCTCGACCTCTACCAGCGCACCGCACCCTGGGTCATGCCCAAGCCGGACCGTGCCATCAGCGAAAACGAACGCTCGCGCTTCAAGCGCTTCCCCCTGCTGCAGAAGCTCTGGCGCGGCGGCATCTACGCCATCCTCGAAAGCCGCGTGATCGGCTTCGCCCTGACCCCGAAGGTGATGAAGCTCGCCCAACTGGTGGCCAAGGGTTACATCAAGCGCAAGATCAAGGACCCGGTGCTGCGCGCCAAGGTCACGCCCGACTACACCATGGGCTGCAAGCGCGTGCTGATCTCCAACGACTACTACCCGGCGCTGACCCAGGCCAACGTCGACGTGATCACCGATGGCATCAAGGAGATCCGCGCCAACAGCATCGTCACCCAGGACGGCCAGGAACGCCCGGTGGACGCCATCATCTTCGGCACCGGCTTCACCCCCAGCGACCCGCTGCCGCGCGGCGTGGTCTTCGGCCGCGGTGGCGTCGACCTGCTCGACACCTGGCCGGAAGGCCCGGAAGCCTACAAGGGCACCCTCACCGCCGGCTTCCCCAACCTGTTCTTCCTCATGGGCCCGAACACCGGCCTGGGCCACAATTCGATGGTCTACATGATCGAATCGCAGATCCACTACGTGCTCGGCGCCCTCGACCTGCTCGACCAGCGCAAGCTGCAGAGCCTGGAGGTCAAGCGCGAGGTGCAGGACAAGTTCAACGGCAAGATCCAGGGCAGCCTGGGCAACACCGTATGGAACGCCGGCGGCTGCAAGAGCTGGTACATCCACCCGGTCAGCGGCCGCAACTGCACCGTATGGCCCGGCTTCACCTGGCGCTTCCGCCTGCTGACCCGCAACTTCGACCCGGCGGCCTATCACTTCAGCCGCATCCAGCCGGTGCACGCCGCCCAGGGGCCGCTGACCCTCGCCACCACCGCCGCTGCAGAAGGAGTACCGGCATGAAGTCCTTCGAGAACAAGGTCGCCGCCATCACCGGCGCAGGCTCCGGCATCGGCCGCGCCCTCGCCTACGGCCTGGCCCGCCAGGGCTGTCACCTGGCGCTTTCCGACGTCAACGCCGAAGGCCTGGCGGAAACCGCCGCCCAGGCCCGCAAGCTCGGCGTGCAGGTCACCGACACCTTGGTCAACGTCGCCGACCGCGAAGCGGTACACGCCTGGGCCGACCAGGTGGTGCTCGACCACGGTCGGGTCAACCTGATCTTCAACAACGCCGGCGTCGCCCATGCCGGCACCGTGGAAGGCAGCGACTACTCGGAATACGAGTGGATCATGAACATCAACTTCTGGGGCGTGATGCACGGCACCAAGGCCTTCCTCCCGCACATCAAGGCCACCGGCGACGGCCAGATCGTCAACGTCTCCAGCGTGTTCGGCCTGTTCGCCCAACCTGGCATGAGCGCCTACAACGCCACCAAGTTCGCCGTGCGTGGCTTCACCGAAGCCCTGCGCCAGGAACTGGACATGGAAGGCTGCGGCGTCTCCGCCAGCTGCGTGCACCCCGGCGGCATCAAGACCAACATCGCCAAGACCGCCCGGATGAACGACAGCCTCGCCCGGGTCGTCGGCCAGGAAACCGACCAGGCACGCAAGCAGTTCAACGACCAGTTGCTGCGCACCACCCCGGACAAGGCCGCCTCGGTGATCCTGCGCGGCGTGCTCAAGGACAACCGGCGCATCCTCATCGGTGCCGACGCCTGGGCCCTGGACGGCATGCAGCGTCTGCTGCCGACCCTCTACCAGCGCCTGGTCACCACCTCCATGCGCCTGGCCGCCCGCTTCGCACCCAAACCCCGTCGGGACCGGGAAGCGCAGAACCTGGCGGACTAACCCACCCCGCGTAGCCCGTGCCCAGCCCGGGGGCTCACCTCCCCGGGCTGAAGCCCGGGCTACGCGGTGGTCGTATCGCCCTTATCGTCGGGTTGCACCCGACCTACCTGCACACCCCTCGTAGGAGCGAGCTCTGCTCGCGAAGCCCTGCTCTTCCCTGCCACCCCCTCCCTCCTTCACTCCCCCATCCCACCAAATCCGTTCGGATATCCGAACGATAAAACCCGCCAAAGCCGGAACCCCGAACACCACGCCTCCAAGCCCATTCAGAACCTAAAAATAAACCCTTATAAATCAATCAATTACGCACAAACCAACACGACCATACAGATGGCACGCATCCTGCCATTACAGATCCCCGACGGCGCCGAACCGCTGGCGTCGATAAGAACAAACAAAGTCGAGGACTGAAACACATGCGTATCCTTCCGAAGGTTCTGGCCGCCGCCATTGCAGCGACCCTGATTTCCGCTCCCGCTATCGCCGAAGAACTGACCGGCACCCTCAAGAAGATCAAGGACAGCGGCACCATCGTCCTCGGTCACCGTGACGCCTCCATCCCCTTCTCCTACCTCGGCACCGAGCCGGGCAAGCCGGTGGGCTACTCCCACGACATCCAGCTGAAGGTCGTCGAAGCCATCAAGAAGGAACTGGCCCTGCCGGACCTGAAGGTGCGCTACAACCTGGTGACCTCGCAGACCCGCATCCCGCTGGTGCAGAACGGTACCGTCGACATCGAGTGCGGCTCCACCACCAATAACCTCGAGCGCCAGAAGCAGGTCGGCTTCTCCGTCGGCATCTTCGAAGTCGGCACCCGCCTGCTGTCGAAGAAGACCGCCGGCATCAACGACTTCGCCGACCTCAAGGGCAAGAACGTGGTGACCACCGCCGGCACCACCTCCGAGCGCCTGCTCAAGTCCATGAACGCCGAGAAGCAGATGGGCATGAACATCATCTCGGCCAAGGACCACGGCGAATCCTTCCTGATGCTGGAATCCGGCCGTGCCATCGCCTTCATGATGGACGACGCCCTGCTCTACGGTGAGATGGCCAAGGCCAAGAAGCCCGCCGACTGGGTCGTCACCGGCGAACCGCAGTCCTATGAAATCTACGGCTGCATGGTCCGCAAGGAAGACGAGGCCTTCAAGAAAGTGGTCGACAAGGCCATCGCCGACACCTTCGCCTCGGGCGAGATCAACGGCATCTACGACAAGTGGTTCACCCAGCCGATCCCGCCGAAGAACCTCAACCTCAACTTCCCCATGAGCGACGAGCTGAAGAAGCTGATCGCCTCCCCCACCGACAAGTCGGCCGAAGAAATCTGACCTGTCGCGCCCATCCCGCCTCGCGGGATGGGCCAGGAGCAAGGGCCGCCGGCTCCCCGCGGCGCCGGCCGGCCCCTCCTCCCTCCACTGCCTTCAACCGCAGAAAGACAAGAACCCTGAGGGGAAAACCCTGATGAACTACAACTGGGACTGGGGCGTGTTCTTCAAGTCCACCGGCATCGGCAGCGAAATCTACCTGGACTGGTTCGTCACCGGCCTGGGCTGGACCATCGCCATCGCCCTCGCCGCCTGGATCGTCGCGCTCCTGCTGGGCTCGCTGCTCGGCGTCATGCGTACCGTGCCCAACCGCTGGGTGTCCGGCATCGCCACCACCTACGTGGAAATCTTCCGCAACGTGCCGCTGCTGGTGCAGCTGTTCCTCTGGTACTTCCTGGTGCCGGACCTGCTGCCCGAGCCACTGGAAATCTGGTTCAAGCAAGACCTCAACCCGGCCACGTCCGCCTACCTGAGCGTGGTCGTGTGCCTCGGCCTGTTCACCGCCGCCCGCGTCTGCGAGCAGGTGCGCACCGGCATCCAGGCGCTGCCTGCCGGCCAGGCCTCCGCCGCCCGCGCCATGGGCTTCCGCATGCCGGCGATCTACCGCTACGTGCTGCTGCCGCAAGCCTTCCGCATCATCATTCCGCCGCTGACCAGCGAGTTCCTCAACATCTTCAAGAACTCCTCGGTGGCCTCCCTCATCGGCCTGATGGAGCTGCTCGCGCAGACCAAGCAGACCGCCGAGTTCTCCGCCAACCTGTTCGAGGCCTTCACCCTCGCCACGCTGATCTACTTCACCCTGAACATGAGCCTGATGCTGTTCATGCGCATGGTTGAACGCAAGGTCGCGGTCCCGGGCCTGATCGCCGTAGGAGGCAAATGATGGAGATGGATTTCAGCGCAATCATCCCCGCCCTGCCGGGCCTGGTCGACGGCATGCTGATGACCCTGCAGCTCATGGTGCTGGGCATCATCGGCGGCGTGGTGCTCGGCACCCTGCTGGCGCTCATGCGCCTGTCGCACAACCCGCTGCTGTCGAAGCTCGGCGCCCTCTACGTCAACTACTTCCGCTCCATCCCGCTGCTGCTGGTGATCACCTGGTTCTACTTCGCGGTGCCCTTCGTGCTGCGCTGGATCACCGGCGAAGACACCCCGGTGGGCGCGTTCACCTCCTGCCTCATCGCCTTCATGATGTTCGAGGCGGCGTACTTCTGCGAAATCGTCCGCGCCGGCATCCAGGCCATCCCCCGTGGGCAGATGGGCGCCGCCCAGGCCCTGGGCATGACCTACGGCCAGACCATGCGCCTGATCATCCTGCCCCAGGCGTTCCGCAAGATGACCCCGCTGCTGCTGCAGCAAAGCATCATCCTGTTCCAGGACACCTCGCTCGTTTACACCGTGGGCCTGATGGACTTCCTCAACGCCGCCCGTTCCCGTGGCGACATCATCGGCCAGCCGCACGAATTCCTGATCTTCGCCGGCCTGGTGTACTTCACCGTCAGCTTCGCCGCCTCGCAGCTGGTCAAGCTCCTGCAAAAAAGGTTAGCCGTATGATTTCGATCAAGAACGTCAACAAGTGGTACGGGGAATTCCAGGTGCTGACCGACTGCAGCACCGAGGTCCAGAAAGGTGAAGTGGTGGTCGTCTGCGGGCCGTCCGGCTCCGGAAAATCCACCCTGATCAAGTGCGTCAACGCGCTGGAGCCCTTCCAGAAGGGCGACATCGTCGTCGACGGCACCTCCATCGCCGACAAGAAGACCGACCTGCCCAAGCTGCGCTCCCGCGTCGGCATGGTGTTCCAGCACTTCGAGCTGTTCCCGCACCTGTCGATCACCGAGAACCTCACCATCGCCCAGATCAAGGTGCTCGGCCGCAGCAAGGAAGAAGCCACCGCCAAGGGCCTCAAGCTGCTGGAGCGCGTCGGCCTCTCCGCCCACGCCCACAAGCACCCCGGCCAACTCTCCGGCGGCCAGCAGCAGCGCGTCGCCATCGCCCGCGCCCTGGCCATGGACCCGGTGGTGATGCTGTTCGACGAGCCCACCTCGGCGCTCGACCCGGAGATGGTCAACGAAGTGCTCGACGTGATGGTGCAACTGGCCAACGAAGGCATGACCATGATGTGCGTCACCCACGAGATGGGCTTCGCCCGCAAGGTCGCCGACCGGGTGATCTTCATGGACGCCGGCCAGATCGTCGAAGACTGCCCCAAGGAAGAGTTCTTCGGCGACGTCAGCCAGCGCTCCGAGCGCGCCCAGCAGTTCCTCGCCAAGATCCTGCAACACTGATGCACCACGCCCCTCTCCACCTCGGAGAGGGGCCGCGTCGCCCCACCCGCCGCTCGGCGCCCCGCACCGACTGGCAAGGCCCGGACCACTTATGATGCAATGCCCTCCCGCCAGCCTCCGCGCCGTGCCGCCCGCATTGACCGTGAAACCGCGCCTGCTCCGCCACCTCTCGCTGACCCTGCTGCTGGTCCTGGCCATGTTCGGCGTCGGCTGGATCGGCTACCACCTCAGCGAGCTCTCCGGCATCCGCGCCCTGCGCGAGAACGGCGAACGCCAGCTGGAACTCCACGCCCGCGCCGTGGAGAGCGAGATCAACCGCTACACCTACCTGCCCAGCCTGCTGGAGCTGGAATCCAGCGTCAGCCACCTGCTGCTCAACCCGACGCCCTACCGGCGCAACCTGGTCAACGACTACCTCGAAGGGCTCAACCGCCGCAGCGGCAACCGCGCCATCTTCCTCCTCGACACCAACGGCCGCGTGCTGGCCACCAGCAACTGGCGCGACGCCGACAGCTTCCTCGGTGAAGACCTGGCCTTCCGCGCCTACTTCCAGCAAGCGATGAAGGGCGAGCCCGGGCGCTTCTACGGCATCGGCAGCACCACGGGCGAGGCCGGCTACTACCTGGCCCACGGCCTGCGCTACGAAGGCCGCATCATCGGCGTCGCGGTGGTCAAGGTGAAGCTCGAAGCGCTGCAGGAGCGCTGGGAAAAGGCCCGTCTGCAGGCCTTCGTCAGCGACGAGAACGGCATCATCATCCTCTCCAGCGACCCGGTCCTGCGCATGAAGGCCATCCGTGCGCTCTCCGCCGAAGACAAGGAGCGCCTGGCCCGCAGCCTGCAATACCACTGGTGGGCGCTCAACGAATGGCAGCCGCGTTCACGCCAGGACCTGGGCGACGGCCTGGAAACCCTCAGCTTCGCCTCGCCCCTGCCCGACGGCGGCGAGCAGGAGATCGCCTACCTGGCGCAGAGCCGGCCGCTCAGCGACACCCCCTGGCACTTCAGCCTGCTCTCGCCCCTGGCCGACCTGCGCCGCGAGGCGGTCATCCACGGCCTGCTGGCCGCCGCCGGCCTGGCCCTGCTGGCCTTCCTCGCCATCGCCTGGAATGAGCGGCGCAAGGTGCTCGCCACCCGCCTCGCCGCCCGCGAGGCGCTGCTCCAGGCCAACAACGAACTCGAACGCAAGATCGCCGAACGCACCCAGGACCTGCGCTCCAGCAACCAGCGCCTGATGGGCGAGATCCGCGAGCGCCGGCAGACCGAGGAAAACCTGCGCAAGGCCCAGGACGGGCTGGTCCAGGCCGGCAAGCTGGCGGTGATCGGGCAGATGTCCACCAGCATCGCCCACGAACTCAACCAGCCCCTGGCCGCCCTGCGCACCCTCTCCGGCAACACTGTGCGCTTCCTTCAACGCGGCGCGCTGGACGTGGCCAGCACCAACCTCACCGCCATCAACGAACTGGTCGACCGCATGGGCCGCATCACCGCCAGCCTGCGCGCCTTCGCCCGGCGTGCCGACGACCATGGCCAGGCCAGCCTGGGCAAGGCCGTGGACGCGGCACTGTTCATCCTCCACACGCGCCTGGAACACACCCCGCTGACCCTGCACCGCGCCTTCACCGATGCTCGCCTGGCCATCGACCAGACCCGCCTGGAGCAGATCCTGGTCAACCTCATCGCCAACGCCCTCGACGCCATGAGCGGGCAGGCCGACTGCCAGCTCTGGCTCGACGGCCACGACCAAGACGGCACCTACATCCTCCGTGTGCGCGACAACGGCCCCGGCATCTCTCCGGCCGTGCGCGAGCACCTGTTCGAACCCTTCTTCACCACCAAGCCCGGCGAACATGGCCTGGGCCTTGGCCTCACCCTGTCCGCCAGCCTCGCCACCGCCGCCGGTGGCAGCCTCGGCGTGCAACACCCCGAGGACGGCGGCACGGCCTTCGAGCTGCGCCTGCCGCAGATCGCCGCCCCCTCCGAAACGAGCCCCCGCCCATGACCGAGCCGCTCAGCGTCCTTATCGTCGAAGACGACCCCCACGTCCTGCTCGGCTGCCAGCAGGCACTGGCCCTGGAAGACATCCCCAGCATCGGTGTCGCCAGCGCCGAGGAAGCCCTCAAGCAGATCGGCACCGACTTCGCCGGCATCGTCATCAGCGACATCCGCCTGCCGGGCATCGACGGCCTCGAGCTGCTCGCCCGCCTCAAGGCCCGCGACCGCAGCCTGCCGGTGGTGCTGATCACCGGCCACGGCGACATCTCCATGGCGGTGGGCGCCATGCGCGACGGCGCCTACGACTTCATGGAGAAGCCCTTCTCCCCCGAACGCCTGGTGGAGGTCACCCGCCGCGCGCTGGAGCAGCGCGGCCTGGCCCGCGAAGTCACCGCCCTGCGCCGCCAACTGGCCGGGCGCCAGTCCCTGGAGCAACGCATCATCGGCCGCTCGCCGGCCATGCAGGCTCTGCGCGAGCTGATCGCCAACGTCGCCGACACCGCCGCCAACGTGCTGATCGAAGGCGAAACCGGCACCGGCAAGGAGCTGGTCGCCCGCTGCCTGCACGACTACAGCCGGCGCCAGCCCCAGCAGTTCGTCGCGCTCAACTGCGGCGGCCTGCCGGAGAACCTCTTCGACAGCGAAATCTTCGGCCACGAGGCCCACGCCTTCACCGGCGCCGGCAAGCGCCGCATCGGCAAGATCGAGCACGCCCACAACGGCACCCTGTTCCTCGACGAGATCGAGAGCATGCCCATGAACCTGCAGATCAAGTTCCTCCGCGTGCTGCAGGAGCAGACCCTGGAGCGCCTCGGCTCCAACCAGCCGATCCCGGTGGACTGCCGCGTGGTCGCCGCCACCAAGGCCGACCTCGACGAACAGGGCAAGGCCGGCCAGTTCCGCAGCGACCTCTACTACCGCCTCAACGTGGTGACCCTGGAGTTGCCGCCGCTGCGCGACCGCCGCGAAGACATCCTGCTGCTGTTCGACCACTTCCTGCAGCTCGCCTCGCTGCGCTTCGACCGCGCCATGCCGGAAATCGACCGCGCCACCGTCTCCAGCCTCATGGCCCACGACTGGCCGGGCAACGTGCGCGAACTGCGCAACGTCGCCGAGCGCTACGCCCTCGGCCTCCCCGTGTTCAAGAAGACCGGCCTGGCCCTGGACGGCAACGAACCCAGCTTCGCCGAAGCCGTGGAAGCCTTCGAACGCAACCTCCTCGGCGACGCCCTGGAACGCCACGGCGGCAACCTCAGCCAGGCCGCCATCGCCCTCGGCATGGCCAAGACCACCCTGTTCGACAAGGTCAAGAAATACGGCCTCTGACCCGCCCCCAGCCAAACCCGGACGCCCTCACCACGTAGGGTGGACCCCGCTCCATCGGTCCACCTTCCGTGCCCGCCGGCCACTCCGCTGGTGGATGAAAAAGCGTCATCCACCCTACGCCCGCAAGCCGCACGGATGTGGAGGACAGCGAATTCATTCGCGATGCCCTGCCAACAGCCAAACCCGGATGCCCTCGCCAGTAGGGTGGACCCCGCTCCATCGGTCCACCTTTCGTACTCGCCGGCCACTCCGCTGGTGGATGAAAAAAGCGCCATCCACCCTACAGACTTGCCACCGCAAGACACCAAGGATGGAAATGGGTGTAGGGGCGAATTCATTCGCCCGCTCTTCTGCTGGGCACCGAAAACGAGCCACAAACAAAAACGCCGGCCCAGTGGCCGGCGTTTTCCTTGTACCCGAGACGTCAGGCGGCGAAACCACCGTCGATCGTCAGGTTGGCACCGGTGATGTAGCCCGCTTCCGGGCCGGCCAGGTAGGCCACGAAGCTGGCGATTTCCTCGGCCTTGCCGTAACGCGCCAGCGCCATCATCTGCTTGAGGGACTCGGCGAAGTCGCCTTCGGCCGGGTTCATGTCGGTATCCACCGGGCCGGGCTGCACGTTGTTCACGGTGATGCCACGGGGGCCCAGGTCACGGGACAGGCCCTGGGTGAAACCCGCCACCGCCGCCTTGCTCATGGCGTAGACCGAGCCGCCGGCAAAGGGCATGCGTTCGGCGTTGGTGCTGCCGATGGTGATGATGCGGCCACCCTCGCCCATCACCCGGGCGGCTTCCTGGCTGGCGATCACCACGCTGCGCACGTTCACTGCCAGGGTGCGGTCGAGGTCTTCGATGGCGAACTCTTCGATGGGCGCCACGGCCAGCACACCGGCGTTGTTCACCAGGATGTCGAGGCGGCCGAAGCTGTCCACGGTGTAGCGGATGGCGCCGCGCAGGGCCTGCTCGTCGCTGCTGTCGGCCTTGATGGCCAGGGCGCGGCCACCAGCTGCTTCGATGGCTTTCACCACCTCTTCGGCGGCCTGGCCGGAAGCGGCGTAGGTCAGCGCCACGGCGGCGCCTTCACGGGCCAGGCGCTTGGCGATGGCGGCGCCGATACCGCGGGAACCGCCCTGGATGAATGCAACCTTGCCGCTGAGCGTTTGAGTCGAGGTCATGATGGTTCTCCAATTGTCTGTAGGGGGATTCGGGCTTGGCCGGTTGGCTGTTGCTCGATGACGGGGCCAGTATCGGAGAGATATTCACAACCGATAAGCCGGCAATCGCTATATTCTTTCGATCCAAACGATTTACAGTGAAGCCATGGGAACCCTGAACAACATCGAATGCTTCGTCCGCAGTGCGGAAGCCGGGAGCTTTGCCGAGGCCGCACGGCGCCTGGGCCTGACGCCAGCGGCAGTCGGCAAGAACGTGGCGAAACTGGAGCGTGGGCTGGGGGTGCAGCTGTTCCAGCGTAGTACACGCAGCCTGAAACTCACCGAGGCCGGCGAGCGCTTCCTCATCGAGGTCAGCGGCGGCCTCGCCACCCTCCAGGGCGCGGTGGCCAACCTCGCCAGCGCGGGCGGCCAGCCGGCGGGCAACCTCAAGGTGAGCATGGGGCTGATGTTCGGCCGCGAATACATCGTGCCGCTGCTCGAGGGCTTCCTCGCCCGCTATCCAGCCATCGTCCCCGACTGGCATTTCGACAACCGCCAGGTGGACCTCATCGGCGAAGGCTTCGACATCGGCATCGGCGGCGGTTTCGAGCTGCCCCAGGGGGTGATCGCCCGGCAGATCGGCCCGGGTCATCGCGTGCTGCTGGCCTCCCCCGGCTACCTGGAGAAACACCCGCACCCACAAGCGCCGGCGGACCTCCCCCAGCACGACGGCATCCTCCTGCGTTCACCGCAGACCGGCCGCGTGCGCAATTGGGTGCTGCGCAACGGCAGTGACGACCAGTCCCCCATCGACCTGCGGCCGCGCATGCTGATGAGCGACCCGGAAGCCGCCTGCCACGCCGCATGCATGGGCCTGGGCATCACACTGGTCAGCACGGTGCACGCGGTGCACTTCATCGAGCGCGGCCAGCTGGTACGGGTACTGCCGGACTGGCACGTGCTCTCCGACCCGCTGTGCCTCTACTTCAGCGCGCAGAAGCTGTTGCCGGCCAAGACCCGCGTCTTCATCGACCATGTGGTGCACGCCTTCCGCGAGCAGGGCCTGGCCGAACGCTTCTCCGCCCAGGGCCCGGCCTGCGGCGGCCGGGGCTGATCGGCACCGTTGCCACTCAGGCAATAGTCATTATCGAAGTGGGTGATTTTTCCGCCCCCGGGGCCGCGGATAACCTTTGTTCATCAAAGGACAACGCCACCCCAGGGGGCCCGAAATGAATCGCCTGCTCGCCATCGCACTCGCCGCTACCACCCTCATCCTCGCCGGCTGCGCCAGCCAACCGGAGCCGCGCCCGTACACCGATGCCGAGGTCAAGCAGTTCTCCCTGGAGATGCTCAACCGCGCCGGCCTGCCCTACGAGGATTACGAGAAAGTCCGCTCCGCGCTGATGAACCCCAAGGTCTCCAGCGCCAGCCGCGACTACGAGGCCGCCTTCATCCGCCGCAACGAGGGCTGAACCCGGGGCTATGCTTTGCGCTCGACCGCTTGGCCACCAGGCGGCCACGACCGAGCGAAAGGCCCGCCCCAATGAGCAGCACCGCCTCCCCCACCGCCCATCGCGAATGCGCCACCTCACGGCTCATCGACGCACCGCCAGCCCGGGTATTCCGCGCCATCGCCAGCCCCGAGCACCTCGCCCGCTGGTGGGGCCCGAACGGCTTCAGCAGCACCTTCGAGCTCTTCGAATTCCGCCCCGACGGCGCCTGGCGCTTCACCCTCCACGGCCCCGACGGCACCGACTACCCCAACCACAACCTGTTCCGCGAGATCACCCCCGACCGGGTGCTGATCGAACACCTCTCCGACGACCACCACTTCTTCCTCACCATCACTTTCACCCTGGAAGGCACCGGCACGCGGGTGGGTTGGCAGCAGGTCTTCGACAGCGCGGAACACCGCGAACAGATCGCCACCTTCGTGCTGCCGGCCAACGAGGAAAACCTCGACCGCCTAACCGCCGAAGTGCGCAACGTCGACTGGCCCATGGCCTAAGCGCCACAGCACCCGCACCGCTCCCGTAGGATGGCGTAGAGCGCAGCGAAACCCATCGATGCGCCGCCAACTCAGTCCCCCAGGTCCTCATGGTGATCCGAAAGCCCCTGCCGCCAGTAGGCCGCGACGCGCATCGCCTCCTTCGGCTGCCCCTTCTCCACCAGCAGGGCGCGGGTGCAGGTCATCATCCCGTGCTCGCCGGCGCCCCAGGCGTAGCCTTCGCCAGCCGGCAACTGCAGGGCCTGTACGGCGGCGACCAGTTCCTCCGGCGTATCCACCCAGCGCAGGTCGAGGCTCGCGGCGCTGCGCAAATCGCGGCGGTCGGCCTCGGCCAGCTGCACGATGGCGCTGACGCGGGCGCCGGCCGGCAGCTCCTCCAGGCGCCGGTGGATCGCCGGCAGCGCGCTGGAGTCGCCCACCAGCAGGTGCCAGTCGTAATCCAGGGGGATGATCATCGAGCCGCGCGGACCGCCGATCAGCGCGGAGTCGCCCGGCTGCGTGCGCTCGGCCCATTCGCAGGCGCCGCCCTCGCCGTGCAGGGCGAATTCGAGGGTCAGCTCGCGACGTTCAAGATCGAAGTGGCGCGGCGTGTAGTCGCGGCGGATGAGCTCGCCCTGCTCGTCCACGAACATGAACTTGATGTGGTCGTCGAAGGAGGCGGAAACGAAGTCCGCCAGTTCGTCACCGCCGAAGGTGACGCTCATGAAATGCGGGCTGATGCGCTCCACGCGGAGCACGTCCAGCTCGCGGCGGCGCAGTTCGTGGCGCACGCGCTGCACGCGGCGGGTCTGTACGGGTTGGTCCATGGGCTGTTGCTCGCAAGGGATGGTTGATAACATCAACGATCATAAAAACCACTAGTTGATATTGTCAACCATATGACCGCCGATACAGCCGAAGACGTCTTCGAATCCATCCACTCCGTTATGCACCTCTACCGCGCCCGGCAATACCGGACGCTGCGCGACGGCGCCCACGACCTCGCCCACATGGAATTCAAGGCGCTGAACTTCTTCGCCCACAATCCGGGGGCGACCCAGAGCGACCTGGTGGCCCACTCCGGGCGCGACAAGGCGCAGATCGCCCGCCTGATCCAGGCGTTGCGCGCCAAGGCGCTGCTGGAAGGCAAGGCCGACGAGGCCGACAAGCGCAGCATCCGGCTCTACCCCACCGCCGCGGGCACTGCTCTCCACCAGGCGGTGCGCCAACAGGGCCGACGCCTCAACCAGGTGGCGGTGGACGGCTTCAGCCAGGAGGAATGCCAGCAGTTGCTCGACCTGCTGGCGCGGGTACAGGCCAACCTGAACGCCGAAGACTGACGCCCAACCCCCGAAGGATGCGCAGCGGCCGCCGACACCGCAGAATAGGCACCGCGATTTTCCCCACCGGTCAGGGACGACAGATGCACGACAACGATGAAATCCAGGCGATCCGCCAGCAGTTGGCCCGCCCCGCCACGCAGTTCACCGCTGGCGGCTTCCGCCCCACCCAGGCCGACGACGAAAGCTGGCTGGGCCGGGCCTTCCTGTTCCGCCCCGACGAAGGCATCCCCTGCAACGCGGCCGGGGACGCAATGCTGCCCCTGGCCCAGTTCCACCTGCCGAGCCTGCCGGTCAACCACCCGCTGCTGGCGGAGGTGCGGGTGCTGACCCTGTTCATCTCCGCCGATTTCGGCGAGCCGCTGGAGCCCATGGGCGCCCACTGGCTGATTCGCGAATACGGTCACCACGAGGTGCTGGAGCGCAAGGAGCTGGCCGCGCCGGCTTCCTTCATCAAACCCTTCCCGCTCAAGGCCGAACGGCTGGACGAGGACTACCCGCTGTGGGACGGCGGCGGCGTGCCGGCAGACCTGGAAGACCGCATCCTCGAACTGGAACGCCAAGGCACGATCGACAGCTACTACGACATCGTCAGCCACTGCTACGCGCACAAGATCGGCGGCTACCCGTCCTTCTGCCAGTCCGGCATCGACCCGGGCGACGGCTTCGAATTCGTCTTCCAGATCTCCTCCGACGCCAAGATCAACCTCAACGTCGTGGACAGCGGCAGCCTGATGTTCTGGAAGCACCGCAGCAGCGGCGAATGGGCGCTCTACTACGACTTCTACTGAGCCCCAGCCCCCTCACCCACGGCTCATCCCAACGCAGGCCCCCATGCAGGCATTCCCCCAGAAACAGATCAGGGCCCACTACGACGCCCGCACCCTCCGCGTCTACCAGGCCTATTCCGATGCCATCGCCGACAGCGCGCTGGCCCACGGCACCTTCGTCTCGCCGCCCTTCAAGCTGGAGCGCATGACCTGGATAAAGCCCTCCTTCCTCTGGATGATGTACCGCGCCGGCTGGGGCCTGAAGGACAGCGGGCAGAAGCGCATCCTCGCCCTCGACATCAGCCACGAAGGCTTCGCCTGGGCCCTGGCCAACAGCTGCCCCAGCCACCCGGAGCCGGGCCAGGGCAAAGAGGAATGGGAGCGCATCAAGAACGCCTCGCCGGTGCGCATCCAGTGGGACCCGGAGCGCAACCTGCACCTCGAGCCGCAGCCCCACCGCGCGATCCAGATCGGCCTCGGCCCGGAGGCTTCAAGGCGCTACGTGGAGCAGTGGATACAGGGCATCACCGAGGTCACCTGCCTGGCCCATGACATCCACGCCCTGGTGCAGGCTGGAGAGCTGGAAGAGGCGCGGCGCAGGCTGCCCGAAGAGCGCGAATACATCCCTTGAAACACCTGCTCCTCCAACCCGGCCGGCGGCGTGCGGCAGCGGGTTAGCGTCGTCACGAAAGCCGTCTACGCTCACCCACGACCCGCCCGCCATCCACTCCAGGAGGACAACACCATGGCATTGCGCATCAACGATCTGGTCCCTGACTTCAAGGCCGAAACCGACCAGGGCAGCATCAGCTTCCACGATTGGATCGGCTCCAGCTGGGCCATCCTCTTCTCCCATCCCAAGGACTTCACCCCGGTGTGCACCACCGAGTTCGGCGCCGTGGCGCAACTGGCCGCCGAATGGGCCAAGCGCGGCACCAAAGTGATCGGCGTCTCGGTGGACGGGGTGCAGGCGCACCAGAAGTGGAAGGGTGATATCGAGGCGTTCTGTGGCGCCAACGCCACCTTCCCGATCATCGCCGACGAGTCCCTGGCCGTGTCCAAGGCCTTCGACATGCTGCCCGCCGAGGCCTACCTGCCCGATGGCCGCACCGCCGCCGACACCGCCACCGTGCGCTCGGTGTTCATCATCGGCCCGGACAAGAAGCTCAAGCTGTCCATGACCTACCCGATGTCGGTGGGCCGCAACTTCGCCGAGGTGCTGCGCGCCCTCGACGCCCTGCAACTGACCTACAACGTGCCCCTGGCCACCCCGGCCAACTGGACCGAAGGCCAGGACGTGATCGTCGCCCTCGCCCTCAATGACGACCAGGCCCGCGAGAAGTACGGCAGCATCGACATCAAGCTGCCCTACCTGCGCACCACCGCCGCGCCGAAGTAGGTCCGCTCCACCCTCCCGCTCCTGCGCCACACGCTCGCCACCCAGGGCTGCTGCTCCCGCGGCAGGCCCGCCGGGCGGTAGTAATGCTCCAGCTCCTCGAACCCCGCCGCCTCCAGCAGCGCCTTCCAGGCCGCGAAGTCGTGCCAGGCGCCGTAGCGGTTGCCGCTCCAGCCTTCCTGGTTCTGCCCGCGCGGGTTGGAGCTGAACAGCACCCCACCCGGCTTCAGCGTCGTGTGCAGCTGGCGCAGCACCCTCGGCAGCTCCTGCCCCGGCACGTGGAACAGCGTGGCATTGGCGAACACACCATCGAAGCGTTCGGCCGGCAACTGCAGGTCGAGGAAGGACTGCAACCACACCTCGCAGCCGGAATCCGCCCGTGCCATCTCGACGAAGCGCTCGGCGCCGTCCAGCCCCACCGGCGTGTGGCCCAGGGCGCGGAAGGTGCGCAGGTCGCGCCCCGGCCCGCAGCCGAAATCGAGGATGGCCAGCGGCGCCGGGCCGTGGATATGCCGCAACAGGGCCTCGATGTTCTGGCTCACATCATGGTCGCGGGTGTTCTCGCGGAAGCCATCGGCGTTCTGGTTGTAGTCCTCCAGCGTGGTGGCGCTGAGGTTGGCGAGCTCATCGGGCAGCAAGGGCATGGGGGTCTCTCGTGAGATAGGCCCGGGGATTCTACCCGCCCCCGCCACCGCGCTCACGGCCCCTTTAAATGACGAACGACATCTATGCGACGAATAATATTACGCATATCATCCAAACAATCGCAGGCATCCCCGAGAGTGCAGGACCATGAACCGACACGCGCACACCCTCCGCCCCCTGGCCCTGTTGGCAGCACTGCTGGCCCTCGGCGGCTGCAACAGCCAGGCCGACACCTCGCCCACTGCCAGCGGCCCGCAGCCACGGCCGGTACTGGCCGCCCAGGTGGAAAGCGCCAGCCACCACCAGGCCGCCTACACCGGGGTGGTGGCGGCGCGCACCGAGAGCGACCTGGGCTTCCGCGTCGGCGGCAAGGTGATCGAGCGCCGCGTCGACCCCGGCGCCCGGGTGGCCAAGGGCGACACCCTGCTGGTGCTGGATATCGAGGACTTCGAGCTGGCCCTGCGCGCCGCCAACAACCGCGTCAGCGCCGCCCGTGCGCAACTGCGCCAGGCCCGTGACGACGAAAGCCGCTACCGCCGTCTGTCCACCACCGGCGCCGTGTCGCGCCAGGTGTTCGACCAGGCCGCCACCAACCTGCGGGTCGCCGAGGCCGAACTGGCCGCCGCCAGCTCCGAAGCCAGCCAGGTGCAGAACCGCCGCAGCTACTCGACCCTCAAGGCCGATGGCGACGGCATCATCACCGACGTGCGCGTCGAGCGCGGCCAGGTGGTCGCCGAAGGGCAGATCGTCGCCCGCCTGGCCCACGACGGCGCCCGCGAAGCGGTGATCGACCTGCCGGAAACCCAGCGCGCCCTGGCCGGCAGCAATGCCCTCGCCTACCCCTTCGATGCCCGCGAGCAGGCGGTGAAAGCCACCTTGCGCGAGCTCTCCGCCTCCGCCGACCCGGTCACCCGCACCTACCGCGCCCGCTACATCCTCGATGGCGCCGCCGAGCGCTTCAGCATCGGCTCCACCATCACCGTGCGCTTGCAGAGCGAGCAGGCCGAGCTGCTGCGGGTGCCCATCGGCGCCCTGCACAACCCGGGTTCGGGCAGCGGCGTCTGGGTCATAGGCGAGGACGACAGCGTGCACTTCGCCGCCGTGAAGGTCGCCCGCCTCGGCCAGGAATACGCCCTGCTGGAAGGCGGCGTCAGCGCCGGCCAGCGCGTGGTCGCCCTCGGCGCCCACCTGCTGCACGAGGGCGACAAGGTGCGCCTGCTGCCCGGCCAGGCCCTGGCGCTGGCCCGCCAGAACGACGAGGTGCGCTGAGATGCGCGGCCTCAACCTCTCCGAAATCGCCGTACGCAACCCGGCGGTGACCCTGTTCCTGATCATCGCGGTGATCCTTTCCGGGGTCTTCGCCTTCGGCAAGCTGGGCCGCGCCGAAGACCCCTCCTTCACCGTCAAGACCATGACCGTCACCGCCACCTGGCCCGGCGCCACGGCGCGGGAGATGCAGGAGCAGGTCGCCGACCGCCTGGAGAAGCGCCTGCAGGAGCTGGACTTCTACGACCGCGTGGAAACCATCGCCCAGCCCGGCTTCGTCTCGATGAAGGTGCAGTTCCTCGAATCCACCCGCCCCGGCGATATCCAGGAGCTGTTCTACCAGACCCGCAAGAAGCTCAGTGACGAGGCCGCGCGCCTGCCCCGTGGCGTGCAGGGGCCGTTCTTCAACGACGAATACTCCGATGTCTATTTCGCCCTCTATGCCCTGGAGGCCAAGGCCCTGCCCCACCGCGAGCTGGTGAAGATGGCCGAGGACCTGCGCCAGGGCTTCCTGCGCCTGCCGGGGGTGAAGAAGGTCAACATCCTCGGCGAGCAGGCCCAGCGCGTGTTCGTCGAGTTCTCCTACCAGCGCCTGGCCACCCTCGGCATCAAGCCGGAGCAGATCTTCGCCGCCCTCGCCGCACAGAACGGCGTCTCCCCCGCCGGCTTCGTCGAGACCGCCGGCCCGCGTGCCTACATCCGCATCGACGGCGCCTTCGACACCCTCGCGCTGATCGAGAACGTGCCCATCGCCGCCGGCGGCAAGGTGCTGCGCATCGCCGACGTGGCCACGGTCAGCCGCGGCTACGAAGACCCGGCCAGCTACCGCATCCGCCACCAGGGCGACCCGGCGCTGATGCTCGGGGTGATCATGGAGCCGCACTTCAACGGCCTCGACCTGGACCGCACCCTGCAGGCCGAGGAAGACCGCATCCACGCCGACCTGCCCCTGGGCGTCAGCTTCGACAAGGTCTCCGACCAGGCGAAGAACATCCGCCTGGCGGTGGACGAATTCATGCTCAAGTTCTTCGTCGCCCTGGCCGTGGTCATGCTCATCAGCCTGCTCGCCCTGGGCTTCCGCGTCGGCCTGGTGGTGGCCGCGGCGGTGCCGCTGACGCTGTCCATCGTCTTCGTGATCATGCTGATGACCGGCCGCGAGTTCGACCGCATCACCCTTGGCGCGCTGATCCTCTCCCTCGGCCTGCTGGTGGACGACGCCATCATCGCCATCGAAATGATGGTGGTGAAACTGGAGGAAGGCTTCGACCGCATGAAGGCCGCCACCTTCGCCTGGAGCTCCACCGCCGCGCCCATGCTCACCGGCACCCTGGTGACCATCATCGGCTTCCTGCCGGTGGGCTTCGCCCGCTCCGGCGCCGGGGAATACGCCGGCAACATCTTCTGGATCGTCGGCTTCGCGCTGATCGCCTCCTGGCTGGTGGCCGTGGTGTTCACGCCCTACCTCGGGGTGAAGATGCTGCCGCGCATCGTTCCCGTGCCTGGCGGCCACGACGCTCTCTACGCCGGCCCCTGGTATGCGCGCCTGCGCCGCCTGGTGAGCGCCTGCGTCGAACACCGCTGGCTGGTCACCGCCCTGGTGCTCGGTGCCTTCGTGCTCTGCGTGCTGGGCATGGGCGCGGTGAAGAAGCAGTTCTTCCCCAACTCCGACCGCTCCGAGCTGATCCTCGAGGTCTACATGCCGCCGGGCAGCGCCTTCAAGGCCACCGAAGCGGTGGTCGCCCAGGTGGAAAGCGCCCTGCTGGAGGAGCCGCAAACCAAACTGGTGGACGCCTATGTCGGCGGCGGCGCACCACGCTTCTTCCTCTCGCTGAACCCGGAGCTGCCGGACCCGGCCTTCGCCAAGCTCATCGTGCAGACCGCCAGCGCCCACGACCGCGACGCCCTCAAGGCGCGCATGCGCGAACGCATCGCCGCCGGTGAATTCCCCTCGGCGCGGGTGCGCGTCACCCAGTTGCTGTTCGGCCCGCCGGTGCCCTTCCCCGTGGTGTTCCGCGTGGCCGGGCCGGACGCCGACGTGCTGCGCGGCATCGCCGAGGACGTGCGCCAGGTGGTGGCCGCCAACGCCCTGACCCGCGACAGCTTCCTCGACTGGGGCGAGCGCACCAGCGCCTACCGCCTGGTGCTGGACCAGGACCGCCTGCGCCTGCTCGGCTTCACCCCCGACCAGGTGCGCAGCCAGGTCAATGCCCTGCTCACCGGCAACACCGTCACCGAGGTGCGCGAAGGCACCCGCAATGTGCTGGTCATCGCCCGGGCACTGGACGACCAGCGCGAGAACCTCGGCAACCTCGCCGACCTGACCCTGACCAACGCCGCCGGCCAGTCCGTGGCGCTGGAACAGGTCGGGCGTTTCCAGGCGGTGATGGAGGACCCGGTGCTCAAGCGTCGCGACCGCGACATCACCTTCGAAGTGCGCGCCGACATCGTCGACGGCACCCAGCCCCCGGACGTGGAAATGGCCGTGTGGCGCGACCTGCAGCCGCTGCTAGCGCAGCTGCCGTCCGGCTACCGGGTGGAGATCGCAGGGCCCGTGGAGGAAAGCGCCAAGGCCAACAAGGCCCTGGCTGCGCTGTTCCCCATCATGATCCTGCTGACCCTGGTGGTGATCATGTTCCAGGTGCGCTCCTTCGGCGTGATGTTCATGGTCTTCGCCACCGCGCCCCTGGGGCTGATCGGCGCCGTGCCCACACTGCTGCTGTTCGACCAGCCCTTCGGCTTCAACGCCATCCTCGGGCTGATCGGCATCGGCGGCATCCTCATGCGCAACACGCTGATCTTCACCGACCAGATCCGCCAGAACCGCGAGGCCGGCCAGGAGGTGCGCGAGGCCATCATCGAAGCCACGGTGCGCCGCGCCCGCCCGGTGGTGCTCACCGCCCTGGCGGCGGCGCTGGCCTTCATCCCGCTCACGCTCTCGGTGTTCTGGTCGTCCCTGGCCTTCGTGCTGATCGGCGGCGTGCTGGTCGGCACCCTGCTCACCCTGCTGTTCCTGCCGGCACTCTGCACCCTGGTGCTGGTGCGCAAACCCCGTCGCCCACCGGAGGATTCCCCCATGGACGCCACCCGCCGCTCCGGCCTGCTGCTGGCCCTGCTCATCGTGCTCTGCGGCCTGGGCGAGATGTCCACCCAACTGCTGCTGCCCAGCCTCGCCGCCATCGAGCATGGCTTGGCGGCAGCGCCCGGCTCGTCCCTGGTGGCGCTCTCGGTGTTCGTCGGCGCCTTCGGCGTGGGCCAACTGTTCTTCGGCCCGCTGTCGGACCGCATCGGGCGCAAGCCGGTGCTGCTGGCCGGCGTCGCCACCTATGTGCTGGCCTCGCTGTGGATGGCCTTCGCCCACTCCATGCCGGAGTTCATCGCCGGCCGCGCCCTGCAGGGCCTCGGCGCCTGCGCGGCGCTGGTGGTGGCCCGGGCCATCGTGCGCGACGTGTGGCGCGAGAAGGCCGGCCCGATCATGGCCCTCACCGTGATCGGCATGCTCTGCACCATCATGCTGTCACCGGTCATCGGCGGTCTGATCGCCGCCAAGGCCGGCTCCTGGCGTGCGGTGGTGGTGGCCACGGTGATCATCGGCATCCTCGCCCTGCTCGCCTGCACCCTGCTCTACCGGGAGAGCAACCAGGCCCGCGACCCGCTCGCCGGGCGCCTGGCCACACTCGCCGGCAACTACCGCGCCCTGCTCAAGGGCGCCGAAGTGCGCGCCTTCTCCTTCGCCATCGCCGGCACCTACGGCGCCATGTTCTGCGTGATCGCCGGCTCCTCGCGGGTGTTCGTCGGCCAGCTCGGCCTGAGCCCCACCCAGTACGGGCTGGTCTTCGGCGGCATCGTTTCGGGCTTGATCGCCGGGGCCATCCTCAGCAACCGTCTCATCATGAAATGGGGCCCGGCGCGCCTGGTGGGCGTGGGCACGGCACTGGTGGCCGGCGGTGCCTTGCTCACCCTCGCCATCCTGCTCGCCGCCGGCCCATCGGTGCCGGGCCTGCTGCTGCCGCAGGTGCTGCTCACCCTCGGCGCCGGCATGGTGCTGCCCGGCTCGGTGGCCGGCGCGGTGATCCCCAACCCGACCCGCGCGGGGCTCGCCGCCGGCTTCATCGGCTTCGCCCAGATGGCCGGTGCCACGCTCTCAGGCCTCCTGCTCAGCGCCCTGCAGAACGACAGCGCGCTGCCGATGATCGGCCTCAACGTCACCTTCGCCGTCGCCGCTTTCGGCCTGTTCCGCCTCGCCCGGGCGCACCAGGCACGCGCGGTGGCGCTGGCGACGGACTGAGGGCGATTCGCGAGCAGAGCTCGCTCCTACGGGATGCAGTACACCTGTGGGAGCGGCTGAATGGAAACAAAAGAATCGGGTGACGCGGGCCCGCCCCGGAGCGTTGGAAGGGGCCCGCATGCTGTCACCCGAGGTCGCGCGACCGTGCGCGAAGTGATCGAGCGGGTGCGATCAGCGTTCTTCGTACTTCTGCAGCAGGATGTACTGCACGCCGCCGTTCTTGTGGCCACAGCTGGCGCAGGCGGCCTCGTTGGTCTCCCCGGCTTCCATGTGGCTGTTGCAGCCGTTGATCTCGCGGCCGCTGTTGGTCACCACGGTCCAGCAGATGGCGGCGGCGGTGCTGCCGTTGTTGGTGATGCGGGTGTAGCCCGAGCCACCATTCGGATAGGAGCAAGCTTCCATGTGTACCGGGTAGGCCTTGTGGGTCCAGCCCTCGCAAATGTCTTCATCCGCCTGGGCGTAGGTCGCCACCCCGGCCAGCACCAACAGGCCCAACGCAATTTTTCTGATCATCCTTCTCCCCTCCAGAGCACGTCTGGTCGATGGCGCGGGCACCGCTGCCCACGGCCAACGGCATTCTCCGGGAAGCGGATGGCATTGCCTATCACCAGAATTGGCTAGGCGGCTGTTTACCGGACGACTCGGGCTGACGAATAATGGCAAAAAGCCAACACTCCGCGTGTCCCGAGATAAGAAGCATGGATGTCTCTGAACCCTTGGGCCTGGGCCCGCTGATCGCCAGCATCTATGAGGCTGCCCTGGACAATGGCCGCTGGAACGCCTTCCTCGCCGGTTTCGCCGCGCGCCTCGACTCCCACGCTGCGATGATCTGGGGCCACGACTTCAGCGACCGCAGCGCCGAGATCGACAACAGCACCGGCTCCATCGCCACCTTCACCGGCATCGACGCCCAGGCGATGGCGGACTTCGCCGAGTACTACTGCCAGCGCAACGTCTGGATGGAAGACCCGCTGAAGCACGGCGAGGGCCATGTGGTCACCTCCTCCAGCCTGTTCCCGGACGACCAGCTCAAACGCACCGAGTACTACGCCGACTGGCTGCGCCACCAGGACTTCTTCTATTCATCCGCCGCGGTGGTGTCCAAGCGCGAGGACCGCTCGCTGAACGTCACCGTGGTGCGCTCCGAGCGGGTGGGCATCTTTCGCGAGGAAGAACTGCAGGTGATCTCCGCGCTAATGCCGCACCTGCAGGCCGCCTTCGCCCTGCACCGCCGGCTGCACCGGCTGGAGGCGCTGTCCCAGGCCTCGATGGCGGCGCTGGAGACCAGCACCTTCGGCATCATCCTGCTGGACCATCGCGGCCGCGTACTCCATGCCAACAGCCTGGCCCACGGCCTGGCCAACCGCTCCGGGCTGCTGCGCTTCGGCCCTGCCGACAGCCTGCGGGCCACCTACGCCGCCGACGACAACCTGCTGCAACAACGCCTGTTCGGCGCCCTGCGCACCGGCGTGGGCGCCACGGGCGACGGCGGTGGTGCCCTACGTTTGCGCGGGCTGGAAGGTTCGCAGTTGGACGCCGTAATCGCGCCCCTGCCCAGTTGGGCCTCGCCCTTCGGCGAGCGCAGTTCGGTGGTGGTCTTCCTCAGCGACCCCGGCGCCGTGATCGGCTCCCTGGCACCGATGCTGCGCGCGATCTACGGCATGACCCCGGCCGAAGCGCGGCTCACCGAGGCCCTGGTCAACGGCCTCACGCCCCAGGAATACGCCGAGCGCCAGCAGGTCTCCCTGCACACCGTGCGCGCCCAGTTCAAATCCGCCGCCGCAAAGGCCGGCACCAGCCGCCAGGCCGACCTGGTGCGCATCGTCCTCACCGGCCCCGCCGTGCTGCGCTGGCAGGCCAACGGCATCATCCCGCCGCCGACCACTTAGGCAGACCCTGAACCTGTGGGAATTCATTCGCGATCGGGCTACACCCCGGCTTCGTAGGTTGGTGTCGAGCGCAGACCGTAGCCCGTAGGGCGGGTGAAACCCGCGTGGGCCTATGCACGGTCATTGTCGGGTTGCACCCGACCTACAAGAACTCCGGGTTTCCATG
>BATO01000050.1 GCA_000474255.1 Aquipseudomonas alcaligenes MRY13-0052
GGTGGCGCGCGCGGTGCCGGTGAGGCCCTGCGCACCCTGGCGGAGCGCCTGCAGGCACCGGTGGCGCTGACCACCAATGCCCGTGGCCTGCTGGCGCCGACCCACCCGCTGCTGCTCGACGGCGTGCAGTCATCCGCCCATGGCCGCGCCCTGTTCGCCGAGGCGGATGTGGTGCTGGCGGTGGGCACCGAACTGGGCGAGACCGACTACGACTTCTTCGGCCTCGGGCCCTTCTCGCTCGCTGTGCCGGTGATCCGCCTGGACATCGACCCGCTGCAGATCCTCGGTGTGCAGCGGGCCGAAGTCGGCCTGCTGGGGGATGCCGCTCTCGGCCTGTACGCGCTGCTGGAGGCGCTGCCCGGGGCCGTGCGCGACAGCGCTTGGGCCCTTGCCGGCGTGCGCCGGGTGAATGCCGCCGAACGGGAGGGCTGGAGCCCTCGGCAGCGGGCCATGCAAGCGCTGCTCGATACCCTGCGTGACAGCCTGCCGGCACCGGTGCTGGTGGGGGACTCCACCCAGCCGGTGTACCAGGGCGCGCTGGGCTACCGCGCCCCGGCTCCCGGCAGCTGGTTCAACGCCGGCACCGGCTACGGCACCCTCGGCTACGCCCTGCCGGCGGCCATCGGCGCCAAGCTGGCGCTGCCCGCGCGCCCGGTGCTGGCCCTGGCCGGCGACGGTGGCGTGCAGTTCTCCAGCGCCGAGCTGATCGCCGCCCGCGAAGCGGGGGTCGGGGTGCTGCTGGTGCTGTGGAACAACCACTGCTACGGCGAAATCCGCGACTACATGGTGGCCCGCGAGGTGCCGCCCCTGGGCGTCGACATCCTCGCCCCGGACTTCCCCGCTCTGGCCCGGGCTTGCCACGTGCAGCACCACGCGGTGCGCAGCCTGAATGGCCTGCGCGAGTTGCTCGGCAGCCTGGCCGACACCCGCGAACCGCACCTGATCGAGCTCGACGCCGCTGACTTCCTGCCGGCCTGAGCCCGTCGCCCTGACAACGAGGATTCCGCACATGCCCCACAAGCAGTTCGCCCTGGACTGGGTCGAGCGCCACGGCCAGCAGCTGTCCGACTGGCACCAGGTGATCTGGCATTTCGCCGAGCCGGCCTTCCGTGAGTACAAGTCCTGCGCCTGGTACGTCGAGAAGCTGCGCGAGGAAGGCTTCACCGTGGAAGAAGGCAGCGGCGGCATGCCCACCGCCTTCTGCGCCACCTTCAGCAATGGCGAGGGCCCGCTGCTGGCGACCTACGCCGAGTACGACGCGGTGCCGGGCAACTGCCAGGCCGCCACCACCCGGCAGATGCCCAGGGACGGCCTGTCGCGCTTCGCCCCCGGCCACACCGACCCCCATTCGGCGCTGGGCATCAGTGCCCTGGGCGGAGTCCTGGCGGCCAAGGCGGCGATGCTGGCGTTCGGCATCCAGGGCACCCTCCGCTTCTTCGGCGAGCCGGCGGAAAAGCTGCGCGCCTCCAAGCCGGTGCACGCCGCCAAGGGCTATTACGACGACCTTGACGCGGCCATCAGCTTCCACCCCACCTACATGCTGCCGCTGAACAACACCACCACCTGGGACACCCACTGCGGCATCGCCTACGCCTACATCTACAGCTTCACTTGCGCTGACCCGCAGAACTGGATCGCCGCCGACAGCTACAGCCCGATCCCGCAGAACCACCTGGCCGCGCGGGCGCCGGGCGCCAACGACGCGCTGGTGCACTTCTACACCCTGAACGAAAGCCTGCGCCGCTCGACCCTGCCGTTCACCGGCCTGTGGAGTTACAACGAGGCGATCCTCACCGCCGGCCAGGCCACCGCCGACAACCTGCCGCCGCACCTGGCGCAGATCCAGTACCTGCTGCGCTGCGACTCCATCGAGCAGGCCGAGACCGTCGCCAAGGTGATGGACAACAACGCCGCCGCTGCCGCCCTGGCCACCGGCTGCCAGTGGAAGAAGACCTGGGTGTGCAAGTCCCGTGGCGGCCTGGCCAACCACGTGCTGGCCCAGGCCACCTACGACAACCTCGCCGCCATCGGCGCGCCGCGCTGGGGCGAGGAGGCCATAGCCGTGGGCCGCGAGATCCAGGCCAACCTGGGCCTGGAGCCCATGGACCGGCCCTTCCTCCCGGCCACCGAGGAACTGATCGAGCCCCAGGAATGCGAGCGCCAGCTGCGCCTGCAGATGCCGGCCTGGCAGAAGCACCTGACCTCGGACGACTACCCCGAATACACCTGGCATTGCCCCACCGTGCGCCTGCTGGTGGCCCGGCCGATGCTCTCGGCCCCCGCGGGCTACGTCTACCCGGATTGGGTCGCCAACGCCCTGGGTGGCATCCGCGAAACCATCGACCCGATGGTCCAGGTGGCCGCCAGCACCATCGCCGCGACCCTGGTCGACCTGTTCACCCGGCCCGAGCTGCTGGCGGCGGCCAGGGCCGAGTTCGAGCAGCGCACCGGCGGCGGCATCGGTGGCGAACAGTGGCAGGCGCCGCTGCTGCCGAAGGACTTCCAGGCACCCCATCGCTTCCGCTGGCCGGAGTACATCCGCACGGTGCGGGGCGAAGAGTGGTGGATTCCCGCACGGGACGACGAATGATGGGGAGCAACGAGATGAACCCGATACCTGCCGCCGCCGTGGCGACGACTTCACCCGTGGTCGCCATCGACGACCTGCACAAGAGCTACGCCGAGCACCATGTGCTCAAGGGCATTTCCCTGGAGGCCCGCGAGGGCGACGTGGTGTCGCTGATCGGCGCCAGCGGCTCGGGCAAGAGCACCCTGCTGCGCTGCATCAACCTGCTGGAGATCCCGGATGCCGGCAGTCTGCACATCAACGGCGAGAAGGTGGCGCTCAAGCGTGACCGCGCCGGCCACGGTCGCATCGGCGACCCGCGCCAGGTGGAGCGCCTGCGCACCCGCCTGAGCATGGTGTTCCAGAACTTCAACCTGTGGCCGCACCGCACGGTGCTGGAGAACGTCATCGAGGCGCCGGTGCATGTGCTCGGCGAAAAGCGCCAGGACGCCATCGGCCACGCCGAGCACCTGCTGGAGCGGGTGGGCCTGGCGGAGAAGCGCGACGTCTACCCGGCCTTCCTCTCCGGTGGCCAGCAGCAACGCGTGGCCATCGCCCGGGCGCTGGCGGTACGGCCGCAGGTGCTGCTCTTCGACGAGCCGACCTCGGCCCTCGACCCCGAGCTGGTGGGCGATGTGCTGCGGGTGATCCGCGGCATCGCCGAGGAGGGCCGGACCATGATCCTGGTCACCCACGAGATGGCCTTCGCCCGGGACGTTTCGAGCCAGGTGGTGTTCCTCCACCAGGGCCGCATCGAGGAGCAGGGCCCACCTTCCCAGGTGCTGCTGGACCCGCGCAGCGAGCGCTGCCGGCAGTTCGTGATGGCCCAGGACAACCGCTGAACCCTTAGCCAATACAAAAAACACAACGAGGGACCCACCATGAAAAACAGCCTTCTCGCTTTTTTACAGGCCGCCTTGCTGGCCAGTGCCGCCAGTGCCGCCGTGGCCCAGGAAAAGATCGTCTTCGGCATTGCCCTGGAGCCCTACCCACCCTTCTCCTTCAAGAGCGGCAAGGGTGAGTGGAGCGGCTTCGAGCCGGAGCTGATCCGGGCCGTGTGCGAACGCCTGCAGGCGCAGTGCCCGCTCAACGAGATGGCCTGGGACGGCCTCATTCCCGCGCTGAAGGCGCAGCAGGTGGATGTGGTGCTGAACTCGCTGTCGATCACCCCCGAGCGGCGCCAGGTGGTGGACTTCAGCGAGCCCTATTTCTTCACGCCCGCCCTCTGGGTCGCCGACAGCAGCCTGGACGTGCAGCCCACCCCCGAAGGGCTGAAGGGCCTGATCATCGGCGTGCAGGGCTCGACCACCCACTCCGCCTACGCCAAGCAGTACTTCGGCAAGGACTCCATCGTGCGCTACTACAACGACCAGGACGACATCCTCGCCGACCTGCGCAGCGGCCGCATCGACATCATGCTCGCCGACCAGTTGGCCGTGGAGCCGCTGCTCGACCTGCCGGACAATTCGATGCTCGCCAGCAAGGGCGTGGCGCCCCATGACCCGCTGTTCGGCGAGGGCGTGGGCGCTGCGGTGCGCAAGGGCAACGACGCCCTGCGCGAGCGCCTGAACCAGGCCCTGCAGGCGCTGCGCGACGACGGCACCTACGACGCCATCCGCGGGCGCTACTTCAAGGCCGACATCTCGGCCCGGCAGTGATTCGCACTCGGTCCTTTTCCTCGCAGGTGCATTCATGACCGCTATCGAAATCCAACGGCTGCTGTTCGCCGATGGCTGGCTGCAGGCCCTGGCCCAGGGCGCCGTGAAGACCCTGGGCATCTCGGTCGGGGCCTTCGTGCTCGGCCTGTCCCTGGGCCTGGTCGTCGCCCTGGTCAAGCTCTGGGGGCCGCGCTGGCTGGTGATCTGGGCCAACTGCTACACCACGCTGTACCGCGCGGTGCCCGAGCTGCTGCTGATCCTGCTGCTGTACTACGCCGGCTCCGACCTGCTCAACCTGCTGATGGCCTCCATGGGCCAGCCGCCGGTGGAGGTCAATGGCTTCCTCGCCGCCATCGTGGTGCTGGGCATCGTCCAGGGCGCCTATTCGGCGGAGATCATCCGTGGTGCCATCGAGGCCATCCCCGTGGGTCAGATCGAGGCCGGGCGGGCCTATGGCATGAAGCCCTTCATGGTGCTGCGGCGGGTGCTGGTGCCGAGCATGCTGCCCCACGTGGTCGCCGGCCTGTCCAACCTGTGGCTGGTACTGGTCAAGGACAGCGCGCTGATCAGCGTGGTGGGCTACAGCGAGCTGCTGGGCGCCGGCCGCCAGGCTGCCGCGTCGACCAAGCACTACCTCATGTTCTACCTGGCGGTGGCGGCCTTCTATTACCTCATCACGCTGGTCTCCAGCCTGGTGTTCCGGCGCTTCGAGGCACGCTTCGAACGCTGGATGCCCCGGCTCGCCTAGGAGGGCTCATGGACTTCACCTGGTTGAATGGCTTTACCGGTGAGCTGACGCGCGGCGCGGTGCTGACCCTGCAGTTGCTGCTGATCTCGGCCTTCTTCGGCTTCCTGCTGGCGATGGCCGTGGCCCTGGCACGGCTGTCGCGCAACCCGCTGCTGTCGGGTGGTGCGCGCTTCTACACCAGCGTGCTGCGGGGCACGCCGCTGCTGGTGCAGATCTACATCCTCTACTACGGCGTCGGCAGCGTCTTCGCCACCTTCCCGCTGATCCGCCACAGCCTGCTCTGGCCCTACCTGCGCGAAGGCTTCTGGTATGTCGCCTTCGCCCTGACCCTGAGCGTCGGCGCCTATGTCGGCGAGGTGTTGCGCGGCGGCCTGCGCGCGGTGCCCCGGGGCGAGCTGGAAGCGGCGCGGGCCTATGGCATGCGCCCCTGGCAGGTGCTGCGCCGGGTGTGGATGCCCCGCGCGCTGCAGATGCTGCGCCCGACCCTGGCTGGCGAGAGCGTGATGTTGCTCAAGTCCACCGCCCTGGCGTCCACCGTGGCGGTCACCGACCTGCTCGGCGCGGCCAACCTGGTGCGCTCGCAGACCTTGCGCGTCTACGAGCCGCTGCTGGTGGTGGCGGTGGTCTACATCGTCCTGGCCTTCCTCATCGAACAGGGCTTCGCGCGCGTCGGCAGGACGCCGCAGCGCCAGGCCTGAACCCCTTTGCACGCCGACGCGAGCCGGCGAGGAGCACTGCATGAACTACTCATCCCTGGTCCAGCGCATCAGTGGCGAAACCGTCAGCGCCTGGGATATCCACTACGCCGCCTGCGAAGCCCAGGAGCGGGGCGAGGACGCCATCGTGCTGAGCATCGGCGACCCGGACTTCGCCACCGCCGAGCCGATCTGCGCCGCCGCCGTCGAGGCCCTGGGCCAGGGCGACACCCACTACAGCGCGGTGATCGGCCGCACGCCGCTGCGCGAGGTGATCGCCGCCAAGCAACGCAAGCTGTTGGGCATCCCCGTGGAAGTGGACAACGTCGCCGTGGTCGCCGGGGCGCAGAACGGCCTCTACGCCACCTCCATGTGCCTGTTCGAGGGCGGTGACGAGGTGCTGGTGCCGGAACCGATGTACCTGACCTACGCCGCCAGCATCCAGGCCTCCGGCGCACGCCTGGTGAGCATCGCGCAGCCGGCGGAGGGGGACTTCCGCCTTACCGTCGAGGCGTTGGAGGCGGTGCTTACCGAACGCACCCGGGGCATCGCACTGGCGACGCCGAACAACCCCACCGGCAACGTCTACACCCTGGAGGAGCTGGCGGCGGTGGCGGAGGTCGCCCGGCGCCATGATCTCTGGGTGCTGTCCGACGAGGTCTACGGCCAGCTCACCTACGACCGCCCGCACCGCAGCATCGCCACCCTGGAGGGCATGGCCGAGCGCACCGTGGTGCTCAACAGCCTGTCGAAATCCCACGCCATGACCGGCTGGCGCGTGGGCTGGGTGGTGGCCCCCAGCGAGCTGATCGGCCACCTCGACAACCTGATGCTGTGCATGATCTACGGCCTGCCGGGCTTCATCCAGGCCGCCGCGCTGAAGGCCCTGGAGCTGGACGAGGAGATCGTTGGCGCGGCCCGCACGCTGTATCGCCGCCGCCGCGACCTGGTGGCCAGCGCGCTGGCCGATGTGCCGCTGCTGCAATGCAAGGTGCCGGAGGCCGGCATGTTCATGCTGGTGGACGTGCGCGGCACCGGCCTCTCGGGGATGGACTTCGCCTGGCAGCTGTTCCGCGAGACCGGGGTCTCGGTACTCGACGCCGAAGCCTTCGGCGCCAGCTGCCGGGGCTTCGTGCGGCTCTCGTTCACCGTCTCCGATGCCGAGCTGGAAGAGGCCTGCCGACGCATCGCCGGTTTCATCGAGCGCCTGCAACGCCAGCGCTGACCCACCGCAACCCCTGACCGAACCAGGCTCACGGCGCATTCCTGCGCCGGGCCTGGCCACGCCCGAAAATCACAAGGTGCCGCCATGACTGACGCCGACAACTTCACCTCGACCCATTCGGCCACTGGCCATTTTGCCGACCTGATCCTCGATAACGGTCGCATCTGCACCATGGACCCGGCGCAGCCCTGGGCCGAGGCGGTGGCCATCCGCGATGGCCGCCTGCTCGCCGTGGGCAGCCGCGCCGCCGTGCAGGCCTTCAAGGGGCCGGCCACCCGCGTGCATGACCTCGGCGGCGCCTTCTGCATGCCCGGGCTGCACGACATGCACACCCACCCGGACCTGGCCCTGGCGCCGCGCTACAGCGATGACCTGGACGTCGGCATCGAAGACCCGACGCCCGCGCAGCTGGAGGCGGCGATCCATGCCTACGCCGACGCCCACCCCGGCGATGGCTGGATCCACGGCCAGTACTGGGTGCGCTACACCTTCCGCGAGGCGGGGCTGGTGCCCGGGCGGGCCTGGCTCGACCAGGTAATGCCGGACCGCCCGGTGGCACTGCTGGACCGCATGTGGGGCACCATGATGGTCAACTCCAAGGCCTTGCAGCTGGCCGGCATCGATCGTCACACTCCCGACCCGCGCAACGGCTACCTGGAGCGCGATGAGCTCACCGGCGAACCCACCGGCCTGATGATCGACGGCGCCTACGCGATGATCCACGCCGCCATGCCGCCGACCCCGGTGGCGGTGCTGCGCCGGGCCTACCGCGATGGCGTGCATTTCCAGAGCACGCGGGGGGTGACGGCGAGCAAGTACGTGCACGTCTGCGAGCATCGCCTGCAGGCGCTGAAGGAGCTGGATGACGCCGGTGAGCTGACGGTGCGCATCGAGGCGGCGATCAGCTGGCAGGACGATATCTTCCCGGTGCGTCGGCGCTGGGAACTGCTCAGCGGCGAGCGTCACTACTACCGCAGCGCCCGCCTCAGCGCCAACGCGGTGAAGTTCCACTTCGACGGCACCGTGGAGCCGCGCTCGTCCTTCCTGCTCACGCCCTGGCCCAACGAAGCGGACTGGCGCGGCAAGCTCAACCTCACCCCCGAGCACATAACCGACATGCTGGTGGACATGGACAGCCGGGGCATCCGCGTCATCGCCCACTGCACCGGCGACGGTGCGTCCGATGTGTTTCTCGATGCGGTGGCCGAGGCGCGGCGGCGCAACGGCTTCAGTGGCGTGCGCCACCAGTGCGCCCACAGCACGCTGCTGCACCCCGGCAACCTCAAGCGCTTCCAGGAGCTGCAGGTGATCGCCGAGTTCTCGCCCGCCGCCTGGTACCCGACGCCCTTCGCCACCGGCGCACGTTCGGGCTATGGGCAGGAGCGCCTCAAGCGCATCTACGACTTCAAGGGCGTGCTGGAGGCGGGCGGCACGGCGGTGTTCGGCACCGATTGGCCGGTGGCGTCCATCGACCCCTGGCTGGCGCTGGAAACCATGGTCACCCGGCAGAACCCCTGGAACGACGACCCGGCCTGCTTCGGCGAGCCGATCACCCTGCAGCAGGCGCTGCGCGTGGCCACCCGCAACGGTGCCATCGCCATGGGCCTGGAGGGCAGCACCGGCAGCCTGGAAGCGGGCAAGGCGGCGGACCTGATCGTGCTCGACCGCGACCTGTTCGCCCAGCCGCCGCGCAACTACATCCACCGCACCCAGGTGCGGCTGACCTTCGTCGAAGGGCAGTTGGTCTATGACCGCGAGGAGGCGCTGGCCGGGCTTGGCCTGAAGGCGGTCTGGAGCGGCGAGCCGCCGGTGATCGAGGCGCAGCCATGATGGACGAGCGCATCGCGGTCACGGTGGTGGCGGGCTTTCTCGGAGCCGGCAAGACCACCTTGCTCAATCGCATGGTGCAGCGCGCGGGGGATAGCCGGCTGGCGGTGATCGTCAACGACTTCGGCGCGCTGAACATCGATGCGGCGCTGGTGGCCGAGGTCACCGATGCGGTGTACAGCCTGCAGAACGGTTGCATCTGCTGCACGGTGCAGGAGGACCTGCTGGCCCAGCTCGCCAGCCTGGCGCGGTTGCAGCCGCGCCTGCAGCGCATCGTCATCGAGTGCAGCGGCGTCTCCGACCCGCAACGCATCGTGCAGACCCTGGCTTATCCACAGCTGCGCAGCCTGCTGCGGCTGGACCTGGTCATCACCCTGGTGGACGCCACCCGGCACCTGGAACTGGACGGCGAATACGCGCGGCTGGCCCGTGCCCAGGTGGCGGCAGCCGATGTGCTGCTGCTGAACAAGACCGACTTGGTGGACGCGGAGGAACTGGAACGCCTGCGCGAAGCACTGCCGGCGCGGGCGTTGCTGCATGTCGGGGTGCAGGCCGATCTGCCGGATGCGCTGTGGCTGGATGCTGGCGCACCGAGCCGTACGCCCGGCGCACTGACGCCGGTGGCGACGGCGGACCATGGGCAGTTGTTCGAGTCCTGGGTCTGGGAAGGCGAGGGGCGCTTCGAGGCCCAGCGCCTGAGGGCCTGGCTGGCCGGCCTGCCGGACGCGCTGTTCCGCCTCAAGGGCTGGGTGCGCCTGGAGGCTGGCGAGGGGCCGCTGTGGTTGCAGCAGGTGGGCCGGCGCAGCCAGTTCAGCCCGGTGAGCGGGGCGGTGGATGACGGCATGCGCCTGGTGTTCATCGCCCGGCGTGGGTTCGCCGGGCGCGAGGCGCTGGAAAGCGGCTTGCGCGCCTGCCTGCGCTGACGGGATCAGTGGCCGTCGCGGAACTCGGCCCAGACCTGGTCACGGGTGGCGCCAAGCTTGTCGGGCAGGGATTCCAGGGCGAACAGGCGGCGCTTGGTTTCCTTGTCCGGGTAGAGGCCGGGCTGGTCACGCAGGCCGGCGGCGAGGAATTCGCGGGCGTCGGCATTGCCGTTGGGGTAGAGGGTTTCAGTGGTGATCTGCGCGGCGACCTTGGGCTGCATCATGAAGTCGATGAAGCGATGGGCGAGGTCGGCGCGGTTGGCGCTGGTGGGGATGGCGAGGTTGTCGATGAACAGCACCGAGCCCTCGTCGGGCACCACGAAGCGCACCGGCTGGCCGGCGGCCGCGGCGTTGAGGGCGTCACCGACCCAGGCCATGGCGACGCACAGCTGGCCTTTGTTGAGGTCTTCGATGTAGCGCTCGCTGTCGATGTAGCGCAGGTTCGGCCGCAGGCCGGTGAGCAGCTCGGCGGAGCGCTTGAGGCGGCTGGGAGCGGTGCGGGCGAGGGTGCGGCCCTGGTAGGTCATGAGGATGGACAGGGCCTCGTCCGGGGCGTCGAGCACGCTCATGCCGCAACTGGCCAGGCGCTTGCTCTGCTCCGGCTCGAAAAGCACGCTCCAGCTCGGCGGCAGCGGGCCGCCATAGGCCTTCTCGGCCTGGGGCGTGTTCACCGCGAGGCCCACGGCGCCCCAGAGGTAGGGCACGGCGTGCTGGTTGTTGGGGTCGACGGCGGCGAGCTTGCTCAGCAGCTGCTTGTCCAGGTGCTGGCGGTTGGGCAGGCGGCTGAAGTCCAGGGCCTGCAGGCGCCCGGCCTTGATCAGTTCGGGGAGGTTGTTGTGGGAGGGCACGACGATGTCGATGGCCTCGCCGCTTGCCATGATCTTCTGCAGCTCTTCGGCGCTGGAGAAGGTGTGGTAGTCCACGCGGATGCCGGTCTGCTGCTCGAAGTCCTTGAGCACCTGGGGGGCGATGTAGTCGTTCCAGTTGTAGACGCGGATGGTGTCTTCAGCGCTGGCCAGGGTCGGCAACAACGCGAACAGCAGCGGTGCGAGGAAGCGGGGCATGGAGTCCTCCCTGATGGTTGACGCCGCATTATTGCGGCGCAAATGTTTCAGCAGGTTGATGCATGTCAGCGGCTGGGCCTCTCTGGAACGGGCCTTTGCGCGGTTCTCACAGCGCCCTTCCGAGATCGCGGGTGGGAGGAAGGGATGAATCGCAGACAAAAAAACGCCGGCCCTGGGGCCGGCGTCTTTCGACTCGCTTACACGGTATGCAGGTACCAGTTGTATTCGAGGTCGGAGATGGAGTGTTCGAACTCCTCCAGCTCGCTTTCCTTGCACGCGACGAAGATGTCGATGTAATCCGGGCTGATGTACTTGGCCAGGATTTCGCTGTCGTCCAACTCGCGCAGTGCATCACGCAGGTTGTTCGGCAGGCTCTGCTCCAACTGCTCGTACGAGTTGCCTTCGATGGGGGCGCCGGGTTCGATCTGGTTGGTCAGGCCGTGGTGCACGCCCGCCAGGATCGACGCCATCATCAGGTACGGGTTGGCATCGGCACCGGCTACGCGGTGTTCGATACGCACCGCATCCGCGCTGCCGGTGGGCACGCGCAGGGCGACGGTACGGTTGTCCAGACCCCAGCTCGGTGCGTTCGGCACGTAGAACTGCGCGCCGAAGCGGCGGTAGGAGTTCACGTTCGGGCAGAGGAAGGCCATGGAAGCGGGTAGGGTCTCGAGCACACCGCCGAGCGCATGGCGCAATGCGGCGTTCTGCTCGGGATCCTCGCTGGCGAAGATGTTCTTGCCATGCTTGTCCAGCAGCGAGATATGGACGTGCAGACCGTTGCCGGCCTGACCCGGGTAGGGCTTGGCCATGAAGGTGGTGTCCATCTCGTGGTCATACGCGATGTTCTTCACCAGGCGCTTGAGCAGCACGGCGTAGTCGCAGGCCTTGATCGGGTCCGCCACGTGGTGGAGGTTGACCTCGAACTGGGCCGGGGCGCTTTCCTTGACGATGGCGTCGGCCGGGATGCCCTGGACCCTGGCGCCTTCGAGGATGTCCTGCAGGCAGTCGGCGTACTCGTCGAGATCGTCAATCAGGTAGACCTGGGTGGACTGCGGGCGCTTACCGGAGATCGGGGAGCGCGGCGGCTGCGGACGGCCGTTCACGTTCTCCTGGTCGATCAGGTAGAACTCGAGCTCGAACGCGGCGCAGATGGTCAGGCCGAGATCGTCGAACTTCGCGACGACCTGGCGCAGCACTTCGCGCGGGTCGGCGAAGAAGGGCTCGCCTTCCATCTCGTGCATGGTCATCAGCAGTTGCGCGGTGGGGCGCTTCTGCCAGGGCTCGTCGCACAGGGTGCCGGGGATCGGGTAGCAGATACGATCGGCGTCGCCGATGTCCAGGCCGAGGCCGGTGCTTTCAACGGTGGAGCCGTTGATATCGAGGGCGAATAAGGAAGCGGGGAGGTTGATGCCTTTTTCGTAAACTTTGTGGAGGCTGGCGCGTTCGATTCGCTTGCCTCGGACTACTCCATTCATATCTGCGATCAGGAGGTCGACGAACTGGACCTCAGGATGTTCCTTAAGGAACTCGTTCGCTTCTTGAAGCTGAACGGCACGCGGGGGTACCGACATGATGCAACACCTTTCTTGTTAAAAATATCAATCACACGTTCGCTAGGGTGAGAGTCAATCGGAATCCCCTAACGATGTCAATAGCGCCCCATTTTGCCCTAAAACAGGGCCATATGGCCAATTTTGGGGCGTTTGAGGGGCATCTGACCCCTCTCGGGGCCATGGCGCACGCGGCGCTCAGCGAGGTGTGTTCGATTTTTTACAGCCCTATTGTGTAAAAAAATGAACAACGCTAAGCTCGGTCGCAACCCATAACAGCAATAAAACGGGTGTCTCATGTCTCGCCTGCCGTTCATCGGCGTCACCGCCTGCACCAAGCAGATCGGTCTGCATCCCTACCATATAGCGGGTGACAAGTATCTTCGTGCGGTAGCCCTTGGCGCCGGCGGGGTTCCGCTGATTATTCCGGCTCTCGGCGAGCTCCTCGACACGACATCCCTTCTGGCCAGTCTAGACGGCTTGCTGTTCACCGGCTCACCTTCCAACGTCGAACCCCATCTTTATTCAGGCCCGGCCAGCGAGCCCGGCACCCTCCACGACCCGCAGCGCGATGGCACCACGCTTGCGCTGATGCGCGCCGCCGTGGCCGCCGGTGTGCCCGTGCTCGGCATCTGCCGGGGCTTCCAGGAAATGAACGTGGCCTTCGGCGGCACCCTGCACCAGAAGGTGCATGCGGTCGTAGGTCTCATGGATCACCGCGAGCCGGCCGATGAGCCGCTCGAGGTGCAGTATGCACCCCGCCACCCCGTGCAGATCCAGCCGGGTGGCATCCTCGCGGGCATCGGCTTGCCGGCGGAGATTCTCGTAAATTCCATTCATGGCCAGGGCGTTGAACGTCTGGCGCCGGGCCTTCACGTAGAAGCGCTGGCGCCTGACGGGTTGGTCGAATCCTGCTCGGTCGTCGGCGCGAAGAGTTTCGCGCTCGGAGTACAGTGGCACCCCGAGTGGCAGGTTCGTTCCAATCCCGATTATCTCGCCATCTTCCAGGCCTTTGGTGAGGCTTGCAGGAAGAGGGCGGGGCAACGCTGAGCTCAGCTATACCAGTTGCAGCTCTCACACCCTGAGGTCTTTATGACTACCAAGTTGGACCAGCTCACAAGCTGGTTGAAAGAACGCAAAATCACCGAAGTTGAATGCTTGATCAGCGATCTTACCGGCATTGCCCGGGGCAAGATTTCGCCGACCAACAAGTTCCTCGACGAGAAGGGCATGCGCCTCCCCGAGAGCGTGCTGCTGCAGACCGTCACCGGCGACTATGTCGAGGACGACGTTTATTACGAGCTGCTGGACCCTGCCGATATCGACATGGTCTGCCGCCCGGACGAGAACGCCGTGTTCCTCGTGCCCTGGGCGCTGGAACCCACCGCGATGGTGATCCACGACACCTTCGACAAGATGGGCAACCCCATCGAGCTGTCGCCGCGCAACATCCTCAAGAAAGTGCTCAAGCTCTACGCCGACAAGGGCTGGCGCCCGATCGTCGCGCCGGAGATGGAGTTCTACCTGACCAAGCGCAGCGACGACCCCGACTACCCGCTGCAGGCGCCGATCGGTCGTTCCGGCCGTCCGGAAACCGGCCGCCAGTCCTTCTCCATCGACGCGGCGAACGAATTCGACCCGCTGTTCGAGGACATGTACGACTGGTGCGAAGCCCAGGACCTGGACCTGGACACCCTCATCCACGAGGAAGGCCCGGCGCAGATGGAGATCAACTTCCGTCACGGCGAAGCCCTGTCCCTGGCCGACCAGATCACCGTATTCAAGCGCACCATGCGCGAGGCCGCGCTGAAACATAACGTTGCCGCCACCTTCATGGCCAAGCCGATCACCGACCAGCCGGGCAGTGCCATGCACCTGCACCAGAGCGTGGTGGACATCAAGACCGGCAAGAACATCTTCTCCAATGAAGATGGCTCCATGAGCGAGCTGTTCCTGCACCACATCGGTGGCCTGCAGAAGTTCATCCCCGAGCTGCTGCCGCTGTTCGCCCCGAACGTGAACTCCTTCCGCCGCTTCCTGCCCGACACCTCGGCGCCGGTGAACGTGGAATGGGGCGAGGAGAACCGCACCGTGGGCCTGCGCGTCCCGGATGCCACCCCGCAGAACCGCCGCGTGGAGAACCGCCTGGCCGGTGCCGATGCCAACCCCTACCTGGCGATCGCTGCCAGCCTGCTGTGCGGCTATATAGGCATGGTCGAGCAGATCAAGCCGAGCGCACAGGTGAAGGGCCGTGGTTACGAGCGTCGCAACCTGCGTCTGCCGCTGACCCTCGAAGACGCCCTCGAGCGCCTGGAGAACTGCAAGCCCCTGGAGAAATTCCTGGGTGCCAAGTTCATCAGCGCCTACGTCGCGGTGAAACGCGCCGAGCACGAGAACTTCAAGCGGGTCATCAGCTCCTGGGAGCGTGAATTCCTGCTGCTTTCCGTCTGATCCAAACGGCGTGCCGCGTTCGTGGCGCGGCACGCCAACCCAGATTTGCATAGAGGTGTAGATAATGAAGAGCCAAGTGACCAACCCCCAGACCCTTGAGTGGCAGGCACTCAGTCGCGACCACCACCTGCCGCCGTTCACCGACTACCAGGCGTTGAATGCCAAGGGCGCGCGGATCATCACCAAAGCCGACGGCGTCTACATCTGGGACAGCGAGGGCAACAAGATCCTCGATGCCATGGCCGGCCTGTGGTGCGTCAACGTCGGCTACGGCCGCGAGGAACTGGTGCAGGCGGCCACCCGCCAGATGCGCGAGCTGCCCTTCTACAACCTGTTCTTCCAGACCGCCCACCCGCCCGTCATCGAACTGGCCAAGGCCATTTCCGAGCTGGCGCCCGAGGGCATGAACCACGTGTTCTTCACCGGTTCCGGTTCCGAAGCCAACGACACCGTGCTGCGCATGGTCCGCCACTACTGGGCGACCAAGGGCCAGCCGAAGAAGAAAGTGGTCATCGGCCGCTGGAACGGCTACCACGGCTCCACCGTCGCCGGCGTCAGCCTCGGCGGCATGAAGGCGCTGCACGAGCAGGGCGACCTGCCGATCCCGGGGATCACCCACATCGCCCAGCCCTACTGGTTCGGCGAGGGTGGCGACATGGCCCCCGAGGAGTTCGGCGTCTGGGCCGCCGAGCAGCTGGAGAAGAAGATTCTCGAAGTCGGCGAGGAGAATGTCGCCGCCTTCATCGCCGAGCCCATCCAGGGCGCGGGCGGCGTGATCGTGCCGCCGGAAACCTACTGGCCGAAGATCCGCGAGATCCTCGCCCGCTACGACATCCTGTTCATCGCCGACGAAGTCATCTGCGGCTTCGGCCGTACCGGCGAGTGGTTCGGCAGCCAGTACTACGGCAACGCCCCGGACCTGATGCCCATCGCCAAGGGCCTGACCTCCGGCTACATCCCCATGGGCGGCGTGATCGTCCGTGACGAGGTGGTCGAGGTGCTCAACCAGGGCGGCGAGTTCTACCACGGCTTCACCTACTCCGGTCACCCGGTGGCCGCTGCGGTGGCGCTGGAAAACATCCGCATCCTGCGCGAAGAGAAGATCGTCGAGAACGTGAAGGCGGAAACGGCACCGTATTTGCAACAACGCTGGCAGGAGCTGGCTGACCATCCCCTGGTTGGCGAAGCGCGTGGGGTCGGCATGGTTGGCGCCCTGGAACTGGTCAAGAACAAGAAGACCCGTGAGCGTTTCACCGATCTGGGCGTGGGCATGCAGTGCCGCGAGCACTGCTTCCGCAATGGCCTGATCATGCGTGCGGTCGGGGACACTATGATTGTGTCGCCGCCGCTGGTGATCAGTAAGGACGAGATCGACGAACTGGTGACCAAGGCTCGCAAGTGCCTCGACCTCACCGCGAGTGCAGTTCTGGGTTGAGCAATTGGGCGAGTTTGCAAACAATCGCATCCCGCGAGCTGTTGTAAGCGCGCCCCTGACCTTGCCAGACTGCGCCAGTGCGTTGGCCAGGCTCACCGGGCGGTGGCGACGCCGCTCGGACACTTAAACAACAAATGGAGCTACCCGCATGTTCAAAACCTTCGGCAAGACCTTGCTCGCCATGACGCTCGCTGGCGCTGTGGCTGGTGTGGCGCAGGCAGAAGACAAGGTGCTGCACGTCTATAACTGGTCTGACTACATCGCCCCGGAAACCGTCGAGAAGTTCACCAAGGAAACCGGGATCAAGGTCGTCTACGACGTCTTCGACTCCAACGAGACCCTGGAAGCCAAGCTGCTGGCCGGCAAGTCCGGTTACGACATCGTGGTGCCGTCCAACAACTTCCTGGCCAAGCAGATCAAGGCCAAGGTCTATCAGCCGCTGGACAAGTCCAAGCTGCCGAACTGGAAGAACCTGGACCCGAACCTGCTGAAGACCGTCGAAGTCTCCGACCCGGGCAACCAGTACGCCTTCCCCTACATGTGGGGCTCCATCGGCATCGGCTACAACGTCGACAAGGTCAAGGCCGTGCTCGGCGACAAGGCCCCGGTGGATTCCTGGGACCTGCTGTTCAAGCCCGAGAACATCGAGAAGCTGAAATCCTGCGGTGTTTCCTTCCTCGACTCGCCGACCGAAATCCTGCCGATCGCCCTGCACTACCTGGGCTACAGCCCGGTCAGCCAGGACCCCAAGCAGCTCAAGGAAGCCGAGGCGCTGTTCCTCAAGATCCGTCCGCACGTGACCTACTTCCACTCCTCCAAGTACATCTCCGACCTGGCCAACGGCAACCTCTGCGTGGCCGTGGGCTACTCGGGTGACGTGTACCAGGCCAAGTCCCGTGCCGACGAGGCCAAGGCTGGCGTGAAGGTCGCGTACAACATTCCGAAGGAAGGTGCCGGCACCTTCTTCGACATGGTCGCGATCCCTGCCGACGCCGCCAACCCGGACGCCGCCTACGCCTTCATGAACTTCCTGATGAAGCCGGAAATCATGGCCGAGATCACCAACTTCGTGCAGTTCCCGAACGGTAACGCCGCCGCCACCCCGCTGGTGGACGAGGCGATCCGCACCGACCCGGGCATCTACCCGAGCAAGGAGACCATGGCCAAGCTCTACGCCTTCCCGGACCTGCCGGCCAAGGTGCAGCGCGTAATGACCCGTACCTGGACCACCATCAAGTCGGGCAAGTAAGCCGCCACCCACCCTCCGGCGCTCGCCGGAGGGTGAACCACCCCAAGAGGACCTCCTCATGCGCAATCGCCCCTGGCTGTACGGGTTGCTGGCCAGTTTCTTCGTCGTGTCCATGACACAGGCGCAGGAGCGTGTCGTGCACGTGTACAACTGGTCCGATTACATCGCCCCGGACACCCTGGAGAACTTCCAGAAGGAAACCGGGATCAAGGTGGTCTACGACGTCTTCGACTCCAACGAAACCCTCGATGGCAAGCTCGCCACCGGGCAATCCGGCTACGACGTGGTGGTCCCCACCAACCACTTCCTGGCCAAGCAGATCAAGGCCGGCACCTACCAGAAGCTGGACAAGTCCAAGCTGCCGAACCTCTCCCACCTGGACCCTGCCGTGCTGAAGAACCTCGCGGGCGGCGATCCGGGCAACGAATACTCCGTGCCCTACATGTGGGGCACCAACGGCATCGGCCTCAACGCCACCAAGGTGCGCGCCATCCTCGGTGCCGATGCCAAGCTCGACTCGTGGTCGCTGCTGTTCGACCCCGAGGTGGTCAAGCAGCTCACCCAGTGCGGCGTCGCCCTGATCGATTCCGGCGATGAAGTCATGCCGCAGATGGTCAACTACCTCGGCGGCTCGCCCCACACCCACGAGCGCGCCGACTACGACAAGGCCACCGCCCAACTGCTCAAGGTGCGCCCGTACATCACCTACTTCCACTCCTCCAAGTCCATCGGCGACTTGGCCAACGGCGACATCTGCATCGCCTTCGGCTACTCCGGCGACATGCTCCAGGCCGCCAGCCGCGCCGAAGAGGCCGGGCGCAAGGACGAGATCATCTACGTCATCCCCAAGGAAGGCACCGCCATGTGGGCGGACATGCTGGCCATCCCCCGGGACGCCAAGCACGTGGAAGAGGCGCATATCTTCATCAACTACCTGATGCGCCCGGATGTGATCGCCAAGATCAGCGACTACGTTTCCTATGCCAATGCCAACAAGGATGCGACCGCGCTGGTGGATGCCAGCGTGCGCGAGAACCCCGGCGTCTACCCCTCGCCGGAAGTGATGGCCAAGCTCTACGTGGCCCGGGAGCGCCCGCGCGACGTCCAGCGCTGGCTGACCCGTGACTGGACCCGGATAAAAAGCGGTCGTTGAAGCGACAACCCGATAAGAAACTCCGCAGCGCGCCCCGGTGCGCCAGCGGCCCGGCATATCAAGAGGATTAAAGTGTGCGAGTTTCCTTCTGCAAAACCCTGATCACCGCCGCCGTGCTGACCCTGGCTTCACAGGCCCACGCCGAGCAGACGGTGCACATCTACAACTGGTCCGACTACATCGGCGAGACCACCCTGGCGGACTTCCAGAAAGAGACCGGCATCAAGCCCGTCTATGACGTCTTCGACTCCAACGAAACCCTCGAAGGCAAGCTCCTGGCCGGTCGCACCGGGTATGACGTGGTGGTCCCCTCCAACCACTTCCTCGGCAAGCAGATCAAGGCCGGCGCCTTCCAGAAACTGGACCGCAGCCAGCTGAAGAACTGGGACAACCTCGATCCCGTGCTGCTCAAGCGCCTGGAAGCCAACGACCCCGGCAACCAGTACGCCGTCCCCTACCTCTGGGGCACCAACGGCATCGGCTACAACGCCGAGAAGGTCAAGGCCGTGCTCGGCGTCGACAAGATCGACTCCTGGTCGGTGATCTTCGAACCCGAGAACATCAAGAAGCTCAGCCAGTGCGGCGTGGCCTTCCTCGACTCGGCCGACGAAATGATTCCGGCCATGCTCAATTACCTGGGCCTGAACCCCAACAGCAAGAACCCGGACGACTACAAGAAAGCCGAGGCCAAGCTGATGGAGGTTCGTCCCTACATCACCTATTTCCACTCCTCCAAGTACATCGGTGACCTGGCCAACGGCGACATCTGCGTCGCGGCGGGCTTCTCCGGTGACATCTTCCAGGCCGCCGCGCGCGCCGAGGAAGCCGGCAAGGGCGTGGAAATCGCCTACGCGATCCCCAAAGAGGGCGGCAACCTGTGGTTCGACATGGTCGCCGTGCCGGCCGATGCCGCCAACGCCAAGGAAGCCCACGCCTTCATCGACTACCTGCTGCGCCCCGAAGTCATCGCCAAGGTCAGCGACTACGTGGGCTACGCCAACCCGAACACCAAGTCGGGCGAATTCATGAATCAGGAAGTGCGTGACGACGCGTCCGTGTACCCGCCACAAGCGGTGCTGGACAAGCTGTATGTCTCGGAGGAACTGCCTCCGAAGGTGCAACGGCTGATGACCCGGAGCTGGACCAAGGTCAAGTCGGGCAAGTGATCGGGGGCGAGCCGCGCGGGCAGGGCTCGCGCAGCTTGCGCCAGAGCGGGCGACGAGCGGGTCTGGACGCGCGTCTCGCGCCTAACGAGCGATACTCAACGCAACCGGCCATAATGGTCGGCTAGCAAGAATTGGGAGTGTGGTAATGGCAATAGCCTCCGGTGCCTACAAGAAAGCCCTCGAGGGCAACCAGCAACCCAAAGAGGTGCTGGTCAAGATCGACCGGGTGACCAAGCAGTTCGACGAGACCCTTGCGGTGGACGACGTCTCGCTGACCATCAACAAGGGCGAGATCTTCGCCCTGCTGGGTGGTTCCGGCTCGGGCAAGTCGACCCTGCTGCGCATGCTGGCGGGTTTCGAACGTCCCACTGAAGGTCGCATCTTCCTCGACGGCGTCGATATCACCGACATGCCGCCCTACGAGCGGCCGATCAACATGATGTTCCAGTCCTATGCGCTTTTCCCGCATATGACTGTTGCGCAGAACATCGCCTTCGGACTCAAACAAGATCGCCTCTCCAGCAGCGAGATCGACGAGCGTGTCACCGAGATGCTCAAGCTGGTGCAGATGACCCAGTACGCCAAGCGCAAGCCGCACCAGCTGTCTGGTGGCCAGCGTCAGCGCGTGGCCCTGGCCCGCTCGCTGGCCAAGCGTCCCAAGCTGCTGCTGCTCGACGAGCCCATGGGCGCCCTGGACAAGAAGCTGCGTTCGCAGATGCAGCTGGAGCTGGTGGAGATCATCGAGCGCGTCGGCGTGACCTGCGTCATGGTGACCCACGACCAGGAAGAGGCCATGACCATGGCCCAGCGCATCGCCATCATGCACCTGGGCTGCATCGAGCAGATCGGCAGCCCGGTGGACATCTACGAGACCCCCATCAGCCGCCTGGTGTGCGAGTTCATCGGCAACGTCAACCTGTTCGACGGCGAAGTGGTGGAGGACCTCGAGGCCCACGCCCTGATCGCCTGCCCCGAGCTGGAGCGCCCGATCTACGTCGGCCACGGCGTGACCACCTCGGTGCAGGACAAGCGCATCACCTACGCCCTGCGCCCCGAGAAGCTGCTGGTCACCACCGAGCAGCCCACCTGCGAGTACAACTGGTCGCGCGGCAAGATCCACGACATCGCCTACCTCGGCGGTCACTCGGTGTTCTACGTCAAGCTGCCCGGCGGCTCCATCGTCCAGTCCTTCGTCGCCAACGCCGAGCGTCGCGGCGCGCGTCCGACCTGGGACGATGAAGTCTTCGTATGGTGGGAGGACGACAGCGGGGTGGTGCTGCGCTCATGAAAATATCCAGCATAAAGAAGCGCCTGCCCACGGGCCGGCACGCGGTGATCGGGATTCCCTTCGTCTGGCTGTTCCTGTTCTTCCTGCTGCCCTTCGCCATCGTGCTGAAGATCAGCTTCGCGGAAGCGGACGTGGCGATCCCGCCCTATACAGAAATCTACACCTGGGCTGAAAACCAGCTGCAGATCGCTCTCAACCTCGGCAACTACTTCATGCTGAGCGAGGACGAACTCTACCTGGCCGCCTACCTGGGCTCCCTGAAGATGGCCTTCTTCAGCACCCTGCTGTGTCTCCTGATCGGCTACCCGATGGCCTACGCCATTGCCCGTGCCGGCAAGGAAGCCCAGACCGTGCTGCTGCTGCTGATCATGATGCCGACCTGGACCGCCATCCTCATCCGCGTCTACGCCTGGATGGGCATCCTCAGCAACAACGGCCTGCTCAACAGCTTCCTGATGGGCATCGGCCTGATCAGCGAGCCGCTGCAGATCCTCAACACCAACACCGCGGTCTACATCGGCGTGGTCTACTCCTACCTGCCGTTCATGATCCTGCCGCTGTTCGCCAACCTGGTGAAGCACGACCAGAGCCTGCTGGAAGCCGCCTCGGACCTCGGTTCGAGCAACTTCAACAGCTTCTGGAAGATCACCGTGCCGCTGTCCAAGAACGGCATCATCGCCGGCAGCATGCTGGTGTTCATCCCGGTGGTGGGCGAGTTCGTCATCCCCGAACTGCTCGGCGGCCCGGAGACCCTGATGATCGGCAAGGTGCTGTGGCAGGAGTTCTTCAACAACCGCGACTGGCCGGTGGCGTCCGCGCTGGCAGTGGTGATGCTGGCGATCCTCATCGTCCCGATCATCCTGTTCAACCGTAACCAAGCCAAGGAACTGGAGGGCAAGGTATGAAGCGCTTCAGTTTCTCCAACGTGATGCTCTGGGTCGGCCTGCTGTTCATCTACCTGCCGATGCTCATCCTGGTCATCTACTCGTTCAACGCCTCCAAGCTGGTCACGGTCTGGGGCGGTTGGTCGGTGAAGTGGTACGTCGGCCTGCTGGACAACTCCCAACTGATGAACTCGGTGATGCGCTCCCTGGAGATCGCCTGCTACACCGCCATCGCGGCGGTGGCGCTGGGCACCCTGGCGGCCTTCGTCCTGACCCGCATCCCGCGCTTCCGTGGCCGTACGCTGTTCGGCGGCCTGGTCACCGCGCCGCTGGTCATGCCCGAGGTCATCACCGGTCTGTCGCTGCTGCTGCTGTTCGTGGCCATGGCGCAACTGATCGGCTGGCCCCAGGAGCGTGGCATCGTCACCATCTGGATCGCCCACACCACGTTCTGCTCGGCCTACGTGGCCATCGTGGTATCGGCGCGCCTGCGTGAGCTGGACCTGTCCATCGAGGAGGCCGCCATGGACCTCGGGGCGCGTCCGTGGAAGGTGTTCATCCTGATCACCATCCCGATGATCGCGCCGTCGCTGGCGGCGGGCGGCATGATGTCCTTCGCCCTGTCCCTGGACGACCTGGTGCTGGCGAGCTTCGTTTCCGGCCCCGGTTCCACCACCCTGCCGATGGAAGTGTTCTCCGCCGTGCGCCTGGGTGTGAAACCGGAGATCAACGCCGTGGCCAGCCTGATCCTGCTGACCGTGTCGCTGTTCACCTTCTTCGCCTGGTACTTCAGCCGCCAGGCCGAAGAGCGCCGCAAGCGCGCCATCCAGGAAGCCATGGAATCCATGGCCGCCGAAGCCGCGTCCAGCAACAAGCGCGGTGGGGCCAGCCAACCGGCCTGAGCCTCGCGGTAACGGAAAAGGCCACCCTCGGGTGGCCTTTTCATTTTCGTCCGCAGCGCCAGCCGTAGCCCGGGCTTCAGCCCGGGAACCACCGGCACGGCCTAGACCGCCACCGCGACATCCTCCACGGCTTCCATCTCGGCCGCTCCACCCTGCAGGATCATCTGCGCGGCCTTCTCGCCGATCATGATGCACGGCGCATTGGTGTTGCCGCTGACCAGGGTCGGCATGATCGAGGCATCGGCCACGCGCAGGCCCTTCACGCCGCGCACCCGCAGCTGCGGGTCCACCACGCTCATGGCGTCCACGCCCATCTTGCAGGTGCCCACCGGGTGGAACACCGTGGCGGCGTGCTCGCGGATGTACGCCAGCAGCTGCTCGTCGCTCTGCACCTCGGCGCCGGGCAGCATCTCCTGGCCACGCAGGCCATCGAAGGCGGCACCGGCGAGGATGCGCCGCGCCAGGCGGATGCCCTCCACCAGCACCTGGGCGTCCTGGGGGTCGGCGAGGAAGTTGTAGTCGATCTCGATCTCCCCCCGCGCCTTCACCCGCAGCTCGCCGATGCTGCCGGGGCGCAGCACGCAGGTGTGCACCGCGTAGCCATGGCCCCACTCGAACAGGCGGCCGCGGTGGCTGCGATAGCCCGGCACGAAGTGGAACTGCACGTCCGGCAGCGCGCCGGCCAGGGGCGTGCGGGCGAAACCGCCGGCCTCCACGTAGTTGGTGGTCAGCCAGCCCTTCCGCTGCGCCAGGTACTTGAAGGGCGACAGCAGCACGCTGGGCAGCGAGCCCCAGGAGAAGCCCAGGGTCAGCGGGCTCGGCGAGCGCACGGTGACCAGGCCGTCGAGGTGGTCCTGCAGGTTCTTGCCGACGCCGGGCAGGTCGTGGAGCACCTCGATGCCGGCGGCCTCCAGCTCCGCCCTGGGGCCGATGCCGGACGCCAGGAGCACCTGCGGCGAGCCGATGGCGCCGGCGGCGAGTATCACCTCGCGCTTGCACTCCAGGCGTTGCTCCACGCCGTCACGTTCGATCAGCACGCCCTTGGCGGCGCCGTCTTCGAGCAGCAGCGACAGCACCTTGCAGCCGGTCAGCACCTGCAGGTTCGGCCGCTCGCGCACCGGCGCGACGAAGGCGCGGTAGCTGGACAGCCGCCGTGCCTCCTTCTGCGTCAGGTTGTAGAGGCCGACGCCTTCCAGCTGGCCGCCGTTGAAGTCGTCGTTGCGTTTCAGGCCGATGGCTTCCGCCGCCTTGATGAACAGCGACGACAGCGGGTTGGGATCGCGGGCGCGGTCCACCAGCAGCTCGCCCCGGGTGCCGTGGTAGGCCAGGTCCTGGCCCAGGCGGTTGCCCTCGGACTTCCTGAACAGCGGCAGCACCTCGCGCCAGCTCCAGCCGTCGCAGCCGAGTTCGGCCCAGCGGTCGTAGTCGGAGGCGTCGCCACGGATGTAGATCATCGAGTTCATCGAGCTGGAGCCGCCCAGTGCCTTGCCCCGTGGGCAGTGCAGCTGGCGGCCGTTGAGGCGTGGCTGGGGCGCGGAGAAGAAGTTCCAGCTGAAACGCCGGCTCTTGTACAGGGTGATGGTGCCGGCCGGCGTCTGCACGCGCGGGCTGGCGTCGCTGCCGCCGGCCTCGATCAGGCAGACGCGCACGCCGGGGTCAGCGCTGAGGCGGTTGGCCAGGACGCAGCCGGCCGATCCGGCGCCGACCACCAGGTAGTCGTAACGCTGGGGGGATGGAGTCGAAGCGGGCATGGGGCCCTCCTTGCGATTTTGCCGGGGCGGGCGTGCCGCCCCCGGGCGGTCAGTGCATCTCTTCGAGGTCGTCGTGGAGCAGGCCGAGGATCTCGCGCTTCATCTCGATGAAGGCGCGGTCCATCACCATGTCCAGCTCGCGTGGGCGGGGGATGGGCACGTCGAGCTCGCGTTTGATGTGGCCGGGACGGGCACCCATGACGTAGATGCGGTCGCCCAGCAGGATGGCTTCGTCGATGTCGTGGGTGACGAACACCACGGTCTTCTTGCTGTGCTCCCACACCCGCAACAACAGCTTCTGCATCTGCATGCGGGTCTGGCTGTCGAGGGCGCCGAAGGGCTCGTCCATCAGCAGGATCTGCGGGTCGTTGGCCAGTGCGCGGGCGATGGCCACGCGCTGCATCATGCCGCCGGAGAGCTGCTTGGGGTAATGCCCGGCGAAGGGTGCCAGGCCCACTTCGGCGAGGTAGAAGTCGACGATCTCCTGGCGCTCGCCCTTGGGCATGCCCTTGCGCTTGAGGCCGAACTCGATGTTCTCGCGCACGTTGAGCCAGGGGAACAGGGTGTAGCCCTGGAACACCATGCCGCGATCGGCGCCGGGCCCCTCGACCCGCTTGCCGCCGACGTAGATCGCCCCCGACGTGGGTTCGGCCAGGCCGGCGGTGAGGTACAGCAGGCTCGACTTGCCGCAGCCGGAGGGGCCCACGAGCACGGCGAACTGCTGGTCCGGCACGCTCAGGGAGACGTTCTCCAGCGCGGCGAAGGTCTTGCCGCCCGGGCTCTGGTAGCGCAGGCAGACGTTCTCCACCCGCAGGCGTTCAGTGGGGGTTGCGGCCGCAGCGGGGGCGGCCAGGGTCTGATCGTGCATGGCTGCTACTGCGCCCATGAGGCCACCTTCAGTCGGAGGAGTCGGAACAGTTGATCGGTCACCAGCCCGAGCAGGCCGATGATGGCGATGGCGAGGAAGATCACGTCCACCTGGAAGCCGCGCATGGCCTTCAGGCTGATGTAGCCCAGGCCGCTGCTGGCGGCCACCAGCTCGGCCACCACCAGGTAGGTCCAGGCCCAGCCCATGGTCACCCGCAGGGTGTCCAGCACGCCGGGCAGGGAGGCCGGGCCGAGCACGTGGAGCACCACGTCGCGGCGGCTCGAACCCAGGGTGTAGGAGGCGTTGATCAGGTCCCGCGAGACGCCCTTGGAAACGTCCGCGATCATCACCAACTGCTGGAAGAACACGCCGAAGATGATCACCGTCACCCGCTGCTCCAGGCCGATGCCGATCCACAGGATGAACAGCGGCACGAAGGAGGTCACCGGCAGGTAGCGGACGAAGTTCACCAGCGGTTCGAGGAAGGCCTGGACGATGCGGAAGCTGCCCATCAGCAGCCCCAGCGGCACCGCCACCAGGGACGACACCGCGAAGCCGATGAGCACCACCTCGACACTCGCCAGCACGTGCTTGCCGAGGGTGCCGTCGCCGGCCAGCCGCGCGGCCGCCTCCAGCACCGCGCCCGGGGTGGGCAGGAACATCGCCGGCACCACGCCGCCGTAGGAAAGCCCGGCCCAGAGGCCGAGCACCAGCAGCCAGCCGAGGCTGCCCGCACCGAGTATCAGCTTCGCCGGCAGCTCGACCTTGGGGGTCAGGCAGCGGTTCAGCCAGGAGTGTCGAGAAGGCATGGTCGGCTCCCTTACTGGCTGACGAAGCGGGTGTCGACGAGGTCGTCGTAGCTGACTTCGTAGCGCTTGCCCTGCAGGGCACTCCAGGTCTCGTTGGCCAGGCGGATCACGCCCTTGATGTCACCGGGCTTGCCGGGCACGCCAAGCAGCTTCTCGCTCATGGCCTGGTCGTAGAAGCGCACGCCCTTGGCGGCGTTGGCCAGCTCCACCGGGTCGGCCAGGTAGCCGCCGACGCCCTTGGCCATGATCTCGTGGGCCTTCTCGGGGTTGTCCTGGGTGAACTGCACGGCCTTGTACAGGCCCTTGACCAGCGCCTTCACGTCCTCGGGCTGCTTGTCGATCACATCGCAGGACAGCGCCACCACGTCGACGATCACGCCGGGGGTCGTGCTGCTGTCCACCAGCACCTTGCCTTCGCCCTTCTGGCGCACCAGCGACAGGTGCGGCTCCCAGGTCACGGCGGCGGGCACGCGGCCGGCTATGAAGGCGGTGGCGGCGTCGTCGGCCGTCATGTTCTGGATATCCAGGTCGGCCATGGTCATGCCGTTGTGCTTGAGCAGGTAGGACAGCCAGAACTGCGAGACCGAGCCCTCGTTCACCGCCACCGACTGGCCCTTGAGGTCCTTCAGGCTGGCGACCTCCTTGCCCACCAGCACGCCGTCGCCGCCGTAGCTCTCGTCCAGCGCGGCGACCGCCTTGAAGCAGAAGTCACTGGAGCGGTACTTGAGGATCTCGTCGATGGTCGAGGCCGAGCCGGAGAGCTTCCCGGAAGCCTGGGCGGCCATGTACATCGAGGCTTCCTCGATGGTGGTCAGCTCGACATCCAGGCCCTGCTCCTTGAAGTAGCCCAGGTCGCGGGCCAGGTACAGCGTGCCGTAGCCGACCCAGGTGGTGTGGCCGATGGACAGGGTGCCCGCCTGCGCGCCGGCGGCGGAGAACGCCAGCGCGGTGCAGGTCAGGGGAAGGGTGAAGCGACGAAGCAAGGACTGGATCATTGGAACACTCCCGCATTAGTTGTTGGAATTGCTGGGCAGTACCGGCCAGGGGCCAAATTCGTTCCGCGCCCCGGCCTGCGTGGGCTCGGGGTCCTGTTCTGCTGCGGCCCCTTCCATGGGCCCTGTGTCGTTGGGTGCGTCTGATGCGGCGCATCGCCGTGGAGCGGGACCGGGTCATCGCGGCGCCGGCCCCTTTTGGCCGCCACCTGCGCGCTGTTCTCCGCTTCGTAGGGTGGGCTTCAGCCCACCGTTTCCTCCTGCACCGGGGCCTGGAGACGGCCCCGGTTCATCTGCTGCATCGCTGGTGGGCTGAAGCGGAGCGCCGCCCGGCCCACCCTACGGTGCCGTCATTCCCGCGAGCGCGGGAACCCACTAGGCAGCGGGCAAAGCCCCCGCTTCGATCTCCTGGGCCGTGCGTTCCACCGCGCGGCGGGTCTTGTCCACCAGCTCATCCAGCTCGGCACGGGTGGCCACCAGGGCGGGCGCCATGATCATCCGGCCCAGGGTGGCGCGAATGATCACGCCCTCCTCGAAGCCGAGGGTGCGGCAGCGCCAGGCGATGTCGTTCTCGTTGTCGAAGCGCTTGCGCGTGGCCTTGTCCTCGACGAACTGCAGGGCCGCCACCAGGCCGGTGCCCTGGATCTCGCCGATCAGCGGGTGCTTGCCGAACACCTCGCGCAGGCACTGCTGCAGGTAGGGGCCGGTGTCGTTCTTCACCTGGGTGACCACGCCCTCGTCGCGCAGCGCCTTGAGGTTGGCGATGGCCACGGCGGCAGCCACCGGGTGCCCGGAGTAGGTCAGGCCGTGGGCGAACACGCCGCCCTGTTCCACCAGCACCTCGGCGATGCGCTTGCCCAGCACCAGGCCACCCATGGGGATGTAGCCGGAGGTCAGGCCCTTGGCGATGGACAGGGTGTCGGGCTGGAAGCCGAAGTGCTGGTGGGCGAACCATTCGCCGGTGCGGCCGAAGCCACCGATCACCTCGTCCGCGCACAGCAGCACGTCGTACTGGCGGCAGATGCGCTGGATCTCCGGCCAGTAGCTCTCCGGCGGGAAGATCATCCCGCCCGCGCCCTGGAAGGGCTCGGCGATGAAGCCGGCGACGTTGTCGGCACCCAGTTCGAGGATCTTCTCCTCCAGCTGGCGGGCGCAGCGCAGGCCAAACTCGGCCGGGGTCAGGTCGCCGCCCTGGGCGAACCAGTAGGGCTCGTCGATGTGGGCGACATCGGGGATCAGCCCGCCCATCTCGTGCATGAACTTCATCCCGCCCAGGGCGGTGGCCGCCAGGGTGGAGCCGTGGTAGCCGTTCCAGCGGCCGATCATCACCTTCTTCTGCGGCTTGCCGAGGATCTGCCAGTAGCGGCGCACGGTGCGGATCAGCACCTCATTGGCCTCGGAACCGGAGTTGGTGTAGATGGCGTGGCTGTAGTGGGTCGGCAGCAGGCTGAAGAGCAGCTCGGAGAGCTCCACCACCGCCGGGTGGGTGGTGTGGAAGAACATGTTGTAGTACGGCAGCTGCTCCAGCTGGGCGCTGGCGGCGGCGGCCAGGTCCTTGCGGCCGTAGCCCAGGTTGGTGCACCACAGGCCGGACATGCCGTCGAGGTAGCGCTTGCCGTCGTTGTCCCACAGGTGCAGGCCTTCGCCGCGCACCATCACGCGCGGGCCTTCGGCGTTCAGCGCCTTCTGGTCGAGGAAGGCGTGGATGTGGTGCGCGGCATCGGCTGCCTGGTAGTCCTCGGTGCTGCGCTGCGGGGTGATGGGAGCGGTCATGGTCTTCTCCTGCTCGTCAAAGGGGGTCGGGGGAAAGGGCGGCGCGGATGACCGGCGCCGGCTCGGAAGGGGTCAGTGGTTCGGGCACGAACAGCGGCTTGCGCATCACCCGCTTGATCCAGGCGATGGCGATCACCGAGATCACGCCGAGCACCACGCCGGCGGTGCCGAAGATCTTCGCGGTCATCTCCGGGGCCGGGGAGACGTGGTAGATGGCAAAGAGCATGCCGACGATGCCGAGCACCTGGGTCCAGGGGTAGAAGGGCGAACGGAACGGCCGGGCCATGTGCGGGTAGCGGCGGCGCAGGGCGATCACGTCGATGTGCACGATGATGTAGGCCAGCAGCCAGGCCAGCGCGGCGGCCAGCAGCAACAGGCTGATGGAGTCCGGGTCCTGGCCCAGCAGGAGGATCGGCAGGCCGGTGATGCCGGCGATGAACAGCACCGCCACCCAAGGCGTGCGAGTGCGTTGGCTGAGGCGCTTGAACTGCGGGAAGGCCTGGCCGTTCTGGGCCATGCCGTAAAGCATGCGCGGCAGGGCGGCGAGGGAGGAGTTCACCGTGCTGCAGGTGGCGGTCACCGCGGCGGCCACCAGGAACAGCTTGCCGGCCTCGCCGAACACGGTGGTGGCGAAGAGGAAGTGTGGCAGCGGGTCGGCGGCCAGTTGCTCGCGGGGGATGCACAGCAGCGCGCCCAGGCAGTAGAGGACGATGATGCCGAAGATCAGGGTCAGGCCGATGATCATCGAGCGCGGGATGTTGCGCTCAGGCCGGCGGGTTTCCTCCACCAGCGGGCAGACGAACTCGGCGCCGACGAAGCCCCAGATGGCCATGGCCGCCAGGGTCAGCGCGCCGGCTTCCAGCGGGTTCCAGCCCTGGTCCAAGGGCGTGGCCAGGGTGGCCAGGTCGCTGCTGATGGCGCCCAGGCCGAGGGCCAGCAGGGTCACCACCATCACCAGGGCCAGGGCGCTCTGCAGGCGGGCGAAGACGTCGATGCCCAGCAGGTTGAAGACGGTGAACAGGGCGAGCACGCCGTAGGCCACCAGCATCGGCGGCAGCGCGCCGGGGTAGACCTTGCCGATGATCAGGTCGAGGAGCAGCAGCTCCGCCGAGAGGGCGAACATGGCCACCACCATGTAGCCGGAGAAGGTGGCGAGGATGGCCGGGAAATGGCCGATGGCGACCTCGGTATAGCTGCTCAGGCTGCCGGCGCGGGGGATCATCAGCGACAGTTCGGAGAACGACAGGGCATAGGTCAGTGCCAGCAGGTAGGCGATGCCCAGGGGGATGATGAAGCCCAGCCCGGCCAGGCCGGCCCCTTGCAGCATCAGCACCATCACGCCCTGGGACACCACCAGGCCGACGGCCACCGCCACCAGCGGGCCCAGCCCGAGAACGCGGCGCAGGCCGCTGGTTTGTCCCGTGGCAGGGATGGAAACACTCGCACTCATGACGCTCTCCCGATCTTCTTGTTATCCGCCGGCGGCTCAGGGGCCGCCGGCTGGTGTGACGGGGTGCACCCGTCGTTCAGCCCCGCCCGCGCACGGCTTCCCCGGCGCGGACGGAACCATGGCTCAGCGCGCCGCCCAGGCGTTGAAGCGTTCCTCCAGCTCCTCGCCGTGGTTGACCCAGAACTCCGCATCCACCAACTGGGCTTCGGCCAGGTTCGCCGGCGCAGTGGGCAGTTGCGCCTGGGTGGCGGCGGGCAGTTGTGCGAGGGCGTCCTTGTGCACCGGGCCGTAGGGGATCTGGCTGGAGAAGCTCTTTTGCGTCTCGGCCTGGCTGGCGAAGGCGATGAAGCGCTCGGCCAGGGCCTTGTTCGGGCTGCCACGGACGATGGCCCAGTGGTCCGGGTCGTAGAGGTTGCCGTTCCACACGATGGCGAGCTTGGAGCCCTCCTTCTGCGCGGCGGCGATGCGGCCGTTGTAGGCCGCGGACATCACCACGTCGCCAGCCGCCAGCCATTGCGGCGGCTGGGCGCCGGCCTCCCACCACTGGATGTTCGGCTTGATCTGGTCGAGCTTGGCGAAGGCGCGGCTGACGCCTTCCGGGGTCGCCAGCAGGGTGTAGAGGTCCTCGCGTTTCACCCCATCGGCCAGCAGCGCGGCTTCCAGGGTGTACTTGGCGCCCTTGCGCAGGCCGCGCTTGCCGGGGAAGCGCTGCACGTCCCAGAAATCGGCCCAGGAGGTGGGCGCCGCCGCCAGCTTGCCGGCGTCGTAGGCCAGCACCATGGACCACACGTAGCTGGCCACGCCGCACTCGCTGAGGGTGCCGGGGATGAAGTGCGCGGCATCGCCGAGCAGGGCCGGGTCGATGGGCTCGAACAGGCCTTCCTCGCAACCGCGCAGCAGTTCGGGGCTTTCCACTTCCACCACGTCCCAGCTGACCTGGCCGATGTCGACCATGGCCTTCACCTTGGACAGCTCGCCGTTGTATTCGCCGGCCACCACCTTGGCCGCGCCGCTCTGTTCGAAGGGACGGAAATAGGCGGCATCCTGAGCGGCCTTGGTGGCGCCGCCGAAGGAGATCACGGTGAGCGTCCCGGGCTGGGCCTGGGCCGCGCCGACCGTGGTCAGCAGGGCGAGGCCGAGGGTGGCGGGCAGGGTGGTACGCAAGGATCTGGACATGAGAACTCCCTCACTACTTTTCAGTTGTGTTCAGTTGTCGAGGCAGTTGTGGCCTGGGGGCCGGGTATCCGCGCGTGCACGGGCGCGGATGGTTTTCTTGTCATGGCGGCCGCGCGGCGAGGCGCGGCCGGGTCGTCATCGCGACCTCAGCGCAGCTGGAACCAGGTGGCCTTCAGCTGGCTGTACTTGTCGAAGGAATGCAGCGAGAGGTCGCGGCCGAAGCCGGATTGCCTGCCGCCGCCGAAGGGTACGGTGACGTCCAGCGCGTCCACGGTGTTCACCGATACGGTTCCCGCCTTGAGCGCACGGGCGACACGGTGGGCGCGGTGCAGGTCGTCGCTCCACAGCGAGGCGGCCAGGCCGTAGACGCTGTCGTTGGCGAGGCGGATGGCTTCCTCCTCGGTGTCGAAGGCGCTGATGGCCAGCACCGGGCCGAAGACTTCCTCGCGGGCCAGGGTCATGTCGCCGCGCACGTTGGCGAACAGGGTGGGCTCGACGAAGTTGCTCGAGCCGTTGAAGGTCAGGCGCCGGCCGCCGGCCAGCAGGCGTGCGCCCTCGCCCTGGGCGCCTTCGATGAAGCCCATGACGCGGCCGGTCTGCGCGGCGTCGACGATGGCGCCGGCGCGGCTGGCGGGGTCCAGCGGGTCGCCGGGCATCCAGTCGCGGGCCTTGGCCAGCAGGCGTTCGATGAATTCGTCCTGGATGGAGCGCTGCACGTAGAGGCGCGAGTTGGCGGAGCACACCTCGCCCTGGTTGAAGAAGATGCCGAAGGCGGCCTTCTCGGCGGCGAGGTCGAGGTCGCGGCAATCCTCGAACACCAGGTTCGGGCTCTTGCCGCCGCACTCCAGCCACACCTGCTTGAGGTTGGACTGGGCCGAATAGCCCATGAAGTACTTGCCCACCTGGGTGGAACCGGTGAACACCAGGCAGTCCACGTCCGGGTGCAGGCCGAGGGCCTTGCCGGCGCTTTCGCCCAGGCCCGGCACCACGTTGAGCACGCCCTCGGGGATGCCGGCCTCCAGGGCCAGCTCGCCCAGGCGCAGGGCGGAGAAGGGCGACTGCTCGGCGGGCTTGAGCACCACGCTGTTGCCGGCGGCCAGGGCCGGGGCCAGCTTCCAGGCGGCCATGTCGAGGGGGAAGTTCCAGGGCACCACGGCGGCGACCACGCCCAGCGCTTCGCGGGTGATGGTGGCCAGGCTGCCGGGGGCGGTGGGCGCCACCTGGTCGTAGAGCTTGTCCAGCGCCTCGCCGTACCAGGCGAAGACGTTGGCGGCGCCGGGCACGTCGATGGTGTAGGCGTCCATCACCGGCTTGCCCATGTCGAGGGAGTCCAGCAGGGCCAGCTCCTCGCGGTGGGCCATCATCAGCTCGGCGAGGCGCAGCAGCACCTTCTTGCGCTCCACCGGCGCCATGCGTGCCCAGGGGCCCTGGTCGAAGGCGCGGCGCGCGCTGCGCACGGCCAGGTCCACCTCGGCCTCGCCGCAGGCGGCGACGCGGGCCAGCAGCTGGTTGGTCGCGGGGTTGATGGAGTCGAAGGTGGCACCGGATGCGGCCGAGACCTGATGGCCGCCGATCAGTGCCTTGTCGATGAATGCCTGCCGGGCAGCTCGCTGCTGCCAGTAATCGAGATCGAACACGCTGCACTCCCACTCGACCGTCTTCGCGGTCTGGTTGTTATTCGTGACTGGGCTTGATGGTGCGACAGAGTTCGGCTTAGGAAAATTATTAAAAATATGCTCGGTGGATAAGAAAAAGCTCGGTAGCGGAACCACGCGCGCAGCACCCTCCCGCCCTTGGCTCCAGCCTGGGGCGGCGGGCCTGCAGGGTGCGCCATCGGGGTGCAGAAACACCGGAAAAAAGGGCGCCTGTAGGGGCGAATTCATTCGCCCGCCGTTCCACCCCGCGCGCGCAGGCCGCTTCTTTTTTGTGGGAGCGGATTCATCCGCGATGGTGCTCGTCGACGCATCGCCGGTGGGCTGAAGCCCACCCTACGGTCTGCTTCAACTCTCTGCGTTCGACCTATCACATCGGCGTGCGCATGGGCTTTCGTAAGGTGGGGCGGGCGGCGTTCCGCGAGCGGAGCGAAACCCACGCGGTGGAGGTGGCTGACTCACTCGCCCGCAGCCCACAGGCTGCCCTGTGGGAGCGGATTCATCCGCGATGAGCTCACCGATGCATCGTCGGTGGGCTGAAGCGGAGCGCCGCCCGGCCCACCCTACGGTCGTGCCTGGCCCGGCCTGGTGACCTGCAGCTCCATGGGCTGGTAGGTGAGCCCGGCGAATTCTCCGGGCTCCCCGCTGCATTGGAAGCCGTAGCGCAGGTACGCCCCCACCGAGGTCAGCGAGGCCCGGACCGTGATCGGATCCACCCGGGCGTGCGCGGTCATCGCCGTCACCAGTGCCTGGCCGATGCCCTGGCGCTGGTGCTCGGGGTCGATGAACAGCATGGCCAGGTGGCGGCCCTCCTTGAGCTCGAGAATGCCCCTGAGCGAGCCGGCGTCTTCGTAGACCAGCATCAGGTTGTCGCCCTGCAAACGCTGCAGGAAGGCCTCGGCAGCCGCCACCTTGGCGAAGGTCTCGATGCCTTGCGCGGGCAGCGTGGGCGCGACCGAAGCATTGAAGGCCGCCATGCACAGCGTGCTGACCGCATCGATGTCCGCCGGCTCCATCTTCCTGATTACCATCCTCCGCTCCTTCGTCCTTGTGGCATGGCCGGCCACGTTAGCACCGGGCGTTATCCGGGCTGAAGCCTTGTGTCGGAGCGGTGCGTGTTGCAGGTGGATCAGCCCGGGTTCTCCAGGTAGTCGGCCAGGCGCAGGAGCATGGCGTCGCAGGCGTGGAGCTGTTCGAGGCTGATGAATTCGTCGGGCTTGTGCCCCTGGTCCATGCTGCCGGGCCCGCAGACCACGGTGGGGATGCCGGCCTGGTCGAACAGCCCGCCCTCGGTGCCGAAGGCGACGGTGCCGAACGCGCTGGAGTCGGCGAGCCGCGCCAGCAGCCGCGCGGCGTCGCTGTCGGGCGGGGTGGCGAGGCCGGGGTAGGCGCTCAGGGGCTGCAGCTGGATGCCGGTGTCGGCCTGCACCGCCTGCATCTGCGGCAGCAGTTCGCCTTCGGCGTAGCGCTGCAGCTCGTCCGCCACCTGCTGGGCATCGAAGCCGGGCAGGGCGCGCACCTCGAAGTCGAACTCGCATTCCGCCGGGACGATGTTCAGCGCCCGGCCGCCCTTGATCACCCCGGTCTGCACCGTGGAGAAGGGTGGGTCGAAGCGCGGGTCATGGTGCGCGACATGGGCCAGCCGTGTGCCGATATCGCCCAGCTTGCCGATCAGCCGCGCGGCGTATTCGATGGCGTTGACCCCATAGGGCGCATAGGCGGAATGGCAGGCCGCGCCACGCACCTGGCAGCGCATGGCCAGCTTGCCCTTGTGGCCGAGCACCGGTTTGAGCTCGGTGGGCTCGCCGATCAGGCACAGCAGCGGCTTGTGCGGGCGCTTTTCCAGCTCCGCGAGCATGGGCCGCACGCCGAGGCAGCCGATCTCCTCGTCATAGGAGAAGGCCAGGTGCAGCGGCAGCTTCAACGGGCGTTCGAGGAAGCGCGGCACCGCCGCCAGCACCGAGGCGATGAAGCCCTTCATGTCGGCGGTGCCGCGCCCATACAGGCGGCCGTCGTGTTCGCTGAGGCGGAACGGCTCCACCGTCCAGGCCTGGCCGTCCACCGGCACCACGTCGGTGTGGCCGGACAGCACCACGCCACCCCGGTCGCGGGGGCCGAGGGTGGCGAAGAGGTTGGCCTTGGTGCCTTCGGGGTTGTGGAACAGCTCGCTCTCCACCCCGTGCGCGGCCAGGTAGTCGCGGATGAAGGCGATCAGCTCCAGGTTGGAATCCCGGCTGACCGTGGCGAAGCCGATCAGCCGCTCCAGCAGGTCGCGGCTGTTCGTTTCATTCATCGCCGGGCACCCCGTAGCTGGGCGCTGCGGTCGGGTCCAGGGCGCGGGTCACGTAGTCCTGCATCTGCGGGCGGTAGGCCTGCCAGAGGCCGTCGAGCTGGCCGATGGGGTCTTCGTCGGCCCAGTCCACGCGCAGGTCGACGATGGGCCAGGTGAGGTCGTCCACCACCTTGAGCGCCGCCGAGTGCACCGGCCCGGCTTCGCCACCGGCGGCCATTGCCGCGTGCATGGCCGCCAGCAGGCGTTCGGCGAGCAGGCCCGGGGTCTGCTCGAAGGCGTGGACCATGGCGTCGATCACCTCGGTGCCGGAGAGCAGGTTGCCTGCCGCCACGCACTGCTCGCCGGCCACGGCGTTGTGCAGGCCGAGGGCCTCCTTGCCGCTGAACAGGGCGGTGCGCCCGGTGTCGTCGATCACCGTCACCTGGCGGTACTGGCTCCAGCCGTTGCTCCCGAGCGCCTTGCTCAGGGCCGCCTGTGGCTCCAGGTGCTGGTGCTCCAGCAGGTCGAGGATCTGCGGGCCCAGGGCCGGCAGGGTGATGTTCTGGGTGGCCACGGCGCCGACGCCGGCGCGCACCCAGGGGCAGCGCGCGCCGACGGCGATGCTGGAGGAGCTGATGGCGATGCCCAGCTGCCCGGTTTCCGCGCAGCGGCCAACGATGGAGAAGGTCATGGTTCGCTCCTCAGCCCTTGGGCTGCCAGTCGTCCGGGATCACCGCGATCACATCGATCTCCATCAGCCACTGGGGCTGGCCCAGGGCCGAGACCACCAGGCCGGTGGAGATGGGGAACACGCCCTTCAGCCATTTGCCCACTTCCTGGTACACCGGCTCGCGGTAGCGCGGGTCGATCAGGTAGGTGGTGGTCTTGACGATGTGCGAGAGGTCGCTGCCGGCTTCCTCCAGCAGCTGCTTGAGGTTCTTCATGGCCTGCTCGGTCTGCGCGCGCGGGTCGCCCAGGCCCACCAGGTTGCCCTCGAAGTCGGTGCCGACCTGGCCGCGCACGTACACGGTATTGCCGGCACGCACGGCCTGGCAGAGGTCGTTGTCCAGGGTCTGGTTGGGGTAGGTGTCCTTGGTGTTGAACATGCGGATGCGGGTATGGGTGGGCATCAGCTGACTCCCATGATGCTGGCTTTAGGGGGTTGCGGCTCGCGGTAGCCGTCCTGGCTGCTGCCGTTGAGGCCGGCGTCTGCCTGGCGCTGCGAGGCGTCGCGGTATTCGAGGTACTTGCGTTGCGTGGCGATGTGGCCGGCGATGTGCTTGGCGTCGTGCCACACGCCCCAGATGAAGGTGGAGCCCCGGCGCGACAGCCAGGGCAGGCCGAGGAAGTACACCCCCGGCTCGCTGGAGACGCCGCGCTGGTGCTTGGGCTTGCCCTTGTCGTCGAAGGCGTTCACCTGCAGCCAGCTGAAGTCCACGGCGTAGCCGGTGGCCCAGATGATCGAGGTGATGCCGGCCTCGGCCAGGTCCAGCTCGAGGATCGGCCGGGTGATGCATTCCGGGTCCGGCAGCGTGCGCCGCGCCTCCGGCTCTTCCGGCAGGTCGAGGCCGTTGCGGGCGATGTAGGCGTCGGCGGCGTCCAGCAGCGACAGGTAGTTCTCGTCGCCCCGGGCGATGTTCTCCGCCAGGTCCGCCTGGAAGCGCACCTTGCCGCCCGCGAACGACTGGGTCAGGCCGACCAGGGTGATGCCTTGTTGGGCCAGGGCGCGGAAGTCCACGGTGTGGCCGCCGCGGGCACCGCTGACGGCGATGGTGACGTGCTCGCGACCCGGCTGCGCGGCTTCCGCGTCCCACAGGCCGAGCACCCCCAGCCACCAGCAGAAGTCACGGTTGCGGTAGGAACGTGGCGGACGGTCGTGGGCGCCCACCGAGAGGTAGACCTGGCGCCCGGCGCGCTGCAGCTCGTCGGCGATCTGCACGCCGGAGGAGCCGGCGCCCACCACCAGCACGGCGCCGGCGGGCAGTTGCTGCGGGTTGTAGTAGGCGGCCGAGTGGAGCTGGTGGATGCTGCCTTCCGCCGGTGCGATGGCGGGGATCACCGGGCGCTGGAAGGGGCCGGTGGCGGAGACCACGCGGTTGGCCTGGATCACGCCGATGGAGGTCTCGACGGTGAAACCGGGGCGGTCGGGGTTGCGCACCACCTTCTTCACCTCGACGCCGGTGCGGATCGGCGCGTTGATCTGCTGGGCATAGGCGACGAAGTAGTCCGCCACCTGCTCCTTGCCGGGGAAATCGTCCGGGCCGACGTCGAATTCGCGCCCCGGAAAGCGGTCGTGCCAGGCCGGGCCGTTGGCCACCAGGGAATCCCAGCGGCCCGTGCGCCAGGCTTCGGCGATGCGCTTGCGCTCCAGCACCAGGTGCGGCACGCCGAGCTTGCCCAGGTGTTCGCTCATGGCCACGCCGGCCTGGCCCGCGCCAACCACGAGCGTATCGATTTCTATGGTTTCAACTGTCATGTCTCTGTCCTTCTGCAGGCGATTCGCGGTGGTCGGGTCGGTGCTGCGTGCACGCTGTTCAGTGCCGGAAGCGGGTTCGACGGTGACGCGGGCCGGGGGCGGGAGGAGCGACGGGGCGCGGGTGGGGGGCATGCTGCACGTCCTCGTCGACCGTCTGCGCGGTCCAGGCTTTGTGAGTCGAGTGCAGTGGATGGTGCGATAGAGCGGTGCCGAGGAAAATTATTAAAAATATGCTCGCTGGATAAGAAAAAGCTCGGCAGGGCAGACCCTTCCGCAGCGGCGCCTGGGGTATGTTTCACCGAGGGATTGCTCCCACCCATAAGAACCAGCCGCGCGGCCATGACCGAGGCGGCGAGCGACATGCCGAGGTGCCCCGTGGCGAACTACACCCTGCGACAACTCAAGTACTTCGTGACGACGGTGGAGTGCGGCAGCGTGGCCGAGGCCTCGCGCAAGCTGTACATCGCGCAGCCGTCCATCTCCACCGCCATCAAGGGGCTGGAGGAAAGCTTCGGCGTGCAGCTGTTCATCCGCCACCACGCCCAGGGCGTGTCGCTGACCCCCAGCGGCTCGCGCTTCTACCGCAAGGCCCAGGACCTGCTGCGCATGGCCTGGGAGTTCGAGCAGAACGCCCTGGCGGTGAACGACGTGGTGGCCGGGCAGATCGACATCGGCTGCTTCGAGACGGTGGCGCCGCTGTACCTGCCGGGGCTGATCGCGGGCTTCCGCGAGCGCTACCCGGGGGTGGAGATCCGCATCGGCGACGGCGAGCAGCAGGAGTTGGTGCAGGGGCTCACCGCCGGGCGCTTCGACCTGGCGATCCTCTACCAGCACGAACTCGACGCCACCATCGAGACCGACCCGCTGATGCCGCCGCAGCGGCCCTATGCGCTGCTGCCGGAGAACCACCGCTTCGCCCGCCAGGCCGAGGTTTCCCTGCGTGACCTGGTGCTGGAACCGATGATCCTGCTGGACGTGCAGCCCAGCCGGACCTACTTCGTCAGCCTCTTCGAGGAGCTCGGCCTGACCCCGAATATCGGCTTCAGCTCGCCCTCCATCGAGATGGTGCGCGGCATGGTCGGCCAGGGTTTCGGCTTCTCGGTGCTGGTCACCCGACCCCATTCCGAATGCACCTACGACGGCAAGAAGGTGGTGATGGTGGACATCGCCGAAGCCGTGACCGGCTCCGGCCTGGTGGCCGCCTGGCTCAAGCGCGCCCAGTTGACCAAGCCGGCGCAGATGTTCGTCGACTACTGCAAGGAACACCTGCCCGGCGGCAGCGCGCCGGTGCCCTCCCCGGATTGACGGCCGGTGGGAGCGAATTCATTCGTGAAAGCGGCGTCTTGCGGTTTGTAGGATGGGTAGAGCGAAGCGAAACCCATGCGGTTACGGGTCGCTCCGCATCGATGGGTTTCGTACCTCTACCCATCCTACGAAGAGCGCCGGTGCCTGGGGCTAGGCCTCAACCCGCCCCGCATCCTCCAGCAGCGCCTTCAACCGCTCGCCGTCCAGCGCCGGGCAGATGCCTTGCGGCTTCTGCATCACCGCATCCTCGGCGGCGAGCATGGCGTTGAGGATGGCCTCGTCCGTGCTTTCCACCGCCGCCAGGTAGAGGGCGTCGATGTGCTCGTCGTTGAGGCATTCCAGGCTGAAGCGCCCACCGGGGGTGAGCTGGGGCAGGGCGCGCGGGTTGGCGACGCTGAAGGCGAGGAAGATGTCCCCTGAGTTGTTGCCCCCCGGGGTACCGCCCAGGCCGACGCCGAGGCCGGCGCGTTGGGCCAGGCGGCGCAGCTGGTGGGGCAGCAGCGGGGCGTCGGTGGCGAGCACGACGATGATCGAGCCGCGCTCGCGGTCCAGCCCCTGGGGCTGCTCGCCCAGGGCCTTGCCCACCGGCACGCCGAGCACCTTGAGCCAGTCGCGCTGGCCGTGGTTGGCCTGCACCAGGGCGCCCAGGGTGTAGGCCTGGCCGTCGATCTCCAGCACCCGCGAGGCGGTGCCGGTGCCGCCCTTGAAGCCGTAGCAGATCATGCCGTTGCCGCCGCCGACGTTGCCCTCGGCGATGGCGCCGTCGCGGGCGTCGGCCAGGGCGGCCAGGGCATCGGCCTCGGTGACGTGCTGGCCGTTGATGTCGTTGATCACCCCGTCGTAGGTCTCGGCCACCACCGGCATCGCCCACAGGTGGTTGGCCTCCCAGGCGCCGGCGTAGTGGTCGATGGTCCAGCGTGCGGCGGCATGGTGGACGATACCGACGCTGTGGGAATTGGTGATGCACAGCGGGCCGACGAAGTAGCCGCCGTGCTCGATCCAGTGGGTGCCGGTCATCTCGCCGTTGCCGTTGAGGGCGTGGAAGCCGGCCCACACGGGTTGCGGCTCGGGCTCCAGGCCACGGGGGAGGATGGCGGTGACCCCGGTCTTGATGGGTTTGCCGTTGGCGGCGACGCCGTCGAGGGTGCGATAGCCGACGCGCACGCCGGGTACGTCGGTGATGGCGTTGTTGGGGCCGGGCCGGCCGGGGACGGCCAGCCCGAGTTCACGGGCGCGTGGTTTAGCCATGGGCATTCTCGGCAGGGGAAGTGGCGGGCTTGCGGTTGCGCAGGTAGAGCCCGAGGGAAGCGATGACCAGCGAGGCGATCAGCAGCAGGGTGGCGATGGCGTTGATCTCGGGCTTGATGCCGCGGCGGATCATTCCGTAGATGAAGACCGGCAAGGTGGTGGAGTCGACCCCGGAGATGAAGTAGGTGATCACCAGGTCGTCCATCGAGATGATGAAGGCCAGCAGCGCACCGCCGAGCACGCCGGGGAGGATCTGCGGCAGGGTGATGCGGCGGAAGGTGGTCCAGGGCGAGGCGCCGAGGTCGGCCGAGGCTTCTTCCAGGCGCGTGTCCATCCCCGCCAGGCGGGCGCTGACGATGAGGAACACGTAGCTGATGAGGAAGGTGCAGTGGCCGATGATGATCGACGTCTTGCCCAGGGGGATGCCGCTGTTGACGAAGAAGATCAGCAGGGCGATGCCGAGGACGATGTCCGGCATCAGCATCGGCAGGAACAGCAGCACCCGGTAGAAGCCCTGCAGGCGGAAGCGGTAGCGCGCCAGGGCCAGGGCGGTGAGGGTGCCGATCAGGGTGGAGATCACCGTGGTGCTCAGGGCCACCGTGAGGCTGGTGCGCAGGGCGGCCACCAACTGGTCGGTGGATTCCACGTAGAGCGCGTTCTCGTTCAGCGAGCTGGAGAAGCCGAACAGGGTGCGGTACCAGTCCAGGCTGGCGCCGCTCCAGATCATCATGTTCACCGGGTTGGCGTTGAACGAGTAGGCGACGATCAGGGCGATAGGCAGGTACAGGAAGGCGAAGAAGGCCAGGCTGTAGCCGCCGAGCAGGCCGCGCCCCAGGCGGGCGATGAGGGCATTCATACCAGACCCTCCCTGCCCTGGGCGCGTGACTGCCAGCGCACGTAGAGCAGCAGGAACACCAGCATCGCGGCCATGATCAGCATCGCCAGGGCGGCGCCGAAGGGCCAGTTGCGCGCGGCGAGGAACTGCTGCTCCACCAGGTTGCCGATCATCACCACCCGCGCGCCGCCCAGCAGCGAGGGCACGATGAAGTTACCCAGGCTGGGGATGAAGACGATGATCGAGCCGGCGGCGATGCCCGGCAGGGTCAGCGGGAAGACGATGCGCCAGAAGCTCTGCCAGCGGCTGGCGCCGAGGTCGGCGGAGGCCTCCAGCAGCTTGCGGTCGAGCTTCTCCACGCTGGCGTAGATGGGCATGAACATGAAGGGGATGAAGATGTAGGTCATGCCGATCAGCACGGCGGTTTCGCTGTAGATCAGGTTCAACGGCTGGTCGGCCAGGCCCAGGGCCTGCAGCGCCAGGTTGAGGAAGCCGGTGGGGCGCAGGATCAGCACCCAGGCGTAGAGCCGCACGATCAGGCTGGTGAAGAACGGCAGGGTGATGAGGAAGAGGAAGAAGTTGCGCCGCCGTTCCGGCTGCCGCGCCACCCAGAAGGCTGCCGGGTAGCAGACCGCGAGGGTCAGCACGACGGTCATCGCCGCCAGCTTGAACGAGCGCAGCAGGATCTCCAGGTAGACGATATCGAACTCTTCGTTGCTGCCGTCGGCCCAGCCGAGGATGCGGCCGAAGTTGTCCGGGTAGAAGGACCATTCCACGCCGCCGTACAGGCCCGGCTCCAGCAGGCTGTAGAGCGCCATGATGGCCATGGGCACGAGGAAGAAACCGACGATCACCAGGGTCGCCGGGCTGAGCAGGCCGACCAGGCGCAGGCGCGTGCGGGCCGCGAGGGAAAGCGAAGTCATGGGCGGTTCTCCTAGGCCAGCAGCAGGTGCGGGGCGTCGGTGGCGTACCACAGCTGCACCCGGGCACCGGCTTCGAGCGTGCCCATCAGCTCCCGCGAGGGTGCGCGCAGCACTGCCTTCACCGGGCTGCCGTGCTGGGTGCGCACGCTGAGTTCGAAGTCCTTGCCGATGAACACCTGTTGCAGCACGCGGCCCTCGAGGCAGGCATGGCGCGCCGGGTCGCCCGGGCAGGCGAGGTGGAACTGCTCGGGGCGCAGCATGGCCTGGAGCTTCTGTCCCGGTGCCAGGTCGGCGCGGCGCAGGCGCAGGGTGTCGCCCTGGGCGGTGAGGAATTCCACGGCGTCGCCGTGGTGGCGGGTGACGCTGCCGTCGAACAGGTTGCTCTCGCCGATGAAACCGGCGACGAAGGCGTTGGCCGGGCGGTCGTAGATGTCTTCCGGGCTGCCCAGCTGCTGCACGTGGCCGCCGTTGAGCACGACGATGCGGTCGGACATGGTCAGCGCTTCTTCCTGGTCGTGGGTGACGAAGACGAAGGCGATGCCCAGCTCGCTCTGCAGGTTCTTCAGCTCGCGCTGCATGCTCTGGCGCAACTGGCGGTCGAGGGCCGAGAGCGGCTCGTCGAGCAACAGCAGGGCGGGCTTGTTGACGATGGCGCGGGCCAGGGCGATGCGCTGCTGCTGGCCACCGGAGAGCTGGCCGGGCTTGCGCTTCTCCAGCCCGGCCATACCCACCAGCTCCAGGGCGTCGGCCACCTGGCGGTTGCGCTGGGCCTTGGCGACGCCACGGATATCCAGCGCGTAGCCGACGTTGTCGCCGACGCTGAGGTGGGGGAACAGGGCGTAGTTCTGGAACACCGTGTGCACCGGGCGCAGGTGCGGGGGCACCTCGTTCATCAGTTGGCCCTGGATGCGCAGCTCGCCGCCGTCGAGGGCCTCGAAGCCGCTGATCACCCGCAGCAGGGTGGTCTTGCCGCAGCCCGAGGGGCCCAGCAGGGTGACGAATTCATTGCCGCCGACGCACAGGTCGACGCCATCGAGGGCGCGCACGGCGTGGCCCTCCGGGGCACGGTAATGCTTCACCGCAGCGGTGATCTGGACCACCGGTGCACTGTTGACGATGCAGGTCATGGAGAACTCCGGCGGGTGCTGGCGCACCCGCTCTCTTGCTGGCTCAGTTGGCGGTGCGCACGCGGGTCCAGGCGCGGTCGAATTTCTTCAGGTCCTTTCCCAGGTCATTGAAGATCTGCAGCTTGGCCATGACGTCGGCCGGCGGGTTGACCTGCGGGTTATCGCGCAGTTCGGCCGGCAGCAGTTTCAGGGCTTCGCGGTTGGGCGTGCCGTTCATCTGCTGCTGGGTGTTGAGGGCGGCGATCTCGGGGGTGAGGAAGAACTCCATGAAGCGCTTGGCGTTGGCCTTGTTCGGCGCGCTCTTGAGTACGCACATGTCTTCCTGGTACATCGTCGCGCCTTCCTTGGGGATGACGTAGGCGAGGTTTTTCGGGTCCTGCTTCACGTACATCATGGCGCCGACGAAGTAGTGTGCGGCGGCCACGTCGCCCGACTGCACCATGGGCACGCTGTCGTAGGTGAAGGCCGAGACCAGCGGTTTGCGCTCCAGCAGCCACTGCTCGGAGACCTTGAGGTCGGCGGCGTCCGTGGTGTTCACCGACTTGCCGTTGACGATCAGACCGACGCCGAGGGTTTCACGCATGTCGTCGAGCATGATGACCTTCTTGCCGGACTCGGCCAGGGCGAAGAAATCCGCCCAGGATTCGATCGGCCGATCCACCTTGGTCTTGTTGTAGAAGATGCCGACGGTGCCCCAGGCGTAGGGCAGGCACTGCTCGCCCTTGGGGTCGGACTTGGCGCGGAGGAAGGCCGGGTCGATGTTGGCGAAGGCCGGGCTGGCGCCGATGTCGGTCTTCTCCAGCAGGCCCAGCGCGGACAGGGTGTCGTGCATGTGCACCGAGGGGAATACGATGTCGTAGCCGGTGGCACCGGCCTGCAGCTTGGCGAGCATCTCCTCGTTGCTGCCGTAGGTGTCCAGTGAGACCTTGACGCCGGTTTCGGCGGTGAAGCGCTTGAGGACTTCGGGGTTGATGTAGTCACCCCAGTTGTACAGGTGCAGTTCTTCGGCGGCGTGGCTGCTGCCGGCGGCCAGCAGCAGGGAGCCTGCGAGCAGGCGGGACGCGAGGCGTCGCAGGGGGTGGCGCGAGGTTGGAGCGGGCATGTTCCTGTTCTCCGTTCTGGGCCCTGCGCGGTTTGGCTCGGGCCTGGCTGGGGCAGCTCTTGCATGGCCTTGCGGCCGAAGTGAAAGCGGAAGAATCGGTGTTTTTATTTTTTGCCTCGCCGTGGAGCATAAAGTATGTTTCTTCCATTGATCAATACGTTGACATTAATCTTCCAATAATCGACAGGGAACCGGGCATGCTGGACAGCAAAGTGGAGCAGATCGACGGCAAGCTCACGCCGAACGAACGCACCCTGTGGGCCTATATCCAGGCGAACCTGGAGACCATCGCCTTCGAGAGCGGCGCCAGCCTGGCGGAGAAGAGCGGGGTCAGCCCCAACACCGTCAGCCGCTTCCTGCGGCGTCTCGGCTACAAGGGGCTGAAGAGCCTGAAGGAAGAGCTGCGCGACGACATCCGCGTGCAGTCGCTGCTCAACACCACGTTGATCGAGAGGGTGGAGAAGCAGCCGGACGACCTGCTCGCCCATCTCAATGAAGAGATCGATGCGCTGGTCAGCTTCGGCAGCCAGCTCAACAGCCAGCACTGGCAGGACATCGTCACTCGCGTGGCCGGTGCCGAGCGCGTGTTCGTCTGCGGCTTCCAGACCATCCGCGGCCTGGCCGAGGACTTCGCCAGCCGCCTGTCCCTGGTGCGTTCGGGGGTGGAGTTTCTCGACCTCTACCGCGGCGTGCTGGGCCAGTGGGTGGACAGCCGCGACGAGCGCTGCTGCGTGGTGCTGATTGATATCGCGCCCTATGCCGATGTCGGCATCGCCTTCGCCAACACCCTCAAGGAGGACACCGACCTGGTGGTGTTCACCGACGAATACGGCATCGCCCGGCACATCTCCACGCCCTGGATCGTCACCATGAAGACCAAGACGGGGCTGATCCTCGAGTCCACCGGCGGCCTCACCAGTGCCCTCAACGTGCTGTTGCACTGCGTCGCCGCCCAGCGCAAGGGCGAGCTGAAGGAGCGCCTCGGCGCCTATCGCGCACGGGTGGAAAGCCTGCAGCTGTACCGCACCTGATCCCCCGGTTGCCCGAGCCGGGCACGGCTCACCCCGGCTGGCGCCCAGCCGGGGGTGGCTGCGCAAGTTGTCCGGAATTATCCCCTTTTGTCCGTTTATATCGTTCTGCCCCTTCGCCCCCGCTGACAGAATCAAAGGCGTCGAGGGCCTTTGCGCCATGCGAAAAAGCCCAATAAGAACAATCTCTTAGAGCTTGCGATAAGCATGTCCAGTGCGATCAGCATCGACCGTGTCTGCATGGAGTTCGGCGATCCGGGGCAGGGCGTCCGCGCCCTGGACGAGGTTTCCCTGGAAATCCGCGCCAACGAGTTCTTCACCCTTCTCGGCCCCTCCGGCTGCGGCAAGACCACCCTCCTGCGCCTGATCGCCGGCTTCGAGCAGCCCAGCTCCGGCGCCATCCGCCTGTACGGCGAGGAGATGCAGGGCCTGCCGCCCTTCCGCCGCCCGGTCAACACCGTGTTCCAGAGCTACGCGCTGTTCCCGCACATGACGGTGGCGCAGAACATCGGCTTCGGCCTGGAGATGCAGGGCCGCCCCAAGGCCGAGATCGAGGCCACGGTGCAGCGCATGCTGGAGCTGGTGAAGCTGCCGGACGTGGGCCGGCGCCGCGCCGACCAGCTCTCCGGCGGCCAGCAGCAACGCATCGCCCTGGCCCGCGCCCTGGCCAGCCGGCCCAAGGTGCTGTTGCTGGACGAGTCCCTCTCGGCGCTGGACCAGAAGCTGCGCAAGGACATGCAGATCGAGCTCAAGCGCCTGCAGCACGAGACCGGCATCACCTTCATCTTCGTCACCCACGACCAGGAAGAAGCCCTGACCATGTCCGACCGCATCGCGGTGATGCACAAGGGGCGCATCCTCCAGGTCGGCAGCCCGACCGAGATCTACGAGGCACCGGTGGACCGCACCGTGGCCGACTTCATCGGCGAGACCAACTTCCTCGATGCCGAGGCCCTGGACAGCGGCGTGCGCCTGGCCGACGGGCAGGTGCTCGATGCTCCCGGCGAGCGCCGTGGCCCGGTGACCCT
>BATO01000049.1 GCA_000474255.1 Aquipseudomonas alcaligenes MRY13-0052
CGCGTGCTGGCCGTGCCGCAGGCGGCGAATCCCTGCAGCAGCCGCGCTTCGCCGCCGATGGTCGTTTGCTGTGCCTGAGCGACCGCCACGCCGGCTGGCAACCCTGGGAGGAATCCACCCGGGGCTGGCGTCCGGTGGCGGGGTGTGCCGAGGCCGACCACGCCGCCGCGCCCTGGCAACTGGGCGCCTGCACCTGGTTGCCGCTGGAGGCGGGTGGGTTGCTGTCGAGCCGCTTCGAGCAGGGCTTCGGCGTGCTGGCGGAGCAGGGCGGGGCGGGGGAGCGACGCCTGGCCGACGCTTTCAGCCGCTTCCGCGCCCTGGCAGCCGACGAGGCCCATTTCTATGCCATCGCCACGGCGCCGGACCGGCTGCCGGCGGTGATCGCCATCGACCGCGTGGACGGTCGCGTCGAGATACTGGCCGGCGGCGAGCAACCGTTGGGCGAGGCGCAGCTGTCACGCCCCGAGCCCCTGGGCTTCGACAGCGGCCAGGGCGAGCGCGCCCATGGATTCTTCTACCCGCCACGCCATGCCGAGGTGCGCGGCCCGGCCGACGAGCGCCCGCCATTGCTGGTGTTCATGCACGGTGGGCCGACATCCGCCTGCTACCCGCAGTTCGACCCGCGCATCCAGTTCTGGACCCAGCGCGGCTTCGCCGTGCTCGACCTCAACTACCGGGGCAGCAGCGGCTACGGCCGCGCCTACCGCCAGCGCCTGCGCGGCGAGTGGGGGCGCATCGAGGTGGAAGACGCCTGCGCGGCGGTCGCCCACCTGGCCGCCGATGGGCGCATCGACGGCGCACGGGCTTTTATCCGCGGCGGCAGCGCCGGCGGCTACAGCGCCCTGCTGGCCCTGGCCGACAGCCGCGCCTTCCGTGGCGGCGCCAGCCTCTACGGGGTCAGCGACCCGCTGGCCCTGCGCCGGGTCACCCACAAGTTCGAGGCCGACTACCTCGACTGGCTGATCGGCGATCCCGACCTCGACGCCGAACGCTACCGCCAGCGCACCCCGCTGCAGCGCCTGGATGACGTCGAGGCGCCGCTGATCTTCTTCCAGGGCGGCCGCGACGCCGTGGTCGTCCCCGCGCAAACCTGTTCCATGGTCGACGCCCTGCGCCAGCGGGGCCGCGAGGTGGAGGTGCACCTCTACCCCGACGAAGGCCACGGCTTCCGCCAGGCGGCCAACCTCGCCCACGCACTGGAGGCGGAGTACGGGTTCTATCGGCGGCTGCTCTGATCGCATGGCGATGGGGTGGGAGGTTCACAAGCACTGAAACGGGCGACTCGCAATCGGCTGGCACCCATTGGTCGGATTGAAAACGTCCCTGATTCCAGTAGTCTGCTTCCCATTCCATAACAAGAACGATCAGGCGGATTCATGCGCCACGACATCAGCCAACTGCGTAAATTCGTGTCTCCCGAAATCATCTTCGGCGCCGGTTGCCGGCATAACGTCGGCAACTACGCGAGCACCTTCGGTGCGCGCAAGGTGCTGGTGGTGTCCGACCCCGGCGTGCTGGCCGCCGGTTGGGTCGCCGATGTGGAGGCCAGCCTGCAGGCCCAGGGCATCGACTACTGCCTGTTCACCCAGGTCTCGCCCAACCCGCGTGTGGAAGAGGTGCGCCTGGGGGCGGATTTCTACCGCAGCGAGGGCTGCAACGTGATAGTCGCGGTGGGCGGCGGCAGCCCGATGGATTGCGCCAAGGGCATCGGCATCGTGGTCGCCCACAACCGCTGCATCCTCGAGTTCGAGGGGGTGGACACCATCCGCGTGCCGAGCCCGCCGCTGATCCTCATCCCCACCACCGCCGGCACCTCGGCGGACGTGTCGCAGTTCGTGATCATCTCCAACCAGGCCGAGCGCATGAAGTTCTCCATCGTCAGCAAGGCGGTGGTGCCGGACGTGTCGCTGATCGACCCGGAAACCACCCTGAGCATGGACCCCTTCCTCTCCGCCTGTACCGGCATCGACGCGCTGGTGCACGCCATCGAGGCGTTCGTGTCCACCGGCAGCGGGCCGCTCACCGACACCCACGCGCTGGAGGCCATGCGCCTGATCAACGGCAACCTGGTGCAGATGATCGCCACGCCAAACGACATCGCCCTGCGCGAGAAGATCATGCTCGGCAGCATGCAGGCGGGGCTGGCCTTCTCCAACGCCATTCTCGGGGCGGTGCACGCCATGTCCCACAGCCTCGGCGGCTTCCTCGACCTGCCCCACGGCATGTGCAACGCGGCGCTGGTGGAGCATGTGGTGGCCTTCAACTACAGCGCCGCGCCGGAGCGCTTCCGCATGGTGGCCGAGACCCTGGGCATCGACCCGCGCGGGCTCAACCACAACCAGATCCGCCAGCGCCTGGTGGAGCACCTGATCGCCTTCAAGCAGTCGGTGGGCTTCCACGAGACGCTGAAGCTGCACGGCGTTTCCACCTCCGACATCCCCTTCCTGTCGCGCCATGCGATGGAGGACCCCTGCATCCTCACCAACCCGCGCGAGTCGAGCCAGCGGGATGTCGAGGTGGTGTATGCCGAGGCCCTCTGAGGAGCAGCGCCAGGCGCTGCTCGGGCTGGGCAGCCACTCGGCGCGCAAGAGCCATTACCCCGAGCTGCTGAGCCGCCTGGAGGAGCTGGAGACCGAGCGCAACCGCTACAAGTGGCTGTTCGAGCACGCGGTGCACGGCATCTTCCAGGCCAGCCTGCAGGAGGGCCTGCGCGCGGCCAACCCGGCGCTGGCGCGGATGCTCGGCTACGACTCGCCGGAGCAACTGCTGTGGTCGCTGACCGACCTGGCCAGCCACCTGTTCGTTGGCGGCGAGGCGGAGCTGGTGCACATCCGTGCCGAGCTGCAGCGCCAGCAGGGGCTGTTCGGCTACGAGACGCGCCTACGTCGCCAGGATGGCAGCCATGTGGACGTGCTGATGAACCTGCTGCTGAAGCCGGACGAGGAGGGGTTGTTCGAAGGCTTCGTCGCCGACATCACCGAACGCATCCTCGCCCAGCAGCGCCTGCAGACCCTGAACGACGAACTGGAGCAGCGGGTGGCGGCGCGCACCCTTGAGCTGCAGACCCTCAATGGCCAGCTGCGCGAGGCGCGGGACGCCGCCGAGGCCGCCAACCAGAGCAAGGACAAGTACCTGGCCGCCGCCAGCCACGACCTGCTGCAGCCGCTGAACGCCGCGCGGCTGCTGGTCTCGACCCTGCGCGAGCGCAGCCTGCCGGGTGCCGAGCAGCTGCTGGTGGAGCGCACCCACCTGGCCCTGGAAGGCGCCGAGGACCTGCTCACCGACCTGCTGGAAATCTCCAAGCTGGACCAGAGCGCGATCCGCCCGGACATCGACGCCTATCGCCTGGACGAGTTGCTGGCCCCGCTGGCCTCGGAGTTCCAGAGCGTTGCCCAGTCCGCCGGGTTGCAGCTGCGCGCGCGCATTCCCAAGGGGCTGGCGGTGAGCACCGATATCCGCCTGCTGACGCGCATCCTGCGCAACTTCCTCAGCAATGCCTGCCGATACACCGAGCGCGGCCGCGTGCTGCTGGGCTGCCGGCGCCGGGGCGACCGGGTGCGGCTGGAGGTGTGGGACAGCGGCCGGGGCATTCCGGCGGACCAGTTGCAGGCGATTTTCCTCGAGTTCAACCAGCTGGACCGTGGCCGCGCCGCCGAGCGCAAGGGCGTGGGCCTGGGGCTGGCCATCGTCGACCGTATCGCCGGTATCCTCGGCTGTCCCATCGGCGTGCGTTCGCAGCCGGGGCGCGGATCGGTGTTTTCCATCGAGGTGCCGCTGGCGGAGGTGCTGCCGGCGCGCCGCGAGGATGCCCCCGTGCGCCCGCAGACCGGCGACCCGCTGCCGGGCCGGCGCCTGCTGGTGCTGGACAACGAGGCGAGCATCCTCCACAGCATGGCCGCGCTGCTGGGCCAGTGGGGGTGCGAGGTGGTGACCGCGCCCGACCTGGAGAGCGCCCTGGGCAACCTGGGGGGTGTCGCGCCGGAGGCGATCCTCGCCGACTACCACCTCGACCACGGCGTGACCGGCTGCGAGGTGGTGCAGGCATTGCGCGGGCAGTTCGGCCGGGCCATTCCGGCGGTGATGATCACCGCCGACCGCAGTGACGAGTGCCGGCGCAACCTGCAGGCCCTTGGCGCGCCGCTGCTGAACAAGCCGGTGAAGCCGGGCAAGCTGCGGGCGGTGTTGAGCCAGTTGCTGCTCTGACCCCGAGTGGGGTCAGTTGCCGTGCGGGGTGGCGGCCAATACCTGCTTGAGCTGGGCCTGGTAGTCGGCCGATTCGCGCTGGCGGGCGACCTCGTCCCAGATGGCGTGGGCGAGGCTGGGGTTCATGTCCATCAGGCGGTTGGACAGCATCAGGTAGTAGTCCTTCTGCTCCAGCGGCACGGGGCGTTTCTCGATGCCTTCGCCGAGGTCCGGGTGGCTGGCCAGGAGCTGGTCGGCGCGCAGGGTCTGCATGGCGGCGGCTTCGAAGCGGCGGCCGTGGAGCATGCGCAGCAGGGCCAGTGGGTCGCGGCTGGTTTCTTCCACGTCCAGGCCGTGGGCCTTGAGGAAGTCGATGATGGAGAAACCGCTGAGGGACGCGACCCGGCCCTGGATGCCCGTGAAGGTGTTGCCGTCCCAGTCGGCCTGGCTGCCGCGCAGGCGGTACAGCGAGTAGGAGGCGCTGTGCAGGCGCTTGTCGGTATCCAGCGAACCATCAGCGCGGTACGGGTAGTGGCCCATGACCTGGCGCTCGGCCTTGAAGGAGGAGGCGAAGGCGCCGTCGTACTGGCCCCGGGCGAGGCCGTCGAGGCAGCGCTTCCAGGGCATCGGCTGGCGTTCGATGGTCAGTTTCAGGGCGCTCTGCACGCGGTCGAACAGCGCCTGGTTGAGGCCTTTGTCGTCGAGCATCACCCAGGGCCAGGAGTCCTGGTCTTCGTAGCAGAACACCAGCTTCGCGGGTTCGGCTGCCTGGGCCTGAAGGGCGAGGAAGCAGGCGAGGATTGAGGTGATGGGCTTGATCGGTGACATGGTGGCTCTTTCCGGGCAGGCGCCAGGGAAGTGTAGTCAGGCCGCCGTGGCCGTCCGCTGGCGGGCGCATTTCTAGCATGATGGCAAAGCGCCGTCTCTGCTCCTCGGGTGAACTTGAGAACCCGGTCAGGATCGGGGCGGGGGAGGCGGATGAACGGGGGGCTGGGCGAGTACAAAAATGGCCGCAAGGGGCGGCCATGAGGTTTCCGCGGCAGGGGAGGCGGAGGCGATAGCGGCGCGGGGAGGGCGGGGCGGCGCCGGACTTTTCCGTCGTGGCCATGTGAGCCGCGTGCGGCTTCAGATGGGGGCTGGTCCCTCAGCCGCAGCCAGTGTCGCCGGCCCGTGTTGCAGGCCTGTGACGGGCGCGAAGAAAATTTTATTCGCTGTATAGTTTTATACATAGCGAAGGGGTAGAGTCGGCTCCCGCTTCACGCGCTGCTCAACCTCACACAAAAACAAAGGAGTGCTCCATGGGCCACATGTCCCGTCTGTTCATCGCGCTTGCTGCCTGCACCACCGCCAACCTGGCTATGGCCCAGGACGTCCAGGTCGCGGTCGCCGCCAACTTCACCGCGCCGATCCAGGCCATCGCCAAGGACTTCGAGAAAGACACCGGCCACAAGCTGGTGATCGCCACCGGAGCCACCGGCCAGTTCTATGCGCAGATCAAGAACGGCGCGCCATTCGAAGTCTTCCTCGCTGCCGACGACAGCACCCCGGCCAAGCTGGAGAAGGAAGGCGACACCGTTGCCGGCACCCGCTTCACCTACGCCGTCGGCACCCTGGCCCTGTGGTCGGCCAAGGATGGTTACGTCGACGCCAAAGGCGAGGTGCTGAAGAAGAACGAATACAAGCACCTGTCCATCGCCAACCCGAAAGCCGCGCCCTACGGCCTGGCCGCTACCCAGGTGCTGGAGAAGCTGGGCCTGACCGCCCAGGTCAAGGGCAAGCTGGTGGAAGGCCAGAACATCACCCAGGCGCAGCAGTTCATCTCCAGCGGCAACGCCGAGCTGGGCTTCGTCGCGTTGTCGCAGATCTACAAGGATGGCAAGGTGACCGGCGGCTCTGCCTGGATAGTGCCGGCCGAGCTGCATGACCCGATCAAGCAGGACGCGGTGATCCTCGCCAAGGGCAAGGACAACGCCGCCGCCAAGGCGCTGATCGACTACCTGAAGGGCGACAAGGCCGCAGCGGTGATCAAGTCCTACGGCTACGCGCTTTGAGTTGAATGAGGGAGCGGTGCGATGCCACTGAGTGGTGACGACTGGGCGGCGATCTGGCTGACCCTGGAGCTGGCGACCCTGACCACGGCCCTGTTGCTGCTGGTGGGAACGCCCATTGCCTGGTGGCTGGCGCGCACCGATTCCTGGCTGAAAGGTCCCGTGGGGGCGGTGGTGGCATTGCCGTTGGTGCTGCCGCCCACGGTGATCGGCTTCTACCTGCTGGTGAGCATGGGCCCCCACGGTTTCATCGGCCAGTTCACCCAGTCCATTGGGCTGGGTACCTTGCCCTTCACCTTCGCCGGCCTGGTGGTGGGGTCGGTCTTCTATTCGCTGCCCTTCGTGGTGCAGCCCCTGCAGAACGCCTTCGAGGCCATGGGCCCGCGCCCGCTGGAAGTGGCGGCCACCCTGCGCGCCAGCCCCTGGGACAGCTTCGTCACCGTGGTGCTGCCACTGGCCCGACCGGGCTTCGTTACCGCCTCCATCCTCGGCTTCGCCCATACGGTGGGGGAGTTCGGCGTGGTGCTGATGATCGGCGGCAACATCCCGGAGAAGACCCGGGTGGTGTCGGTGCAGATCTTCGATCACGTCGAGGCCATGGAGTACGCCCAGGCCCACTGGCTGGCCGGTGGCATGGTGGTGTTCTCCTTCCTCATACTGCTGGCCCTGTATTCCAGCCGGCGCATGCGGCCGGGCTGGACATGACCCCAAGGACCCTCGCGGCATGAGTCACGACATACGTGCGCGCCTCTACCTGGCCTGGCCCGGCTTCGAGCTGGACGTGGACCTCGCCCTGCCCGGGCGCGGCGTCACCGCGCTGTTCGGCCATTCCGGCTCCGGCAAGACCAGCCTGCTGCGCTGCATCGCCGGGCTCGAGCGCAACGCCCGCGGGCGCCTGGAGATCAACGGCGAGACCTGGCAGGACAGCGAGCGCGGGCTCTTCGTGCCCACCCACAAGCGCGCCCTGGGCTACGTGTTCCAGGAGGCGAGCCTGTTCGAGCACCTGTCGGTGCGGCGCAACCTGGCCTACGGCGAGAAGCGCATCCCCGTCGCCGAGCGACGGGTGAAGCTGGAGCAGGCCGTGGAGTTGCTGGGCATCGGCCATTTGCTGGAGCGCATGCCGGCGCGCCTGTCCGGTGGCGAGCGGCAGCGCGTGGGCATGGCCCGGGCGCTGCTGACCAGCCCGCGCCTGCTGCTGATGGACGAGCCTCTGGCGGCGCTGGATGGCAAGCGCAAGGCGGAGATCCTGCCGTACCTGGAGCGCCTGCATGACGAACTGGATATCCCGGTGCTTTATGTCAGCCACTCGCCGGACGAGGTGGCGCGGCTGGCCGACCACCTGGTGCTGATGGATGAGGGCCGGGTGCTGGCCAGCGGACCCCTGGGCGAAACCCTGGCGCGGCTGGACCTGCCCACCGCGCTGGACGATGACGCCGGCGTGGTGGTGGAGGGGCGGGTGATCGGCCATGATCCGGAGTACGACCTGCTCAGCCTCGGCCTGCCGGACAGCGGCCTGAGCATGCGCGTGGCCCATGCGCCGGCGGAGCACGGCCGGCGCGTGCGCTTCAAGGTGCGCGCCCGGGATGTGAGCCTGAGCCTGCAGCGCCAGGCGGACAGCAGCATCCTCAACCTGCTGCCGGCGACGGTGCGCGAGGCGATTCCCGCGGACAACGCCGCCCATGTGCTGGTGCGCCTGGATGTGGACGGCACGGCGATGCTGGCTCGCATCACCCGCTATTCCCGTGACCAGCTCGGCCTGCACCCGGGCCAGCAGCTGTGGGCGCAGATCAAGTCGGTGGCGCTGCTGGCCTGAGGTGCTTCGCAGGGGGAGGGCGGTGTTCCGAGAGCCCGGCGGAACCTCGCGGATGTTGGGTTTCGCTTCGCTCTACCCATCCTACAAGTTGCGTTTCGACCTACCGCATCAGGCGCTGGCGCCGAATACCTTGGCCAGGTGGGCTTCGTAGCGGGCGATGTCGCCTGCGATATCCGGGCGCTTCATCACGTCGACGGCGAGGAAGGTGGGCAGGGCGGTCATGCCGAGGAACTGGTTGGCCTTGTGGAAGGGGAAGTAGACCGCGTCCACACCCTTGGCCTCGAAGAAGTCGCTGGGGTCGTCGAAGGCTTGCTGCGGGGCGTTCCAGGTGGCGGAGATCATGTACTGCTTGCCGTGCAGCAGGCCGCCGCTGCCGTACTTCTGCGAGGCGTCGGAGCGGGTGCGGCCATCGTTGGCGTAGAGGCTGCCGTGGCCGGCGGTGAAGACGTCGTCGATGTACTTCTTCACGGTCCAGGGTGCGCCCATCCACCAGCCGGGCATCTGCCAGACGATGACGTCGGCCCAGAGGAATTTCTGCACTTCTTCGGCGGTGTCGTAGCCGCCGTCGATGAAGGTCTCTCTCACGTCGAAGCCCGAGCGGTCGAGGAAGGCCAGGGCGGCTTCGTGCAGGGTGCGGTTGTAGCGGCCGTCGGAGTGGGCGAACTGCTTGCCGCCGTTGAGCAGGAGGGTCTTTTTCATGGCTGGTGGCCTCGTGAGGTTCTCGATGGCCGGCAGACTACCCAGTGAACCGGCCCGGAAAAACCGCCTTCCAGACAAATCGCCTTTGCGTGAAAAGCACGAATGAATGTGAAACTGTTGCGATAGGCTGCGGCGCCTTTCAGTCAGCGGAGCCCCATGCGATGAGCGATACCTGTGCCTTCATCCTCCATGCCCAGCTGCGCCCGGAGCGCGCCGACGCGTTCGAGGCGCTGTTCCGCGCCTATGTCGAGCCGAGCCGCGCGGAGGCGGGCTGCATCGAATACCACATGCTGCGCGACGCCCGGGACCCGACGCTGTTCATCTTCTTCGAGGTGTGGCGTTCGCGGGCGGACCTGGAGCGCCATTCGGCCCTGCCGCACATGCAGGCCTTCCACGAGCGGCGCATGGAATTCCTGGTGCGGGATTTCGAGATCCGTGAGATCGAGATGCTCAGCGCGGCGGCGATGGTGAAGGCGGAGTGAGCCGCGTCGCTCATCGGGTGTTCCGGGTATCCCCTGGGCTGAAGCCCAGGCTACAGCCCAGGCTCCGCCTTACTGGTCAGGCTTCCTGGGCGCGGTAGGCGCCGGGGGTGAGGCCGGTCCATTTCTTGAACGCGCGGTGGAAGGCCGAGGGCTCGGAGAAGCCAAGCTGTTCGGCGATGTCCTGGATGGCCAGTTCGTCGCGGCCCAGGTGGTAGATGGCCAGGTCGCGGCGCAGGTGGTCCTTCAGTTCCTGGAAGCTGGTGCCTTCCTCGCGCAGGTGGCGGCGCAGGGTCTGCGGGCTGATGTGCAGGTGCTGGGCGACCTTTTCCAGGTCCGGCCAGTCGCGGCAGTCGCGGCCCAGCAGGCGGCGGATCTGGCTGTTCAGGCTGTCGCCGCCGTCGGGGCGGGCCAGCAGGTCGGCCGGCGAGTGTTCGAGGAAGTGCTTGAGGGTGCGCTCGTCCTGCAGCAGCGGCATGGCCAGGTAGCGCGCCTGGAACAGCAGGCTGGTGCAGGGCGCGTCGAAGCGGCGGGTGGTGGGGAACAGCAGCTCGTATTCGCCCACGTGCTCGGGCTCGGCGTAGGCGAAGGTGGCTTCCTCCAGGCGGATGCGCTGGCCGATCAGCCAGCTGCCGAGGCGGTGCCAGATCACCAGCAGGCTTTCCACCAGGAAGTGGTCCGGGTCCCAGAGCGTGGCGTCGTCCACCGTCAGGCGCACCGATTCGCCCTCGCGCTCCAGCAGGATGCGCGGCGCCTCGGGGAACAGGCCGTAGAACATCGCGCCTCGCCCCAGGGCTTTCTCCAGGCTGCGGCAGTGGATGATGGCGTGGCACATCATGGCGAAGGTGCCGCGCTTGCTGCGCTGGCGGCCGAAGCCCATGTACTCGTCGTCCAGTGCCTCCCACAACAACTGCATCAAGCGGCTGAACTGCTCGGGGGCGATGCGTGCTCGTGGCTCGTCCAGCAGCGCGGCCTGGATGCCGGCGTTGCGCAGGATGGCGGTGCAGTCCACGCCCTGGCGTGCGGGGCCGCGCAAGGCGGCTCGGACGAAGTGGCTGGCGATGGTGCGCTCGCGCATGGGCGGCTTCCTGGCTCGGGGTGACCGATGGTAGGTCGTGGCAGAAGCAGGCGACAAGGGGCGGATGTGGCGGGAATCCCCCTGCTTCGCTGGCGGGAATCCGCCCGAGGGATTGTCCTACAGCGCCCGGCCATTTTCTGTAGGCCACGGCGCACTAGGCATTGCGCCGGCAAGACGGGTTGGCACAGCCCTTGCGATAGGAGCTGCGCCATCCATTGGTTTGGATCGCAGAACAACAAAGTCTCCCAGCAAGGGAGGTGATTGAGACCGGTGGTGCGCCCCTGTACGGAATCAGGCCCCGCACCACCCGAGAGGATCTGCCATGACCCGTCAACCCCTCTACAAAAGCCTTTATTTCCAGGTTCTGGTGGCCATCGCCATCGGCATCCTGATCGGCCATTTCTTCCCGCAGACCGGCGTTGCCCTGAAGCCCCTGGGCGACAGCTTCGTCAAGCTGATCAAAATGGCCATCGCGCCGATCATCTTCTGCACCGTGGTGACCGGCATCGCCGGCATGCAAAGCATGAAGGCCGTCGGCAAGACCGGCGGCTACGCGCTGCTGTATTTCGAGATCGTTTCCACCCTGGCCCTGGTGATCGGCCTGATCGTGGTGAACGTATTCCAGCCCGGCGCCGGCATGCATGTCGACCCGACCACCCTGGATATCAAGGGCATCGCGGCCTACGCCGCTGCCGGTGAGAAGCAGTCCACCATCGACTTCCTGATGAACGTCATCCCCGGGACCGTGGTCGGCGCCTTCGCCAACGGCGACATCCTCCAGGTGCTGTTCTTCTCCGTGCTGTTCGGTTATGCGCTGCACCGCATGGGCGACTATGGCCGCCCGGTGTTCGAGTTCATCGAGCGCATCTCCCAGGTGATGTTCAACATCATCAACGTGATCATGAAGGTCGCGCCCATCGGTGCCTTCGGTGCCATGGCCTTCACCATCGGCCAGTACGGCGTGGGTTCGCTGGTGCAGCTCGGCCAGCTGATGCTTTGCTTCTACATCACCTGCCTGCTGTTCGTGCTGGTGGTCCTGGGCAGCATCGCCCGCGCCCACGGCTTCAGCATCCTCAAGTTCATCAAGTACATCCGCGAAGAACTGCTGATCGTGCTGGGCACCTCGTCCTCCGAGTCGGCCCTGCCGCGCATGATCGCCAAGATGGAAAAACTCGGTGCCAACAAGTCGGTCGTCGGCCTGGTGATCCCCACCGGTTACTCCTTCAACCTCGACGGCACCTCCATCTACCTGACCATGGCCGCGGTGTTCATCGCCCAGGCCACCGACACGCCGATGGACATCACCCACCAGATCACCCTGCTGCTGGTGCTGCTGATCGCTTCCAAGGGCGCCGCCGGCGTCACCGGTAGCGGCTTCATCGTCCTCGCCGCCACCATCTCCGCCGTTGGCCACCTGCCGGTTGCGGGCCTGGCGCTGATCCTCGGCATCGACCGCTTCATGTCCGAAGCCCGCGCCCTGACCAACCTGGTGGGCAACGGCGTGGCGACCCTCGTCGTCGCCAAGTGGTGCAAGCAGCTGGACACCGACACGCTGGACCGCGAACTGGCCGGCAATGGCAATGCCGCGCCGCAGGCAGAAGCCCAGCGCGTCTGAACCGCGTAATTCTCTCCTCCCTCCCCACGGGGAGGAGATTTTCCAGGCCCGTCTCGTGACGGGCTTTTTTATGGGCGCAGGAAAGTGGGACGTAGCGCGCCGATCCCCTGGCCTGGCGTGCGCGGGAGCCTATGAGCACATGGGTCAATCGACCCTGAGCGCTTGTGTCATTGAGCGCTTGGGCGGGCGCCGCCTACCCTGCGGAACGATTTTTTCCAGGGAGACCCTTCGCATGCAGCGCATCCATTTCGAAACCGAACACAACATGTTCCGCGACTCGTTCCGTGCCTTCCTGCAGAAGGAAGTGGTGCCGCACCAGGAAGCCTGGGAAGAGGCGGGCGTGGTGGATCGTGCGGTGTGGCGCAAGGCTGGCGAGATGGGCTTCCTGCTGCCCTGGGCGGACGAGGAGTACGGCGGCGCCGGGCTGAAGGACTTCCGCTACGAGCAGATCATGTGCGAGGAGCTGGCCCACATCAACGAACCGGGCTTCATGATCCCGCTGCACTCGGCGCTGTGCGGCCCCTACATCGCCGAGTACGGCAACGCCGAGCAGAAGGCGCGCTTCCTGCCGGGGATCATCAGCGGCGAGATCATCCTCGCGGTGGCCATGACCGAGCCCTCGGCCGGTTCCGACCTGGCCGGCATGCGCACCACCGCAGTGGACAAGGGCGACCATTACGAGCTGAACGGCTCCAAGGTGTTCATCTCCAACGGCCTGCTGGCCGACCTGGTGATAGTCGCGGCCAAGACCGACCCGGCCAACAAGCACGCCATGGGCCTGTTCCTGGTGGAGCGCGACATGATCGGCTTCGAGCGCGGGCGCAACCTGAAGAAGTTGGGCATGAAGAGCCAGGACACCGCCGAGCTGTTCTTCAACAACGTCAAGGTGCCCAAGGAGAACCTGCTGGGCGATGCCAAGGGCGGCTTCTTCTACCTGATGAACATGCTCGCCCAGGAACGCCTGACCAACGCCTGCGGCGCAGTGGCCGGTGCCGAGGCGGCGCTGCAGACCACCATCGACTACGTGAAGGAGCGCAAGGCCTTCGACCGGCCCGTCTCGCACTTCCAGAACACCCGCTTCAAGCTGGCCGAGATGCGCACCCAGATAGACGTCGCCCAGGTCTTCACCGACCGCTGCGTGATGGACCACAACCAGCGCAAGCTGACCCCTGAGGTGGCCGCCGAGGCCAAGCTGTTCACCACCGAGCTGCTGTGCAAGGTGGTGGACGAAGGCGTGCAGCTGCACGGCGGCTGGGGCTACATGTGGGAGTACCCGATCTGCAAGATGTACGCGAACGCGCGCATCCAGCGCATCTTCGCCGGCACCTCGGAGATCATGAAGGAGATCATCAGCCGCGGCATGAAGCTCTGAACCCGCGCCCGGCGCTCCGGGCCGGGCTAGCGTTCAGCCACTGTGTAGACGCCAGGAGGCCATCGCCATGAATGCACCATTGGGCGCCATCGACGCCTGGGCCCAACCCGCCAACGGCCGCGCCCGCGAGCTGTTGCCGGAGGTGGTCCGGCTGTTCGAGAAATCCGGTTCCGCGCACTTGCTCGACCAACCGCTGACACCCGAGCAGACGGTGGCGGAGATGGACCGCGCGGGCGTGGACAAACTCATGCTCGCCGCCTGGTGCCGGCCGGAGCGCTGGGTGTTCGACAACGACCTGGTGGCCGAGTACACCCGCGCCTTCCCCGACCGCTTCGTCGGGGTCGCCACCGTCGACCTGGGCAAGCCCCTGGCGGCGGTGCGCGAGCTGGAGCGGGCGGTGCTGGAGCTGGGCTGCAAGGCGTTGCGCGTGGTGCCCTGGCTGTGGAAGCTGCCGCCCAACCACCGGCTCTACTACCCGCTCTACGTGAAGTGCATCGAGCTGGATATTCCCTTCTGCACCCAGGTGGGCCACACCGGCCCGCTGATGCCCTCGGAGACCGGCCGCCCGGTGCCCTACCTGGACGAGGTGGCGCTGGACTTCCCCGAGCTGCGCATCGTCGCCGGGCACATCGGCCATCCCTGGACCGAGGAAATGATCGGCCTGGCCTGGAAGCACGACAACATCTACATCGACACCTCCGCCTACCTGCCACGCTACTACCCTCAGGCGCTGCTGCAGTTCATGCGCAGCTACGGCCAGGACAAGGTGCTGTTCGGCAGCAACTTCCCGCAGCTGTCCCTGGAGCGCTGCATGACCCAGGTGAAGGAGCTGGCGCTGCCGGCGGAGATCGAGGCGAAGTTCCTCCAGGGCAACGCCCGCCAGGTGTTCCGGCTGTGAGGCTATCCGGCGAGCCGCCGTGCCCGGGAGGAGGGCGGATAGGCGGCGAATAACGTGACAAGCTCCGACCATTACAAGAACAACAAGGAGGGTTCAGCAATGACCGATCAACTGCCGTTGCAGCGGCTCGCCCATTGGGTGGGCACCACGCCGGACCGCGTCTGGCTCAGCCAGCCGGTGGAGCGCCAGTGGCATGACCTGACCTGGCGCCAGGCCGACGACCAGGCACGGCGCCTGGCCCGTGCGCTGCAGGCGCTGGGCTGCGCGCCGGGCGACCGGGTGGCGATCCTGGCGAAGAACTGCGCCGAGTGGATCATCAGCGACCTGGCGATGATGCTCGCCGGGCTGGTCAGCGTGCCGCTCTACCCGCTGCAATCCGCCGAGAGCATCGACTACGTGCTGCGCCACTCGGCGTGCAAGGTGATCATCCTCGGCAAGCTGGACGAGGCGGAGAGGTTCGCGGCCGGCATCCCCGCCGAGGTCATCCGCGTCGCCATGCCGTACCCGACCCTGAGCGCGCCGCACCAGTGGCACGCGCTGCTCGCTGCCCATGAGCCGCTGCGCGATGGGCATGTGCAGCGCCCCAATGACCTGCTCAGCATCCTCTACACCTCCGGCACCACGGGCCAACCCAAGGGCGTGATGCAGCGGGCCGAGGCCTTCGCCTTCGCCTCCAGCCGCTCGGTGGCGGAGATGGGGCTCAACGAGCGCGAGCAGTTCTTCTCCTACCTGCCGCTGTCCCACGCGGCGGAGCGTTTCCTGGTGGAAACCAACAGCCTGTATTGCGGGGGCGCCATCGCCTTCGTCGAATCCCTGGAGACCTTCGCCGCCGACCTCAAGCGGGTGCGGCCGACGGTGTTCTTCTCCGTGCCGCGGTTGTGGACGCGCTTCCAGCAGGGCGTGCTGGAGAAGCTGCCCCAGGCCAAGCTGGACCGCCTGCTGCGCATCCCGCTGCTGGGTGCGCTGGTGGCGCGCAAGGTGCGCCAGGGGCTGGGGCTGGACCGTGCGCGGGTGCTGGTCAGCGGTGCGGCGCCGATCCCGGTGGCGCTGCTGGAGTGGTACCAGCGCATCGGCCTGACCATCTGCGAGGGTTACGGCATGACCGAGAACTTCGCCTACGGCAACTTCAACCGCCCGGGCCAGGTGCGCTTCGGCAGCGTCGGCCGGGTGATGCCGGACAACGAGGTGCGCATCGCCGAGAACGGCGAGATCCTCTACCGCAGCCGCGCGCTGATGGCCGGCTACTACCTGGAGCCGGAGAAGACCGCCGATACGCTGCAGGTGGGCTGGTTGCACACCGGCGACAAGGGCGAGATCGACGCCGACGGCTACCTGCGCATCACCGGGCGGGTGAAGGACATCTTCAAGACCAGCAAGGGCAAGTACGTGGCGCCGGCCCCCATCGAGGGCGAGATCGCCAAGAACCTCTGGGTGGAGCAGGTGTGCCTGATGGGCAACGGCCTGGACCAGCCGCTGGCGCTGATCGAGCTTAGCCCGGCGGCCCGGGCGCAGACGCGTGGGCAAATCGAGGCCGAGCTGGCGGCCAGCCTGCAGGCCCTCAACGAGCGCCTCCTGGCCCATGAGCGCATCAGCCATTTCGTGCTGGTGCGCGAGCCCTGGACGGTGGATAACGGCTGCATGACGCCGACCATGAAGATCCGCCGCAACGTGCTGGAACAACGCTTCGCCGCAGTGGCCGCGTGCCTGGACAGGCACCAGCCGCTGCATTGGGAATGAACCGAACCGCTATGGAGTCGCCATGACAGGCCCGCTCGCTTCGCTGAAGATCCTTGATTTCTCCACCCTGCTGCCGGGGCCCTTCGCCTCGCTGCTGCTGGCCGACATGGGCGCCGAGGTGCTGCGCGTCGAATCCCCCAGCCGCATGGACCTGGTGCGCGTGTTGCCGCCCCATGACGGTGGCACCTCCACCAGCCACGCCTACCTGAACCGCAACAAGCGCAGCATCGCCCTCGATCTCAAGCGCCCCGAGGCGGTGGGGGTGGTGCGCCAACTGGTGGCCGAGTACGACATCGTGCTGGAGCAGTTCCGCCCCGGGGTGATGGACAAGCTGGGCGTGGGCTACGAGGCGCTGAAGGCGATCAACCCCAGGCTGATCTACGTCTCCATCACCGGCTACGGCCAGAGCGGCCCCTTCCGTGACCGTGCCGGCCACGACATCAACTACCTGGCCGTGGCCGGCATCGCCAGCTACACCGGGCGCCAGGAAAGCGGCCCGCTGCCCCTGGGCGTGCAACTGGCGGATATTGCCGGCGGCTCGCTGCACGGGGTGATGGGCCTGCTGGCGGCGGTGATCCAGCGCCAGGTGACGGGGGAGGGGCAGCACGTGGACGTGAGCATGACCGACTGCGCCTTCAGCCTGCACGGCATGGCCGGTGCGGGCTATCTCGGTGCCGGCGTGGAGCCGGACATGGAGAACCAGGCGCTGAACGGCGGCAGCTTCTATGACTACTACCGCACCCGTGACGGCCGCTGGTTCTCGGTGGGCAGCCTGGAACCGCAGTTCATGCAGCAGTTCTGCGCCGCCATCGGCCGGCCGGACCTGGCCGCACGCGGGCTATCGCCCAAGCCGGAGGACCAGCGCGAGCTCAAGCGCGCCATCGAGATCGAGTTCGAGAAGCGCGACTTCGCCGAATGGAGCGAGGTGTTCGCCGCCCTGGATGCCTGCGTCGAGCCGATGCTGCCGCTCGCCGAAGCGGTGCGGCACCCGCAGATCGAGGCGCGCGGCCTGGTCACCGAAGTGCCCCGCGACGGGCTGCCGGCGCAACGGCAGATCGCCTGCCCGATCAAGTTCTCCAATGGCCTGCCCGCACCGCGCCATGTCGGCGCAGCCGTAGGTGCCCACACCGCCGAGGTGCTGGCCGAGCTGGGCTACACCGCCGAGCAGATCGCCTCGCTGAAAGCTGGCAAGGTGACGGGGTAGGCGTGCGTTCGGCGGATGTGGATAGACAGGCGTGGGGTTGGCGTAGGGTGGGCTTCAGCTTCGCGAATGAATTCGCTCCCACACTCGTTGCTTCAAGCTTCAAGCTTCAAGCTTCAAGCTTCAAGCTTCAAGCGAAGCCGCACATCGACGGGTTACACCCGCCCTGCGGGCTTTGGATTATTCCTGCCGCTGTTCCCCGCTGAACACCAGGGTCACCTTGCAGCGTCGGCAGTAGTAACGACGCCCGCGCGCCACCAGGGCGTGGCGCTGGGAGGAGAAGGGGTAGTCGCCGTCCGGGCAGGCGCAGCGGTACAGGTAGCGGGTGACCTTGCGGCGCTTGACGTCGTAGCTGTGGCAGCGGTTGGGCGGCAGCTCGTAGACGCCCCGCATGATCAGCTGCCATTCCTCGCCATGGGGCTGGATACGGTGGCCGAACAGTTGGTGGGCGACCAGGTGCGCCACTTCGTGGGCAACGGTCTGCTTGAGGAAATCGTCCTGGTTCTCGCGATACAGCTGGGGGTTGAAGCGCAGCTTGTTCTCATCCAGGTGAGCGACACCGGCCTTCTGGCCCCGCAGCTTGAAGCTCACTTCGGGGCGGGTGAACCGGCGTTGGAAAAAAGCTTCCGCCTGCTGGTAGCAGGCTTCGACGCGGGCGTGTAGCAGCTCGGGCATAAAGGGGGCTCTCCAGAGCCCGCAATTATGCCGCAAAGCCGCCACCGGCCGAATCGTTCTCCTGCCGAGCGGTCGTGGTGCGCCGTTCTAGACGTATTCCGGCATCAGGTAGAGGTGCCCGTGCAGGATCACCGAGACCAGCACGTTGACCATGCCCCGCAAGGCCACGCGCCCGATTGCCGAGTTTTGGTCGAGCGGGAGGGCAAACGAAGAGGCCGCCCATGGGCGGCCTCCGTGCTACGGGTGAAGGGGTCAGCGGATGTAGACCGGGCCTACGCCCATGCCCCAGAAGATGACGGAGGCGGCGATCATCGCCACCAGCACCACCAGGCCCACGGCCAGCACCGAGCTGGAGAACAGGAAGCCCTCGTCGGATGGAATGTTCATGAAGGTCGGTATGCCCACGTAGAGCAGGTAGACCGTGTAGCAGATGGCGGCGGTGCCGATCATCATGCCCAGCCACAGGTGCGGGTAGAGCGCCGCGAGCCCGCCGATGAACAGCGGCGTGGCGCAGTACGCGGCGAACACGACGCATTCGGTGAAACTTGGCGAGGCGTCGTAGGTGCGCGCCATCCAGTGGATGAAGGCGCCCATGACGGCGACACCGGCGAGCATGGCGAAGTAGGAGAGGATGGTCATCTGCATCGCGCTGGACTGCGTGAGCATGACCGGATCGCCCTTGCCGATGGCCCAGCCGACCTGGGTGGTTCCTATATAGGCAGAGACAACGGGTATGGCTGCGAGTACCAGGATATGGGTGAGGTACATGTGGCTGATGCTTTCTTCCTCGCCACGGATTTCCTGCCATTCCTGATCGGGATGGGTGAAGAGCCCCCAAACGTGGTGGATCATTCTGAACACCTCCTCATTATTATGAGGTCGCCCCCCAGCAAAGCGCCTGGGACGCATAGCCAGCGCCGCCCGGTGCCCGGCCGACGCATGCGACCTTGTGTCGCAGTATAGGTACAGGCTGGAGTCCGCGTCTGCCGTGGCTTTAGAGCAAATCAGACTTAGTGCTCAGCTGTAATAGCGCTGAAGTATTTCCATCGCCTTGTTGATCGACTGGATGCGCTCGGTGCTGCCGCCGCGATCGGGGTGATGCTGGCTCACCAGTTGGCGGTAGCGATGCTTGATCACCCCGAGGTTGAGCGCTTCCTCGCTGTTCACCAGTTCGAACAGCTCAAGGGCGGCGAGCTTCTCGTCCCCGCCCTGCATGCGCGTCCAGAAGCTCGAGAGCAGTTTCTCGACATCCCGCTCGGTGGTGTCGCGCAGGTGACGGGTGTCCAGGTAGTAGGTGCGCAGCGGGTCGTGTTCGGTGAGGGCGTCACTGCCCGCTGCGTAAGGCAGCAGCTGGATGCTCAGCGGGCTGATGGCGAGAAAGGCGGTTCCTTCGGCCCAGAGCCGGTCGCGTAATAGATAGAGGGCGTTGAACAGCAGGAAGTGGGTGCGGAACAGTACCAGGCGATCACCGAGGCCCAGGTTGGGGATGTGAGTGGAGTGGCCGGCCTTCAGGCGCTGGATCAGGTCGAATTCGCCGATGCCGTCCGGTTGCTGGCGGAGCAGCACCAGGAGCTGGTCGGCGAGGTCGAGGGAGGGGTCTAGTTCGTCGTTCATCGGGCGCAGGCTAGCACAGCGAAACAGAGGGCTGGGGCGGCGCGCGCTTTGTGCGTAAAATAGCCAGCTTTTCGCACCCCTCCCCGGATTCCAGAGCACCATGGGCACCCTTTCGGTCAACCAGAACAAACTGCAGAAACGCATCCGTCGCCTCGCTGGCGAAGCCATCGCCGACTTCAACATGATCGAGGAGGGCGACAAGGTCATGGTCTGCCTGTCCGGCGGCAAGTTATAACCAAAAAAATATTTGTAAAGCCTATAAACCTGTAGACATTGCCTGTAAGCCCCGCCTTCCGTCGCTTTTTCTTTCCTCTCGTTTGACAGAACTCATTTGTGGGCTAGTTTGTAACTAAATCGGTTATTGGACTAGCTTTTTTGTCAATCATGAAAGTCAAACGATACCAATTCAATTCGTTGCCCTTCGTGTCGATAGTGGACGAAGCGGATTGCCCTATTGATCCGTATGTTTCCTGCTATCTCAATGGCGCTTTATCTGCTAAATCGGCCAATACGAGATTTAGGTACGCAAATGAACTGCTGTTCGTGCTGCAGTACTTTTCGGAAAAAAATATTGACCTACCCGAACGAGTTGCATCGGGCATTTTTATATCCCAGATGGAGTACATGCAGTTCTATGACAGATGCTGCTTAAGTAAGGGTTCTGGTGATGAAGGTATAAATATAAGATTTCTAGATATAAATGATAAACATTTAAGGAACATCATTGTTGCCAATCAGAAAGGGATGACAAAGGTCGCTAGCGAAACCTTGCAAGGTCGCATCAGACGACTTCGACAATTTCTTTTATGGCTGTTCGATGAGTTTCACGAAGTGCAAGATGCTGACGAAAAAACAAAAATAAATTTAATGGGCTTATTTCAAAAATTAGGTTAGATGAAGATGCCCTTGGCAAGAATGGAGAGCAACATGTCGGCGATCCTGAGGAATCGGTGATCCCGGATGACGTTTTCGTAAAGTTTTTAGAGATGGTGATGCCGTCATCTCCTAATAATCCCTTTAAAGCATCTAGGGTGAGGAATTACTTGATCGTCAATTTGCTAGTCCTAAGCGGCATCAGAAGAGGTGCGCTGGCAAAATTGAAGATTTCTGACTGTCTATTTCATGGCACTAACGATCAGCTAGCTATTTATCGATCTGCAAATGATCCAACAGATCCGCGCTCTGAAAAACCCAATCAAAAGACAAAAGCACACTTCGCCTCGGTTGATCCAGGTTTTTTGGAGAAGGTTAAGTTCTATATTGACAACGTTCGTATTGTCTTTCCTCGTGCGCAATTCCATGACTTCGTGTTTGTCAGCGAAAATGACTCTAAAGGCACTGCGGGTCAGCCTCTTTCTTTAAAGGCAATAAATGCAATATTTCAAAAGCTCTCTAGATCGCTGGGCTTTCATGTCCATCCTCATTTGTTGCGCCACAAATGGAATGAAATTTTTGATAAGAAAGGGGAGTCGCTTGGGGTCAATCCGGCTTTGCTTGAGGATGCTAGAAAATATGCCATGGGCTGGTCGCAAAATACGACTCAGAACAGACGATATAATGAAAAGAGAATTGCGCTGAAGACGAGAGAGATATCAATGGCGCATCAAAAAAGAGTGGATCAGCAAAAATGACTCGCGAGAAGAGGCGGGAAGTTTTTAAGTCTCTGACTAATGAAGGCTCATGGATTACGGCCAAATCTGGCCTGATGGTAAATACCTCAGACGATGTATGGATATTACTGCCGAATAATGGAAAAGGAAAACGGTTGTGCGTTGACTGGGTTCATTCGTCTAACATGCCAGATGATGATAAAAAATTAATTCTGAGTGTATTTGTGGACTACGTGCGAACCAAGGCTGCGAGTACGGCGTCAGGTATCGTTTGCAATGTAAAGCCATTTATGTTGAATGGCATTCCGTCGTTAGCCAGAGTTAAATCTATATGGAGTGGGCTGCAGACAAACAATAAGAAGGGGCTCAATCAGTTCTTTGGGACGCTCTCTAGGCAAGGTAATACACGGTATGAAGAATATCACAAGTTTACGCGGACACATTTGGACAAGGGTAAAGACAATACTCTTGATCCTTCCATTGGGGCACTAAGCGATATTGAGTTTGACTCGTTAGCCAGGCAGATCAATGAAAATATACAAGAGTTCGACTGGGGCGCCAGTCGGGATCTTTTGTTTTTTCAGTCGCCGAGGCTATATGCGCGGCTCAGAAATATAGTCACTAACAAGTTGTTGCTCTCCATCGTAAGGCGGCCAATTCAAATTGCGCTATTGAAATGGTCTGATTTGATCCCCTCGGGTGCGAGTTTTCGCGACGCGGGAATTCTTCCTGTGGACGAAATCGGCACGGTAGGGGGGCAAACATTGCAGCTTAGAGTGTTCATAGTTAAGTCTAAGGGCGCACAATTCTCAAGGGAGCGGCCCGAGCGCTATCCTATACATCTTTCCGAATATATCTCAAGGGTTCTTATAGACTATAAACGGGTGGTATTGGAAGGGCTCAGACTAGTGATGGACTCAGCAGAGATTCAAGTGGATCAATCTGAACTCTTGAGCCTCATGAATGATATGCCTATGTTTCCAGCGGTTGATTTTTTTGAAGTGCGATTTGACTCTTTAGATTTGTTCAAAAGCATGTTTACGCCAAAGTCTACTGCCTACCACATATCGGAGACTGCAGTTGCACAGGCCATGAGATGGGTTCCGGTTGCCTCTGATCGAACTGTCGAATGTATGGCTACTTCCAACAGAATTCGTCACACCGTATTAACTCGCGGTGCTCAAAATGGTCTGCCCGCCGTTCAATTGGCCAAGATGACAGGTGTCACCGTGCCGGCTGCAAGGCATTACATAGATTTGGATTATGTATCTAGGAGAGAGATTGACACAAAGTATATCGGAAATGAGTTTCTAAAGAAGGCTTTTAGCCATACCTTAACTGTCGTTCCGGAAGGCGATGAGGTCATTGTCGACAATAAGTTCAACCCTGTTGGTGGGGCACTCAACAAGCATTCCTGCGCGACCTGTTCAACTGTTTTAGGGAGACCATTGGGGTGTTATGGGTGCCCAAACTTTCGTCCGATGCTAGAAGCTGATCACAGGTCGGTATTGGCTGATGCAGAGGGCAAGCTTGCTGCAAACCGCAACTCCCTAGTTAGTCCTCTTTACGCTCGCAGTATTGAAAAATTGGAGAGACAGATTGTTTGGGTGAGGCAAACAATAATGGTTTGCGATGAAGAACTCGCAAGGCGGCGCACAATCGATGCTTAACAAATACCTTGGCCGATTGGAACGGCTCATCAGCGAATATCGCGAAGCCAAGCTAGCGCAATTTGAAGGGCATGGCGGCAAGAAAGCGGAGTTTGATGATTTGGTCTGGTATCATATTGATCCCAATACTGGCCGCCGAACCCGATTCTTGTGCGGTGTACATGGCCGCAAGGGCAAAGGAAACGCCGGCAACCACCCCATAGACGCCCTTCCTTACCCCTATGACCACCTGATAAAAATATGGATCATAGAAACAACTAATACACCACTTTCCGCCAAAGAAAAACAAGCTCGGACGTCGGTAGCTAGGAAGATGTTGTCACTCATAGATGGTGATCTCTATGAGCAATCAGAGTCCACAATCACCGGCCTTAATTTGGGGGCGCGTTCAGCTGACCGCTTGCGGCCGTTTCTCGCGTTCTGCGCTGAAAAGGGGGTGATGCGAAAGGTCAACCTGAAGGGCAGCGACAACAGAGACAGGACGGGACATGCCGCGTTTGACAATACGCTGGAGAAACTTCCAGATACCCAAACAGTACTTGCGCTAGCCGACATCTTCTCTAGTGTGTTTGAGTATGTGGATGAACATGGCTCGCTGAGCCCTGGTAAAGAGATAAAAATCCATGATGCCTTAGTGGTGACTTCTGCACTACTGTCGCTGGCATCGCCCAATCGAATTTCTGCGGAAATACCAGTTCTGCCTAAACAAAAACTGCATTGTTACTCTGAAAGTAATGGAGAGCCAGTTTATTATCTCGACTGGATTGGAAGTAAAGGCTACGGGAACCACAAAAATCACGTACTTGCGGTGCTCGCTGAGCCGATAAAGAAAGCCCTAAACTTCTTCTACAAGGCATGCGAGCCTGCAAGAATTCTCTGTCGATTCTACGAGAGTCCGGGCAAAAGCTTGAAAGCGTTGCTCAGTGGGTTCGAAATGGAACCAGAGCTAGAGAGAAATTTAAATTTAACCAAACGGCCTAATCTTTTCACATTGGGGTATGCTTTAGGGTTTTATGGGGTTAATGATTGCGTTCCGGTCCTTAAGGAAGGAGCTGATCTGACTTCCATCCATCAAAGTCAAAGAGGTCGTTTTTTCGAAAAAAAACCGATTTACTCGTTGCAGCCTCAAGATCAGTTGTCCGTGTCGCAAACGAGAAGTGCAGCTTTAGCAGGATTACCCCACTTGTTCGGGTACGCCAATATGCCAAAAGTTTTTTCCGATAAGTCTGTCGTTTCGGTTGAAGAAGTGCAGGAGTGGTGGATTGCTTTCTATAGGACATCAATTTTGCCGGAATTTCCGCTCTCATTTTCAACCGGAGAATCAAGTATCAAACTTAAGGATGCCATGTTCTGCTTCTTGGGGAGTTGGCTTTATGGTGCGCCCGAGAGTGTCGGAAGTGGTGGGAAGGTTTTTCAAAAGACAAACTATGCGGTGGTGCCATTAGCGTCGCTAGGCGCCTCGGTTCTTACTCGACTGGTCGGCCAGGGGCGCTACACGACATCGATTTTTCAGGATTACGGATTTTCGTCAGAATTAATTCTTCGACCGCATAGTCTGCGGCACTTATCTAACACCCTTGCTGATTTAAGTAGCATTCCAGTTGAAATTATCACTGCTTGGTCTGGCAGAAAGAATCCCGAGCAAACCCATACTTATATTCATACGACTCACGACGAGAAAGCCAGTCGTGTGAGTGCGATATTGAATCCGCCAGATATCGACAGGCGGGATATTCGAGTCGTTTCCCAAGATCAACTTACACAAACCACCAACCTGCCGGCATCTGTCACCTCCACCGGTCTTTGTACTCAAAATCTTAATGTAACGCCTTGCAATTATTTGAACGATTTCGTCTCGCAGTGCTTCATGTGTCCGGATACTTGTCACATAGCAGGCGATGTGAAGACAATCGAGTTTTTTGAGAAAGATTTATCGTTTCAAACTTTGAGATTAGAATCGGTAGCGTGTGATCCACGCTTACCAAGCTCCCAGGCAATGAGGCAGTGGTATCTAATTCACTCGCGAAATACCCATATTCTATCCATGCTGAATGATTTGATGAAAAGTAAGGCTGTCGGAACGATGATTTGTTACTCAGATAAAAATTCTGAGTTCAGTTTGACCGATCTAAATACCAAGATCATTACAAAGGTCGCGTGTGCCCTACCGGATTTTGAGGCTCGCCTGAAGGGTATTATTGAAGATAAGACTGCCAGAACAGCATCTGATGCTAATCCCGAGTTGCGCTCTCTTTTATCCTCTTTCGGTCTGTCTGAAGGCGAGGTGTGATGTGGTAGTCCCAAAAATATCAGCTCAGCAGCAGCGTAAGATAGAGATAATGTTGGCTAAGTGGGTAGGTAAGCTGACGTGGGATGCTCTGGTGACTAAGGTTGAACTTGAGCTTGGCATAAAAACGACTAGGCAAACCCTCTGCACTTATGTGGGTATCAACACATCTTATAAGAACAAAAAAGCTCAACTTCGGGGGGCAACGCCTTCCCTGCTCACAAAGATAACTGCTTCTGAAGTAAAGCTTGTGGAGCAAATAGAGCACTTGAAGGCTGAGGTTGCGGTTCTCAAAAGAAATAATGCAGAGCAACTGCGTATGATTGAGAGGATGCTTTTGAACGCCAATGCCATCCCCAACCTGGATCTTTATGCCTTGGTCAAGAAAAGACCTGAAGAGATACAAAATGGCTAATCATTCGCACACCTCCTCGACTATGCCGTATTGGGCACACGCTCGGTGTGCAACCCAAGGGGGTATCCGGGCGAGGAGACTGGCTTTCGCCCGGATTTGATCATCACGCTTTAGCTGCGCCTTAACTGACCAGGCGAGCCGTTTTCGGGTCATACGCTACACCGGTAATCGATCCATCCCGAATACGCTCAACTGCTTCATCAATCACATGCAGTGGTACTAGGAACCATTCCCTCGGCTTGACCGGATTGCCGAAGCGGTCTTCGATGGTCAAGTTCAACTGCGCTGCGCCGAACAGGCGGTGGAAGATGTTCTCCAGCCTGGTGCGATTCAGGTTGTGCAGCTTGTAAGTAGCGACCACTTCCACATCTGCCAATAGGTAGGTGGCATCTTTGTTCGCCCCAGCTATACGGGTTTCCACCTTGCCACCGGTCACGCCAATCTTGTGGATCAGCTCGCGGTGTTTGGCTACGAATGGGTGGCTGGACTGGCTGCGCAGCACATAGATAGTGCCAGTCTCGATGTCGTCCGGCTCGGTTATGTCGCTGAACAGTGGGCCGGAATCTACCTTGATGAGCCGAGATCCGGCACGCCCGTCACTGTCTTTGTAGAGCGCCCGCTGCAAGGATCGTAATAGCAGATCGCTTTCCGTCTCATTGGAGTAGATGACGCGCAAGCGCCCATTCATCTCCGCATTTGGCGTCTTGTAAGTGTCGCCCACCTCGGCGACATAGGCAATGAGTCCGCTCAAAATGAAGAAGTCCCCGGCCTCGATGCTCGCGTTCTTGCCAAAGGGCTTGGTTATCCACAATTTCTGCTTGAGGCCCGCTTCCACCTCATCAAACAGCGGCTTGAACTTCTCGAAGTCTTTACATGGGTTTCGAGCGGCAATTTCTTCTGCCGCCCTGATTGCCGCGCTGGAGCGCACATGTCGCAACACTGTGATGTCGTCCTGGTCGACGGACTCACTGCCGATGCCCAGCTCGGCGAGCAAGGCGTCCTCATCCAGGTCATCCACATTTACTGCGGCGTCCGCACTGCCTGACAGTAGGCCGTGACTATCCAGGCCGGCCAGTAGGGTTTGTGCCTCCGGCAGCTTGCGCAGCTGATCCAGGCGTACGGCATACAAGCGCTCGAAGATGTCGCGGTCTTCGCCATGCAGTGGGGCGCGGCCGTGGGTCTGATAGAAGCGCTGAATGTCCTCGAAACCAGCGATGATGCGTTCTTCGCGAGGAGTTCGAGTGGCTGTCTTGAGCGTGGGGACTTCTACCCCCAACGCATCCAGAAGGTCGTCATCGTTCATATCAGCCATTGGCGGATTCCCCCTGTGCCGCTTTGGCCTGGGCGCGGTAGCGTGCCAACGCAGCTACACCTTCGGCCATGCGCTTTTCCCAGGCATCAGCAGAATTGATGTCAGGCAGGCGGCCACGCTCATTCTTGAACTGCAGAGCACGTTTTGCCAGTTCTCGTGCTTCGTCTTCGGGAATGCTCACCTTCTTGGCCGCAATGCTGGCCTGCACCTGGCGCAGGGACTTTTCATCCATCGCCTTCGCCAGTACCGCATAGGCGGCATCGAAGGGGTTGATGCGGTCGATCAGGTCAATGTCCAGCTCGCGCACGTTTACGAACTTGCGCACGCCATCCAGCAGTGCGTTGCTGCCTTGCACGTTATCGCTACCGTTTGCATCTGCCTGCGCCAAAGCCAGTTTGGCCTGTTGGGTAATGTTCATGGCCGCGATGGCGTGTTGGCGGATGGCTTCCTGGTCGACGTCGCTCAAGTCGGGATAACGCTCGCGCACGATCTTGCCCATGCGCAGCTGGGTCAGCTCCTCAGGCAAGGTATTTTCCTTATCGAATAGACCGCGCTCCAGCACGGTTTTGTCCTGCAGGAAGCTGGTTACTACTTCGTTCAAATCTTCCTTGCAGATGCGCGTGGCTTCTGTGCTTTGCGGTGTGGTCAGGCCATTGATCTCGACATGGAACTGGCCCGTGGTCTCATTCACACCCAGATTGGTGCCACCCGTTTGATACCCCTCCGGCCCGTAAGTGAAGCCTTCTTTCGGCCCGGTATCTTTCGGGGTGAACTCATAGCGCGGGGCGAGCACCTGTTCCATCAGCAGGCTGGCGGAAATGGCCTTGAGCATATCGTTTACCGCCTCGGCTACAGCTGCTTGATCAGCCATTGGCTCGGCGATCAGGTTGGTGAAGCGCGAGCGTTCCTTGCCCTCAGCATCGCGCGTGGCGCGGCCAATGATCTGCACGATTTCGGTCAGGCTCGAGCGGTAGCCGATGGTCAGGGCATGCTCACACCAGATCCAGTCAAAGCCTTCCTTCGCCATGCCCAAGGCGATGATTACATCCACGTTGTCGCGGTTGTTCTTCTGAGCCGGGTCTTTCAGTGCGCCTAGCACTTTGGAGCGTTTTCCTGGGTCGCTGTCATCCACAAGGTCGGCCACTTTCAGCGTGCGGCCGTCCTTGGCTTTGATCAGGTGGAAGCCGGTCACCGAGTCGACACCCTGCCAATCGCCCAGCGAGCTCATGATCTCATTGACCTCACGCTCCTTGTCTTTAAGGCTTTCGCGAGCAGCTGGATGTGGGATGTGGACGATGGTTTTCAGCGCCGGGTCCAGCACCTTAGCGACCGCATCCACGTATCTCCCGGTGTAGAAGAAGTAGCCAATATCCAGTGACTTGAGCCAGCGATAGCCGTTGAGCTGCTCGTAGTAGGTGTATGTCACCGTCTCGAACTTATTCTCGTCCGACGGGGCCAGCACGGCCTCGCTGTCGCCACGGAAGTACGAGCCGGTCATGGCCACCAGATGCACCTTGTCGCGGCTGATGAACGCGCTCAGTTGGCTACCCAGTTTGTTGTCCGGGTTGGCGGAAACGTGGTGGAACTCGTCGATGGCAATTAGGCGGTTGTCGAAGGTGTCAATGCCCAACTCTTCCACGGCAAAACGAAAGGTGGCATGGGTGCAGACCAGCACCTTGTCGCTGCTGGTCAGGAAGGCACGCACGGCATCCACCTTGGACTTGGCCACACGCGGTTCATCAATACCTGGTGCATTACACAGGTTCCACTGTGGGGCTACTTGCCAGTCCCAGTAAAAGCCGTGTTGGCTCAGCGGCTCATCTGCAAAGCTGCCGCCAATGGAGCGCTCCGGCACTACGACGATGGCCTGTTGCAGTCCCTGGTTATGGAGCTTGTCTAAGGCGATGAACATCAGGGCGCGGGACTTGCCAGATGCGGGCGGCGACTTGATCAGCAAGTACTGTTCACCGCGCTTGGCATAAGCGCGCTCCTGCATGGTACGCATGCCTAGCTGATTGGCCTTGCTGGATGCCCCTGTGTGCGCGGTAGCAATGGATACCGACGGCACTGTGTAGCTGTTGGTCGGGTTGGTAGTGTTAGTCACTGTGATTCTTGCTCCATGAGAGTGCCATCGCCTGAGCATTGTGGATGCGGCCTTCAAGATCAGCTAACCAATCGCCGCAGCTTTCAGGGGAGGTGGTCAGGCTAGCAGGGATATCGCTCATACCTTTTTCCCTCGTGGCTTTTTCGATGCGGCCCCCAATGTACCCGCTGTCATCTTGGTGTAGAGATCAAACAGCTTTTCCAGTCGCTCGGTATCGTTTTTGAAGCGACGACCGATGTAGATACGCTCCAGCACTTCATCGTTGCGCTCGTGGGCGTGGCGCAGGTTGTCCGGCATGGCTTCTGGATCGTACAAGTCGGCAATGGTCGCGGGAAAATGGGCTTCGCGAGCCAGCAGGATGTCCTCGGCGCAGCGGGTCAGATCGGCCTTGTTCTGTTCGGTGAGCAGTGGTATGGGGAAGGTATTCCAGCCGAGCAAGTTTGAGTAACGAATGTCCGTCTTCAGCTTTCCACATACTGTAGAAATCCACACATGATGAATTTTACTGCTGATAATTGCGAATTCATAACTGTGCCCGCCGACGATTTGCATGTGCGGAGCAATAACGAGAGCATCACTACCTAACAGCCCCGATGTAACATATTCCCTTCGCTCAGATAAAACCTGAGGTATAAATATCTTACATGCCGCCGCATGCCTTCTTTCGGCAAAATACATTGGAACTGCGCTTAGCTTTCGAGTTGCTTCTCGATTGCTTGCTGCGCGATATTTGCGCACGCGATCAAATACGCCCGAAAACTCTTCTTCCTGAGCACTTGATAATGTGGTTGTCTCATCGATATATATATTCCTTCGCACAATCCCCCTGATGAATTCAGCTCCTCCTACGGCGACTTTGAAAATACTCTTATTTTCCGGATTGGCACTGATGCTGGCTCTGTATCTGTCATCGGAGAATGTGAATTCACCGTTGTCGTTAGACATGCTCCCATAACTCATTGCAGATACCTGCGACAATGGAGTCTGTCGCTTTGAGACAACAATGTCGGGCATTGGAACAAGATATGGGCCGATGTTCTCAACTCTGCGCCTAGACTCATCACCATATATGTATCGCTCAGGTCGAGCCCCGTCACGAGCACAGCCAACGATACTGCATGTTACACCTGCATTATTAGATGCATTGTTCGACCACATGAAGCTTGGATGACACCAGTAAATTTTCAGACTATAGCGAGAGATTGTATGGAGGACTATTTCAGCCTGCTCTCCTTGGAATAAGCTGGAGGTTGTCACAAACGAGAAGGCGAATCTCTCAACTTTAGAAGCATACTGCGCCGCCTTTAAGAGCCAGCAGCCAACGTAGTCTAGGTTTCCGGAATTTATGCCTTCGCTTTTAAATAGTGCCGCTATGTCGTCTTTTTGGTCTTTTGTTTGGTACTTTGTCCCAACATATGGCGGGTTCCCGCAAATATATGTTTCTCCACCTTCGTTCGCGAATTCGATCTCCGCCTGATTAAGTGGAGTACTGAACAAGTCATCTGCGAGTAATTTCACAGCTGTGCCTGTAGGAGGACAGATGTTCAGCCAGTCCAGCCATAGCGCATTACCGCAGATGATCCAATTTTGCGCATCCAGCGGTAGAAATTCCGCCAACGCATCCTGCTGGCCTCGATAGAGCACGTCGCACTGAAACTCGGCAATGATCAGCGCCAGGCGGGCAATCTCTGCCGGAAAGTCGCGGAGTTCGATACCGCGGAAGTTAGTCAGCGGTATTTCGGATTTGTTGTGGGCTTCGCCCCGGCGACGATTGATTTCCGCCTCGATCTCACGCATCTGCTTGTAGGCAATGACTAGAAAGTTGCCGGAGCCGCAGGCTGGGTCAAATACGCGGATGCGTGCCATACGCTTGCGCAGATTGAGCAGCTTGGCTTTGTTGTCACCGCATGCATCCAGTTGCTCCCGAAGGTCATCCAGAAACAGCGGATTCAGCACCTTGAGGATATTGGGCACGCTGGTGTAGTGCATGCCCAGTGCGCCGCGCTCTTCATCATCGGCTACGGCCTGGATCATGCTGCCGAAGATGTCTGGGTTGATTTTTTTCCAGTTGAGCTTGCCAGCGTGCAGCAGGTAAGTGCGCGCCATGCGCGTGAAGCGTGGCACTTCGGTACTACCGGAGAACAAACCGCCATTCACATAAGGGAAGGTGTTGGCCCAGCTGGGCAGGCGTGGCTGAGCAGTGGCGCGCTCGGCCAGCTTGATGTTCATGGCGCGGAAGATTTCCGACAGCAACTGGTGGGTGTTTGAACCGTCGCGCTCGCTAAACTGCTCAACTGTCTTGGTAAACAGACCATCGCCACGGAAGATATCGGTATCTTCGGCAAAGAAGCAGAAAATCAGCCGCGCCATAAAGTGATTCATGTCATGGCGGCGTTCGGCCTTGGCCCAGTCCGGGTTCTCGTTTAGCAGCTCGACGTACAGCTTGTTCAGGCGGCTGGTGGCGCGCACGTCGATGGGGTTGTCCTTGATCTCCTTGATGGTGGAGATGCCGGCGAGCGGCAGCAGGAACCCGAAATGGTTGGGAAAGTCCGGGTAGTCGCAGGCGATGGTTTCACCTGTGATCAGCTCTTCGGCCTCCAGCGTTTGTCCGTCGGTGGCTAGTATGAACTTGGCTTTGGCTTTTGTAGTGGCCGGGCTGGCACGCAGCGCCTTGAGCGTTTCGCCCACGCCGCCAAGCTCGCAAGTGGCGATATGGATGTTACTGCGCAGTAGTACGCCGCCGGGTACGTCCGAGGCGTTGTTGTTGCCGGCGCGCAGGCGCTTGAGCGCGGTTTCCTTGTTGCCGAACGCGGCCAGGAAGGTGAACGGGAACTCCGCCGCGTCAAAGGGCTCAAGGGCCAGGTTCGATATGGCGGACTCAATTTCTACTGCATTCATGGTTTACCACTGTCCAGATCGCTGATGCGCGAAGGCGGCGATTTTAGCCGCTAGGATTTTGGGTAATGGCTACATCCCCCGGCCGGCACATGCTGCTCTGTCGGCTTGGCGTTAGCATCAGCAACTCCGCTCTGCTCAGCAGTATTGACGTATGCCTAATGCCATTGACAGCGACAGCCGGGTGTCCTGAACCAGTAACGGGGAAATCAACCACTACACGATGCCGGGGATGATAAAGGAAGGCGCTTCTGTAATGCGAAAAAGCCGCAGACCTCCAAGTATTGTCTGCAGTAGCAGGGGGCATCCGAGAGCGAAATTAGGCCGGGATCTGGTCAGGCCTTCTTGGACACCGCTCTCGATCAGATGCGGAGCTACAGCTCTGACAACTGAGGCATAAGGCAGGATGGATCGCAGGCGAGCTCGCTTGCGATCCGATACAGCTTCTCGACGGTGATGTTTACTTCACCACGCTCGATACGCCCCATATAGCTACGGTCGATACTGCAGGCCAGCGCTAACGCATCCTGAGAAATCCCACAGGCCTTTCTCTGCGTCCGGATGCGTTCCCCTAACGCTTTCGCCAACTTCTCCATGACCGTCTCAATTCCACTTGAGGCGGCACTATCGTGTGTTTGCGGACGCAGGGGCCACGGATTATAATCCGCATTTCTGCTGCGTTAACTCTTCTGGTGCCTCAATGAAATCGGCCTCGTTTATCTTCGACAGGCGTCTGTATGAGCTGCTTCAGGAGGAAGGGTGTGCAAGGTTCACGACGCGTGAACTGCGTGACGCCTATGCTGCTCGCCTGAAGGGCACACAGTTCCGTATCGCCGATGTGCGCCACTACGTGTATGAACAGATCCGCAGAATGCTGCGCATGGGCTGGGTTGTGCTCGATGAAGAGCGCCGTTCGCGGGGACAGGTCTACCACCTGCTGCCGATTCCGGCACATCTGCAACTGGAGCTGATCGACAACGGGTTCGAGAACAGCCATAAGACCGCTTGTGAGTCAGAGCAGGAGCCGTCAGCGTTCAATAATGCGGCGGCACCGCAACCATCAGCCGATGTGGATCAGCACCTGGAAGCGCTCCTCAAGGAAATCAGGCTGGACTTCCTGGCATCGATGGGCGAGGCGGAGCGATACAAGCTGCTCCTCGATGATATGCCGCATCTCCGGGATAAGGTCGAAGGCGAGTACCTGGAAGCTAGAGACCGAAGCTCGCGCCTGCTGGGCCATCTTCGCGCCATCGAGAAGACACTCAAGACGCTTGCCTCCGCACGATGACCACACTGCTTCGAGACTGGCAACGCCGCTGCATCGACACGGCACTAGAGCACTTCACTACCACGCCGCACTTCTTCTGCCAGGCAACGCCGGGCGCCGGCAAGACGCGCATGGCGGCAGAGCTGGCCAACAGACTGCTTGAGCAGGACAGAATCGATCTGGTGCTCTGCTTCGCTCCGTCCTGTCAGGTTGTCGAGGGCTTTCGCTCGTCCTTTGCTGCGGTGCTCGGCAGACGCTTGGATGGCCAACTCGGCGCAGTTGGTGCAGCGTTCACCTATCAAGCCATGGAATACCGAGATGAGGCGTTCTGGCGACTCCTCGATGACTACCGTGTATTCGCGGTTTTTGACGAGATCCACCACTGCGCCGGCCATGATGTACTCCTGAGCAACGCCTGGGGCCAACAGATTCTTCAGCGGGTACAGGACAGGGCCACCTTCACCCTGGCCCTATCCGGCACCCCATGGCGTTCGGACGACCGGGCCATTGCTCTGGCCCGCTACTCGACGCCCGAGGGGTACCTGATCTGCGACTACCGCTACGGATTGAAAGAGGCCATTGCTGATGGTGTGTGCCGCTCCCCTCGCATTGTCCTCCTCGACAACCAGAAGGTGAAACTTACCGAGGAGCTGGACACTGAGAGCACTGTCAGGATGTTTCCCAGCATTGCCAAACTATTGGGGGAGTCCCCTGTCACCTACGAAGAGCTGTTGCGTCATGACGAGGTGATTGATCAGTTACTCGGTCTCGGGTGCAGCAAGCTGGATGAGCTTCGCCTGATCAAGCCTGATGCGGCAGGCTTGGTGGTTGCCACCGACATCGAGCACGCCCAGCAAATTGCTTTGGCCCTGGAAACCCTGGGTGAAGGTTGCCGCATCGTCACCAACAAAACCCCGGCTGCGCAGCAGGTTATCAATGCGTTCAGACACAGCGCCTGCCGTTGGATTATCGCAGTTGGAATGATCAGCGAAGGCACGGACATTCCTCGACTCCAGGTGTGCTGCTACCTCAGTCGCATCCGCACTGAGCTGCATTACCGACAAGTGCTTGGGCGAGTGCTTCGGCGCACAGGCGAGCCCGATAATCAGGCGTGGCTATTCATGTTAGCGGAGCCGACACTGCAGTGCTTGGCAGAGAGAATTGCAGATGATCTACCGGATGACCTGGCAGTGCTGAACGAGGTAGAGATGCCAGCCTCCACTTCAGGTTCAATATCTGGCTGGATTGGGGCTGCTGGCAATATCGATGTCCTGGATGACAGTAATGGAAGTGGCATTGCGCAGGTAATTGGGGCAGGTGCTACATGCACCTTATCCCTGGGGGGCTCTGCCGCTGAGCCAAACCATCTGGTCAGCTTTTCCAAGCACTACCGGCAACAGTTGCTGGCTTGCTTTTGATGCTTGTATGGAGGCCAGAATTCAAGCGTCGGCAGACGTGGTTGACTGAATCAGGAGATAGCCGCATTGACCCTTCCTCACGAAAGAACCCGCAGCGTCATCAAGACCGAAGCGTTCCTGCGAGAGCTCGCCCGTAACACTGAGCTGCCTCAGGATATCCGCAGCTATGCGAAAAGCCTGCTCAGGCACTACCCGTCGGCCGACCAGATCCTCTCGTTGGGGCGCCTTGAAGAGTGCCTGGTGAGCGATGCATCAGATGATGAATATCGACGGCGGGTGATCGCTTTTCATCAGCCGCTGTTCAGCTCGTCATTGGACTTCACTCGATAGAAATGAGAGCCGCAATGTCCAGCACTGATTTTGCTCTGTCGGTATCCACCCGCATTGCGCAACGGGTCAAGCGCTTACCCAAAGGGCAACCCTTCTGCATCAGCCGCTTTGCGGAGCTTGGAGCGCGTGGCGCCATATCCAAGGCAGTAGCTCGGCTGGTCAGCCAAGGCGAACTTGAACGGGTGCATCGAGGAATTTACATGCGCCCGAAATCCAGTCGATACGTTGCACGGGTCCGCCCCAATGTATGGGAAGTAGTGAGCTTGATCGCTAGGCAGAACCGCCATGTTCTTCAGATTCATGGCGCTCATGCGGTCAGGTTGTTTGGACTGAGCACCCAGGTGCCGCTCATTCCGATCTATTACACCAGCGGACCCAGCCGCTCGTTTTTTATAGGTAAGGGTGAGGTCCGGTTGGTACATGCGGCACCAATGGTCATGCAGCGTGCCGGGACCGAGGTAGGGACGGCTATCAGCGCACTATTTTATCTCGGTAAAGACGGCTCGACCCCGGAATGCATTGCCGCGATCAAGAAGGTGCTCAGGCCTGAAGACCTAACCACATTAATGGCCTGCAAAATGCCGAAATGGATGCGCATGGCGTTGGAGCAGTCAGCGCGCATACACACCGTCAACACGCTTGCTCCTTAACGCTCTGTCAGGCAGATTTCCGTTGCTGGCCGAGTCCGACCAAGCGACATCGGCGGCATCCCTTCACCCCTTGACCAAACGAAGATGGGCACCTGATTTCCCACCAGAGTCGGATGGGTTAGCGCTCTGCCCCTTCAACACGTTCAACATCAATCCGAACGTCAATTCATTGATCTCCTCAGGACTGATTGCCAGTTCTCCCGCGACGCCAGCTTTCCCAACCCCATCTGCACGTAACGCGGCGAAAATCTTCTCCAGGATCACTGACCGCTCATGAGCAATAGATTCCGGCTCTTCGGTGCGATAGCCCTCTTGAGCAATCTGAATACACAGCGTTCGGTAAGCCCACTCCGTGGAAAGCCCCAGGCTATGAAGCCGGTAATTTAAGGCTGCCACAGAAACGGACCAGAGCTTCTTGTATTTGATGAGGCTTTTGATAGTGATCGAACGTGGAGCCATCGCTAGAACGCTTGCACGTGGCATTAGAAAAGCCGACGCAAAGGCATTCGCCTCACGCTCTAAATCAGGTCCTTGTGGGTGGGCATGCTGGTGCATAACCAAATGTCCTAATTCATGAGCTGCGTCAAAGCGGCAACGCTCGGCCGACTTAAAGGTATTCAAGAACATAAAGGGGCGGCCGCCACTCCACATCGAGAACGCGTCGACCTCCTTTGCATCAATTGCAAGTGAGTAGACACGAACGCCTTTCGACTCAAGAAGCGCAATCATGTTCTTAACCGGCTGCTCACCTAAACCCCAGTGTGCCCTCAGCATCTCCGCAGCGGCCTCTGGCGCTTGGGCACTGCGTGATAGTGCCAGCTTATCGAGCGCCTCAAAATTCGTCAGTGCAGCGCGTTCGGACCCCAGGTCCGGAAGATCTGGCTCTGGCAAATCGAAACGTTGCTCGATCCAGTCATTCAGCAGGAGCGCAATTGCGCCTGCACCGAGAGCTGAATCCCTAAGGCCAGCAGTCATCTTTGAGAGCGACCGGAAACTGGCAACATCCGGCGTTGGCACCTCAGGATCATCACCAAAGAAAAACGCTTCGGGGAACCGAAGCGTTTTAGCGATTTTTGCCAGGGTTCCAGGCTCAGGCTCCTGCGTGCCGCTCTCGTAGCCGGAGACCGATCGCTCCGTTACTCCTATATGAGTGGCAAGCTCACGCTTTTTCATACCTCGCCGGCGACGGGCGAGCGCAAATCGTTGTGGATTAAACATGATCTATCACGAGCTTTTACGGCGAATTTCGATGTCGATATCCGGACCGCCTGGGGAGGTAACCTCAAAGAAATCATCATCAAGAGCAAGGGTGCCAAGCATGATGCGTTCAGACCAGAAATTGATCTTGCCGCCTTTACCCATTCCCGATGGACGTGAGAGCTCGATGCGGATTTCCTTCTTCACCGTGTCGGTGTGGTGGAGCAGGATCCAGGTCTCATGAGGGCCTGATTCAGGCAGCTCCTCCGGATCGGGCAGCAAGTCAGCAAACATGTCGAACTGGCAATTCCGCTCAACAGCATCAACTGTATTTTTACCCTTCCTGGATCGGCTGCTCGGCATCCCCAGCAGATTTCCAACATAGCTATCCCCCGATGCGACCGCAATCGCGAGATTGAGCGCCGAGTGAACGGTAAGCGGGTAGTTCGACTGTTCATGCGCGACCCACCCTAGTGGGCGCAGCTGATCGCGCACCGCTCCTACCAACCAGCCCCACATTTCAAGGCCGGGAAAAATGCTGGGATGGTTAGGAGTCAGGCGAACCCGCTGTAGGTGAGCTTGATTGATAGCCTCACGCAGTGGCTCGCGCTCCAGACTCAACTGTTCAAGACGGGCGGCGATTTCATCCTGATCACTGAATACCTGGCAAGCCTGCATCTGAGGACTCCTAACACAACGGTGACTTCCGGTTATTCTTCCTCAAATGAGGTTAAAAAACAAGAAGCACACGTCGCGGAGGGAGACCGAGAGGAAGTTGCAGCATGCGTGTTGCCGCCTGTGCATTTTCCACCCACATGCCGGAATTTCATTGACCCAGTTTCGAGCACCAAGCGAGTTGTAGAATTTTGCTTTCAGACTGCTGGGTTAGGGCAGAATAGCGTCGGCACCTGGGTTAAAAATGCACTGGCGATAACATTTGATGTTTGCGGCAGTACCGCCTCCCGTTCCGGATTGGCACAGTAATAGACTTGATTCAAATTCGGAGGAAGCATGGGTATTTCGTATTACCTCGCATGTTTGGAGACCCGGCAATATGTCTGGGTTGGCAGGCTTGACCCACAGGGGGAGGTGCCGGCGGTGGACGTCGAAGGCTCCATCGCCATGTTCGCGCTGGAGAATCGGAACAAACCGTTGATCGTCGTTAGTGAAAGCCATCCGATCCTCGAAGAGGGAATGGAGTGGTCGCCGCCGGCAACGCAAGAAACGTGCAGCGGACAACCATGATCAACCAACGCCAACCGCATCTGTTGAAGACCTGCCATATCCACCGCCGGCATGGCACACCAGGCCATGCTTGAGCTAACGCAGCGGGGCTGGAAAACTGGCAAAAGGCGCTCCGTTGCGCAGTGCCCTCGGTTACTCTTTTTAATACGAAGATGAGGCCTGCCCGGTGACAGAGAGCCATAAAGACACCATTTGCGATGTATGCGCTACCAGTACGAGGGTGCCGGGGTACGGCGAGCAGTTCGGGACGCTTCAGGCGCTCTGGGGCTATGGCGCAGGGCATGATGGCGAACGCTATCGAGTCAATCTATGCGAAAGTTGCTTTTTCGCGGCGCTAGCGTTTTTGAAGCAGGAGCGCCGCACGCAGAATCTGTTCAGCGATGAGCAGCCCTGCGAGGAACGCCCATTCGGACTAGTCGACCGTGATGACTACTTTGGTGATTCGTAGCCATATTGCAGAGATGAGGTTATTAGCTCGCCAGCATCGAACTCAGGCCATGTCAGCACGACTTCTCGCTACAATGGCGTCACCCGCAATCGTCTAGGGATCTCGCTTGACTGACACAATACTCACTGAAGTCGAGATGCGGCGCGCACTCGGTCTTGATCCCGCTCCATCAGAATCGAAGCAGCCAATTCCCAAACAGCACTCCACCTTCACACTCGTTGAATTGAGCGTGCGCAAGAACGGTGGTTCGCCATTCCGCTTCGAGCACCGCTCCCGTTCCATCAGTACTCTCGCTGCCCAACTCGAGGCCGAGAAAGCAGCACGGGAGAAAGGGTATGAGGTCTGGGTCGTGTTGGATATCAGGCAGGTTTCATCATAGAGCCGCAACAGCCGTCATTCAGTCCACGCCTCGCTGATTGCTCTGGGGCAATGAACGCTTGAGTCAACTAGATCGAGTCAGTTCGCACTCGGGCAGCTCTTGGCCGGTTAGCGACGGCCTGACTTTGGCCGTCGCTACACATGGTCACACTTCGGTCTGTTCCGCCATTTCCAAGGCGTCATCGACCTCAATTCCCAGATATCGAACGGTGCTCTCCAGCTTCGTATGGCCGAGCAGCAGTTGAACGGCCCGCAGGTTCTTCGTCCTGCGATAGATCAGTGATGCCTTCGTGCGTCTCATTGTGTGAGTGCCATACATGGCTGGGTCAAGGCCAATGGCTTTCACCCAGCCTTTGACGATACGGGCGTACTGACGAGTGGATAGATGGTCTGAGTTATGCAGTCGACTCGGGAACAGGTAGTCCTCGCCGCGGAGCTGTACTTGATGTATCCAAGCCGCGAGCGCCGCCCGAGTTTGCTCAGTGATCTCGAACTGCACTGGCCGCTGTGTTTTCTGCTGCATCACTATTGCTCGTGATGACACCTGCTCACCATGGGCAACGTCCCGCACACGGAGCTTGGTTAAGTCGCAGGCTCGAAGCTTGCTGTCGATGGCCAGGTCGAAGAGAGCCAGATCCCGAGTTCTTTCTGCAATTTGAAGCCTTACTCGGATGGCCCAGATATCTCTCAGTCGGAGTGGGGTTTTCTGTCCGACCAGTTTTCCTTTGTTCCAGGGCTGGCGGCTGCAGGTAGCGATGATGTTCATAGCAAGTCCTCCACGTGTGGGAGGACAAGAATGGCTAGCCTGAACGGTGGTCGCTAACCGGCCAATAAGTGCCGCACAAATCCCGGCGGGTGCAGATTTCCGGGCGGTTTGCGCCAGATCAGTTGGAGACGCTTTTCAAGCCCCGGGATGGGAAGAGCTACCAGCGCGCCACTGCGAACTTCGTCTTGTACTGCGGAAGCCATCACCAACGACACGCCGAGTCCCGCCCTGACTGCTTGTTTGATTGCCTCGGTGCTGCCTAGCTGCATACCGCTGCGAGGCACGCCCAGCTCGCCAAAGTATTCGGTCAGAAGCCGTCCGGTACCGCTACCCGGTTCACCTCCCAGCATCGGCAGGTCCACCAGACGATCGCGTTCTATGCACCCTGCTTCAGCCAGCGGATGGTCGGGGCTGACGATAAGTACCAGCGGCTCGACCCGCCAGAGGCGGTGTTCGAAGTCGGGGTGAGGTAGCCACCATTCCATGATCGCGGCGTCGAGCTGGCCCGCCAGTAGCTGGTCGGCCACATCCGGGTTGGCGGCGATGCGCAGATCCACCTCGCCCCTCTCATTTGCGGTCGTCAGATAGCTGCGCACGAATGGCTGGAGAAGGTAGGTGCCGATGTTGGAGCTGGCCCCGACGCGCTCACTATTTCCATGCAGGGCTTCTAGCGCCCGGGCGTGCATGTCGAGCAAGGCGGTCGCATGCGGCATGAAGGCCAGCGCACGTGTGGTAGGCTGGCAGCCGCTACGACTGCGCTGCACCAGCGTTACGCCGACCTGCTCTTCAAGCTTCTGCAAGTGCTGCGACACCGTCGGCTGGGCCAGCCCCAACGCCCTCGCCGCGCTCTGAAAACTGCCTGTTTGAACGATCGCTACCAGGCTCTTCAGCCAGACCGGATTCAACATGCGGCAGGCTCGGCCTGGGGCAGACGGTTCGCAGCGTTGATTGGGCGCGCACCTGCCAACGCCTGGATGATGCTCTGCGCTGCACAACGTTCAATCTCCAGGCGCACCGCGCGCACTGCCGACCCTATGTGCGGAGTGAAGAGCGTATTCGGATGCGCGAGCAGCGCAGGATCGATCAGCCGCGGCCGGTCCGCGCGAGCCCAGTCTTCCATTTCGAATACATCCGCCGCATACCCGCCGAGCTGGCCTCGCTCAAGCGCCGCGAGCACGGCGGCTTCATCCACTACCGAACCACGACAGGGGTTTACAAGCAGAGCGCCCGGCCGTACGAGGGCAAGCAGCTCGGCGTTGACCAGATGCTCAGTATCGGCATTCAAGGGAAGCGCCAGCAGGATGAAGTCCGAGCTGGCGAAGAGTTCGCTGCACGCCACCTGGCGCAGGCCGAGCCGTTGCTCGGTTTGTGTATCCAGAGCCTTCGCCTCGTGGTACTGCAGGGTCGCGCCCCATCCCTGCAAGCGCTCAGCCATGGCCTGTCCGATGGCGCCCATGCCAAGGATGCCGACCGTCGCGTTATCCAGCCCCGTGCCGTAGAACTGTGGTTGCCAGCCCTGGAACTCGCCAGAGCGGACGAACGCATCTGCTGCGCGCAGATGCCGCCCCAGCCCCACCGCCAGTCCGATCGCCAGCTCGGCAGTCGGGACCGTCAACAGATCAGGCACGAAGGTCAACCAGACCCCGCGGGCAGTACAGGCGTCCACATCGAAATTGTCGAAGCCCTTGAGCGCGCAGCCGACCACACGCAGCTCGGGGCAGGCTTGGAGAAATTCTGCATCGACCCGATCGGGCATGAACGCCATCATCGCCTGAGCATCGCGGCAGCGGCGCAGAATTTCCTCGCGCGTCAGCGTGCTGTCGCTCTGGTTGGTCATCAGCTCGCAATGTGGCGCCAGCAGTTGCAGGATCTCATCGTGTACTCGGTGAGTTATAACGAGTTTCGGCAGCATGGTTTGTCCTATTTGAAACGTTTGCGCAGCACGCCACTGAAGGCGTCTACTAGCGTGACCATGGCCAGGATGACCAGCAGGATTGCTGCAACCTCCTGGTACTGCATGATGCGCAGCGAGCCCATGAGTTCGAAGCCGATACCGCCGGCGCCAACCATGCCCATCACGGTGGAGGCGCGAAAGTTGTATTCCCAGCGGTAGATCGCCACGTCGGCGAACTGCGGAGTCACCTGTGGCAAAACCGCGTGCAGCAGCACTTGCATCGGCGTAGCCCCCGCCGCCCGAGCGGCTTCCACCGGCGCTTCGTCGACGTGCTCGATGGCCTCGGCGAAGAACTTGCCGACCATGCCGATCGAATGCAGACCCAGGGCAAGCACGCCCGGCAAGGCGCCGAACCCTACGGCTGCAACGAAGATGATGCCCATGATCAGCTCCGGCACCGACCGCAGGGCATTGAGCAGCACCCGGGCAACACCGAACACAAGGGGGTGCGGCGCCGTATTGCGCGCTGCAACGAAGGCCACCACCAGCGAGAACACCACTGCGATGGCCGTGCCGGCGATGCTCATCGCCAGCGTGTCGATCAACGGGCGAATCCAGCTTCGATAGCCCGAAAAGTCTGGCGGCATGGCCTCGCCTGCCAGGGTCGCGATGGAGGGCAGCCCGTTCAGCAGCGTGGTGGCATCGAGCAGCCCCACGTACCAGCAGGCCAACAGCACCACTCCGAGTACAATTGCCACCTGCCCCAGCTGGCGCCACCAACCGAGGCCGAAGCCTCGAAGGATGTGCTCGCGTTGCTCTGCAGGCAGCGCCTGCACGTCATGATGAGTAGACATATCGGTGCTCACATCGTGGCGAAGTCGAGGCCGAGCAGCGATCCCATGTTGCGAATCACATCGTAGTCGGCGTCGGTGATTGGCGCGAAGGCCTCGGCTTTGAAGTTGCGCAGCACTTCGGGATCGTCGATACCGACGAATACATCCCGCACCTTGGTTTTCAGCTCGGGGCTCAGGTTCGAGCGCATCGCCCAGGGGTATTGGGGATATTCGCCGCTGTAACCAAGTACTTTCACCTTGCTCGGATCGATTAGGCCACGTTCGGCTACTTGATTGAAAATTACCTCCGACAGCCCACCCGCATCGGCGTTTCCGTTCGCCACGTTGACGGCAACGGCGTCATGCGTGCCCACAAAATGTTGTTCGTAGTCCTGCCCACCCGTCAGCTCGGCCGTCTCAAGAAGCACGGTTTTGGGAATCAGATGGCTGGACGTCGATGCCCGGTCACCATAGGCCATCTTCTTGCCCTTAAGGTCGGCATACTCATTCACGCCTGACGCCACATTGGCGATAATCACTGAGCGATAGGTCGGCTTGCCGTCGATGACCATGGCAGCGAAGGGCTCGATGTCGCTTTTGCTTTTGGCCATGACGTAGGACAGCGGACCGAAATACGCCAGGTCGATACGGCCAAAGCGCATCGCCTCAATCATCGAGGAATAGTCGGTGGTTACGATCAGCTGCACCTTCTTGTCCAGATGCTCTTCCAGATAATCCTTCAGCGGCTGGTTTCGCTTGATCAACTCCGAGGCGTTTTCGTCCGGCAGCAGCGCAACCTTTAGCACATCCGGATCGGCATCGGCCGCTACGGCGGACAGACTTGAAACAGCGGACAGCAAACAGGTCAATAAGAGAGCGGATAAGCGTTTCATCGGGACATCTCCAGTGAAGGTGCGAGCATGACAGGGGTTTCAGCCGGAGCAGTTGCTGGCTGAGTCGTAGAGCGGCCTGCATAGATGCGCTCAAGCTGCGCATCGGTGAGTTCCGAGGGCGCGGCATCGAAAACGATCTGAGAATCGGCCAGCCCGACGACGCGATCGGCGAAGCGGCGGGCATATTCGAGTTGATGCAGCGAAACGATGGCGGTGATGCCGTCTTCCTTGCAGATGTCGCGCAGCAGTCCGAGAACACGGACCGAAGTGGCCGGGTCGAGACTGGCTACCGGCTCATCGGCAAGAATGATCGCGGGCTGTTGCGCTAGCGCACGCGCGATGCCTACCCGCTGCTGCTGGCCACCGGACAGTTTGTCCACCCGGCTTAGCGCCTTGTCTGCCAGACCGACCCGAGCGAGGCAACTGAGCGCAATCTCCTGATCGGCACGCGGCAGAGGAAACAGCGAGCGGAGCGTGTTGTGAAAGGCCAGCCGACCGGTAAGCACATTAGCCAGTGCGCTTTGACGTTCGATTAGCTGGTGGTGCTGAAAGATCATGGCGGTACGCCGACGATGCTGACGCAAGGCTGAGCCGCTGCCGAGCTCACCGAGCTCGCTGGTGACACTGCCGCGAGTGGGCGTGACGAGTCGATTGAGGCTACGGAGCAAGGTCGACTTGCCTGCGCCCGAGAGACCAAGCAGCACGGTGAACTCACCACGCCGAAATGCAATCGAGGTATCGCGTAGGGCTGTCACGCCGCCTGGGTAGACGACGCTCAACCGGTCGACCCGCAGCACGGCGTCCTGTATCGGATGGGGCGTCATTTGATCACCTTTCGCAATATTGCTGGCCGCACAATTGCGGTTCGCGATGCAAAGGGTAGAAATTCCTTGTTAACGCACTGCTTCTAAATGATGACATTTCGATGAATGCTTCGAATCTGCCGTAGCGGGGCGGCAAGCGAAGCCGTGGAAGAACGGGCGCAACGTAGCGTCTTTCTTCACGCGGGATACAGGAGGCTTTGATTGATACTGCTGCGGATTCGCTACAGTAACGTTGGGCCAGAACGTAATGCCATCCAAGCAAGAGAGCGCACACTAGCGGCCATAAGCGGACATTCTGAATCGGAGGCGGCGAAAATCGCATACCACTCCGCCCAGCAGGGCTAACTTCCCAGTTCCCAATTCAGCAACCTCTAGGTAATGTAGCAATCGAACAAATTTCGTGAGATCGTTACATTGATTAATTGGCTATGTCTCGTGATGGCACTGCCTACGGCAAATGCCGCCGAGCGAATGCGCGCTTGGCGCACGTTGAAAAGCGCTGGGGCTGCGGTGCTACGCGATGGGGTTTATCTCCTGCCAGATGGCTCGGCTAGTCGTGAGGTACTGGAGTCCGTCGAGCGTGACGTGCTGGATAGCGGTGGCTCGGCGTCGCTCCTGCCGGTCACTGATCCCCAGGGTGAGCGCTTCATACCTCTCTTTGATCGTGGCGACGACTACGCCAGGTTGCGCTCGGAGGTTGAGCCCCAACTGGCCCAGCTGACTCCTGAGAATGCACTGGCGACTGCTCGCCAGGCCCGCAAGTTGCGCAAGTCGTTCGCTCAGATCCAGTCGATCGACTTCTTTCCGGGCGAACCTTTGCAACAGACAGACGCGCTGCTGCGTGATCTCGAAGTGGCCATCAACCGGGCGCTTTCCAAGGATGAGCCCACCAGCCATGAGCAAGCCATCGAGCAGCTCGATCCGCGGGACTACGAAGGGCGAACCTGGGCGACTCGCCAGCGCCCCTGGGTAGACCGCCTGGCCAGCGCCTGGCTGATCCGCCGCTTCATCGATCCAGGTGCCAGCATCCTCTGGCTTCCCTCTCCTGATGCATGTCCTGCGGAAGCACTTGGGTTCGATTTTGATGGTGCCCGGTTCAGCCATGTCGGCAACAAGGTCACCTTCGAGACCCTTATGGCTAGCTTCGGGCTGGAGGCTCCAGGGCTGCAGCGCTTAGGGGCACTGGTTCATTACCTGGATGTGGGGGGCGCGCAACCCACAGAAGCGACAGGTGTAGAGCGCGTACTGGCTGGACTGCGAGCCAGCATCGAGAACGACGATCAGTTATTGGCTGCGGCCTGCGCCATCTTCGATGGGTTGCTGGCTGCATTCAGCAAGGAAGGACAGAGTGATGAGTGAGACAGCTATGCAAGCGACTGAGCAAGACCAGGGCAGGGTAGAGAAAGTTGGCCTATTCGAGGCATTTCTGTTCTGGCTGAAACTCGGTTTCATCAGCTTCGGTGGCCCGGCTGGGCAGATCTCGATCATGCACCAGGAACTGGTGGAGAGGCGGCGCTGGATCTCGGAGCGCCGCTTTCTGCATGCATTGAACTACTGCATGCTCCTGCCAGGCCCGGAGGCTCAGCAGTTGGCTACCTATATTGGCTGGCTCATGCATCGCACCTGGGGTGGGGTGATCGCCGGCGCACTGTTCGTGCTGCCCTCACTGTTCATCCTGATTGCCCTGTCCTGGGTCTACATCGCTTTCGGCGAAGTGCCTGTGGTGGCGGGATTGTTCTACGGCATCAAGCCCGCCGTCACCGCCATCGTTGTGCAGGCTGCCCACCGTATCGGTTCACGCGCGCTGAAGAACAACTGGCTTTGGGCTATCGCTGCAGCCTCCTTTGTGGCGATCTTTGCGCTCAATATCCCTTTCCCCTTGATCGTTCTGGGGGCCGCTCTTATCGGCTATCTGGGCGGGCGGTATGCACCTGACAAGTTCAGCGTCGGTGGTGGGCATGGGGCATCCAAACAGTCCTATGGGCCGGCGTTGATCGACGACGACACGCCACCGCCGGCGCATGCGCGCTTCCGCTGGTCGCACCTAGCTCTGCTGGTTGGAGTAGGCGCCGTGCTGTGGGCCTTGCCTATGGGGCTGCTGACCGTCCTGTATGGTTGGGAGGGCACCCTGACCCAGATGGGGTGGTTCTTTACCAAGGCCGCTCTACTCACCTTCGGCGGCGCTTATGCAGTACTGCCGTATGTCTATCAGGGCGCGGTAGGCCATTACGGCTGGCTGACACCCCCCCAGATGATCGATGGCCTGGCATTGGGCGAGACCACCCCGGGGCCGCTGATCATGGTGGTGGCGTTCGTGGGGTTCGTTGGCGCCTATGTGCACCAGGTCTTCGGGCCAGAGCAGGCATTCCTTGCCGGTGCCGTGGCGGCCAGCCTCGTAACCTGGTTTACCTTCCTGCCCTCGTTCCTGTTCATCCTCGCCGGCGGGCCGCTGGTGGAGTCCACGCACAACGAGCTGAAGTTCACCGCTCCGTTGACCGGCATTACTGCCGCGGTGGTAGGCGTCATCCTCAACCTCGCGCTGTTCTTCGGTTATCACGTGCTGTGGCCTGAGGGCTTTGCAGGCAGCTTCGACTGGCCCTCGGCGTTGATCGCTGTCGGTGCCGCGGTGGCGCTGTTCCGCTTCAAGCGTGGAGTCATCCAAGTGTTGGTGGGATGTGCTCTTGTGGGATTGGCTATCCACCTGCTGCGTTAGGGAGGGGTTATGGAGCGCATATCGATTCGCGAGCTCGCTGAGTGGCAGGCTGCAGGTCGCAGCTTT